>CBFDCR010000026.1:0-60667 GCA_965603365.1 uncultured bacterium
ATTCAGCCGACTTAATAACCCATGTTTCCGTTGATAAAATGACTGTCCATGATTCTAAATGTTTAGAGCCTGCCTTGCTGGAGACAAAAAGCAGGGGCATCAAGCCTGAGACAGTTTTAGCCGATTCTCATTATGGTTCAAGTGATAATCTTTCTTTTGGAGCGGAACATGGGACAACAATAGTAGCACCTTCTTTTCCTCCTAAAGGTCATAAACAGAATAGAATTACTTTAGAACAATTTGAGCTTGATGAGGCTGGATTTGTTTTAAGTTGCCCTGTGGGTTTAAAGCCATTTAAAATAAGTTCAGTGAAAAGCCGCTTTCAGGCAAATTTTGAACGATCTATCTGTCAAAAGTGTTCATGTTTGGATCGCTGTCCGGTTCGTATTGAAAAAAAAGCATCAAGACTTCGCTATACATCTGATCGAGTTAAACAAAGAAAGCGTCGGATTTTTCAGGAGAGTGAGTTTTTTAAAAATCAATACAGGTGGCGGGCAGGAATAGAGGGGAGTATTTCCCGACTTAAGAACCAGATGAAATTGGGATTTCTTCGAGTTCGAGGGATGAGGTCTGTCCAGTATGTATGTATTTTGAGAGCATTGGGATTAAATATATTCAGATGTGTAAAAGTTTAATTGAGGCATTGGATGGGGCGAACAAATTTTGCATGGAATTGGCTTTTATTGTGTTTTTTAAGTCAATATCGGCAATGGATAAAAAAATGGAATCATGAAAAATTAATATTTATATGATTTCTGAAATTTCTAGCCGTAAAACCCATTATCTGAAACTATACTTTTTGCCGCCCCATCAACTTTTGAGTATAACCCAAAAGGATGAAATAGAACCGGCAAAACCATCTATTTCCATACTTCAATGGGCGTCCCCATTAGTATTAGTAGGTGATGTTAATGATTGAAAGTAGGTAAAAAAAACCAAAAAAAATAATAAGGAGAAAGAATCATGAAAAAAGAAGTCCTTGTAAAAAAGAGAAAAAGAGCCAGGGAATTAAAAAAAAAGGTTGGAGTAACCGGGCAATATCCCGGTATTTAAGATGCAGCAAAGATAGTGTGCGGCGTTGGCTGGAGTTGGATGATTCCCAGGTCACCCAGGATCATCGGGGTTGGGAAAAAGGCCGGCTGCGAAGATACAGCGTGGTGGAAAAGAGACGGGTTGTCCAGATCAGGGAAACGTTGGAGGAACAGGGCGAAGTACATGTGGGTGAAAAATTTATCCGGCCGATATATAAAGAAAAATACGGTACGGGCATTTCCGGGTGGTTTGTTAATCGCTGCTTGAGAGAATATGACAAACTAAAAAAAGTCCCTGGGAGAGAAAAACAGGAAACAAAAAATGCGAATCTCGTCGGGAGGTTGTTAAAAAAAATGGGGAAGTTGGTCATGAACGCCAATTTTTATGTGTCCCATTATTCGGTGGACCGACAGGACAGCTTCTATCTTTTATCTTGCAGCTATTCCACACCCTACCAATATGGTATAATCAGCCAAATCCAGGGTTTATCTACCGATGAAGTGATCAGGATTCTTAGACATACCTGGAAGGATTACGAGGTGCCGGATATTTTAACAATGGGAAACCATGCGGCTTTTGGAACCAATACCGGCAATACCCGTCGGATCGGGGAGCTGACCTTTTTTTTACTGAACCTGGGAGTCATCCCCCTGTACCTGCCTCCCCGGATGAGATTTGCAAACCTAGGGCCTGAAAAATTTAACATGGCCTTTTCGGAGAAGTTTTTGCGCTGCCTGGATTTTAAGAGAGGGAATGGAGAGGGAGTGGAGATTGATCATTTTCACCTGGAATACAGGAAAAAACAAGACGATATCCCGGATAAAATCAAGAATAGAAATCCCTTTTTCCTGAACGCCTTTACGGATCAGGATTTGAAAAACCGGGATTGTAAGGGTTTTCGGGCTAAGGAGATTTTTTTTTGCGTGTAGTGGAAAGAGAGCAGGCGGCCGGGACTAATGGAGATATTGGGGTCATCTATATTCTGGGTGTGGCAGTGGAGGTGGCCGCTAAATTTGTTGGGGCACTCTTGTTTTGCCGGTTGGATTTAAAAATGAAAAGTTTGCGGATCTATCATATCGATGAGAAGGGAAAAACCGGGTTGGTCAAAAAATTGCCTTTCCTGGTCCAGGATATTGATTGATCCTGTTAGACCGTTTCTCCATGAATTTTAGGCCAGTGATAGGAGCCTTAAGTTATAAAAAATATTACCTTTAGGGCTTTTTTCTTATCTGTGTTGTTGGCTGCCTGGAGGCAGCATGGCATGAATAAAGGACATTTTTTTTAAATTGATTTTTCTCGTTTTAGCTTGATGGGCCTGGAACAATAAGTAAAAGAGGCGGCATAGGTCTATGATGGTAGAATAAAGGGTGAATGGCTCAATGTGCCGGGAGGTCCCGGTGATTAGCCGGCCCTATGGGGATGAAAGCCAGCCTGGATGATCTGCAAAATAAAATGAATTTTTTCCTCTAAATCATTTATTGAAAAGGCTTTTACTATTTAGAACCGTTGGGCCGCAAAGGTAATGATTTTTATCATTCAATCTCCATTTGGCCTTTGTTAGAGTCTGACGTTGGTTTTTTTTGTATTCGGAATTTTCGTATTTGTGATACTTTTATAAATCTAAAATGAATCTTAATAACTTGTTATTATCAAACAAGGTTTTGGATGTTAACGGCGGGAGCTTGTCCACACGAGGGGCTGCTATTGAAAAAGAGATCATTGGCGAGCGGGTGATACCCTATATTTTAAGCCGCAGCAATCGAGACCTGGCAGGTCTTGATGGGAAAATCATTGCGGGTCATTGGGGGATCAAGGAAACGCATCTAAACGAAGAATTTAAACGGCAGCATAAAATCACCCTGGATTACTTTATTTTACGGGAAAAGCTGTATCGGGCCTTCCAGTTCATTGAAAGGGATCATGAGGTTTCCGCCGTGGATCTGTCAAAAATGTTGGGCTTTATCAACACCGATTATTTTGTACAGGAATTCAGGGATTTGTTCTTGATTGAACCCGATAGATACATATGTTTAAAAAAAGGGCGGCAGGGTCGATTGAACACTAAGGCTGTTTGACACCGTGAATTTATTGTTAAGAGGGTTTTAAGATGCTCGACAATTTTTTAAGTAGTGTGGGGAATACCCCCATGGTCCGGTTGAAGATGGAGGATTATAGACATATTAATCTTTATGCCAAACTTGAATTTTTTAATCCTACCGGCTCTGTTAAAGATAGAGCGGCCAATTATATATTGACGACGTTATTGGCCAATAAGGAGATCGATCATGATACAACCATCATGGAATCATCGTCCGGGAATTTCGGCATCTCCCTGTCGGCCTACAGCCGGTATAACGGTTTAAAATTTATTGCCGTCATTGACCCCTGTATTTCGCCTATAAATGAGATATTAATCCGTTTTTTCGGTGCCCAGGCCATCAAGGTAGATGTGCCGGATTGTAATGGCGGATACTTGCTGAACCGCATTGGGAAAGTGAAAGAACTGCTGGAAGAAATAGATAATTCGTACTGGGTGAATCAATACGGGAACCCGTTAAACGCGGAGGCCTACTATCGGACCCTGGCCCAGGAGATATGCGATCAAGTGGATCATATCGATTATATTTTCCTGGGAATTAGTTCCGGGGGAACCATTACCGGGGTTTCCAATAAGATCAAGGAGAGGTTTCCCCGGGCAAAGGTGATCGCCGTGGATATCGAAGGATCAGTGATCTTTGGCCATCCCCCCAGGAAGCGATTGATCCCCGGCATTGGCTCCAGCATGGTACCCGATATTCTCAATCGGGCCAGGATTGACGACGTGGTCATGATGGATGAAAAAAGTACGATCATCATGTGTCACGAATTGCTGCAAAAACATTTCATTTTTGCCGGGGGATCTTCGGGGTCGGTATACGCAGCGATAAAAAAGTATTTCAAGGGAGTGACTCTTACCCGGGACATTAACGTGACGACGGTGTTTCCCGATCGAGGTGATCGCTATACCAATACCGTGTACAATCGGGACTGGTACAATCCTTTTTTGGACCAATCCTGATAACCGGGAAAAGCTTTTCAATAATAAACCATTAAAATACGGAGAAGACTCATGAACTTAAAAAAGAGAGACTTTATTAGCCTGATGGAGTTTAAGAAAGAGGAACTCGAAGGTATCCTGCGACTTGCCGAAGAGATAAAGAATGGCAAGAGATCTGTTGACACACGCCTGTCTGGCAAACACGTGGGACTTTTATTCAGCGTGGCTTCCACCCGTACCCGGATATCTTTCCAGGTGGGGGTTCGCCAGATGGGAGGGCAGGCGGAATTTTTGAACTATAAAGATACCCAATTGATTTACCACGAGAGCCTGATTGATACCGCCGCTGTAATGAGCAGGTACCTCGATGGCCTGGTGGTACGCATATACGACATGACCCAATATGGCAAGGGGCGAGAAGCGCTCAACACGATTGCCAGGCATGCTCATATCCCGTTGATCAACGCCCTGGACGATAAGGATCATCCCTGTCAGGTGATGGGAGATATATTGACCATGAAGGAAAAGTTCGGCGAAGATTACAAGAAGAAAAAAGTGGTATTTACCTGGGGTTATTCCTGGCGGCAGAAATCGCCGGGGGTACCGCACTCCATGATGGTTGCCGGGACGCTGTTGGGTATGAACCTGGTTTTTGCCTATCCCCGGGGCTTTGACCTGGATGAAGAGTACGTGGATTTCGCCAGGAAAACAGTACAGGATCACGGCGGTACATTGGAATTTTCCAATGACCTCAAGGAGGCATCTGAAGGGGCGGACGTCATTTACGTAAAAAGTTGGAAGGCCCAGTATATCTCCAGTGAAGAAGATCAGAAGATTCGCAATGAGCAGAGAAGCCAATGGTGTGTCTCGGAAGATCATTTTAAACGGGCCAATCCAGGCGCCTACTTCATGAATTGCCTGCCTATTATCCGGAACGAGCAGGCCACGGCAGAGATTGTCGATGGTGAACATTCCATTATCTACGACGAGGCCGAGAATCGTCTTCACATCCAGAAAGCGATTATGGCCGAGTTGATATAGTAGTAGGAG
The DNA here is from genome assembly GCA_965603365.1 of uncultured bacterium. Lineage (GTDB taxonomy): Bacteria > Acidobacteriota > Aminicenantia > UBA2199 > UBA2199 > JAHELQ01. Next base: position 5,120 of record CBFDCR010000026.1, read on the forward strand.
AAGTTATGCTTAAAAATTACCTAAAAGTCGCCTGTAGACAAATATTGAAAAACAATACTTTTTTTATCGTGAGTACCCTTGGGCTGGCGGTAGGCCTGGGGTCATTTCTGCTCATTTTACAATATGTAAATCATGAAACCAGTTATGACAATTTCCACCTGCATGCCGATCATATTTATCGAGTAAGAACGGAACTGTATGAGAGCGGCCAACTGACCAATGCCTGGGCCACCGCCTGTGCCGGCCTGGCGCCGGCCCTGAAAGCGCAATTCCCCGAGGTGGTCGATTATTCCAGGTTGGTCCAGCGGGACGGCATTGTGTCGGTCAACAATATCAACCTGAGGGAGGATAATCTTATTTTTGCCGAACCCTCTTTCCTGGATATGTTCTCCTTTCCCCTCTTAAAAGGCTACAGGCAGGCGGCCCTCAAAAATCCCAATACGGCGGTGATTTCACAATCGGCAGCCAAAAAATATTTTGCCGATGAAGATCCTGTCGGCAAGGTACTCAAAGTCAAGGTGGATGTCACAGGGGATTACGTTATCACCGGCGTCATCCAGGATGCCCCGGCCAATTCCCATTTGAAATACGACATTCTCCTATCGTACCAGACATTGATCAACAGCATCGAGGGCCCGCAGGCGGATAACACACTCATTGGCTTTCACTATTATGTATATGTTTTGCTGGAAAAGAACGCAGAGGTGTCGGGCTTCGATCAAAAGATGGATGACCTCTATTTAAAGCTGGCCGGTGATATCCCCGGCTTGGCCGACACTTATCAAAATACCTACCTCAAATTTCACCTCCAGCCTCTCAGGGATATCCATCTCAATTCCCATTATCTCCTGGAATTGCAGCCCAACGGTAGTGCCAAAAATGTCTATTTTTTACTCATAGCGGCAGGGCTTATATTGCTCGTTGCCTCAATCAACTATGCCATCCTATCCACGGCCAAAGCAATGGTGCGACTAAAGGAAATGGGGATGAGAAAAATATTGGGCGCCTCGCGGAAGCAGTTGATCGACCAATTTCTCCTGGAGTCCATGTTATTGGGTTTGATCGCGATTTTGTTATCCCTGCTCTTTATCGGGATTTGTTTGCCCTTTTTTAATGGTCTATCCGGCATGTCCCTCGATCTGTCGTTATCTGGAAGGCCGTTGTTTATCCTCCAGGTCCTGCTGCTTTTTGCTATTTCGGTATGCCTGTCGGGAATTTTCCCCGCCTATATCATGACAGGTATTTCCCCGGTTTCATCTATTCGAGGTAAAATTCGTCGTTTTTCCGGGAAACTCATCTTGAGGAAAGGGTTGGTGGCGTTTCAATTTATGATCTCCGTTATCTTGATCGCCGGGACTTTTTTGATTTACCAACAGATGGCCCACCTAAAAGACCAGGACCTGGGCTTTGATATCGAGAATACCTTAATTATAAGGGGCCCCAAAAAAATAAACAGCCCGGAGTACCGGAAGGTCTTTCCCCCCTTTAAGAATGAAATTTTGAAGTATCCTGAAGTGAAAAACATCTGTATTTCCAACAATATCCCGGGGATGAAGATTTTTTCTTCGGCCAAGATGATGCACGACCAGGGCAGCGATAAAGACTCTGCTTTTTTATATGGCGTATTCATCGATTACGATTTTATCCCCCTGTATAAAGTAGAATTGGTGGCAGGGAGAAATTTTTCGGTGGAGTTTAATGATGTGGCTGCGGCGGCGATCCTGACGGAGACGGCCGCCCGATTGTTGGGCTTCCCCGATCCCGACGATGCCATTGGCCGTGAGATTTTTTACCTGGGGGCCAATCTTAAGCTGAAAATCGTGGGGGTTACCAGGGATTATTGTCAGACCGCCTTAACACGTACCCAGGATCCCATTTTTTTCATGTGTGTCCCCCATCTTAGAGACTACTATTCCATCAAGCTAGGCAGCGCCCCCCCGGCAAAAACCATCGCCAGGATAAAAGAGTCATGGGATGCGTTTTTTCCCGGGGATCCTTTTGCTTATTTCTTTTTAGAAGACTATTTTAACCGGCAATATCAAGGAGAACTCCAATTCGGGCAGACCTTCGGGGCTTTTGCCCTGTTGAGTATTATCTTGTCCAGCCTGGGAATTTTTGGTCTCTCTTTTTCCAGTGTGAAAAGGAGGTCCAAGGAGGTGGCTATCAGGAAAGCAGTTGGCGCCACCGCGGCGAATATCCTGTCGCTCTTTTATAAGGACTACGCCAAACTCATTGTCCTGGCCAATATTATAGGCTGGCCCCTCATCTATTGGATCATGGAGAATTGGTTGAACAATTTTGCCACCCGCGTCCACATCGGGCTTTTGCCTTTCATCCTGGCGGCGGTCATTGTTTTCGGGATTTCCCTATTGACCGTTACCCACCATGTGGTCAAGGTCGCCAGGTCTAATCCTGTCCTTTCGCTGCGGTATGAATAATATCTTCCCGGTTAAATATGTCGAGGTCCGGCTGAAAACACGGTAAAGAAACATGGGCCAGGTGAACAAAATAGATCGAAAAAATATCGAAGATGTCTATGCTCTCACCCCTATGCAGGAAGGCATGCTCTTTCATTACCTGAGAGACCATGCGGTCGAGCACTATTTTGAGCAGTTGTCCCTGGATATTTCAGGGCCCATCGATCTTAAACATTTTGAAGACGCCTGGAAGCTTTTGGTGGAGAAGAATGAGGTGCTGCGCACGGTTTTTCGCTGGGAAAACGTCGAACATCCGGTCCAGGTGGTGCTGAAGACTTTACCCTCCCGGTGGCAATACTTTGATTTTACCGGGAAAAGCGAAAAGGAAAAAACACAACTCCTCGAGGAGATCAAGGTAAACGACCGAAAGCAAGGCTTTGATTTACGGGAGGCGTGCTTCCGTGTGACTTTGTGCCGGTTAAATGTCGATCTGCATCAATTGGTGATCAGTAATCATCATATCCTGTACGACGGCTGGAGTAATGGCATCATACTGAAAGAGTTGTTTCAATATTACCATACCCTGCGGTATCAAAGGCAGCCGGTTTTACCGGTGAAGAGCAGGTTTAAGGAGTTTATCGATTGGCTCCAGTCCCAGGATACACGGGAGCAGGGAAATTTCTGGGGAGAGTACCTGGCGGGCTTTGACGGCCAATCGGAGCTTTCGTTGAAGAGAGAGAATGCCGGTACGATAGACACGGGAAACACCTACAACATCTCGATTGACAGCGCCTTAAAAGGGGACATTGACGGTTTTTCAAAGGCATACCATATCACCCCCGCCGCCCTGTTTTACAGTGCCTGGGGGCTGCTCCTGCATCGCTATAATAACTGCCGGGATCTTATATTCGGCATCACCGTGTCCGGTCGGTCCGCTGTTATCAATGGAATAGAAGGGATGGTGGGACTTTTTATCAATACCCTTCCCTTCCGCTGGCGCGCCGGGGATGGCAATACGGTAGAGGAAATTTTACAACGCACCAACAACATCCTGGGGCAGCAAAAGCGATTTGAAGGTACCTCGCTGGTGGATATCCGGGAATTTGGTCGTTTAACCGGTACCGGCGACCTGTTTGACTCCTTACTCATTGTCGAAAATTATCCCATCGACATCCGTGGGGTCGGCGGGGAGAGTGGTGACATAAACATTCTTTCCTATACCATGTTTGAGCGGACCCACTATGACCTGGCCGTATTTTTCAAGGTACTTTCGGGAATCGAAATTGACTTCGCTTATAATCCCATGCTCTTTACCCCCGGGGTCATCCGGCAGATGGGCAGCCATTTTATGAGGGTTTTACGGGCCATTCTTCACTCCCCGGCACAGGAGATGGCAGCGATCGATATCCTCGGCAAAGGGGAACGAGAGGATATTTTGTATGGCTTTAACCGCACCGATCTGCCCTGTGCCCATGATAAGGTCATCCAGCAGTTGTTTGAAGAGCAGGTGGAACGAACACCGGATGCCGCGGCCCTGGTGTGCGCCCCGGGGTGTTTGAGCTACAGGGGGCTAAACAAAAGAGCCAATGCACTGGCCCGGCTGCTGCGCCAGGAGGGGGCAATCCCCGATGCCTCCGTGGGGATCATGTGTCGACGCTCCCTGGAATTGTTGATCGCTATCATGGCGGTTTTAAAGGCCGGTGGCGCCTATTTACCCATTGACCCGATTTACCCGGAAGAGAGGATTGACTATATGCTGCGTCACAGCGGCACGGAGATTTTGATCACCGCCTTTCTATCGGCCCGGCCAAAAGAGTTTCCCGGTGAAATCATCGATCTGTCCAATGATGACTGGGGAGGCGAGGAGTTAAAAAATCCCCTCAATGTAAACACCGCCGATAATCTGGCTTACCTGGTGTATACTTCCGGCTCCACCGGTATTCCCAAGGCTGTACTGGTGAAACACAGCGGCGTCAATAATTTTGTGCAGGCCATTGCCGGGCGAATCGATTTTGCCCCTTCAAAGGCTATCCTGGCGTTAACAACGGTCTCTTTTGATATATTTGTGCTGGAAACCTTACTGCCGTTGGTCAAAGGGTTACGGGTAGCGATGGCGGACGAAGCAGTCCAGAAAGATGGACGATTGCTGGCTGCATTCATTTCCCGCTGTGGCGTGGACATGATACAGGCCACCCCTTCGGGTGTATCTATGCTCATCGATAGGGATTTGAACCGGGAGTGCTGGCGCCACGTCAAGGAGGTGATGATTGGCGGCGAACCCCTGCCCGCCGCGCTGTTGACAGCCCTAAAGGAACGGACAACGGCCAGGATCTACAATATGTACGGGCCCACCGAGACCACTGTTTGGTCCGCCGTAAGGGATCTGACCGGCGTAGATGCCGTGGATATCGGTTCTCCCATTGCCAATACACGCATATATATCCTGGATCGATGGGGACGGCCGCAGCCCTTACTGGCTCCCGGTGAGTTGTACATCGCCGGGGACGGGTTGGCGCGGGGCTACCTCAACAACCCCGAACTCACCGCCGACAAATTCGTGAAAAATCCCATTATTCCATCATTCCATCATTCCACCATTCCAGGGCTTAAGCGAAGCGGTAGCCCCCTATACCGGACAGGTGACCGGGCCCGGTGGCTGCCCACTGGAAACATAGAATTCATCGGCAGGCTCGATAACCAGGTCAAGGTGCGGGGTTTCAGGATCGAGCCGGGGGAGATCGAGAGCCGACTGCGAGAATATGACGGTATCAAAGAGGCAGTGGTGTTGGCGAGAGAAGATGGCGTCGGGGACAGGTATCTTTGTACCTACCTGGTGAGAGCCGGGGATAACGGCGAGACCCCGGATTCGTTTAGGCTGCGGGAGTATTTAGCGAAATATTTGCCCGGATATATGATTCCCCAGCATTTTGTGTTTATCCGGGAGCTGCCCCTAACGCCCAATGGCAAGATTCATCGCCAGGCGCTGCCCATGCCGGAGATCAAGGCCGGTACCGCTTATGTCGGCCCCAGGGACCCGGTTGAAGAGAGGCTGGTAAAGACCTGGTCAACATTATTGGCTGTCCCGGTAGAGGTGATTGGTATTGATGACAATTTTTTCCGGTTGGGGGGTCACTCCTTGAAGGTCACCCGGCTGGCCTCTCGAGTCCACAAGGAATTCGAGGTAGAAATTCCCCTGGGGGAAATCTTTAAGGTGCCCACCATCCGGGGATTGGGAGAATACATCCGGGGAGCGAAAAAACGCGGGTATCGCTCTATCGAAACCATCGAACTCCGGGATTTTTACCCCTTATCATCGGCCCAGAAGCGATTGTTTATCCTGAATGAACTCCAGGGAATCGGCACTACCTACAATATGCCCACCGCCATCAAGATAGAGGGTGCCCTGGAACGAAACAAACTGGACGGGCTATTTCGACATTTAATCCAGAGACACGAATCCCTGAGGACTTCCTTTGCCTTGATAGATGGAGAGCCGGCGCAGGTGATTCACCAGGATGTGGCGCATGCGGTGGAATTTTACGATGCCAGCAGGCTAAACAGAGATCTCTTTGCCCTGGTCGATGATTTTGTGCGCCCCTTCGACCTGGAAAAGGCGCCGTTGTTGAGGGTACGTCTGCTTCAAATGGATACATCCGGATATATTTTGATGTTTGATATGCACCATATCGTCTGCGACGGTATCTCGTCGGTCATATTGCTGCAGGAATTTTCCGCCCTATACAATGGCAATCCGCTGCCCCCTTTGACAGTTCAATATAAAGATTTTTCCCATTGGCAAAATCACCGGCTGGCGGAGGGAGTCTTTAAGGCCCAGGAGGAATACTGGCAGCACTCCCCCCTGGGGGGTGAAATTCCCCGCCTGACCATGCCGCTGGATTTCCCGCGCTCGGCGCATCGAACATTTGCAGGCAAGATGATTAATTCCTCGATCTCCAGCGGGCACTCAGCTAAATTGCAAACCTTTGCCAGCCGTCACCAGGTCACTGCGAATATACTCCTCTTCGCTGTATACGCCCTGTTGATAGGGAAATACAGCGGGCAAACGGATATCATTATCGGTCTACTGGCCGCCGGGCGCAGGCACCCGGATGCAGCGAGGGTGATCGGTGTTTTTATCAATTTCCTGCCGGTTCGTGTCCGGCTGGATGAAGACGGGGATTTTTTGCAATTTCTGCAAGGTGTCAGGAAGATGGTCGTGGGCGCCTATGACAACCAGGATTTTCCTTTTGAAAGAGTCGTGGCAAATGTCGACGCGCCGGTAGATTTCTCCCGCAACCCCTTGTTTGACACCGCCTTCATTCTCCATGACGAATTGGAGGGAGAGTTCTCCCCCCAGTTAAAGGGATTAAAATGCAGTCCCTACGAGTTGGAGAACCCAGCCGCTGCCCTGGATTTTAAGGTGGATATATTCCGGGAGGCCAACGGCGCGCTGCGTTGCCGATGGGGATATAACAGCAAATTGTTTACCCCGGATACCCTGCAAGCGGTTGTCGACCATTTCCATCACCTGTTGGAGATGGTTTTGGACGACCCTGCCCGGAAACTTGCGGCAGTGGAGTTGTTTCCTGGAGAAGAAAAGAGACGGCTGCAGGCTAAACGAAATCGCCTCGACGATGCTTCCCCCAGGCGGGTGAAGCTGGTGGTTTGTGCCACCTTTACCGCAGATCCCATTGCCGATTATGTTACATATTGGGGAAAGCAATTTCACCTGGACATTACAGTGGAATTGACGGCCTACAACCAGGTCTTTCAACAATTACTGGACGAAGGAAGCCCGGTATCCAGCAACAGCGGGATTAATGTGCTGCTGGTACGATTTGAAGACTGGATCCGTGATTTCCAGGGTGACGATGAAAAAAAGTGTGAAAAACTAGAGGAGAGTTTTAATGAATTCCTGGACATCCTGAATAAGAAGAATAAATCCGTGCCCTATTTCGTGGGGGTATTCCCTGTATCCTCTCACCTGGGATTCAGTGGAGCTCTTACCCGTTACCTGGATGATCTGACGGCCCGTTTCCTGGATGTCCTTGACAGGATGAACAATGTGTATCCCCTGGACTTCCGTAAATTAGATTCCCTGTATCATGTGACAGAAATGTATGATATCCATATGGACCGGGAGGCCCACCTGCCCTTTACCAAAGAGTATTTTGCTGCCCTTGGCACTTTTTTGGGCCGAAAAGTCTGTGTCTTTCATCACAAACCCTTCAAGGTCATTGCCCTGGATTGCGACAATACTTTATGGAAGGGAATCTGCGGGGAAGACGGGGCATTGGGCGTGAAGGTGGAGCCGCCATTCCGGCAGTTGCAGGCCTTTGTCGAACAAAAAAGCCGGGAAGGAATGCTCCTGGTATTGTGCAGCAAGAATAACGAGCCCGATGTCTGGGAGGTTTTTACGAAGAATCCGGGGATGATTCTTAAAAGAGAACATCTGGTGGAATGGAACATCAACTGGCAGCCGAAATCCCGCAACCTGGTGGAATTGGCCGACCGCTTAAATGTCGGCCCCGACAGTTTCATTTTTATCGATGACAGTGCGGTGGAGTGTGCGGAAGTCAAAACCAATTGCCCGGAGGTGTTTACGATACAACTGCCAAAAGACCCGGAACGAATCCCCTCTCTCTTGAATCATATCTGGGCCTTCGATATTTTGAGGGTGACTGAAGAAGATCGACGGCGCACCGATATGTATATTGCCGAAAGAAGACGGCAGGAGATGCGCGGCCAGGTGGGCAGCCTGGAGGATTTTATTCGAAATCTCGAGGTCAAGGTTAAGATGGACGTTGTTCAAGAATCCCAGGTACCCCGGGTCGCCCAGTTGACCCAGAGGACCAATCAATTCAACTTGAGTACCATCCGCCGCAGCGAAGCGGAAATCCGTCAATTGATGCAGACACCGGGGAACCGCTGTTTCCAGGTAGAAGTAAACGACCGTTTCGGGGACTATGGTTTGGTGGGGGTCGTCATTGTCAAAGAGGGAGCCCGAAGCCTGTTTATCGATACTTTCCTGTTGAGCTGCCGGGTATTGGGACGCAATGTGGAAAATACGATCCTGCGGGAACTGGAGAAATTGTACCGGCACAAGGGAATGGCCAACCTGGAGGCGAGATTTTATCCCACGCAAAAAAATCGCCCGTTCTTTGATTTCCTGGAACGAACCGGCTGGGAATTGAAGGAAGAGAGTGAGGCTTATCGTCTATACACGCTGTCCATGGAGTGTATCGAGGATGGCGGCATGGTAGATCCCTCGGGAGAATCCCGGGAAAAGGGCAAGAGACGTGTAGAGAAAGAACCATCCGTTGGCAATCCCCGCCCCCAGGTCGTTGGCGTCGATCACCTGCACCGCCGGTTTCTTAAAGCGGCCCGGCAGGATAGCGCCAAAAAGTTGCTGGACTTACCGATTCATCGGGTTAATGATTATGAGGTGAAACGGAGGGAATACGTGGCTCCCCGGAACCAGATGGAGCAAAAACTGCAAGCCATCTGGGAGTCGGTTTTGGGGTTAGAGAGGCCCGGTGTCCACGACAATTTTTTCGATCTTGGCGGCAATTCATTGAAGGCTGTTATGCTTAATTCCCGGCTAAAGGAGTGTTTTGGCAACGAGTTGTCGTCCATCCTGGTATATGAATACCTGACCATCGCAGCCCAGGTGGATTTCCTGGAGGGTAAACTGAAAGGGGGAGACATTTCGATAAATGAAAGTGATTGGTCGCATCTTAGAAATAAAGCCAAACTGAATCGCCGAAGGCAAAAAATCAAACGAGGAGTGTAAATTATGGAAGAAAAGAGCGGGTTTGATCAGGGAACAGGCCTGGAAATAGCCGTTATCGGCATGTCCGGGCGTTTTCCCGGGGCTGGAAATCTCCAGGAATTCTGGGAGAACCTCAAGAATGGTGTAGAGTCCCTGGTGCCAATTACAGATGAAGATTTAGAAAAGTCGGGGATAAATCCTGAATTATACAGCAATCCCAGTTGGGTAAGAGTCAGGGCCTCCATGGATAATATTGAATATTTTGACTCCGCATTTTTCGGTTATACGCCGAAAGAGGCGGAGATCATGAATCCCCAGATGCGAATTTTTCATGAAGTGGCCTGGGAGGCACTGGAAGACAGTGGTTACGATCCCCGAACTTATAAGGGATTGATCGGCCTTTTCGCCGGAAGTACCACCAGCGTACAGTGGGAAGCGGGGATCGAACTGACCGGTAAATCCGTCGATATCGGCAGCCTGGCCACCCAGCAATTGTGTGATAAGGATTACCTGGGCACCCGAACGGCTTATAATTTTAACCTGAAAGGCCCGGTCGTCATGGTCCAATCCGCCTGCTCGACCTCCCTGGTGGCGGCCCACCTGGCCTGCCAGGCCATCCTGAACGGGGAGTGCCATATGGCCCTGGCAGGGGGGATATCGGTACTCCTGGGGGTCACCAGCGGTTATTTTTACGTGGAAGGGAGCATATTGTCCAAAGACGGTCACTGTAGGGTGTTTGACGCCGATGCCAACGGTACCGTGTTCGGTAATGGTGTGGGGGTGGTGGTACTCAAAGCCCTGGAAGAGGCGATGACGGATGGAGACACGATTCGTGCCGTGATTAAGGGTACGGCCGTTGACAACGACGGCTCCAACAAGGCGGCCTTTCCCGCGCCAGCGGTCGAAGGTCAGGTACGGGTCATCCACATGGCCCACCAGGTGGCCGAGGTGGACCCGGCGACTATCACCTACGTCGAAACCCACGGCACCGGTACGATGTTGGGAGATCCCATAGAGATCGAAGCTCTGAAGAAGGCGTTCAATACCGATAAAAAGGGGTATTGTGCGATAGGATCCGCCAAGTCCAATGTGGGCCACCTGGATGCCGCCGCCGGGATTACCGGCTTGATCAAGACAATCCTGGCACTCCGACACCGTCATATACCTCCCAGTTTGAATTTTTCTACACCCAATCCGAAAATCGATTTTGAGAATTGTCCCTTCTTCGTCAATACGAAGCTGAGGGAGTGGACAAACGGCAAATACCCGTTGCGGGCAGGTGTCAGCGCCTTTGGCGTGGGTGGGACTAACGCCCATGCCGTACTGCAAGAGGCTCCGATGATGGCGCCTTCGTCTGAGGCGAGGCGCTGGAAATTGATACTGATCTCGGCGAAAACATCGAAGTCCCTGGATGGGAATTGCGACAGGCTGGCAAGCTATTTCGCTGAAAATCCCGACATCAACCTAACAGATGCGGCCTTTACGTTTCAGGTGGGGCGGCGGGTCCTGGAGCGTAAGCGGATGCTGGTCTGCGGCAGTGCCGAAGAGGCGGTCGAGATTCTCCGGACCCGGGACCCCGAACGAATGAAATCCTTTGCCGCCAGGGACCAGCGAAGACCGGTGATTTTTATGTTTTCCGGCCAGGGATCACAGTACGTAAACATGGGATTGGACATTTACCACCATGAACCCTCTTTCCAGGAGGAGGTGGGCCGCTGTTTTGAAATATTGAAGACCGCTCATGGGGTGGATCTGCAAAGTATCCTGTTTCCAGGCGAATTGACGGATGACAGACAGGAGGAATTGAGCCAGGAAATCAAGCAGACGGAGATATCCCAACTGGTCATTTTTACCATCGAGTACGCCCTGGCCCGGTTGTTGATGAAGTGGGGGATCGAACCCTATGCCATGATCGGTCACAGTATCGGGGAATACGTGGCGGCGACTTTGTCGGGTGTGTTGTCCCTGGAGGATGCCTTAAGGGTGGTCCTAGCCAGGGGAAAATTGATGCAGCGGATGCCCACCGGGTCGATGCTGAGTGTCCCCCTCCCGGAAGAGGCGTTGATTCCTTTATTGCCCGAAGACCTTGAAATGGCGGCTGTAAACAGCTCCTCCCTCTGCGTGGTTTCCGGTACCCACGAGGCGATAGAAAAATTCGCCCGGCATTTAAGCGGTGAAGGTATCGATAGCACACGACTCCATACATCCCACGCCTTTCATTCCCGTATGATGGAACCTATGTTGGAGAAATTTTCAGGAGAGGTCGGGAAAGTCACCCTGAATAAACCGCAAATCCCTTATATTTCGAACGTGACGGGCACCTGGATCGGTGTGGATGAGGCCACCGATCCCGCTTACTGGGCCAGGCATATCCGGCAGACCGTGCGGTTCAATGACGGCTTAACGGAGTTACTGCAGCAGGAGCATGGGATTTTTGTAGAAGTGGGCCCGGGTAAGGCCCTGGCCACCTTTGTCAGGCAGCATAAAGACAAGGTGGCGACCCAGTTTATCGTCAACCTGGTGCGGCATCCGAAAGACCGGGCAGCGGACGATAGGTTCTTGCTCGAAAAAATGGGTGAACTGTGGTTGTATGGTCAATCCATCAAGTGGGAGAATTATTACGACGGTCAAAAGAGGCACCGGCTGCCGCTGCCGACCTATTTTTTCGATAGCCAGCCCAATTGGATTGAACAGAACATGTTCACCTATATGGGGGCCGAGACAATAGAATTCCGTAACTTCCAACTGGGCAACGTGAGCCCGGTATCGCCCCAACTTCCTCAAAAGAAAACGGATGTTGCCGACTGGTTTTATGTTCCCACCTGGAAACCTGTTGGCCTCGACGCCGCAGAAAATGCCGCGGCAGGCAAAGGGAAATGGCTGGTTTTTGCCAATAACGGTAAAATCTGTTCCCAATTGATGTCGGAACTGGAACGCTGGGGGGGGACAATCGTCACGGTGACCGCAGGGGACGGTTTTGCCGGGGATGAATCCTCGGGGTATGTCATTAATCCCGGGAAGAGTGAGGATTATGATGCTCTCCTGGAGGAACTCAAGAAGTCCGGGGGGGTGCCGGATCGGGTGGCCCATTTATGGAATGTTTCAGACGATGATCAACCGCCCCTGGCGCTGGATGGTCTCCAGCAGTCTCAATTTTTGGGTTTTTACAGCCTGGTTTTCCTGGTTCAAGCTTTGGGGAAAGTCGGGGTAGACGGTAAGTGTCGCCTGGCGGTGGTTTCCACCAATATGCAGGAGGTAGTGGGCGGTGATTTACAGCGGCCGACCCAGGCCACCATGCTCGGACCGGTGAGGCTCATCCCCAGGGAGTACGGCGATGTCTATTGTAAGTCAATCGATATCGATACCGCCGATTGTGACGGCAGCCTGGAACAAGATCTGGTACGGAAACTGGCGGCGGAATTGACGGTGGAAACCGCGGATCTCGTAGTGGCGTACCGTGATGGCCAGCGTTGGGCCCAATCCTTCGATCCCAGGCGGTTGGAGAAAAAAGAACAACCTGCTCCCAGGTTCAAGCAAGGCGCCGTTTACCTGGTGACTGGCGGCCTCGGCGGCATCGGCCTGGAGCTGGCTAAAGACCTGGCTCCAAAAATTCAGCCGAAATTAATTTTGACCGGCCGTTCCCCACTGCCTCCCCGGCAAGATTGGCAGATGTGGATCGAGGAACACGATGGGGAAGACCCCACCATCATAAAAATTCGCGCCATCCAGGAAATCGAAAAATTGGGTGCCCAGGTCATGGCGGTTGATGTGGATGTAAGTGACCTTGACCAGATGAAAAACATGGTTGACCGGGCACAGGCGCGCTTCGGTCCTATTAACGGCGTCATTCACTCCGCCGGTGTTGCCGACGGCGGCTTGATCCAATTGAGAACCCATGAGAACCTGGAATCGGTACTGCGGCCCAAAGTGAATGGTGCCCTGGTTCTTTACCATATCTTCAAGGAGGCGTCTTTAGACTTTTTGGTACTGTTCTCGTCGGTCATTTCGGTTTCACCCCCCATTGGCCAGGTGGGGTACTGCGCGGCCAACGCCTTTCTCGATGCCTTCGCCCACCACCGGACCGCCCCAGGCAGCTTCACCATCTCCATCAACTGGGACGCCTGGCAGCAAGTGGGTATGGCGGTAAACGCCATGAAAAAGATGATGAATGATGCCTCTTCCCCTGCACCTCTGCCGAAAGAGGAGATGGCCCATCCGCTGTTTGATTATAGAACGGGTGAACCCCGGGGGGGGGAAGTATCTGTCTCCACCTTTACAGCCGACTGTTCCTGGGTCCTGGATGAGCATCGAATCCTGGTGGGAAAAGCCTCGTTACCCGGTACCGGTTTCCTGGAGATGATCCGGGCTGCCTTTGCGCACCACCTGGATGAGGGGACGGTCATGGAGATCGGGGATGTCAATTTCATGAAGCCCTTGATCCTGGAAAAGGGCGAAAAAAGGGAAGTCCAGACCGTTTTCCAGGAGAGTGACGGCTATTTTCCCGTTGAGGTGAGGAGTCGCTCTTTGACCGTAAAGGGAGATTGGGAAATTCATGCCCGGGCTGAGGCGGCGGTTATGGCGGCCGGGGAGCCGGTAAAATACGATATCGAGGCCATACGGAAGAGTTGCGCCGAAGGAGAACGCCTCGATATCGCGGGGACAACCGAGATCTTCAACAATCCCGATCTTTTTGGCCCCCGGTGGCAGAATTGCCTGTGGATTTTGCCCGGTAAGGGAGAGTGGCTGGCACGCCTGGAATTGCCTGATGCCTATGCAGGGGATATGAAGTCCTATACCCTGCATCCGGCACTGCTCGATGTGGCCGTGGGAATTGCCGCCTTTGTGCCTGAAGTATTTAACGGGCAGACGTTTTTGCCCTTCTCCTACAAACGCATAAAGATACATAAACCGTTACCGGGGAAAATATTCAGCCATGTGAAGTATGCCGGGGACGAAGGGGATCCCGATGATGTCAAGGTGTTCGATATAGTCCTCATGGACACGGAGGGGGAGCGATTGGTCGAGATCGAGGGGTATACATTCCGCAAAGTCGGTATGGAAACCCGGCCTATTCCGGAAAATATCCCGGCCATCGAAGATGTTGAAAATTTCTCCCTGGAGATCTCCCAATTTGGCGACCTCGATACCCTGGCTTTCAGTCCCATAGACCGGAAGTCTCCCGGCCCGGGTGAAGTCGAGTACGAGGTGATGACTTCGGCGCTTAATTTCAAAGATATCCTTTTTGCCCTTGGGGTATTACCAGTCCCCCCCGACCAGGAGATGCGGCTGGGACTCGAGAGTACAGGTAAGATTGTAGCCGTGGGAGAGGGCGTCACAGATTTGAAAAAGGGTGATGAAGTCCTGGCTTTAATCTCCGGGAGTTTTAGAGAATATGTCACCATGCCCACCAACCTGATTACTCCCATCCCCAAAGGACTTTCCCCCGAAGAGGCGGTAACCCTGCCGATGCCGTATATGACCGCCTATTACTCGTTGATCCAGAAGGCAGAGTTGGGGAAAGGCGAGCGTGTCCTCATCCATTCGGCTGCCGGCGGCGTGGGCATGGCGGCGGTGAATGTGGCCCGTTGGGCAGGGGCGGAAATTTTTGCCACCGCCGGTACTGAAGAAAAGCGGGAGTACCTGAAATCCCTGGGCATCCAGTATGTCATGGATTCCCGTTCCCTGGATTTCGCCGACCAGGTCATGGAGTATACCAACGGTGAAGGAGTGGACGTGGTACTCAACGCCCTGGCCGGTGAATTTATACCCAAGAATCTTTCATTATTACGTCAATATGGCCGTTTCCTGGAGCTGGGAGTAAAGGACATCAATAACGACTATAAACTGGGTTTGCGCCCCTTCATGAACGCCTTGACTTATTACGCCATCGTGATGACCAGTGAGATTCCCAATATCATCCAGACCTGGAAGCGAGTGGTGGAACTCTTCAACAACCGGGAATTCCCCCCCCTACCCTATAAGGTCTTCCCTTCCACCCAGGTATCGGGGGCCTTTAAGTACATGCTCCAGGGTGAACATATCGGCAAGATCGTGATGACGATGTCGGACAAAGATAAGTTGACACTGAGAAAGATCGATCCCAAAAGCAGGAAATTGGCGCCCCAGGCTGCCCGGGGCGAAGATGCGGTTCCCCTCTATGCCCGTGACTCCTACACCACCTTCAAATCCCAGGGTGCCGCCGTGCCGGACACGACCCCGGGAGGGACACCATTCCAGGAGTACAAAATCGAAGACGGGATTCTGCCGTCTCAAGGGGTGGACATCTTTGGCCGCGTCATGTGGGAGTCGCTGCCCCAGGTGGTGGTTTCTACCAGGGATATCCGCTACAGGGAACAGGCCGGCCCGGCGGAAACGAGTGGGGCTTCGCTTATGGGTGGATTTGCCGGTTCACCGTCTTCCGGTGAGGTTCGACAGCGGCCCGATCTCCTGACCGAGTACGTGGCTCCCCGGGATGAGATCGAAGAAGGATTGGTGGAAATTTTACGAAACCTATTGGGCATCGAGGCGGGCGTCAATGACGATTTCTTCGAGTTGGGGGGCGACTCGCTGAAGGCCTCGGGTCTGGTCAACAAGATCAAGAGTAAATTCGACATCAATATCCCCGTCAGCGAGATATTCATCAAAAAGAATATCGTCGGCATTGCCCAACTGGTCAAAGAGGCAAAGGGCGACACCAGCATAGCCGAACAGATTTTACAAGAAGTTGAAGCGATGGCACCGCCCAGTGAATAGTAACGATTCGAGGAGGGAACTATGGAAGATTTAAAGAAGCGTATTGAAAGCCTGTCGCCGGAACAGAGGAGAACCTTCGAGGAACGGTTGAAAAAAGCCGGGATCGATATTGCCTCCCTCCTGGGGAGATCGAAGGATTATATCTATTCCCACCTGGACCCGGTGGAAAAAAAAGAATATTATCGTCTCTCCTCCGCCCAGAAGCGGTTGTATGTGATTCACCAGTGGAACCCCGAGAGTGTCAGTTACAACCAATATTATACCTTTGAAATCGGCGGTGTCCTGGAAAAAGACAGGATGATCGCTTTTTTCAAGAAGCTCATCCAGAGGCATGAAATCCTCCGCACCTCGTTTGAGTCGGTCGGTATGGATCCCTGCCAGCGGGTCCGTGAGACCGGCGATCTGGTTTTCGAGTACTATGAAACCGATGAAGACGGCGCCCGGGAAATATTGAAGGATTTCCGCAAACCCTTTGATCTGCTTGTCCCGCCGCAAATGAAGGTGGGGTATATCAAGATCGGTGAGGCCCGGTATGTCCTGATTATCGACAAGCATCACCTGATTACCGACTTCAGCTCTTATGTGATTATCCTGGGAGAACTGGTGACTTTTTTGAATGGGCTGGAGCCGCCGCCCTTGAGGATTCAGTACAAAGACTTTGCCCAATGGCAGGATCGATCCGTTGAACTGCCGGAAATCAAGAAGCAAGAAGAGTATTGGTTGAAGGAATTTTCGGGGGAAATCCCGGTGTTAAAATTGCCCCTCGACTATGAAAGACCTGCCAACATTTCGTTCGAGGGAAGCGCCGTCGAATTTGTTCTGCCCCAGGAGGCAACAACAGCTTTAAAAAAACTGGCTCGCGGAGAGGATACAACGCTCTACATGGTCTTGCTCGCCCTGTTCTATATCCTGCTGGCCAGGGTTTGCGACCAGGAAGACATTGTTATCGGTACCGTTACCGACGGTCGCCGCCATCCCGACCTGGAACCCCTGGTGGGGATGTTTGCCAACACCCTGGCGATAAGAAGTTTTCCCCAGGGGCATAAGGGATTTACCGGTTTCCTGGAGGAGGTCAAAGAAAAAACCATGGGCGCCCTGGAAAACCAGGACTACCGTTTTGAGGACCTGGTGGAAAAGGTGGTCAAAAAAAGGCTGTTAAGCCGACATCCCCTGTTTGATATCTATTTTCACTATTACAATAAACCGGTATTCGATCTCGGCAATGAGACCTACACATTGAAAAAATTCAAGAATATCAATATCTCCTCGAAGCTGGACCTGAATTTCCTGGTGGATGAAATGATGCAAGATGTGGTGTTCAACCTGGAATATTGCACGAAGTTGTACAGGCAAGAAACCATCGAACACTTGCTGGATAACTATTATGAAGTGATCAAAGCCGTCATCCGGGATAAACACGTTAAAATCGGGGATATTTCGGTTTCCCACGGGCTGCTGGCCGCCAAAAGCGGGGCGCCCCAGGGAGATTTTAGCTTTTAACGGGAATTTTCATCAGAAAAAGGTTGTCAATATGAAATTTAAAAATACCGGGAAAGAAAAAATTCTCCTGGTACTGCTGCCCTACTGGGAGACCCTAATTCCCCCCATGGGCATTTCGTGTCTCAAGGGTTTTTTGCAGCAGTACGGTTACCGGGTGAAAACTGTGGACGGCAATACGGTGAGGGAGTTCAAGGCGTTTAATGATCGCTACTTCAGCCGTTTTTCGGAGTTTGTCCCCCAGGACAAGAAGGGAAATTTCTACAATATCGGTCGCGATGTGTTTCGTCACCACCTGATGGCCCATCTCCACCGGCCGGATGATCGAAGTTACAAGGAACTGGTGAAAGAGATCATCCGGCAAGCTTTTTTCTGTGACGTCGATGACCGGATGGTAGATGCCCTGGATGAGGTGGTGTTCGATTTTTACAATCAATTGGGGGACTATTTTTCCCGTTTGTTGGCAGAGGAACGGCCCGGGATCCTGGGGCTGTCCATCTACCGGGGCACAATACCCGCCTCCCTGTACGCCGCTCGCCTGACCAGGGAACTGTATCCCGAAATTATGACCGTGATGGGGGGCGGGGCCTTTGCAGACCAATTGGCCATTGGCTCTTCCAACCTGGAATTTTTTATGGAAAAGACAAAGGATTACATCGACAGGTTCATCGTGGGTGAAGGGGAACTCTTGTTTCTGAAATTGCTGCGCGGCGAACTCCCGGAATCCAGGAGATTGTACACCATCAAAGACATCGAGAACCAAACCCTGGATATGGCGAGCGCCGGGGTACCCGATTTTTCCGATTTCCAGCTTTTGGCCTACCCAAACCTGGCCAACTACGGTTCCAGGAGTTGTCCATTCCAATGTACTTTTTGTTCCGAAACCCTCCAGTGGGGCCGTTTTCGCAAAAAGGACACCGCCCAATTGGTCGACCAGATGGTGTTTTTAAACCAGAAATATTCGTACCAGTTGTTCTTGATGTCCGATTCGCTGCTCAATCCCATCGTGGATGATTTTTCGGCAGGATTGATCCAGCGGGATCTTTCCATCTATTGGGACGGTTACCTGCGGGCGGACAAACACTGCGGCTCTCTCGACACCACGCTGCGCTGGCGGCGGGCTGGGTTTTACCGGGCCAGGCTGGGGGTGGAGAGCGGCTCTCCCCATGTCCTGGAACTGATGGATAAACGGATAACAGTGGGGCAGATCCGTGCCGCTGTGTCCGCCCTGGCCCATTGGGGGATTAAAACCACCACCTATTGGCTGGTGGGATATCCCGGCGAGACCGAGGAGGATTTCCAGATGACCCTTGATCTCATCGAGGAGTTGAAGGACGACATTTATGAAGCCTGGGCCAACGTGTTCTGGTATTATCCCTGTGGACAGGTCAGTTCCCGGGAACTGCGGGAACGGAGTGTATCCCTCTACCCGGGGACCGCCAGGGAGATGCTGATCATGGAGACCAGGGTCATCAAGGGTGAACCCACCCGGAGCCAGATGCAGGAGCGGATGTTTCGCTTCCTGGCCCATTGCGAAAAACTGGGAGTGCCCAATCTCTATGCACTGCATGATTACACCGAGGCGGATGAACGCTGGAAAAGACTTCATAAAAATGCAGTCCCCCCACTGGTGGAATTCCTGGGACG
Source organism: uncultured bacterium (assembly GCA_965603365.1). Lineage (GTDB taxonomy): Bacteria > Acidobacteriota > Aminicenantia > UBA2199 > UBA2199 > JAHELQ01. The sequence goes on from CBFDCR010000026.1 coordinate 24,206, forward strand.
GGATACCGTTATCAGTGAAAACAAAAGAGTAAAAAAGATGGACTTAGCGAGCAGTACGCTGCGAGAAGATATGGATTTTAGTTTTTAGCTTCTTTTCAAAAACCAATTGGCGAGAATAACATGTTTGAACGAATGACTTCAAGTAAACAGGAAATGGCAGCCGCCCAGAACATAAAGGAGAGGGATTACTGGCTCGACAAATTGTCGGGAGACCTGGTAAAAAGCGGCTTTCCCACGGATATCAAGGATCCCACTATGACTGGCGAAGGGTCGGCAACGGCGGCGTTCACCTGGACCGGTGAGCTGTACGATAAGCTCATCCGGTTGTGCAGCGGCTACGATCAGGTTCTCCACATGGCCCTGGCTGCGGGGACTATTGCACTCTTGAGCCGATATACCGGTAATATGGATATCGTCATCGGTGTTCCCATTTACCGGCAGGAGGTGGAGGGTGAGTTTGTCAATACCGTCCTGGCCTTGCGCACCCGACTCGACGAAAAAATGAGTTTCAAGGAGTTGTTGATCCAGGTACGGCAAGCGATGATCGAAGCCGCAGAGAACCAGAACTATCCTATCGAATCCTTGCTGTACAAGTTGAAAATACCGGAATCCGCCGACGGCTTTCCCCTGTTCGATACCGCGGTGTTATTGGAGAATGTCCACGATATCAAGTATATTCGCCACCTCCGGGTCAACACAATCTTCTCGTTTCACCGCCAGGAGGGGCGCCTCGGCGGGGTCATTCAATACAATCGCAAGTTGTTCCGGAAAGCCAGAATAGAGCGGTTGGCCGACCATCTCGGCAGGCTCCTGGCCACGTCTTTGCAGCAGGTGGATTCACGGTTGTGCGATATCGAGATATTGTCTCCCGGAGAGAGGGAACAACTCCTCCACGATTTCAACGACACGGCCGCACCCTATGGGATGGGGAAAACCCTGCCGGGGCTTTTCGAAGATCAGACCTCCCGGGCTGCCGGTTTTACCGCCGTTGTATTCGGAGAGGAACAAGTCACCTACCTGGAATTGAACGAACGGGCCAACCAGTTGGCCAGGACGCTGCGAGACCTGGGTACCCAGGGGGAAGAACTGGCGGCGGTCATTATGAATCGTTCAATCGAGATGGTGACCGCGGTGATGGGTATATTAAAAGCCCGGGGAGCTTATGTGCCCCTGGAACCGGACCTGCCGGAATCACGGGTTTGCCGGATCCTGTCCTGTCTTGGGGCGCGGCAGGTGCTTACCGACGATATCCACCTGGCTAAGATTGGCCATTTGGCCGGGGGATTGTCTCATTTAGAGCATGTCGTTTTTTTAAACCACTGCCATCATGCCGAGAAGGAGATAAGGGCGCAATTGCCGGGGCAGGAAATCGTGCTGCCCGCGGCAATCCGCGGCCAGGCCGTGGACAACTTAACCATCGCCGCCAGTGCCGGGGATGTGGCTTACGTGATTTATACTTCCGGCTCTACCGGCGTGCCCAAAGGCGTGATGGAGCGGCATCGCCCGGTGGTCAACGTGATTGAATGGGTGAACCGGACGTTCCGGGTGGGTGCCGGGGATAAGCTGCAATTTGTCGCCTCCCTGGGATTTGATCTGTCGGTGTACGATATTTTCGGCATACTGGCGGTGGGGGCTTCGATTTATGTAGTTGACAACCGCCAGGTCCGCGAACCCCAATGTTTGTTGGACATGATTTTTAGGGAGGGGACTACCTCCTGGGATTCGGCCCCCGCCACTTTGCAGCAGTTGGCGCCGTTTTTCCAGGAAGCCCGGGAGAATCGGCAGCGGGGCTGTTTCCGGTTGGTATTCTTGAGCGGGGATTGGATCCCCCTCGCCCTGCCGGACGTCCTGCGGGAGACATTCCCGGGGGTCCAGGTTGTCAGCCTGGGGGGAGCCACCGAGGCCACCATCTGGTCCAATTTTTATCCTGTGGATACCGTAAGTCCCTTTTGGAAGAGTATTCCCTATGGAAAACCCATACAAAACGCCCGCTACTACATCCTGGATTCATACCTGGCCCCCTGTCCCGCCGGGGTTCCCGGAGATCTTTATATTGGCGGTCAGTGCCTGGCTTCCGGGTATATTAATGACGTGGCATTAACGGCTGGAAAGTTTATCCCGGATCCTTTCTCCCGGGGAGAGGTAATATATCGCACCGGTGACCTGGCCCGCTGGTTCGAGGACGGTAACATAGAGTTTTTGGGACGTAAAGATTTCCAGGTCAAGATCCGGGGGCACCGGATCGAATTGGGGGAGATTGAGGCTCAATTATTGAACCACCGGGACATCGAGACCGTGATATTGATGGTTCGGGAAGATCCCAGGGGTGAAAAATTCATTTGTGCTTACATTGCTGCCGGTAAAGAGATTGAAACTTCACAGTTGAGATCCTTCTTGTTGGCGGAGCTGCCGGAGTACATGGTTCCTGCCTATTTTATCCAGTTGGATAAAATTCCTTTGACCCCCAGCGGTAAGGTGGACCGAAAGGCGCTGCTGGAACAGGAAGTCATCCCGGAAGAGCGATTGACAGCCCCCAGGAATGACATCGACCGGGGCCTCGCCCTCTTATGGGCGGGGGTACTGGGAGTAGATGCGGCCAAAATTGGCATCGACTCGAATTTTTTCGATCTGGGCGGTCATTCGTTAAATGCCAGTGAACTGGTTTCCAGCATGCACCAGCGATTCGATGTCCGGGTGCCCCTGGCGGAAATTTTTCGTATGCCCACCATCCGGGAGTTGTCAGATTATGTCAAATCGTCTATTAAAGAGGTATTCCAGGGCATTGAGTCGGCTGAAAAAATGGAGTATTATCCCCTGTCTGCCGCGCAGCGGGGGATTTACCTGACCCAACAGCTAGACAGCAGCAGCACGGCCTACAACATGCCCTTTGTTATGAAATTGGATGGCGTGGTAGATAGGGAGAGGCTGGAGGAGACGTTTAAGATATTGATTCGCCGCCATAACAGCCTGAGAACCCGCTTTCGGCTGCGAGATCATGAACCGGTCCAGCAGGAACTCCCGGCGGTAGAATTTGACATGCAGTACTACGAAACCAAAGGGGAGGAAATAGGGAGTCTGATCGATGGTTTTATTCGACCATTCGATTTGAAATCGGCTCCCCTCTTGAGGGCTGGCCTGGTTATGGTGGAAGAAAATAGTTTTATGTTGATGTTTGACGTTCATCACATCGTGGCCGACGGCACCTCCATCCAGATATTGAGGAATGAGTTTATCAAAGTCTACGCCGGGGAACCTTTACCCCCCATGAGGATCCAGTACAACGATTATTCCCACTGGCAGGGCCGGCAGAAGGGACGCGAAACAATGACCCGTCAGCGGGACTACTGGTTGGAGGTGTTCCGGGAAAAATCCCCGATTTTGAATATACCTGTGGATTTTCCCAGGCCATCGGTGCAATCCTACGAAGGCAGGGTTTTTATTTTTGATATTAGCCGGGAGGACACGGCAGCCCTAAACCGTCTCGCCGGGGAGAGGAATGCCACCTTGTTTATCGTGATGCTGGCTGTATATAACGTGTTATTGTTGAAGTTGACCGGGGAAGAGGATATCGTGGTGGGAACAGGCACCGCCGGCCGCCGCCATGCCGATGTCGCCAATATTATCGGGTTGTTCATGAATACCCTGGCATTGAGAAACAGGGTTGATCCCGATTTAATGTTCTCAAAATTTCTGGACCAGGTTAAACGGCGCACCCTGGATGCCTTTGAAAACCAGGATTATGCCTTTGACCAATTACTCCAGGATCTCAAAAAGCAGGGGTTGCTTATACGGGATTCCAGTCGAAACCCTCTGTTTGACACCATGTTTTCCCTGGAAAATTATGAAATCCATTCTCGGGAGAATGAAGTCATCAAACTTCCCGGTTTGAAGGTATCGCCCTATGAATTTGAATACAAAACCTCGAAATTCGATTGGTTCTTCATCGCCTATGAGATCGACGACATGGTCAGGGTGTTCTGGGAATACTCCACCGTGCTTTTTAAACGATCGACCATTGAACAATTCAAGGATCATTACCTGGAAATCGTGAAACAGGTGGTGGAAAACAAGAATATCCTGGTAAAAGATATTAAAATTTCGGACAAACGATTGGACGTAAAATCCGATTTCGGTAAAGAGGATTTTGAAGATTTCGGTTTTTAAATCAAGAGGAAACCCAATGAACGCTCAACACGAATCACCCATAATGAATGATGATCCCAGGGGGCAAAAGATTTTACTGGTCTTGTTACCTTTCTGGACTCCCCAGATTCCTCCCCTGGGCATTGGTTGTATCAAGGGATATCTCCAACAGCACGGCTATCATCATGTTAAGACCGTGGATGCCAATATCGAACTGGATCTACGGGAAGGTTATTACGCTTATTATCGCACACTCAAAGGGTATGTGCCATTGGATAAGCAGGGTAACTACGACAGCCTGGTCAATGATGTGTGGCAAAACCACATGATGGCCCATCTTCATTACACCGATGAGGGGGCATACTATAACCTGGTGAAAATCCTGGTTTACAAGGATTTTTTCTGCCATCTTACCGACGATCAGGTAACCCGGTTGAACCACACCCTGGATGATTTTTATCGCCGGCTGGAGATCTATTTTGTCAATTTACTGGAAAGAGAAAAACCCGATGTTCTCGGCGTGTCGGCCTTTATCGGTACGCTGCCTGCTTCGGTATTCGCCCTGAAATTGACCAGGGAGAGGTATCCCCACATCAAAACCGTGATTGGCGGCGGCGCCTTTTACGACCAGTTAGGCTATGGCACCGAGAACCTCGAACATTTTGCCCGGCAAACCGAAGGGTATATCGACAAGATTATCGTGGGGGAGGGAGAGAAATTGCTCCTCGTTTTCCTGGAGGGGGAGATCCCGGAATCCCAACAATTGATCACCCGGGATGACGTCGGCGGGGAGGTGCTGGATCTGGATTCGGTCGATGTCCCGGACATTTCGGACTTTCAACTGGAATATTATCCTTATGTCGGGCTTTACGCTTCACGCAGTTGCCCTTTCCAGTGTCGCTTTTGTTCGGATCCGGTATTCTGGGGGAAATACCGCAAAAAGAAGGCCGCCCGGATTGTGGACGAAATGGTCAAGCTGCAGGAAAAATATCACTCCCAGTTGTTTATCATGAGCGATCTCTTACTGAACCCGGTGATCAACGACCTGGCCCGGGAATTGATCGACCGGGACCTGTCGCTTTATTGGGACAGCCATATGCGGGTGGGGGAAGAGGTGTGTAGTATCGAAAACACCATGATGTGGCGGCGGGCTGGGTTTTATCGCACGGAGTTGGGTGTGGAAAGCGGTTCGCAGCGGATTCTCGACCTGATGGGTAAGAAAATCACGCTGGACCAGATCAAGAGAGCCGTTTCCGCCCTGTCCTATGTCGGTATCAAGGTGACCACCTACTGGGTGATCGGTTATCCAGGGGAGACCGAGGAGGATTTCCAGATGACCCTGGACCTGGTGGAAGAATTAAAGGATGATATCTATGAAGCCATGTCCAACGCTTTCTGGTATTATCCGGAGGGCCAGGTCAATTCCGGAAAGTGGAAATACCCCCAGATTCCCCTGTACTCGGTGGAGGCCCGGGACATGTTGATTCTCCAGCATTGGCTCCTGGACTGCGAACCATCCCGGGAGGAACGGTATCGCCGGGTGAACCGCTTTGTTTCCCACTGCAAAAAATTGGGGATTCCCGATATCTATTCCCTGCGGGAAATTTACGAGGCCGATGAACGATGGAAGCGGCTCCACAAAAACGCAGTACCGTCGATGATAGAGTTTAAAGGTAAAAGCAGTGTTATCGATGAAAACCGACGGATCAAAATGGTGAACCTTGTCGAAAATAGAGTAGAAGATGATGGCGATTGGGGATTTTAATGGATAGACAGCAACGAGTTAGATGTATATTAAAAAAGAAAGGAGAACGGACAGATGTTTGAACAGGACAATACAAAAAAGATTTCCATCCCTGTGGGAGAAAAAAGTAGGGAAAAGCAGTTTTGGATGGAGAAATTATCCGGGGATTGGCAAAAGTGTGTCTTTCCCTATGACTACCGGGGGCGGGACAGGAAAAGCCGCAGGATGGAAACAGTCCTTTTTAACCTGGAGGATGAGTTGTTCCAGGGATTATGGAAGTTGTGCAACCGTTCGGATTTGAGATTGCACATCATCCTGGTCACCGGTGTCGCAGCGTTACTTTCCCGGTATACAGGCTACCGGGATATTATCCTGGGAATGCCCATTTATAAACAGCAGGTGGAGGGAGAATTTATCAATACGGTATTAATCCTACGAAATAAATTGGAGGAACATTGTTCCTTCAAAGATCTGCTGCTGCAAATGAGTAAAACCATTTCCGAAGCCAACGACCATGTCAATTACCCCCTGGAGACCCTCCTATATAACATGGATATGCAACTCTCCGACGACGATTTTCCCCTCTTTGATATTGCGGTTCTATTGGAAAACATTCATAAAGAGGAGGATATTCGGCATCTCAATTTGAACATGGTATTTGCCTTAGACAGGAAAGAGCGCGGTATCGAAGGCAGGCTGGTGTATAATGTGTTCCGCTATGAACGCACGGCGGTGCAGCAGGTGACAGCGCGTTTCCGGGAGTTATTGAGGCAGGCGGTAAACAACATCAATATCCAGTTGCCGGATATAGAGTTATTGTTGGAGGGGGAGAAACGACAACTCCTGGAGGATTTGAACCAGACCATCACCGATTTTCCCAGGGAACAATCCTTAGCTGGGTTGTTTGAAGAACAGGTAGGCCGGTTTCCGGGAAACCAGGCGGTTAAATCGGGAAACCGGGATCTCACTTATAGGGAGTTAAATAACCATGCCAATCGTCTCGCCCGGTTATTGGAAGCCAAAGGCGTGAGAAATAATACCATCGTGGGTCTGTTGACCGATCATTCACCGGAAATGATAGTGGGCATTATGGGCATTTTAAAGACCGGCGGGGCCTATTTGCCCATTGATCCCGAATTTCCCGAAGACCGTCTCCGGTATATGTTGGCGGAGAGCCACACACACCTCCTGCTCATCCAGCGGGAATTCCGTGAGCGGATGGATTACCCGGTGGAAACAATGGCACTGGAGATGGCGGAGATTTACGAAGGGGGGGATGAAAGTGACACGGCTCCCCGGGCGAGGGGCGAAGACCTGGCCTATGTAATCTATACCTCCGGTACCACCGGTCAGCCCAAAGGGAGCTTGATTCAGCAGCGCAGCGTCAGCCGGGTGGTAAAAAATACCAACCTGGTGGACCTGGACGAGCATGACCGCATGCTGCTCCTGTCCAATTACGCCTTCGACGGTTCGGTTTACGATATATTCGGAGCGTTACTGAATGGCGGTGCCTCCGTGTTGATCGCCAGGGCAGATGTGCTGCGCCTGGACAAACTCTGTGAGACGATCGAAAAAGAGAAAATTACCGGTTTTTTTATTACTTCCTCCCTGTTTAACACCCTGGTGGAGGAGCGGATCGAATGTTTCCGGGATGTCCGCAAGATCGTGGTGGGCGGGGAGAAGGTGTCCGTCGAGCATACCCGCAAAGCCCTTGATTTTTTAGGCAAAGGCCGGTTGATCAACGGTTACGGCCCCACCGAATCGACGGTATTTGCCATCTGTCACCATATTGACGGGGTGGATGAACGCCGCAGTAGTGTCCCCATCGGGAAACCCATTTCCAATACCCAGGTATATATCCTGGGCAGAGACATGCGGCCGCAGCCGGTGGGCGTACCCGGGGAGATTTTCATCGGCGGGGATGGTCTATCCAGGGGTTATTTGAATAATCCGGATCTGACCAACGACAGGTTCCCGGGAAATCCCTTTGCCCCCGGCAGTTTCCTCTACCGCACCGGGGATCTGGGGAGATATTTGCCCGACGGGGATATCGAATTCCTGGAACGCATCGATGGCCAGGTAAAACTCCGGGGTTTCCGCGTCGAACTGGGGGAAATCGAAAATCAACTGCTGCGTCACGAAAAAGTCAAAGAGGCAGTGGTATTGGTCAAGGAAGATAACCGGAAAAACATGATTTTATGTGCCTATATTGTCGCTTCCGTCGAGGTGAGCCTCGCTGATCTCAAGGCCCACCTGGAGGAGAAATTGCCCGATTTTATGGTACCGGCAAATTTTATCATATTGGAAAAGTTTCCCCTCACCGCCAACGGGAAAATCGATTACCGGTCGCTGCCGGAACCCCAGGGGAAAACCCTGGAGGGCCAGGTGAAATATGAGGCCCCCCGCAGCGACGTGGAAAGGAAATTGGTAGAGATCTGGGAAGAAGTCCTGGGACAAAAAAACATCGGCATCCATGACGATTTCTTTTTGCTGGGAGGCGATTCCATCGTCACCATCCAGGTTATTTCCCGGATGGCCCGGGAGGGTTATAAAGTCGATATGCGGGATATTTTTAGCAATCCCACCATAGAAAAACTGGCCAAATTCGCCGAAAGTGTCAGGCGGGTGGCTCCCCAGTCGGAGGTCACCGGTGAGATTCCCCTGACTCCCAACCAGTGCTGGTTCTTTGCCGAAATTGCCACCGATCCCCACCATTTTAACCAGTCGATGACCCTCCGGTCGGAACGAAGATTCGACGAGGAGACGGTAAAAGCCATATTCCAGGAAATCCTGGCCCATCATGATGCCTTGCGTATCCATTTTGAAAAACGTGGCGGGGAAATCGTCCAGATCAACGGGGGAACCGGTGACCCCCCATCCCTGGAAATCATCGATCTCCGAAAAGAGCGAGAGTTTGAGGCGACTTTCAACCGTCATGCCGATAGATTCCAGGGGAGTATCGACCTCGAGAACGGACCCTTGATGAAGCTGGTAATATTTCGCCTCCCCCATGAGGATCGCTTGTTGATCGTTGTCCATCACCTGGTGGTGGATGCGGTATCCTGGCGGATACTGCTGGAGGATATAGAGATCCTGTATCAACAGCTCAAGAAGGGCGAGACGCCGCAATTGCCTTTAAAGTCCGATTCCTTCCGGGCCTGGTCGGAGAAATTGCGGGCCTACGCCGACTCCGAATCGTTCCTGGAAGAACGGGATTTCTGGGAAGCCCAGGAACAAAGCGATGTGGCGCCCATCCAGAGGGATTTTGATCGGGCTTTTAGCCGGGTGAAGACCGCCGACTCGCGATCCTTCCAGTTGAGCGAAGCGGCTACTCAACGGTTGATGACCAGGGCCAACCAGGCTTATGGTACAGGGAGTCGCGATTTACTGGTTACGGCCCTGGCCCTGGCCGTACGGCAGACCTTCGGTAATCCCAGGGTGGTGATCGATCTGGAAGGACACGGCCGAGAGGGGGTTATTGACGACATCTCCGTGGAACGCACCGTGGGCTGGTTTACCGCTGTTTACCCGATAGTCCTGGATGTGTCCCACGAAGATCGTTTGGGCCGCCAGATCAAAGAGATTAAAGAGTACCTCCGCCGGGTACCCCAAAACGGGAGGGGGTATGGAATATTGAGATATTTGACGTCGAAGGAACACAAAAAGGGATTGTCCTTCCAATTGCCCCGGCAGATTTCTTTCAACTACCTGGGCCAATTTGACGGCGGTACCCCCATGACATTCGGCACGCCGTGGGAAGCCACGGGGGCCCAGCAGGGCCTCGAGGGGGAACGGCCGTTCGAACTGGATATCTGGGCGATGGTAGTGGGAAGACGATTGAAATTTACGGCTAATTTCAGCCGGGAGCAATACCGGGTGGAAACCATAGATACCCTGATGAATCATCTCCGGGAGATACTGGATACGGTCATCTCCCATTGCTGTGACAGGCAAGCTGGAGAGTTGACCCCCAGCGATTTGACTTATAAGGACCTGTCCATCGACGAGGTTGAGGACCTCAGCGCTATGTTTGATGCCCAGGAGGGCTGAAAGATTATCATGAGAAGCAAAGGCAATAATATCGAGGATGTTTATCCCCTCACCCCCATGCAGGAGGGGATGCTATTCCATTCACTATATGAAAAAAATACTCCCGTTTACCTGGTGCAACTCTCCTTTCGTCTCCAGATGGCCCTGGAAGAGGCGCTGGTGAAAGAGTGCCTGGATCGGTTGATGAAACGACACGATGTGCTGCGAACAGCCTTTGTTTACGAAGGTCGCGAACGTCCGCTGCAGGTAGTGTTAAAGAGCAGACCCGTGGGCTTTTTCTACCGGGATATCCGGGCACTTTCCCTGGAGGCGGAAAAAGAGAACTACCTCGGGAAATTTAAGGCCAAAGACCGACGGCGGTATTTCGATTTCATGAAGGATCCCTTACTGCGGATCAGCATGATCCGGCTGGAAGAGCTGGAGTACGAGTTTACCTGGACTTTTCACCATATATTGATGGACGGCTGGTGCCTGGGGATCCTCATCTCGGAGTTTTTCCAGATTTATGAGAGTCTATTGACCCAACATTCCCCTCCACTGCCGGAGGTCAAACCCTATAAAGTCTATATCCGGTGGCTGGAACGACAGGATAAGGAGAGGGCAAGGGAATATTGGAAAACTTATCTGGATGGTTACGAAGGCCTGGCCGAACCGCCCTGGAAAAATGAATCCGGGAAAGCCAACGAAGGTTACCGGAGCGAGGAGTTTGCCATCCATATCGGCCGGGAGGAAACGACCGCTTTAAACAAGCTGGCCCGAGAGAACAAGGTGACGGTAAGCACGATTTTCCAGGTCCTGTGGGGTATCCTGCTGGGCAAATACAACCGGCGGCGGGATGTGGTGTTCGGGGCCGTGGTGTCGGGGCGGCCAGCGGAGATCGAAGGTGTGGAAGGCATGGTGGGGCTGTTCATCAACACCGTGCCGGTACGTGTCAGTTATGAAAACGGCCTCCAATGGATGGAACTCTTAAAACGGGTACAGTTGGAGGCCCTGGAGAGTGAGGGCCACCATTATTATCCCCTGGGGGATATCCATTCCGACAGCGGGTTCAAACAGGATTTGCTGGATCATATCCTGGCCTTCGAGAATTTCCCGGTGGGGGATCGGTTGATGCAGATGGCGAAACCGGGAGATCGAAGTGGTGCCGCCAATTTTAAGATATTGTCCGTCGATGTTTTTGAACAAACCAATTACGACCTGAACGTCACCGTTATCCCGGAGGAGCAACTGAGAATTACCTTTAAATATAATGCCAACGTTTACGATGAGCAAAATCTCCGGCGGTTGGGCGCACACCTGGATCATGTACTTACCCAGTTGACCGGGAACCCCGGGCTGGTCATGGGGCGGATCTCCCCCCTGTCTGCGAAAGAAAAAGAAAAGATCCTGTGTGAAATCAACCAGGCCGATACCGGCTTTCCCCGGGACCGGACGGTTCACCGGTTGTTCGAATTACATGCCGGGCGCCTGCCGGCCAAGATCGCCCTGGTGTTGGCCGAAGAACAACTCACTTATGACGAACTCAACCGGGGGGCGAACCGGTTGGCCCGGTTTTTGAGAAGCCGCGGCGTCACCCGGGATACTTTGGTGGGCTTACTCCTGGATCGTTCCCTCCGGGTCATAATCGCCATCCTGGGGGTGGTGAAAGCTGGCGGCGCCTACTTACCCATGGATCTCGAGTACCCGGAAGAGCGCGTGGGATATATGATGCGGGATGGGGGCGCCGGGTTCCTGCTCCTTGACGGCAGCCTGGCCGCGATCCTGGATATGGCAACAACAATCGACATGGATGACCCGGAGATCCAGCGACTGGCAGGAACCAATTTGACGTCCCTCAATGATCCCGCCGATCTCCTGTATGTGATCTATACTTCCGGTTCCACCGGGAAGCCCAAGGGTGCGATGATCACCCACCGCAACGTGGTGCGGTTGCTGTTTAACGACAGGAACCTGTTTGACTTTGGCCCTAACGATGTATGGACGATGTTTCATTCATACTGTTTTGATTTTTCTGTATGGGAGATGTACGGCGCCCTCCTTTACGGGGGTAAATTGATCCTGGTGCCCCGCCCTGTGGCCCGGGATCCCGGTGGCTTTTTAAGGATATTGAGGCGGGAGGGGGTTACCGTGTTAAATCAAATCCCCTCGGCCTTCTACCATTTAGTGGCGGAAGAGAAAAAGGCAGGGAGACGTGAACTGAGAGTGAGATACGTGATATTCGGCGGTGAAGCCTTGTGGCCGGTCAGGCTCCGGGCCTGGAAGAATAGGTATCCCGAAACCCAGCTCATCAACATGTTCGGCATTACGGAGACTACGGTTCATGTCACTTTCAAGGAGATCGGGGATGGGGAGATCGATACCAATATCAGTAATATTGGCCGACCCTTGCCCACCCTGGCCACCTATGTGGTGGACGCCAACCTGTGTCTTATGCCCGTGGGGATTCCCGGTGAATTGTGCGTCGGTGGTGAGGGCCTGGGACGGGGATACCTGAATCGGCCGGAGTTGACCCAACGAGGATTTGTCGGTAATCCTTATCGCCGGTTTGGTCGGTTGTATCGATCTGGTGACCTGGCCCGTCTTGCCGGGAATGGAGATATGGAGTACCTGGGACGCATCGATCACCAGCTAAAAATACGGGGTTTCCGGATCGAACCGGGAGAAATCGAAGCCCGGCTGCTTTTACACCGGCATACTAAAGAGGTGGTGGTAGTGGCCAGAGAGGATGAACATGGCGAGTATTTGTGCGCTTATTTTACAGCCGCCGTAAGACTCGATGCCCCCGAATTAAAAACATTCCTGCTCGGCCAATTGCCCGATTACATGATCCCTGCCTTTTTTATCCAGGTGGAAAAAATGCCCATCACTCCCAGCGGTAAGATTGACCGTAAGGCGCTGCCTGAACCGGCAGCCTGCGACCTGGATCATGGCGAGACCTATGTGGCCCCCCGAAATGAAGTGGAGGTCAAGCTGGCGGAAATCTGGAAAAAGGTATTGGGAGTGGACCGGGTCGGTGCCAGGGACAGCTTTTTTAATACCGGCGGCGACTCCATGAAGTCCATTCGCGTGTTAAGCTTGATCAACAAGGAGTTCGGTACCTCCTTTAGCGTGGCCGACATTTACGCCCACGATACCATCGAGACCTTTGCCGCCCAGGTGAACCGGGGTGGCGGAAAGACCGGGGAGGCGGATGTCCTGGCGGCAAAAGGAGAACTGGAAAGCTTAAAGGAGAGGATATTGGCGGTGCTCCCCTCCGCGGATGAAGTGGAAGACATTTATCCTGTCAGCGACATGGAAATGGGCATACTTTTTTACTACTTAAAGGATCCCCGGAGTGCCTTTTTCCATGAACAGTTTGTCTATCAAGTGACTTATCCCGATTTTCAGGACGATGTATTCAAAAAAGCTTTACACTTAATGATGGCCCGGCATGCCAATTTGCGTGCCTGCTATAACATGGAAGATTTTGAACAACCGGTGAAGCTCGTGCTAAAAACACCTCCCCTGGATTATAAATATTCTGATATTTCCAGTTTGAACCGGGGGGAGCAGGAGCGGGTCATCAAAAACATCATCGATGAAGACCGGCGCCAACTGTTCGACATCAAGGTGGCCCCCTTGTGGAAAACAATGGTATTCGACCTGGGAGAGGAAAATATCTGCGTGTTGGTTATATTTCACCACGCCATCATGGATGGCTGGAGCAACGCCAGTTTTATGGCGGAATCAAATGAATTTTATTTACAACTAAAGGAAAACCCCGGGTTCAGGCCCGGGAAATTGGCGGCATCCTATAGAGATTTTGTGTTAGAGCAGCGATTGGAGAAAAGAAGAGCGGAAAGCATCAGGTACTGGAAAACGGAACTGGAAGGATACCGAAAATTGCTGCTGCCGGGGATTGAGAAAACCAATGATGGGCCCGAGTTGACGGAAACTTATTCCTTTAACCTGGATGCCCCTTTCTTGAAAAATCTGGACCGTTTTGCCAGTCAACATCGTACCAGCATCAAAAACGTTTGCTTTACCGCTTTCCTGGTGGCCATGAACATGTTTAATACATCCAGCGACCTGGTGGTGGGCATAGCCGCCAACCCCCGACCTGTGTGCCCGGACAGCGATAAAGTATTGGGAATGTTCGTCAATACGATTCCCTTCCGGATAACCACACCTGATCATCTCGATTGGCTGGAACTCATCGGCCAGGTAGACCGGAAAATGGCAGTGCTGAAAAATCACGATAAGATTTCCCTCTTTGAGATACTCCGTATCATCGGGGAAAAAAGCGAAGGGAAGAGTCCCGTTTTTGATACGGTGTTTAACTATGTGGATTTCCATGTGTTCGGTCTTTTCCAGGGTAATGACCAAATCAAGATTAATGAACAATTGTCGATCCACAGTTTCCAGAACTCTAACAATCCCTTTACTCTTACAGTCAATACGACCTTCGACAGGTTTCTCGTCAACGTGAATTATTCAGCATCCACCTTTGGCCGGGAAATGGTCCGGCATGTGGGTGATTACTATAAAAATATTTTGTTTAAAATGATGGAAGAACCCCACAGCCGTATCCATGAGATGGAATCCAGTTACCTGGGAGCCAACCTGGAGAAAGGATCCGATTTGATGAAGGCCAATTCCAATGTCCAGGATATCCAATTTCAATTTTGATTACCCAGGCGGGTGAAGTTTAAATTTCTATTTAAAACGAACAAACATGAAAAACAAAGACAAAAACAGGAAAATTTTATTGGCACTATTGCCTTTTTGGGACCCCTTGATCCCCCCCATGGGTGTATCTTGTTTGAAGAGTTTCTTGCTCCTTCACGGATACCGGGTAAAAGCGGTAGATGCCAATACCCATGGAATGTTTAAGGAAATCCAGGATCGGTATTTTAACCAGCTAAAGGCGGCTCTGCCCGAGGATAAATGGGGAAATTTTTTTAATATCGGGAAAGAGGTCTTACGCAGCCACATGATGGCGCACCTGCATCAGCGGGATCAAAGTGAATATATAGAGCTGGTCCGGTTATTGATCAGGTGGAATTTTTTTTGCGAAGCCGGGACAAACCACATCCGGGAACTCAACCGGACGGTAGAAGAGTTTTACCTGGGATTGGAAGACTATATCCTTGAGTTGTTGAAAGCGGAAAAACCGGCGGTTTTTGGCCTCTCGGTATTCCAGGGTACCCTGGCCGCCTCCATGTTTGCCTTTCGTCTGGCTAAGGAGTACGACTCCCATATCCAGACCGTTATGGGAGGCGGTATTTTTGCCGACCACCTGGTACCTGGGTCACCGAACCTCGATGTTTTTTTACAAAAGACCCCATATATTGATAAAATGATCGTGGGAGAGGGGGAACAATTATTGTTTGAATACCTGGAAGGAAAATTGCCTGCGTCCCAACGGGTTTACACGCTGGCGGATATCGGTGATAACGTCCTGGATGTGTCGGCGGCGCCTACAGCCGATTTTTCCGACCTGGATCTTCGCTACTATCCCCAGGCTGCGGCCTATACCTCCCGGGGATGTCCCTTTCGCTGCAATTTTTGTTCCGAAACCGTCCGATGGGGACACTATCGAAGGAAAAAAGGGCACCGGGTGGTGGCGGATTTAAACGAGTTGTATCGACGTCATCACAGCCAGTTGTTCCTGATGTGTGACTCCCTTCTCAATCCCATAACCACCGAGTTGGCCCAGGCCATACTGTCTAACGAGATTCCTTTTTACTGGGACGGTTATCTCAGGGTCGATAGCCGATTGAATGATGCCTCTCTTGTCCTCTCGTGGAGGCAAGGAGGCTTTTACCGCGTCAGGCTGGGTATCGAGAGCGGCTCCCAGCGTGTCCTGGATTTGATGGAGAAGAAGATTAAGGTCGAGGAGATCAAATCTTCCCTTTTCCACCTGGCCGATGCCGGTATCAAGACCACCACCTATTGGGTGATGGGCTACCCCGGTGAAACCGAGGGAGATTTTCAACAGACCCTGGACCTGGTGGAGGAAATGGCCAGCTATATCTATGAGGCCGATTGCAATCCGTTTACTTACTTCTTCAGCGGCCAGGTCAATTCCGATAATTGGAGTGAGTTGCGTTATCCCCTTTATCCGGGCAGTATTCAAGATCTGTTGATCATGCAAACGTGGGACCTGGATACCAGCCCCTCGAGGCAGGAGAAATATGAAAGGGTGCGAAAATTTATAGCGCATTGTCGTTCCCTGGGAATTCCCAATCCTTATAGCCTATACGACATCAACAGGGCGGATAACCGATGGAAACAATTGCATAAAAATGCCGTTCCCGGCCTGGCAGATTTCAGGAACACCAGGTCTCTCGTGAAGGAGAGCCGGGATGTCAAGAAACGGAACATTGCTGCCCAGTCGGTTTCGGAGATCAATTTTAATTTTTAAGAAGGAAATGAATAGAGAGTGAAATGATGATGGATGAACAACGATTACAAAAATTGGCCTTTGCTGCCAGTACAAGCATCAAAGAGAAGAGATATTGGTTAAATAAAATGTCCGGGGATATTGAAAAGATCCATATACCCTATGACCTGAAAGGTGCGGCGGAAATGGAGCGGCGGCTAGAGACGCTGGAATTTGTCATTCCCCCCGGGTGGGGCGCCAGGATCGATGAATTGGCCAACGGTTCGGACCCGGCGGCATTCGTTTTGTTGGTTTCCCTGGTGATTCTGCTGCTGGAAAAGTATTCGGGCCGAGAGGACATCATTCTCGGCGTACCTATCCTGGCCCAGGATATGGATGGCGAATTTATTAATACAGTATTGCCCTTGAGAAATCAAATTCATCGGGATATGACGTTCCGGCAATTGTTGATGGAGGTTAAACAGGCTTTTCTCGAAGCCAATGGGCATCAGAATTATCCCATCGAGACCCTGGTTTACCAATTGGGCATGAATATCCCGGAGGGAGAGGGGTTCCCCCTCTTTGACGTGATGGTCATGTTGGATAGTATCCACGATGAGAAATACATCGAGAAGATTATGACCAACACCGTTTTTGTTTTTAAAAAAATGGGGGGAAATTACCGGGGGGCCGCCAGGTATAACGTCTCCCTCTACGATCCTAAAACCATTGAACGACTGATCGCTCATCTCGACAACGTGTCGCAGCAGGCCCTGTTTCACGTCGATATCCCCCTGTCCGAAATCGAGATCATCGGCCCGGATGAGAAACGGTTGATACTGGACAATTTTAACGATAGTACCGCCGACTACCAGAAAAATAAGACCATCCAGGAATTATTCGAAGAGCAAGCCGGGCGGGTGCCGGATCGATTGGCCGTTTGTTTCACGGACCGGCAGGTGACTTATAAATATCTTGATGAGCAGACCAACCGGTTGGCCCGGGTGTTGAGAAGAAAAGGTGTGGGCTCGGAGAGTATTGTTGGTCTCCTAATGGATCGTTCCCTTGAAATGATTACCGGCATGATGTCGGTGTTGAAGGCTGGCGGCGCTTACCTGCCGGTAAATCCCGAAACCCCGGGAAAAAGGGTGACTGTCATGCTGGATGATGGAGATGTACCGGTGCTCTTGACCAGGGCGAAGGAGGTCAATCGTTTTTCCAGGGGAAACATTATTTACCCCCGGCTAAAAGAAAGCGCGCCCCGACTGACGGCTCCACGTCCCCAGGTTACCGATTTTGACGGTATGCCTTTCCCCGACCGGTCGCTGATTGATTATGAAAAATACGGCCCCTACACCGGTCATGCCCTGGTTAAGCATTGTTTCTCTATCCAGGCCACCCGGGGCTGTCCCTTTAAGTGTGCTTACTGTCACAAGATCTGGCCCAAGAACCATGTGTTCCGTTCGGCAGAGAATATTTTCGACGAGGTCAGGCGCTATTACGATATGGGCATCCATCGATTTGCTTTTATCGACGATGTGTTCAATTTTAATCGAAAGAACAGCAGCCGTTTCTTTGAACTGCTCATCAAAAACGGCCTGGATGCTCAACTTTTTTTCCCCAACGGCATGCGCGGCGATATTTTGGCGAAAGAATACATCGACCTGATGGCGGAGGCTGGCCTGGCCAACCTGGCGCTGGCCCTGGAGTCCGCCTCTCCCCGTTTACAAAAATTGATGCGTAAGAACCTGAACATCGAGAAACTCCGGGAGAATCTCGAATATATCTGCGACAGGTACCCCCAGGTGATATTGGACCTTTTCACCATACACGGCTTTCCAACGGAGACCGAAGAGGAAGCCATGATAACCATGGATTTTATAAAAAGTATAAAGTGGATCCATTTCCCCTCCATCAGTATTCTCAAAATATATCCCAATACCGGCATGGAAGAGCTGGCACTGGCAAACGGGATCTCTAAAGAATCGATTGAGAGGTCGGAACACCTGGCAGCCCACGAAATTCCCGATACCCTGCCCTTCAACAAAAACTTTTCCTTGCAATTCCAGACCATTTTCCTCAACGAATACTTTTTGTCTAAAGAAAGGCTGCTGCATGTCTTACCCTACCAGATGAGGATCTTGACCGAAGATGAAATCGTGCAGAAATATGACAGTTATTTGCCGACTCACATCGAGAGCTTTTCGGATTTGCTGGCCTTTGCCGGGATTTCGGCGGCGGACCTGGCGGGTTGTGAATTTCCCCAGGAGGGGTATGCGGCGGTGCCGGATTTAAACAAAAAATTATCGAAGTATTCCTCTGCCCCGGATCCCGGGAAAGAGGCGTTGAAAATTTTACTGTTAGATATCTCGCAGTTTTTTGGGGGGAAAACCGATATGTCGTATGACGTTGTCGAGCCTCCCCTGGGATTGATGTACCTCCTGACCTTCTTGAACCAGCAATTGGGTGCAAAAGTCCGGGGAAAGATTGCCAAATCCAGGATCGATTTCGACAGTTATGGTGAGCTTGCCGACTTGCTGGCTGATTTTATGCCGGATGTCATCGGCGTTCGATCTTTGATTTTTCATAAAGAATTTTTTCACCGGACCGTGGGGATGATCAAACAATGGGGGTATGATGTGCCCATTATTGCCGGGGGGCCTTATGCCACCAGTAATGTTGAGACCGTGCTGGAAGATCAAAATATCGACCTTGTGGTGCTGGGGGAAGGGGAAATTACCTTTAGCGAATTGATATCGAAGATGATTGAATATGATGGAGAGCTTCCCCCCGAAGAGGTATTGAATGAAATCCCCGGCTTAGCTTTTATGCCCGGGAGGGTTGAGTACCAGAGAAAACGGACCCGGGAGATCGTGATGCTGGACCAGGACGAGACGGTCATGTGCGGGGAGTCCGGTGAGAGCCTGGATTTACTCAATGGGCCGTCCAATTTATCCTATATTATATTCACCTCCGGTTCCACCGGATTACCCAAAGGAACCATGTTGGAACATCGAAATGTCGTCAACCTTATTTGGGGTTTAAACGATAAGATTTATAGTAAGTACGATGGGCCTTTGAGGATGGGATTGCTGGCGCCTTATGAGTTCGACGCTTCGGTGCAGCATATTTTTGGCTCCCTGCTGCTGGGGCACACCCTGCATATTGTGCCGAAGGAATCCAGGGTGGATGGATCAAAAATCATGGAATTTTACCGGCGATGTCTTATCGACATATCGGACGGAACGCCGGTTCTACTGCGCATGCTACTGGATTGCCCAGAAGAGTACCGTCTCGGATTGGGAGTGAAACATTTCTTGATTGCCGGGGAGGCCTTGCCCCGTAAAGTGGCGGACGATTTTATCCGCTGCTTTGGCGTTGGCGGCACCAGGGTCACCAACCTGTATGGCCCGACGGAAACCTGTGTGGACTCCACTTATTATGATATCTCCAGTGGAGACCTGGAATCACACTCCATCATTCCCATTGGTCGGCCATTGCCCAATGAATGGATATATATACTGGACAAATATGGTCATCTCCAACCGCCCGGGGTCCCGGGAGAAGTCTATATCGGCGGGGACGGCGTGGGACGCGGATATCTAAAGAGAGAGAGATTAACGGCGGAAAAATTTGTCAAGGATCTCTTTAAACCGGCTCGTCTCATGTACCGGACCGGTGACTGTGCCCGGTGGCTGGAGGATGGAAACATCGAATTTATTGACCGCCTGGACAACCAGGTTAAAATCAGGGGATTCCGAGTTGAATTGGGCGAGATAGAGCGTCAACTATTAAATGCCCATGGAATTAAACAGGCGGTGGTCGTCACCCGGGATGAAGCCGGCGATAAGTGTCTGTGTGCCTATTTTGTGGCCAGTAGGGAGATTCGTGCTTCGGAATTGAGACAACATTTACTCAACCAATTGCCTTCTTATATGGTCCCCGCCTATTATGTGCAGTTGGAGAAAATTCCCCTGACTTCCAACGGGAAGGTGAACCGAAAAAATTTGCCTAAGCCCCAAATAGAGGCAGGAGATAATTATACGGCTCCCCGGGACAAAACCGAAAGGAGATTGGTGGAAATTTGGGCCAGGGTGCTTGGGGGAGATGTGGATAAAATCGGCATAGATGTCAATTTCTTTGAGGTGGGGGGGCACTCCTTTAACACCATCAGCCTGATTTCGGAGATCCACAAACATTTCGACGTCAAGGTGTCGATTAACGACGTTTTTGAAATGCCCACCGTTGGGACGTTGGCGGAGCATATCAGGGGTTTGAAAAAAGATGTGTTCGTTTCCATTCAGCCGGTTGAAGAACGGGAGTATTATGATTTGTCCTCTGCACAAAAACGGCTGCTTATTGCCCACCAGGTGGATCAGCAAGGGATTAGCTACAATCTTCCCCAGGTAATGGAGATAGAAAAAGCGGATCGGGAGAAATTACAGGACTGCTTTGGACGTCTGGTGGAGCGGCATGAGGGGCTGCGCACCTCTTTCCAGGTCATCGAAGGGGAACCGGTACAGCGGGTCCATGAGCAGGTGGCATTTGAGATCGAATATCATGAGTCCCGGCGCCGCTCCTCTTCCGGGGAGATGATCAAGAAATTTGTGCGCCCCTTTGATCTATCACGGGCCCCCCTTCTCCGGGTGGCCCTGGTTAAGGAAGGTGGAGCCGAGGAAAAGTTCCTGCTGCTTTTCGATATGCACCATATCATCACCGATACCGTTTCCGCCCGCATACTGTTCGGGGATTTTTTATCCCTGTATAACGAAATCGAATTGCCTCCCCTGAAACTTCAATATAAAGATTATTCGGCCTGGCAGGGCAATGGAAGCGCCGCAGGGGCAATCAACGCGCAGGAAGAGTACTGGATTAAACGGTTTGGCGGCAGTTGTCCTGTGCTTGAAATACCCACGGATTACCCGCGACCGGAAATCCAACAGTTTGAAGGACAGACCATCTCTTTTGCACTGGATGCCCGGATAACGGAAAACCTGAGGGCAATCGTCCGGGGTGAGAATGTCACCCTGTTTATCTTGCTCCTGGCGGTTTTCAACGTGTTGTTGTCCAGGATAACCCGAAGTGAGGATATAGCCATCGGGACCGTTGTGGCGGGCCGTCGCCATGCCGATCTTGACCAGATCATCGGCTTTTTCGTGAATATGCTTCCTCTCAGGAATTGTCCTTTGGGGGATAAGAAATTTAGCTATTTTTTAAGGGAAGTGAGAGGCAATACCTTTGCCGACTTTGAAAACCAGGATTACCCGTTCGACGACCTGGCGGATCATTTGATGCCTACCAGGAAGCCCGGCCGCCATCCATTGTTTGATGTTGTGTTTACTCTCCATAAAATCGAGCAAGAATATGAAAAACAGATGGTCAAAAAGAGGGACACGGTGACCTCACCATATCTACAGTATCACAATCCCACGGCGAAATTCGATATGGTCGTCTCCTGTGTCGAATCGGATGATCATCTCACCCTCACCTTTGAATATGCCGTCGCTCTATATAAAGAAGAGACCATCCAGAGGTTTTCCCACTATTTCAGGGAAATTATAGACGCGGTGATCCGGGATAGGGATATCAAGCTGGCAGAAATCACGATATCCAACGATCTGGACGATGTGGAATCGGGATGTTTCCAGGAAGAACTCAACGAATTTGAATTTTAACGGAGCTAAACCAATGACACCTAAAAAAATGACGGGGCAAACGGATATGGGGGATTACCAGGGGAAAATTCTGCTGGTACTCATGCCTTTCTGGACCCCATTGATTCCACCCATGGGGATATCTTGCCTGAAAAGTTTTTTAAATAAGTACGGTTACCATGTAAAAAATGTGGATGTCAACGTTGTAGAATCCTTAAGAGCTGCCTATGACGCCTATTTCTCTCAATTGCGTAACATGATTCCGGGAAATAAACGGGGAAATTTTATCAGCATCGGCCAGGATGTTTTAAGAAACCATATGATGGCACATTTTAACGCCGGTCATAAAGAGGAGTATGAAGAATTGGTGAAAATACTGGTTCGGCAGACCTTTTATATCGAGGCCGATGACTGGGGAACCCGGGAACTGGTTCGCATCATCGCCGATTTTTACGATAACCTGGAGAAATATTTCATCGATCTGCTGGATCGGGAAAAACCCGCCGTACTTGGTTTTTCCCTTTTCAACGGGACCCTGCCGGCATCCCTGTTCGCCGCCAGGTTGGCTAAGCGGCGGCATCCTCATCTCCAGGTGGTTTTAGGCGGGGGTGTTTTTGCGGACCAATTGGCACCGGGAACTCCCAATATGGATTATTTTTTAAAGGTGACGGGGGGCTACGTGGACAAGATTATCATCGGGGAGGGAGAGAACTTATTTCATCGATACTTGCAGGGTCAATTGCCCCCCGAAAGAAAGGTGGTTAGCCTGGAGGATATCAATCGGAAGTTGATGGATATAAACTCTGCCGATCCACCTGATTTTTTTGACCTGGATCTCGGGGTTTATCCCTATCTGGCCGCCTATACTTCCCGAAGCTGCCCGTTTCAGTGTAAATTCTGTTCCGAAACAGTCCAATGGGGGGATTATCGGAAGAAGAGGGGGGAACAGATTGTCAGGGAACTGGTACAATTGAACCAACAACATGGCTTCAGGATGTTCTTTATGGCTGACTCGTTACTAAACCCCGTGATTAACGAGTTGGCCAGAGAATTTATTAAATCCGATATCACCTTGTATTGGGATGGCTGTATCCGGGCGGACAGGCCGGTGTGTGATACCCGCAATACATTTCTCTGGCGGCGCGGCGGTTTTTATCGGGCCCGATTGGGCATCGAAAGCGGGTCGGCCCGGGTATTGGAGTTGATGGGGAAACGAATAACGGTGGAACAGAGTGCAAGGGCTCTGGAGAGCCTGGCCACCGCGGGGATAAAAACATCTACCCTTTGGGTGATCGGTTTTCACGGTGAAACCGAAGACGATTTCCAACAAACATTGAAATTTATCGAGGAGAACAGGAATTATATTTACGACGCCGAAGGTACGCCGTTCTGGTATCACCTGGGGGGCCAGACGAACTCCCGTGAGTGGACTGGACAGGACAAAAATGAACTTCTCTACCCTGGGTGGGCAAAACCCATGTTGGTTACCCAGACATGGATCCTGGCCGGGACACCTTCTCGGCAGGAGACTTATGAACGGCTAAATCGATTCGCCGCCCTTCTCGACAACCTGGGGATTCCCAATCCCTACACGCTGCATGATATCCATGAAGCGGACGAACGTTGGAAAAGGCTGCATCAAAACGCTGTCCCTTCCCTGTTAGAGATTCGAGACAGCGCAGGGAGCGTAGAAAATTGTAGGGAAATAGAGGAACAACACTATCTACTGGGCGATGGGAAGTACTGGCAAGATTTTGATTTCTAAACCCGGTTTCCTGAGGTGACAGGCATGAATAGAACAAGAGATATCGACGTTATTGCTGCTGAAAAAAAGAGGAGAGAAAGAGAGTATTGGTTAAATAAGTTGTCCGGTGATTTTTCTAAAAGTATATTGCCCATCGATAGGAAACGCCTCACTGCGGCGGGGGGTACGTACGACTCCCTAAAATTTGAGCTGTCCGCCGAGCTTTTCGGTCGATTAACCCAAATAACGAAATCTTCGGATTCCCGGCTGTTCGTGGTGTTGTTGACCGGGATCATTGTCTTGATCCATAAGTATACAGGGGGTGATGACATCACCGTGGGGGCACCGGTGATCAAGCAGGCCATGGAAGGGAAATTCATCAATACGGCGTTGGTGCTGCGTAATAGGCTGAGAGATTGGCTGAGCTTTAAAGATATCTTGCTGGGGGTCAGGCAGACCGTTGTGGAGGCAACAGAGCACCAGAATTATCCCCTAAACATCCTGCAAAATGATTTGAATATCCCGGTTTCTCCCGATGAGTTCCCATTCTTTGATATTGTGGTTTTATTGAAAAATATTCATAATAGAAGTTATATCCATCATATCCCCGTAAATATCACCTTCTCTTTTGAACGGGAGGCGGCGAGTATAGAGTGCGCCATCGAGTATAATTCGACGCTGTACCGGCGGGAAACCATAGAAAGGATCGGCCTCTATTTTCGCCATCTACTCCACCAGGGGCTTTTAGATGTTGCGATACGGCTTCGAGACATGGACATGATCACCCCGGGTGAAAGGGAGAGGCTTCTCCACGGCTTTAACGATACCTCTGTTCGGTATCCCCGGGAAGAGACCATCCATAAATGGTTTGAAAAGCAGGCGGAGAAGTGCCCTGGACAACTGGCCATTGTCATGGAGGAACAGGCTGTCAGTTATGGGGAATTACATGAACGGACAAACCGGCTAAGTGGTTTTTTAAGATCCAGGGCGGTTTGCCCCGGTTCTCTTGTGGGGCTCCGGATGGAGCGGTCAATAGAGATGATTGTGGCCATGATTTCCGTCTTGAAGGCGGGGGGCGCCTATTTACCCATATCCTTGAAATGGCCGCATGAGAGGGTCCGCTACGCTGCCGAGGATAGTCGCCTGCTGCTATTGCTTACCCATCAACAGTGTGCCCAATCCCTACCCATTGACCAGGAGTGTATCGACCTGGACGATCCCCGTTTGTACCGGGACAGAGGCGTGAACGGGAATGTAAAAGTGTGTTCCTTAAACCTGGCATATGTGATTTATACCTCCGGCTCTACCGGGAATCCCAAAGGCGTCCTGGTGGTTCACCGAAACCTCCTGAACCTGGTGGTTGGTCTCCAGCAAACCATATATGGTCCTTATAAAAAATATTTACGTGTCGCCTTGATGGCTCCCTACGAGTTCGACGCCTCGGGTCAGCAGATATATGGTGCCCTCCTGCAAGGACATTGTCTTTGCCTGGTGTCGGAGGAGACCCGCCTGGATGGTGATAGATTGTGGGCGTTTTACCGGGAGCGAAAAATTGACATTTCCGACGGGACGCCGTCGCTGCTGCGCGTTCTCCTGGAGGGGAAAGAACAGCGGATTTTTCAATTTCATGCCATACATTTCATTATTGCCGGAGAGGTCTTCCCACCCGGGATTGCCGGGGCTTTTTTTGATGTTTTCATAAAGCAAAAGCCGTCTATTTCGAATTTTTACGGACCCACGGAGACGTGTATCGATTCGACGTACTACCATATACAAGAGGGCGACTGGCTCAACAATGACTCCATCCCCATCGGTCAACCGTTACCCAACGAAAGAGTCTATATACTGGGGCAAGATGGTCAATTGGCGCCCCTGGGGGTGGCGGGGGAGCTGTGCATCGCCGGCGATGGCGTGAGCCGGGGATACCTGAACAATGTCGAATTGACCCGGGAGAAATTTGCAGATCACACTTTGAATGGAAGGGAAAGAATGTACCATACCGGTGACCTGGCAAGGTGGCGGGAGGATGGGCACATCGAGTTCCTGGGCAGGATCGATCAACAGGTCAAGTTAAGGGGATATCGCATCGAGTTGGGCGAGATTGAAAACCTATTGAGGCAGTTCGACGGGGTGAAGGATGTGTTGGTAACCCTACGGGAAGCTCCGGCAGGAGAGTCACAACTGGCTGCTTATGTGGTACCCTGCTGCCTGGAGGACGGGATGGTATCAAATCTCGACGTCACGGCCTTGAGACATTTTGCCGCCCAGCGATTACCGGATTATATGATTCCCACCCGTTTTGCCTGGATCGACGCTTTTCCCTTAACACCCAACGGCAAGATCGATGTTTCGGCTCTTCCTGTCCCGGGAGTCGAAACAGATGAGAAGGAGTATGTGGCGCCCCGGGACGAGGTCATGAAAAAGCTGGTTAAAATATGGTCTGACATCCTGGGGGTTGAGGCATCGAAGATCGGGATCGAAAACGATTTTTTCGAGTTGGGCGGCCATTCGCTCAAGGCCATCTCGATGGCGGGTCGCATACATAAAACTTTTGATATCAAAATTCCCCTCCTGGAAATTTTCAAACATCCCACCATTGCCGGGCTATGGAATTTTATCCAGGGCAGTGCAAAATTGCAATATGACTCCATACGGCCGGTGGAAAAGAGAGATTTTTACCCTTTGACCTCCGCCCAAAAGCGGCTATTTTTTATCCATCAACTGGACCCCGCTACTACCAATTACAATATACCTCTTATTTTCAGGTTGGAAGGACACATTGATAGGCAGCGGCTGGAGACCATCTTTAACGAACTCATTAAAAGACACGAAAACTTGCGCACTTCGATTCGATTGGTTGACGGGGAACCGGTACAGAAAGTACATGACCGTATGGATTTGTATATTCAATACATGCCTATAAATAAGGAATTAGGTGAGGCGGGAATCCAGGATTTCATCATGAACGAATATATCAAGCCCTTCGATCTATTCCAGGGGCCGCTGTTTAGGGTTCTACTTCTGGGATTGAGGGGAGCCAGTTTATTGTTGATGGATATGCACCATATCGTCACCGACGGCCTCTCCCAGGAAATTTTGCGAAATGAATTTGTCGGCCTCTACCTGGATAATCCATTACCTCCATTAGAAATTCAATATAAGGATTTTGCCCTGTGGCAATATCGCCTTTTCTGGTCTGAAATCATAAACGAGCAGAAAAAATTCTGGTTGGATCAATTTATCGGCGATCTACCGGTTCTCCAACTGCCCGGTGATTATCCCAGGCCGCCTGTCCTGGGTCCTGAGGGCGATTATGTACGTGAAGAACTTGAACAGGCGTTGGTAGACGGGATCAGGCGGTTAACCAGCCGAACCGGTTCGACATCGTATATGGTGTTTTTGGCAGTTTTTAATATTTTTCTGGCAAAGTATTCCGGCCAGGAAGATATTGTTGTGGGTTCGGACATAGCCGGTAGACCACACGCCGACCTGGCGCCGATTATCGGCATGTTTGTCAATACCCTGGCCTTGAGAAATTATCCCCGGGGAGAACGCGGCTTCCTGCAATTTTTAGTCGAGGTGAAGGAAAATTCATTGAAGGCCTTTGAGAACCAGGATTTTCAATTCGATGAATTGGTGGAACTTTTATCTGTGCCCAGGGTCCCCAACCGCAATCCTCTTTTTGATGTGATGTTCAGTCATTTCGTAGTCGAAACAGACAGCGGTATCGTAGATATTCCAGGGTTAACAGTCAGCCTATATGAACTGGACCTGAAAACTGTTAAATTTGATTTAAGCCTGGAGGTGATGGAAATGGGAAACCAGATATTCATTAGTTTCGGATATTCTACCGGGCTATATACGGAAGAAACTACCAGGAGGATGATGGACGACTTGATCAGCATTTTGAGGGCAGTCACGGAAGATTCACATATAAAAATTGAAGATATTGAATTAGAGAGTTCAAGATTTCTCAACATGCAATCCAATGTCCATGGGGAAGAGGTGGATTTCGGTTTTTAAGGATACTCTATAATATCGACCGCTTGATATATCCGGAGATTAAAAGAGATCCAGCGAGGGAAGCGTGGAAATCCGTTGTATTGTTTCGTCTTTTTGCGGGTATTTTTATTATCGTCACAGGAGAATATCAGTATGAAAATGGATAAATATTTGCATAATATTGTATTGTCCAGTGGTAAGTTTAAGGAAGAGAAACAGTATTGGTCGAGGCAATTGGCGGGCGACCTTAATATGGGAAGCGTGCCGGTTGATTACAGTTATCCCGAACACCACCGTTATGATAAAACGGTGGCGCACGATGTGTTCCCCGACGATGTGTCTCAAGAAATTGTCCAGTTGTGCCGACAATCACCCTACGGTGTCTATGCTGTTTTGTTGGCCGGTGTCAAGTACCTCATTTATCGATATACGCAGGAGCGGGACATTATCGTAGGCATGCCGGTATTCAGGGAACAAGTCAATTCGATGAACATAAGTTCTGTATTGGCCCTGAGGACTCGATTTGATGCGTGTAAAACCTTTAAAGATCTATTACTGGTCGTTAAAAAACTAATACAGGAGGCCCGGAAATACAGCGGTATGCCCTTTGAAACCATTGCCGAGCTGGTAGGATTATCCCATGTGGATGGAAATGAATCGTATTTCAGGACTATTGTTTTGTTAGAAAATATCCATATTACGGAAACCGCCCAGCGGAACCGGGTGGATACAATTTTTTCTTTTGCCCTGGAGGATGGAAGAATCAATATCAATATGGCGTATAATGCCGATTTGTATGAGGAATTCACCATTAAACAGGTGATCCGACATCTCAAGAGTGTTCTGGGCTGTGTGGTGAAAGATTTAGGAACCCGGCTAACCGGGATCGACATCCTGACGGATGCCGAAAGAAACCGGTTGTTGTTGGAGTTTAACGATACGGAAAGAGATTATCCCATGGGCAAGCTCCTCATCGAATTTTTTGAAGAACAGGTGGAAAAAAATCCAGACCGGGCAGC
Organism: uncultured bacterium; assembly: GCA_965603365.1. Classification (GTDB taxonomy): domain Bacteria; phylum Acidobacteriota; class Aminicenantia; order UBA2199; family UBA2199; genus JAHELQ01. Next base: position 52,926 of record CBFDCR010000026.1, read on the forward strand.
AGTGGTGGGTACAGGTTTGTCGCCTAACGGAAACCAGCATATTCTCCAGGTATCCTACTATGAATTGAATGGGAGAGCCGGTAGTGTCGGGAATGTTTTGTTGGCAAAGGGAGTAAGGCCCGGTCATATATTGGGCATCCTGTCACAGCGATGTGTTGAGATGTTGGTTGCCCTGTTGGGAATTTATAAAGCCGGGGGTGCTTACCTGCCCATTGATCCCCTCTATCCGGCTGAGAGAATTCGTTACATGCTCCGACAAAGCGGAGTCACCATCCTATTTAGCCAGGGATATGCCACTGGCGATATCCAATTTAACGGTGAAACCATAGATTTAAATAGACTGGAGATGATCGGGGGGTCAGATTCGTCGTTGGGCGTATGGAATCGCCCGAGCGATCTTGCTTATGTGATATTTACCTCCGGTTCCACCGGCAAACCCAAGGGGGCAATGTTGGAGCATCAGGGTATGATGAATCACATTTTTTCCAAGATTAATACCCTGCATATTAGTAGTAAAGATGTTATTGCCCAGAATGCCTCCCATTGTTTTGATATATCTGTCTGGCAATTTTTTACCGCTTTATTACTGGGGGGGAAAACAGTCATTTATCACCATCTCCTGGTCATGGACCCGGAGGGATTTATGCAGTCGGCACTCAGGGACGGTATTACGTTACTGGAGGTGGTGCCCTCCTTTCTTGCCGTTGCCCTGGATTATATAGAACTGAAATCCGTCGAATTTCCCCGCTTAAGATACCTGGTGGTGACAGGGGAAGCCCTGAAGGCGGGGTTGGCGGCTCGTTGGCTTCATCTTTATCCCGGGATTAACATGGTGAATGCCTATGGCCCCACCGAAGCTTCCGATGATATTACACACTATAACCTCCACACCCCTCTCGACGGCGATTCTATATCCATCGGCAAGCCGATCCAGAACATGAAGATATATATCGTGGATGAAGCGATGAATCTTTGTCCTATCGGCAGGAAGGGAGAAATTTGTGTCGCAGGTGTGGGGGTGGGAAAAGGATATTTGAATGACCCAGGGAAAACCGCGGGGATTTTCGTACAAGATCCCTTTGGAAACAAAAAAGGGCGGATATATAAAACCGGCGACCTGGGCCGCTGGCTGCCGGATGGGAATATTGAATTTTTTGGCAGGAAGGATTACCAGGTCAAGGTGAGGGGCTTCCGGGTAGAACTAGGAGAAATTGAGGCTGAATTGCTGAAATTTCCGGGTATTATTGAAGCGGTGGTCATCCTGGGCAATGATAAAAAAGGAAATGGTTCTCTTTGTGGGTATGTGACTGCAAAGGAAAAGGTTGATGCAGACGTTTTGAGGGATTTTTTGTCCGGGCGATTGCCTGATTATATGGTTCCCGCTTATATTGTCCAATTGCAGGCCATGCCTTTAACGGCCAATGGGAAAGTAGACCGCCGATGGTTGCCTGCGCCCGAAGAGAACCTGGAGACCCAGGTAAATTACGTTCCGGCAAAAAGTGAACTGGAAAAAAATATGGTTAAAATCTGGCAGGAATTACTGGGGGGCAGCCGGGTCGGGTTGGATGATAATTTTTTTAAGATTGGGGGACACTCGCTGACGGCGGCCACCCTGGTTTTCCGAATCCACAAGGAATTAGGTGTCGAGGTGCCCCTGGCCAAAGTCCTTCGCCATCAAACAATCCGGGGTCTCGTTCGCTATATCATGAGCAAGAAGGGGAGCAAATATTCGAGCCTTGAACCTGTGGAAAAAAAGGAATACTACCCGGTGTCGTCGTCGCAAAAGAGGTTGCTGATACTTCATCAGATGGAGGTCGCCGGGACGAGTTATAATATGCCGGGAGCGATGGAAATCGAAGGCAAGCTGGATGCGGATCGCCTGGATTTTTCATTCAAACGGATGGCGGCGAGGCATGAAGCTTTAAGGACCTCTTTTACCTTTGTGGACGGGAACCCTGTCCAGGTCATTCGTCAAAATGTAGATTTTGCCGTGGCATATCAAAGGGTGAAGGGAGACGATAGCAGGAAAAACGATGTCATAAAAGATTTTGTTCGTCCCTTTGATTTGAGTAGATCCCCGCTTCTTAGAGTCGCATTATTGGAATTGTGGGAAAGTAAATATATTTTGTTGTACGACATGCATCATACCATTTCCGATGGCGTATCACAGGATATCATGATCGGCGAACTGGTCAAATTCTACAGCGGTGAAGAACTTCCCTCGTCGAGAATTCAGTATAAAGATTTTTCGGAATGGCAAAATGGATTGTTTCGCACAGGCAAAATGGAGTCTCAAAAAGAATATTGGTTGGCTCTATTCCAGGGAGAGATACCGGTACTCCATCTCCCCCTGGATTTTCCCCGGCCTTCATCCCAGAGCTTTTCCGGGAGTTCCATGGGCTTTACGGTTAATGATGAACTCACCGACGGCTTGAGGAGAACTGCCGGTAATTCCGGGGCCACTTTGTATATGATATTATTGGCGGCTTTTAATGTGTTATTATCAAAGTACTCGTCCCAGGATGACCTGGTTATTGGCTCACCCATCGCCGGGCGGTCCCATGGAGACTTAGAACATACTATCGGCATGTTTGTCAATACGTTGGCTTTGAGAAACTTTCCCGCAGGAGACAAAACATTCAAGGGCTTTTTGGAGGAGGTCAGGGAGAACACATTAAACGCTTACGAAAACCAGGATTACCCCTTCGAGGAATTGGTAGAGAAGGCCGGTGTTCGCCGGGATTTAAGTCGAAATCCCCTGTTTGATGTGATGTTTGTATTCCAGAATATTCCCTGGCAAATGAACAAAGTTCCGGGTTTGATTTTAAGACCCTACGAGATGGAAGTCCAGTCCACCAAGTTTGACCTGATGCTATCAGCGGCTGATGTGGACGATAAAATAGATTTTGGGATAGAGTACTGTACCCTCCTGTTTAAGAGAGAGACCATAGAACGATTCATCGCCTATTTTAAAAGAGTGGTATCCATGATAAGTGCCGCACCGGGTATCAGGATATCGACGGTGGAGATCATAACCGAAGAGGAACGTCAGCAGGTTCTATACAGTTTTAACAATACGACTTCAGTCTATCCCGATGACACCACCATCCAGGAGTTGTTCAGCCGGCAGGCAAAAAGCACCCCCGCTGTGGTTTCGGTGGTGTTTGAAGACCGGCACCTTAGTTATGGAGAGCTAAACCGGCAGTCCGATAAGCTGGCCGGTTATCTAGGCGCCAGAGGCGCGAAGGTCGAGGATGTCATAGGCATCATGGCGGATCGCTGCGGGGAGATGATAGCGGGCCTGTTGGCCACCCTGAAAGCAGGAGGCGCCTATTTACCCATCGACCACGACTACCCCGAGGAACGGATCGCCTATATGCTGGGCGACAGCCACGTTTGCCTGCTGTTGACTACCGAAAATTCAGTCAGGGAAGTCGAGAAAGTGGAGCAGATTGTCCTGGATGTAGACAGCAGGGCCGTCCCCCCCGGGCTGCCCCCCCACCTGCCTGCTAAAACTAAACCTGCTGCCTCTCTGGCCTATATTATCTACACCTCCGGTTCCACCGGTAATCCCAAAGGGGTGATGGTGGAACACCGCTGTGTCATACGGTTGGTGAAGAACACCAATTACCTGGATTTTGGGTGGAGTCACCGGATACTGCAGACCGGTGCCCTGGAATTCGATGCTTCGACCTTTGAGATATGGGGCGCCTTACTGAACGGCTCGACCCTGTTCATGGCGGGCAAAGAGACGATACTGGCTGCGGATGGGCTGAAGGGAGTCATCGGCAGGTATAATATCACCACCATGTGGATGACCTCGCCGTTGTTCAACCGGATGTTACAGGCAGATATCGAGATATTTTCCGGTCTTCGGTATTTTTTAGTGGGAGGTGATGCCCTCTCTCCCTTCCACATCAATCGGTTGAGGAGCAGGTACCCGGGATTGAAGGTGATCAACGGCTATGGGCCGACGGAAAACACCACCTTTTCCACCACCTATTTGATCGATAGGGAGTATAGTGAAAGTATTCCGATAGGGAGTCCGATAGCCAATTCCACGGCTTTTATCCTGGATCGATACTATAATTTACAGCCGGTAGGCGTGGTGGGAGAGTTGTGGGTCGGTGGAGACGGAGTGGGGCGGGGCTATCTCAACGACCCCGAATTAACCGCGGAAAGGTTTGTAAATACAGCCGCTAAGGGCCGCGAAGGCACACGAAGTCCCAATATTCCATTATTCCAACATTCCATTATTCCAGGGTTTAAACGAAGCGCTAACTTGTACAGGACGGGGGATCTGGGCCGCTTTCTGCCGGACGGGAATATTGAATTTTTGGGTCGGGTCGATTTTCAGGTGAAGGTGCGGGGGTTCCGGATCGAGTTGGGGGAAATTGAGAGCCGGTTATTGGATCATGATGAGATCAGGGAGGCGGTGGTGTTGGCCAGGGAAGACCGCGGGGGCGACAAATGCCTGGCCGCCTACTTCGTCCTCCATTCCTCCACCCCAGCCAATCGAACCAATAAAACCAATCAAACGAGTGAATTCCGTGAATATCTGTCCCAGGCCCTGCCCGATTACATGATCCCCTCGTATTTCATCCGATTGGAACGGATTCCCCTGACCCCCAACGGCAAGGTGGATCGCCGTGCCTTGCCGGAGCCGGAGTTTGCCGTTGTGGGCGAATATGTGGCCCCTTCGGACGAGATAGAAGAGAAGCTGGCTGCCATATGGTCTGAGGTGTTAGCCATCGAGAAAGACAAAATGAGCGTCGAGGCCGATTTCTTTGAGTTGGGGGGGCACTCTTTAAAAGCCACGGTGTTGAGCGCACGCATCCACCGGGAACTGGATGTGCGGGTGCCGCTGGTGGAGATATTTAGAGTCCCCACCATAAGGGGGCTTGCAGACTATATCCGGGCTGCTGGGAGAGAAACCTTTGCTGCTGTAAGGGCCGTGGAGGAGAAAGAGTATTATGTGCTGTCCTCGGCCCAGAAGCGGATGGTTATTTTACAGCAGATGGAGGAGACGAGCACGGTTTACAATATGCCCCAGGTGATGAGCCTGGATGAGGATATTGATAGAGGCCACCTCGAGCACACCTTCCGGCAGTTGGTGGCCCGGCATGAAAGTTTTCGCACCTCTTTTGTGACCATAGATGAAGAGCCGGTACAGAGAATTCACAAAGAGGTGGATTTTGAGATTGAGTATTTTGATGCGGCCGCGAAGGCCGCGAAGGGACACGAAGATATTATAAGAGATTTTATCAGGGCCTTTGATCTGTCGAAGGCACCGCTGCTGCGGATCGGTTTGCTGAAGCTGGCAGAGAAAAAACATGTATTGGTGACAGACATGCACCATATCGTCAGCGACGGGGTCTCTATGGAGATACTGGTGCGGGAATTTATGGGGCTTTACCGGGGCGAGAGTCTGCCGGGACTGCGGATTCAATACAAAGATTACGCAGGGTGGCAAAACAGCCGGGCAGTCAGGGAAAAGATAAAGGGCCAGGAGGAATACTGGATCGGGGCGTTTTCCGGTGAGATCCCGGTGCTGGATCTGCCCCTCGATTATCCCCGGCCGGCGGTGCAGAGTTTTGAGGGGAATGCAGTCGGGTTTACCATCAGTGAAGAGGATACCGCGGCCCTAAACAAGCTGGCATTGGATCACGGGGCTACCTTATTTATGGTCCTGGTTTCCATATTTAATGTACTGTTGTCCAGGCTCAGCGGCCAGGAAGAGATCGTGATCGGCACGCCCACAGCAGGACGTCGTCATGCCGACCTGGAAAACATCATCGGCATGTTTGTCAATACCCTGGCTTTGCGCAATTCTCCCCATGGGGAAAAATCCTTTAGAGAATTTTTACAGGAGATCAAGTCCCGCACATTGGCCGCCTTTGAGAACCAGGAATACCAGTTTGAAGACCTGGTGGAGAAGGTAGATGTGAAGAGGGATGCGGCCCGCAATCCATTGTTCGACGTGATGGTTGTGCTGCAAAACCTGGGAGAAGATAGGGAAACCGGGATCGGCAGCGAAGAGATAGAACCGGACGAACTAGAGATGACGCCCCTCGACACCCGGATCTCAAAATTCGACATGACCTGGGTAGGAATAGAAACAGGATCAGGATTATTCTTCGACATCGAATACTGTACCAAACTGTTTAAAAAGGAGACCATTCAACGATTCATCTCCTGTTTTAAGAGAATAACCGAAACAGCGGTTACCGAACCGGCTATTCAACTGAAACACATAACAATCCTATCGGAAGTGGAGCGAAAACGGATCCTGACCGACTTTAACGATACCGCCCTGGAATATCCAGTGGATAAAACCATCCTGGAGTTATTTGATGAACAGGTGGCACGCACACCCGATTTTGCCGCGGTGCATGAAACAGATGGTTTCCATACCATCACATACAAAGAGTTGAACCAAAAAGCCAGTCAACTGGCCGGGATTCTAAGAGGAAAAGGGGCGGCTGCCGGTCACATAGTGGGCATCATGCCAGCACCATCGCTGGCAATGATCGTCGGGGTCATGTCTGTGCTCAAATCCGCGGGTGCCTACTTGCCCATAGACCCGGTTTTGCCGGAAACCAGGATTACTTATATGCTGGACGACAGTGGTGCAGGGATATTGCTGACCACCACAGGAACGGGATTCAATGTTGACAAAGACCGGGCCTTTGCGCCTGTTATCGTTGATATAGAGAAAGAACTCCGAAACCAGGGGTATTCTCCAGGAGTGGCCCTGCCATCGGATTTTTATCCACGACCCGATTCCCCGGCATACATCATCTACACTTCCGGTACTACCGGTAGACCCAAAGGGGTGATAATCGAACACCTATCTTTGACCAACCTGTGTACATGGCACAACCGCTGTTTTTCGGTGATGCCCGCCGACCGGGCGGTAAAATATGCCCGGTTCGGTTTTGATGCCTCGGTATGGGAGATATTCCCCTATTTAATTGCCGGAGCCAGCCTCTATATGATTAAAGAGGAAATAAAGTTACAAATCGAGGAGTTAAACGGGTATTTTGAAAAAAACGATATCACCATCTCCTTTTTGCCTACCCAGGTCTGTGAGCAGTTCATGAGCCAGCCCAATCGTTCGCTGAGGATCATGTTGACCGGTGGTGACCGGTTAAGGCATTTTGTCAGGAGGAACTACCGGTTGGTAAACAACTACGGTCCGACGGAAAACACCGTGGTCAGCAGTTATTTTTTCGTGGATGAAAGGGCCTATAATATCCCTATCGGCGCACCTATATCCAACAGCCGGATCTATATCGTGGATAGTCACACCAGGCTCCAGCCTATCGGGGTATTTGGTGAACTGTGTATAGGAGGAGACGGATTGGCGCGGGGTTATCTCAACGACCCGGAATTAACCGCGGAAAAGTTTGTAAATACAGCCACTAACGGCCGCGAAGGCACACGAAGTCTCAATATTCCATTATTCCAACATTCCATTATTCCAGGGTTTAAGCGAAGCGCTAACTTGTACAGGACGGGGGATCTGGGCCGCTTTCTGCCGGACGGGAATATTGAATTTTTGGGCAGGATCGATTTCCAGGTGAAGGTGCGTGGTTTCAGGATCGAGTTGGGGGAGATCGAGGCCCGGTTATTGGATCACGAGGAGATTAGAGAGGCGGTGGTGTTGGCCAGGGAAGATCGGGATGGCGACAAATGCCTGGCCGCCTACTTCGTCCTCCATTCCTCCACCCCAGCCAATC
>CBFDCR010000027.1:0-60614 GCA_965603365.1 uncultured bacterium
CATCAAACAGGGGATTACGGCTGACATCACGGACCACCTCCACCCTCTCCACCAGATCCTCAAACGGGTACTCCTGGTTCTCAAAAGCAGAGAGGAACCTGGCTTTGACCTCCTGGAGAAACGAAACAAAACTCTTCTGGCCGGTCGGATAATTTCTGATGGCTAAGGTATTGACAAAAATGCCCACGATGTTCTCAAGATCGGCATGCCTCCTGCCGGCTGTGAACGTGCCAATCACAATGTCCTCCTGGCCACTCAACCGCCACAGCAGCACGGAAAAAAGACAAAACAGAGTCATATACAGGGTGGCGTCCTCTCCTTTGCCAAGGTTTCTCAAGCCTTCCGTCTCTCGCTTGCCCAATATAAAATCGATATAGTGACCATAAAAGTCTTTCGTCACCGGACGGCTGTAGTCGGTGGGTAAATCCAGCACTGGAACTTCGCCGGCAAACTCCTCAACCCAGTATTGTGCCTGCTTTATTACCGCTGCTTGCTGAACCCCGCGGTGCTGCCACTCGGAATAATCTCTATACTGAACCCGAAGGGGACTCAACGCCGCACCCCGGTATAATAAGTCAAACTCCTTTTTTAATATGTCGATGGATATACCATCGGCGATAATATGATGCACATCCACCATTAATCCATGATGGTGTCCCACCTTGAGCAGCCTCACTCGCAGAAGCGGCGCTAAAGAGAGATCAAAGGCAGAGACAAACTCTCTGAAAATCTGCCGGGCATCCGGAGTTTCCGCCTCACTGTAATTAACGGAAAACTCTACCTCCTCATGAATACGCTGGTACAATGTTTCGTTCACCATTTCAAAGGAGGTGCGAAAGCTCTCGTGGCGGCGGATAAGAGCTTTGAATGCTGCCTCCAGCCTCCGGCGATCAATGCCTGCTCCCAGTTGAATATATTGAGGGACGTTGAAAACAACGTTATCGGGCCCCATTTGCTGAAGCACATAGAGACGCTTCTGGGGCGAAGTGACTGGATAATACTCCTTCTTTTCGGCTAACTTTAGCGAAAGGTATTTGAATCGTTCCCGATTATTTTTAAGAAATTCAACCAGCTCTTGTTTCCTCTTTTTTAATTCTTCTATTAAATCAGCGGTCAAGATCCCCTTGGGGGCATCTATTTTGAGATTGTCGCCTGTCAATTGTAAACTAATTCTCAATCTGTTAAGTCTTTGGATCAAATCTAAGGTCATCACAGTTTCAAAATGCCGATACTGCGGTAAACAGTCTCGATGCGGAAGTCGCATTAACCAGGGCATCTGCTGCCAGTAATACGGCACCGGCTGTCCAGGTTGTTTTCTCTTCTGGCCAGAATTCACCCCTGGGATATACATAGCCGGTCCAAAAGGAACCGTTGGTTTCACGGTATTTTTGCAGCCAACCAAACAATTCAGCGGCCTTTTTGCGATTTCCTGCCCCAATTAAGCTCATGACCAACTCACAGGATTCCGCCACCGTTACCCATGGTTCATCGGAAACGCAGCGGCAGCCTAATCTGTCAACAACGAAAGTAGCCCAGCTTGAATTTAGGTGAACGACGGCGGCTGGGCCAATAATCACCCCGGTGAGTACCGGATAAAACCAATCCATGGAATATCGACTTTTACTTTCCCAGGTGCGATCGAAACGTCCGGGTCGACTGCGGACCGTATGGCCCAATCGATTCCGGGCCAATTCCCAGGGTTGAGTTTTTTTTTCCAGAACTCTGGCAATATCGACTGCACACTCCAGGCTTTTAAAAATGGAACAACAGCCTGCTTTCAGGGCATCTTCATGGACTTCATTTTTTTCATTTACTGCCCAGGAGATTTCCCCATAGTCTGTTTGCAGACTGAGCACAAATTGTACTGCCGCTTCAACGGTTGGCCACATTCTCTTCAGAAATTTTTTTTCCCGGGTAATCAAAAAGTGGTGCCACACGCCTGTCGCTATATAGGCTACGTGGTTCGAATCGATCCTGGTATCGTCCATCACTGAGCCACCCTTATGGGCATCGCACCAGCTTCCGTTATTCATTTGTGTTTCGATGAGCCAATCGTAGGCTTTTTTTGCTTCCTTATACCTGCCGCCGACACTAAGCCCCATAGCAGCTTCGACATGATTCCAGGGATCGGAAATCCCCCCTTCAACCCCGGGAATCGACCCGTCTGGTTCCTGAACAGAAACGATAAAGTCAGCGGTACGTTTAAAAAATTCAGGAGATAAAGATGTCCTGGAAAAATGATATTCAGACATGATTTTTATCCTTCTTGAAATACATTACTACACTTTTTCCCATTAGCGGGTTGAGTATCCTGTCCAATATATGTGTGATTTTGGGTTTCCTGGATAAATCCCAGAGGAGAAAACGATGATAGGCTTTAATAATCGGTGAATGCTCTCTATTTTTCCATAAGAGACATTGAAGCCACCAGTAAGGTGCGTGAAGGGAATGTGCCCAATGTTTGCAGTAACAGATCATTCCCTGTTTTTCAATTTCACTGCACAATTGTGCAGCCTTAAAGATCTGCACATGGCCGCCTTCCACATTATGGTACTCTTTACTGAGCTTCCAACATATCCATTCGGGCACAAAACGCGGGACACTGACGGCAAGCATTCCAGTGGGCTTCAATACCCGGGCAATCTCCTGCAAAGCCTTTTTATAGTCAAATATATGCTCAAGCACTTCAGTACAGATAATCTTATCGAAACAATTGTCTACAAATGGAAGAGATAAGGCATCGGCCGCGCAGAGGTAAAATCTCTTTTGGCTATTATCCAACTCGGCTATCTCCGCCTGGAATCTTTGGAGAGCGGTTTTTAGATCATCACAGCTCCGGTCAACACCAAAAGCCTGCAGATTTTTAAGCATATAACTGGTTAAAGCATGCCAACCCGCTCCACACCCCAGGTCAAGCACACGATCACCGTCTTCTAAATTAAAACGGTCAAAATCAATGGTTATCATTTTTTATTAATTTTATATAATATCGGGTTAACATCCGGGCAGCGATATCCCAACTGAACTTCGCAAGAACTCGTTGGCGTCCTGCTTCTCCCAATCGGCACCGTTTTCCCGGGTCATTCAATAAATCGGCGATGGCATTCGCCAGGGCAGTCGCATTGCCGGGTGGTACCAGCACGCCGGCATCACCCACAACTTCCGGTAACCCCCCTGCAGTTGTCGCAACAACAGGTACGCCACAGGCCATTGCCTCGGCTGCCGGTAGACCGAATCCTTCATACAAAGACGGACTAACTGCTATGGTGGTTTCAGCATAGTAGCGAACGATCTCTTGTGATTTCAAATCACTGACAAAACCGACACTCCGCCTGAGTCCCAGTTTGTCGATCAATCGATCCGTGTGTCCGCCGGGATTTAATGAGCCGATTACAATAAGTTCGAGACCGGGGAAGCATTTTCTGAGTCTTGCCATTGCCCTGAGCAAAAACTCCAGTCCCTTGAGTGGGACCTCGGCGCTTAAAGTTGCCAGCAGCCTTCGAGGTTGACGTACCACGCCATTTATCGGGGCAAATTCTTCAGCATCAACACCGATATATATCACCCGGATCTTTGATTCCGAAATGTTAAAATCTCGGGCGATATCTTGACGCGATTGATGGGAAACTGTCAGCAAATGGTTTAGCTTACTGACCACACGGCGCTGCCTGTGCAGGAAATAATACCAACGACGAAGACGCAGGCGGTACCACCAATTCGCTGTACTTTCCAGGAAGATATCGCGGTCTTTAGTAACCGGATGATGGATAGTTGCCACAATTGGTATCCCCATCTCCTGCAATTTAAGAAGACCGGGAAATAAACTCTGGTTGTCATGTATTATATCATACTCATTCATATGGTCGACCAGGTACTTCAAAATCCGCCTTCCAAATGTAAATGGCTCGGGGAAGCCGCCGCTGTTTACGCTCAGCCATTCAAGAAGGTTTGTGGCTGAGCGAAAATCTTTTAACCGCAGGGCTGTGAATCGATTTTTCCTATCGAATAGGTTTAGCCCGGGCATTTTGATGAGTCGCACATTTCCATCCACTTCAGGGTAAGGTTCACCGGATATAATATCTACGGAATGTCCCAACTTTGCCAGCGCCGAACTCAAATATTTGATATAAATCCCCTGCCCTCCACAGTAAGGCTTACTCCGATAACTCAGCAGGCATATCCGCAGAGGCTTGCACTCCTCCAGGTTCGCTAAACTATTAGCCGGGACATTCGTTTCATTCAAAGTATTTCGCATAACGATCCTCCAAAAATCCTCCAGGACTCATTCATACCCTGGGATCGCTTATCTTACAGGCCTCTTTTGTCAAAGAGGAAAGTTCACTAAAAGGAATGGCTGGACGACTCTCGATCGCCTTAAAAAATCTGAGATACTGATTTTTCATTTTTTCCCATGAAAAATTTTCGTTCATACCTCTCCTCATGATTTTCTGCCATTCAAAAGCACTTTGGTAATACACATTAACAACTTTGGCCAATGTCTCCAATAAACATTCACGACTGTGATTTTTTATATAGAATCCGGTTGCATTTTCCGGGTCTTCGAAAAAACAACGAACCGTATCCTTCAGCCCACCGACAGTACAGACAACCGGCACAGTTCCAAAGGCCATGGCATATATCTGGATCAGCCCGCAGGGCTCAAATAGCGATGGGGCAATGAGGATGTCTGCGGCTGCAAGTAAGCGGTGGGCTAGATCCTCCCTGTATTTATTTATAAACAACAACTTACCGGGAAATTTTTTTTGTAAAAAAGAGAAAGTTTTATTAATATATCCACTTAAGCCGCCGCCCGGATTACCGCAAATAATAAATCTGGGAGCCTGCCTTAGAAAATGTTCCATATTTTCTACCATGGCCTGTTGAGCCAGGTAGGGATTGGTAAAAAAGTCTATGCCCTTTTGAAAGGTCAACCGGCAGAGCATCAATACGAGAGGAGGTGTGGTATTTTCAGGATCATCAAATTTATAATGCTTCAGTATTATCTTCTTCATCTCCCTCTTAATTTTAAGATCTTCTATACTATAGGATAGGGGTAAAAAAGAGTTGTCCCTGGGATTCCAGAGAGACCGATCAATCCCATTTAAAAAAGAGAGCACTTCTCTATTGCACAAATCTAAATATTTCAAGCCTGTATGGGGCGCCCTATTATGAATCAACTCTTGAGCATAGTTGTGGCTGACCGTGGCCACATAATCACTATTTTTCAAGCCGAGGGAGAGTAGAGAGGCTCTCTTGTATTTTGAGAATACGGTTCTCAATTCGCCGACGACATCTTCTTCAAAAAATTTAAATGAATCTTCGTATATATCCCCCTGGAATTCATAATTATGAATCATGAAAATTGATTTAAAACTCTTTTTATCTTCTATTTTTTTCAGCAATTGAGTAAAACCGAAGAAACCTCCTGTTTGCCAATCATGACAAAAAACATAGTCCGGTGATAATTTATAGTGAATAATAAGTTGTAAAACCGCCTTGGCAAAGTAAAAATAGGGTATAACAGTGGACGCACTGGAGTAGGCCTTGTTCCCATCGTTGTTTTCATTGTCACTCAAAATCCACGAATCGGATAACTTTATAAAATAGTAAGAAATTTTATCTTTTCGCAGAGAATAGATTGAACAATCATAGGGAATGCCCTGGTAATCAAATGATACTTTATCGACTAAATAGTCTGTCAGCAAATTCATTTTCCTATCATAATAAAGGCTGATAACGATATTATGACAACGATTACTCTCGAGAAACGTTGGCAAGGCTCCTACCACATCACCCAAGCCTCCTCGCTTGTAAAAAGGGGCAACCTCAGATGTAATATGTATAATAGTTCTTTGCTTTTTCATTTTCTTCACTCTTTCGATCTGGAATATAATATCTTCAGACCATACCCCTGGAGAACGAATTCCCTATCTTGATTGGTGCCTCTCAAGGCATCTCTAAATGCACTCTTATTTAATATTTTTCCTGGGTCTAATTTTTTTTGTTTTTTACTGAAATTAAACACAAAGGTTAGAGACTCGCCGTCGATAAACCGATTAATCATCAATATTTTATTTTTCCTGTCCAAAAACGGAACAGCTATATTGGCCTCATTAAAAATATGGCTATAGGTTTTTCTTATGCGGTTCAGGGATTTATAAAAACCTATGAGGGATGTTGACTCGTAAACCCTTTGCCAATTCATACATCTCCTATTATCCGGATCATTCATGCCTTCAAGACAGATTTCATTGCCATAGTAAATAACTGGCATACCGGGAAATGCATACATGAGCACAACGGCCAACCGATACAACTGCCGATTGTTAATAATAGAGATCAGGCGCGGCAGATCGTGGTTATCCAAAAAATTCCAGGCGTATTGGATTTGCCGCGGCGAGTATTTGTAATTCAATTTAATGATCTCATCTGCCAATTTCTCCACACTATGCGTCCCCTTTTCAAAAAACGGTACAATTACATCCCAATAGAATCCGTAGTTCGTTATCCCATCAATGCCGTTATCCACTATTAAATCATAGGCATTTTTATGCCAGAATTCGCCGATAATGAGCACATCATTTTTACATACCCTTATCTGTTGAACGAACCGCCGCACGAAATCCGGCGGTAACGAAGAACAGGCATCCAGACGCCAGCCATCAATGTCAAACCTCTCCTGCCAATATAAGCAAGCGTCTATGAGGTAATCTTGAACCTCTCTATTTTCAAGATTAAATTCCGGCATCTCTTTATTGCCATACCATGAACCGTAATGATGTGCATCACATACTCTCACCGGGAATCGATCCAGGTGGAACCAATCCCGGTACTTTGAGGCTTGCTGGTGTATCAATACATCCCTGAAGGCAAAAAAATCGATACTGCAGTGATTTAACGTGATATCCAGTACAATCTTGATGCCCAGGTGATGTGCCTCTTTAATTAATTCCTGCAACTCTCTACCGCCTCCCAACAAGGGGTCGATTTTGTAATAATCAATGATATCGTAACGATGATTACTTCTGGCATGAAATACCGGGTTAAGGTATAAAAAATCAATTCCCAACTCAGCCAGGTAAGTCAATTTTTCGGTAATTCCCGGGAGGTCCCCGCCAAAAAAGGAATTCTTAGCGGACGGCCCCCCCCACCCTGAAAAATCAAAGTTACCTGTTTGGCGTTGGGATTTAAAAAATCTGTCGGGAAATATCTGGTAACCTGTAGAATAAGGAAGAATAATTGGCTTAGCCGGGAAAGATAATTTATCTGGCAGTACAAAAAAATATTTTTGAGGGGAGGGCTGACGGGCACAATTTGCCTGGGGTAGAAACAATTGACGATCGCTACCTTTAATCTTTATAGAAAAGACATCCAACCGGAAATCTCCCGTCAACCGGAGATGCCAATACTTTTTATTCTTGTATTGATGGTTAAGGGAGAAGGGAATCTCCCCGGAAAAATCGGTTACCAGGATCAGGGACCGTATCCAGGAATAATGGCTGATGGCACGCAGTATCCAGTGGCCGGGATCGAGGGGAAAAACGTGTTTGTCCTGGGTGTCAAACTCAACGGCACAAAATGGCTGGGTGCCGATATTGAGGAAACTGCGCTTTAAGGGGTCATCCGGGGATATCAGCCCTTCGGAACAATTGTTGTAGGGTATATTAAAGTTATTGTTTAAAAAGAAATGATAATACAGCTCCCCTTTGCTTACCTGGACTTCTGCCTGAAAAACCCTATTTCCCTTATCGGTCATCCGGGTACGAAAATATCGCCCCTGCGAAGGAAATATCCCGATATGCACGGTAGTCACATCGCTGTCGGGTGCTATAAATACAAACTCTTTAAGCATGATAATTAAGAATCAGTTCGACGAAATCGTTCCCATATGATATTTTTAAAAACAATCTTTGCCTTTCACTCGTCAGGAGATTATTTGCCGGGCATTTCAAGCAAATTTCCGGGAGAAGAACCTCTTTTATTGACTCCTCTGCCAAAAGCACTTATCGAATTCAACAAAAAAGTTAAATCCGAAAAATTCCGGCCGAACGTTTGCACGCCGTTATGGTTACTCCTTATAAGTCCCTCGATATCCGTTCCCGGCATCTCTCTAAAAATATCGGGACTTCTTACGGCAACCAGGCGGTTGACTCTGGTATTTTTCAATAAATAATAACACCCCATAAGGAAAAACAGTTCATCGCCAATTTTTTTTGATGGGTCAACATTATATGAGACATTAAAAATATTATCGAACATCTTATAAATATTATAAAAATGAATCACCCCCACTCCCGCCAATGAGTCAAGATTGGCGAATGAATTTACACCAATACATATTTGGGTAAAACGGTCGATCTGTTTTACCCGGCGAATTATTTCAGACAGCTCTTTAATATGATTAACCGGCTTATTGTAGGGAATAAACAGTGTCGATATATAAATCGGTTCGTACTGCGGCAGCCTTTTTACATAATCGGAGACCATCGATTGTTTCTCATTGGCTCTCAAATCCTTATACAGCAGTTCTTCTAAAGTATTGTTTATATCTGTAATCCGGTAGCACATACATCTCCGGGCGTAAAAATATCGATAATCCGGGGGGGTTAACTCGATTATCGGCGTAAAGTATACGGCATCAGCGGCAGATTTTACATATTCGCCGCGCCATTTTAAGTGGCCATCTTTAATTAAATCAAAATATTTACACTTAAAGGTTCTTAAGTGCCCGGGATGCATGTCCGCCGACCACAGAGTGGGCCGCCATGGTATATTACGGCTCCAATCGGCGGGTAATCCGGTAGAGTACCATGTATGCCAGTCGGGACAGGCCGCATAATCGATCTCATGTTGTGTCCAGACCACATCATAGACCTGGTGCAGTTCGGCAAGCTCCAGGGCAACATCTTTTTCCAATAAATAATCGTCTCCATCGAGTTCGATTATGACATCTTCTCTACTACATTGTTCTACAGCCCGAACAAAATTTTCCATTTTCCCCTTTCTGCGGCCATTGCGCACCGCGTAAATTCTTTCGGGATTGGTTTCGCTAAAGGCTGAGATTTTTTCCCACGTTTTATCTGCCGATGCATCATCGACTATGATAGCCCGCCAATTTTCCCCTCTTTGCAGCAAAATGGACTCGAGGCATTCTTCGATATAATTCTCACAATTGTAGGCAGTGACGATAAATACTAAATTGGGCCGGGTTTTGTACTGATATTGACTCTTCATCTTTATATCCTTCATATCGGCAATCCTCCTCATATCTATTCCAATCATCATTTACGGCTTTAAACTCTCTTTACTTGTATCCCTCGATCACCGTTGTCTCTATTGAATCGACATCAAATCGTCTATTAACTCTATCCGAATAATTGTCAATCATTCTAAGCTCTTCATAATTCGATTCCCGGGGTAATTGCACCGAAACGCGAAAGCCAATCGATTTCATCACCACCGACAACATCTCTTCGGTCCACCAGGCATGACTGCCCCAACAGCCGGCATGGGCTCTCATCACCACTCTTAAGGGCCCATCATCTGCTGTGCTATCCAGGCCAGCGGCCATACTTTTGATAAAATTACCGTATTCTTCATTGTAGTTTTTGTATATCTTTGAAATATCGGGAATACAAACCCGCAGTACCCCATCGTTTTTCAAAATTCGAAAACACTCTAACAAAAAATCAAATGCATCTCTATGGGGGAAAAATTGGAGCACATGTTCGATTGAAATAAAAGAAACGCTTTCATCCTTAAAGAGAAGCGGCTCTCTTATATTAATCATTCTAATATCGATATTTCTCCAACCTTTGATTTCTTCCCCTACCCCAAAATTCAATTTGACGGCCATATCCAGCGAATCTTCAAAATTCTTTATTACGGCGATGTCGGCTCCTTTTACTTCATTAACATCCTGCCTCCACCCACAATCGAAACCGCCGACTCCACCAATTTCACCTCCTCCCGGAAGAACCGACCTTCTATCTTGCATAACCGAATTTATATAAAAGGCAAAATCATAGGGCAAAACCGCAGCGGCATCTAAATGACAAATGATTTCCCCTGCGCATAATTTTGCCGCCGCATTTTGGGCATGAATGAACTCGAATGATCGCGTTTCCGCTGGTCTGTAATATTCGACTATACCGCTCTCGATATATCCCATCAAATGCCCTTTGGCCCACGCTCCCATCTCACCCCGGGAATTACAATCCAATAAAACAAATCCCAGGTTTGGGTAATCCTTGTTCTTTTCTAGGTTATCAATATACGTTTTCTTCAGAAAAGATAAATTATCCATCCCGATTGTATAAAAATTGATTTTGTGAAAGGCCAAAATATTATCCTCCAGGATATCATCGTAGAGCACAGATACGGTATGGCTGAAATTCTTGACCACCGTGCCCCTGCCAAAACCTTTCTCATTTACGGCAACTCTCTTATTTCTTTGATTATAGGTACAAATCTGTTTGTTTAAGTACTCGCTGTGAGATATAGAAATGGAGACATGTTGATCTCTCTCCTCATCCCCATGGAATATAACGGATAAAAATTCTTTTTCGATTGATTTTTCCTTCAACCCTGAATTTTTTAGCCTATTGTAGATGTCGTCGTCTTCGTATCCCCAACCCACCATGGATTCGTCATAACCTCTCACTTTATAAAAAGCTTCCCTTGATAAGACCAACCTACCATAGGCACCTTTATAGTGCGGATCTTTAACCTCCAGCTCTTTAGAACCATGAAGAAAAACATCGCCTTCTTCCATCGTTTGCAGAATATACCTGCCAAATCCGGGGGGACAAATATTATCGGCATCCACATTCACCAGAATGTCTCCCGAGGCCAACCGGAACATCAGATTTCGCGCATGAGAGTGTAAAAAACAATTTGGTTCCCGTGTCTTATAATACACCAACAAACCCGAATCGATATAACTTAGCATATTTTTTTTGACCCAATCCTCTAAATTATCGCTTGAGTTATAATCAAGTAACAAAAATTCACAATCGCAATCTTTATTGTTTTCGATACTTCTGGGTAATGTTACCATTAGATGATAGAGCCTATTCATACACGCGGTACAAAAGGAAATTTTAACTTTCTTTTTCATTCAGTTTTCCTCTCGGTATTAACTCCAATTGAGTCGTCAATTTTGTTTTAATGTTACTGCCGTTGAACAAGCGCCAACTGCCCCTCTATTTTGTCAAAATAGTTTGTGTGTTCCTTGACAATCCCATCTAACTCCCGGGCACAATCCTTTAATAAGGGGCCGAGCCTCCCTTTATCGCCCTTGTTGTCCACCAACTCCCTGTGCAGCCTATCCCAGTTCTCTATGTAGCTCTCCATAT
Source organism: uncultured bacterium (assembly GCA_965603365.1). GTDB lineage: Bacteria > Acidobacteriota > Aminicenantia > UBA2199 > UBA2199 > JAHELQ01. The sequence continues at coordinate 11,358 of CBFDCR010000027.1, forward strand.
CGATAATAATCTCTTCAGAGAGGGCAAAGTATTTTGAAAAATCCTGCAGCAAATCCCTCATGAATATATACTTATACTTCCAGGCATTAAAAATTTCAGTTATATAATGACACAAGGCATTCAAGTCATCTCCCCCTCTCAGCTCAGCTTTTGCAATCCGGGCCAACTCTTTTACAGCTCCTAAGCCCAAAAACGCGACATATTTGCCATCCTCTCTCCTATACTTGATTTTCCTTGATTTCAGGAATGCCATCACTGTTTTTTTCAAAATCTTTAATACCAGTTCCTCGTTATCAGGTCTCTTAAAATGTTTCGTATCCAGTTCCAGGATCTCATATGGTATATAAGCGTTATAGGATACATGTCCCCTGGAAACTTCTATGGCACTGTTGCCCTTAATGGCATTATGAAAATCTTCCGGGGAAATTTTACCGTAATAACTATATGTACTATCCCAGATAATATAACCATTTTTTATAATATCTACTAACAAAAAAACATGGGCCAACGGCCTGACATCGTCCCAGTTTTCACTATTCCTGAAAATTCCGTCCATTATTGCAAGCCATTGGGCCCTATCCGTTTTATAGCTCGATGTGTAATTAAAAAAATAAGTGGTGCCGGTCAAGATAACCAACTCCCGTCGGCTCACCCTCTTATTACAATATTCAAGTTCCTCCTGGAGAGATGAGAAGTGTTTGCGATTTATGGAATACCCTATCATGTGTTCTAAGCTGCCAAAATTGGCAAATCTTTCATAGGGAAAATGTAAATAATCCAGTTTGTCTCTCATACAGGTATCACATTTATACCCCAGATTGGGCAGTGCCCCCCCTTCAGCCGTGAAAAAAATTCCTTTATCAATATCATGTTGAAGTTCATATTTAAACTTTTCTCGTATAGTGCCTATCACACAGGGGTAATATGAAGGATATATATCAGGATTAAAATTCGCATTCAGGCGAGATACATCCTCTGCCGACGATTCATCCCCCCGGCCAATCAAAACTTTATTACCCTGTTTTAAAATAATAAAATCTGCCAATTCGGCAATCGTCTGGAATTTAAAGATATCCATGATAGAAATATTAAAATCTGCCTGGTTTGCCCGGGCCACCACCCGGATTGCCCTTAATGAATGACCACCCAATTCAAAGAAGTTATCATGGATGCCGATTGCCTCTTTTTCTACGGCCAATACTTCAGACCAGATCTCAACCAGCCTCTTTTCTACATCGTGTCGGGGCGCTGTGTAATCCTCTCCCTTTTTCACTCCCGGCTCAGGTAATCCTCTGCGGTCTATTTTACCGTTGGGGGTTTTAGGGATACTCTCAAGCCGGACAAAATATGACGGTATCATGTAATCGGGCAAATCCACGGCCAGGTAGCGCCGCAATTCCGATACGGCAATTTCTCTATCAGAGGAAAAATAAGAGCATAAATGATTGTCGCCCTTTTTATTTGTTTTTATAACAACCACTGCCTCTTTGATTTCAGGATGATTTAACAGCCGCCCCTCAATTTCCCCGGGCTCTATCCTGAAGCCCCTTATTTTTACCTGGTTATCCACTCTACCCATAAATTCTACATTTCCATCTGGCAGCCACCTGGCTAAATCCCCGGTTTTATATATTTTTTTCTCGCCAATAAATGGATTCGGCATGAATTTCTTAGAGATCAATGGGGGCCTGTTTAAATACCCGGCCGCTAAACCGTCTCCGCCGATATACAACTCTCCCCGTATCCCCAGCGGCTGCGCCTGTCCCTCTTTCCCTAAAATATACACCTGCGTATTGTTGGCAGGTCTACCTATCGGAACAACGGCTGTCCTATTATTGGTTGGGATCTTGTAGTGCAGGGTATCATCCGAGCATTCACTCTGACCATAGGCATTCACTAAATTTATCCGGTAAATATTGTAAAATCGGTTAACCAATAAGGGTGCTACTCTTTCACCTGTCAGGGCTAACACTCTTACTGTTCGTAATTCGAGCACGTCCTTTCCCGCTTCCAGTAACTCCAGATAGATATTTAACAACGAAGGTACGACTTCAACCACACTAACGAGATCTTTCTCGACATTTTTAAATAACTCATAAGGATCGGCCGTGACATTCCTGGAATATATATACAATCGAGCGCCGCAAAAGAGTGGTGCAAAAGACTGCCATATTGAAGCCACAAAGCCGATACTCAAACTGTGACTTAAGATATCAGCCGGTTCAATCTCCAGTTCCCTTAGCTTGGTAAATACATGGTTGACCATCCCCATATGATTGAGTATGACTCCATTCGGTTTACCCGTCGTGCCGGATGTATATATCACACATCCTATATTTTCGATTTCAACACATTCTCCCATAATTTCCCCACATCCCCTTCTCCGCCACCAATCACTATCCCCCGGATCGATCACTTCCACTATGTGATCTAACTCACCGGAATCAAAATGACCTGCCAATAAATATTCGCTCCGGCTATCCTCAAGCATATACCGTTTTCTCTTTTCCGGATATCCAATATCAATGGGTAGATAAGCTCCTCCCGATTTTAGTATACCCAAAATCCCAATAATCAATTCAATTGACGGCTCAAGCATTATTCCTATTATTGTATTGCCCCTTACTCCTTTTTCTCTTAAAACAGCGGCCAACCGACTCGATCTTGAATGGAGCTCTCTATAAGTTAACTCTTTGTCTTTGCATACCACCGCAATGTGTAGAGGTGTCCGCTCCGCCTGCCGGACAAACAACTGCTCAAGCCTCTTATCTGCCGGATATGCCGCCGCGGTATCATTAAACCCATAAACCACCTGCCGCTTCTCTTCATCGTCCAGTATTTCGATCTCCCGCAGCAGCATCTCCCGTCTGTTTATCACTGCCGATACGATCCGCCTGAAATAGCCGATAAAACGTTCGATGGTCCCGGGATCGAAGAGTCTACGACAATATTCGATATCACAGGACAGCTTCTCACCCACCTCTACTACGGTAAGGCTCAGATCAAATTTTGACATCTCTTCTCTACCATGCACCACTCTATCATCGGCAATATCCGGCATTTCACCCCCAGTTTCTCCCTGGTTCTGTAAAATAAACATCACATCAAACAAAGGGTTACGGCTGGCGTCACGGGCCACTTCCACCCTCTCCACCAGATCCTCAAACGGGTACTCCTGGTTCTCAAAAGCGGAGAGGAACCTCACTTTGACCTCTTTAAGAAACGAAACAAATCTCTTATCTCCGGTTGGATAATTTCTGATGGCTAAGGTATTGACAAACATGCCCACTATGTTCTCAACATCGGCATGTCTCCTGCCGGCTGTGGGCGTGCCAATCACAATGTCCTCCTGACCACTCAACCGCCATAACAATACTGAAAAAACACAAAACAGAGTCATATACAGGGTGGTTTCCTCTCTTTTGCCAAGGTTTTTCACTCCATCTGTCTCGGGTTTGCCCACTATAAAATGGATGTGCTGGCCCGAAAAGTCCTGCACCGGCGGACGACTATAGTCAGTCGGTAAATCCAGCACAGCAACTTCGCCGGAAAACTCCTCAACCCAGTATTGTGCCTGCTTCTTTACCGCTGCCTGCTGAACTTCGCGGTGCTGCCACTGGGAATAATCCCGGTAGCGAAGCCGAAGGGGATTCAACGCCGCGCCCCGGTATAACAAGCCAAACTCCTTTTTTAATATGTCGATGGATATACCATCGGCGATAATATGATGCACATCCACCATCAACACATGATGCTGTGCCACTTTGAGCAGCCTCACCCGCAGCAGCGGCGCTGCAGAGAGATCAAAAGGAACGACAAACTCTTTGAAAATCTGCCGGGCTCCCGGAGCTTCTGCTTCAAGGTAATCAATGGAAAACTCCACCGCCTCATGGATACGCTGATGCAATGTTTCGTTCACCATTTCAAAGGAGGTGCGAAAGCTTTCGTGCCGACGGATGAGACCTTTGAATGTGGCCTCCAGCTTCTGGCGATCGATTTCTGCCCCCAGGTGAATATACTGGGGGAGGTTATAAACAACATTATCCGGCCCCATCTGTTGAAGTACATAGAGACGCTTTTGGGCCGACGTGACTGGATAATACTCCTTCCTTTCGGTCGATTTTATCGACAGGTATTTTAGCCGTTCTTGATTATTTCTAAGAAATTCAATTAGATCTTGTTTTCTCTTTTTTAATTCTTCTAATAAATCAGTGGTCAAGATCCCTTTGGGGGCATCTATTTTGAGATTGCCGTCTGCCAATTGAAAGCGAATTCTCAATCCGGTAAGTATCTGGATAAAATCAGGAGTCATCATATTATTTTTCCCTACAAACTGTAATTTTTACGGTTTTAAACATTTCTCAGCGACTTTAGCAGGGACGGGGGGAAGCAAAACTTCTCTTCCCCACTCTTTTCCGTAACCATTTTCAATAAAATCTATTTTACCCATATCCATTTTAATGAGCTTATCTGCCGCATCAAAATAATGATCATCATGGGTGCAGGCAATTACAATTTTCCCTTCCTCTTTCATTCTCATAAACAAGTCTCTATATATATAATTTCTAAAGCCCGGATCCTGGTCCGCGGCCAATTCATCAAATAGATATATCGGTCGATCTTCAAGGTAACACTGCACCAGGGCCAACCTTTTTCTCTGGCCTCCCGATAAATCGATTGTAGAGAATGAATTACCTTCGACTCGAACTTTTTCCTCTATTTGTAATGTTGATAGATACTTTTGAATTTCAGCCTCCTTACTTTTAGTATCTATGGTATACAATTTTTTAAATAGATGATAATCGCTGAAAACAGCCGAATAATACTCACTCAACTGAGTAACACTCATCTCTTTTTCATCAATTTTAATGGTTCCCTTATCGGGTTTATATAAACCGGACAAGAGTTTTATCAGGGTCGTCTTGCCACTGCCGTTTCCTCCCGTAATAAAAAGGATTTCACCTTTGTTCACTTCAAAATTGATGGGCCCCACTTCAAATTGCTCTTCCTTAACCGCTGTTTCATATTTGAACATTAACTCTTCAACTTTTAAATTTTCAACAGTCCTGGAATTATCAGACAATTCCGAAATATTGACGATACTCTTTTGTCCAGGCCTATCCAGATCTTTTAAAAATCTCACAACCGAATAGTCCCTATCTAAAGGATCTATATCCTGGTTAAATTGCTTGATTCGCCCCCAGGCAACCCTGATACCGGTAACACGAGGCATAATGCCAATAATAGCGCTAATTGGTCCCCTGATATAGAGTATAACCATAATAAGACTTACAATGACAAATATGTTGACGTTGGTCAATAATCTTGGGGTCAGGATACAAAATAAACCTATTACAATTGTACTTAAAGCTGTACCGATTATATTGGAATTTAAAAATTTTATGCCGGCAATGATACCCTTTTCGCGAATGTCATTACAACTATCGACCAGGTCATCCTTATATTCGTTTTTCTTTTTACGATTTATACTTAATTCTTTGTATCCTTTAATCAAACCATTGAGCCTGCTCATATAGACATTTTGAGCGGTCCGTGCTTCCTCCATGAATACTTTCGCTATAATACTCACCAGGGTATAATAGATTGCCAACGCGGTCGCGCTGACTACTACGGCAACAGCGGCAAACAGTGAAATGGTTGAAAGATAGATAATGCCGGCAATTACAATAACAGAGTTAGAAACAAACTCCATAAAAAGACCCACTGCACCTATTACTGCACCGATATCATCATTCAACGTTGTAAAAATCCTGCCATCGAGGATTTTTTCAAATTTTTGATACCTGGTGGTTAATAATTTATTAAATAAATCCACCCTCATATCAAGGACAAGATCATTTGAAAAATGTATCATCTTGGCAGCGGCAAATCTACTTGACATGATATTTATACACAGCGCCAGCCCAAAATAGAATATCAAATAGCCTACAGCCATCCTGCTAAACAAGGCCCCGATAATAATCGGTACCAATACCATACCGGCAAGGCTGGCAATTATATTTAAGGCCATCACCACGGGAATTGTATTTCTATATCTATTCGGGTCCGGGAAAAAAAGAGAGAGACAAAATATAGTATAAAATAGAACAAAAAAGGCTAATAAAAAGAGCAATAGTACAGAAATACTGATTGGTCCCCAGACAATGACTATCTGCCACGAAACATTTGAAATTGCCCCCGGCAGAAGATATATCCCTACAAAAAAAGGCATCCCCATCACGATTGCGCCGATTATTTTCCCGATCTTCTTCAGGGTAATAGATTCAAATCTCTTCTCCCCGCGAAAGATTCCTTTGAGTTTAAATATTAAATATATCAACATCGCTATCAGGATAATCCCTATTATCAATGATGAGATTGAGGAAACTGCATCGATTTTATTTTCGGAAGGCCTTATTTCTGCCCCCTCTTTCTTTGCTACCAATTTCATAACATGATCACCAATGATGGAAGTATAACTACTATTGGAGTTAGCTAAAACGGCAACGCCAACTTTATCCTGTGGATTAAAGCCGATATAGGCGGTAAAATTTGGATTAAAACCGCCATGCTTAAACTCGCTCTTTTCTATTTTAACGACAAACCACCCCATCGCATAAAATGACAGAGTTCTGCCCGCCAGCAGAGTTAAGTCGGGAGTATGGCTTTTTTGGATTAACCCACTCAAATCGGTTTTTTCCAGGCCCATCTGTATCTTCAGCCATCTGGCAATATCTTCACCATTTGAAATAATATATCCAGCCGGATTGTTAGCGCGATAAATTGGGGGTGTATATCTTCGCGGGGCAAAAAAACCGATCTTATATCCCGTTGCTCTATCAGGCCCACCGCTGTCGACCCCAACGGTCGTATGGTTCAGTCCCAGGGGTTTAAAAACATTTTCCAGCATGTATTCTTCAAAAGTTTTGCCTGAAACTTTCTCAATAATTGCCCCGGCGATATCGTAATTAACGGTGGCATACTCAAATTGTTTTCCCGGAATATTATTCAATTTCAGGCCGACGATGTTTCTCACTGTTTGCTCCAATGCATCTTCACTATTCCCCCGGGGGATAAGCGAAATGGTGTTGGAGGAGATGCCGCTGGCATGATGCAATAATTGCCTGATTGAAATCTTATATTTTTGATTCTTATATTTTACAAAAAACCACGGGAGATATTTGGAAACCGGATCACTAAGATTGATTAAGCCTTTTTCTTCAAGTTGAAGTACTGCCAATGCAGTAAACGCTTTACTACAGGAACCTAACTCAAATTTAGTTAACGGGGATACCTTGATTTTTTCTTTTAAATTGGCATAACCGAATCCCTTCACATATTGAAAATCGGTTCCTTTAATGATAATCACACTCATTCCCGGAATTTTTGCCTCTTTTATGATGTTCCGGATAAAATTTTCGACTTCTTTCACTGAGCCATCATCAGCGGCTTCAACTCCGTTCATCAATAAAAATAGGATAAAACATAAAATGAAAATCTTTATAAAAAAACTATTTCTTACCATAAACCTCTCCTTTTTTTTGGTCAATTTCATCGACACATATTTTAATTTTTCTCGATCATTTAAAAAACTCAACAGGTCATCATAAAACCAATTCAACCCTCTCCTCTCCATCAAATACTTCTACTTCTTGTTCATTTTCTAAATTAATAGCCTCAATTAAGGATGTTAGTCCCCCTATGGTGGGGGCTTTAAATATTTCAGAGAGAAATATTCTTACATCCATTTTTTTATGAATTTGAGAGATAAGAGCAACGGCCTTGAGTGAATGACCGCCCAGTTCAAAAAAATTGGCATCAATACCGATCTTCTCTCTTTCTATAATAAGTACCTCTGACCAGATTTCCTGTAATTTCTCTTCTATTTCAGTGCCTGGTGCGATATATCTTTTCGCTCCTTTTTCCGGTTCAGGCAGTGCTTTTCGATCTATCTTACCATTCGGTGTGAGGGGGATTTTATCCAGGGACACAAAAAAAGAAGGCATCATATAAGTCGGCAATTTCCCGGACAAAAAGTCCCTCAACGCAGACACTTCGACTTGATTATCGGAAACATAATAAGCACAAAGAAAACGATCTCCGTTTTGATCTTCTCGTATTTCCACCACAACCTGTTGAATGCAGTCAAACTCTAAAAGTTGACTTTCAATTTCCCCCAATTCTATCCTGAATCCCCGGATCTTTACCTGGTGATCCACTCTACCCAGAAACTCTACATTCCCATCCGTTCTCCACCTTGCCAGATCTCCTGTCCGGTAGATTTTCCCATCCTCCAAAAAGGCATTGGCGGTAAACCTCTCATTCGTTATCTCTGCTTTGTTCAAATATCCTCTCCCCACCCCATGTCCGCCAATGTACAAATCTCCGGCAATACCAATCGGCTGCACATTGTGATAGGGATCAATGATATATATCACAGTATTGGATATCGGACCACCGATCTCGACCCTGTCTGTACCGGTCATATCTTTCAAGGTTGACCAGATGGTGGTCTCTGTGGGTCCATACAGGTTATAGATCTTCCCGGTAAATCTTTCTTTCAGCCACTTAAATAAATTATCGGGAAATGCCTCACCTCCCACCATTAACTCAGTTACTTTCTCAAAACAATCCAGATCATCTCTAACACTCTTTAACATTTTAAGACTGGAGGGCGTCAATTGAATCATAGCCACATGATTCTTAACAATCGCCTCTGCCAGTAACCGGGGATCCTTTTGCTCATTCTCATCCGCTATGATTATTTTTAAACCCTTCAGTAACGGCAGCACTGTCTCAAGGGCAAATATGTCGAATGATATGGTTGTCAATGCCAGTATAATCTTATTCCCGGAAAAATCAATTTTTGAGGTGATCCCCTTTATAAAATTGACCACATTTTGGTGTTCGATCATGACACCTTTGGGCCTCCCGGTGGAGCCTGATGTATATATCACATAAGCCAGATCCGTCGAAACTGTTATATCCCCCAAATTCTCCTCAATGGTTTCACTTAACTCTTCTGAAAATATATCGATTATCTGGCAATCATATTCCAATGCTTTACCATTTCCCGTTGAAGTGCCGCTGGTCATAAGTATACCGGTCTCGCTGTCTCTCAGCATATAAGCTATCCTCTCCGCAGGATTCTCCGGATCTATCGGCAGGTATACCCCACCGGCTTTCAATATACCCAGCAAACCCACCATCATCTCCAGCGATCGCGGCACCATCAAGCCCACGACCGTCTCAAACTTCACTCCCTTTTTGATTAACAAATTTGCTAAACTATGGGATCTCACTTCCAGGGCCATATAAGTTAAATGTTGATCATTAAATTTCAAAGCCGTATGGCCGGGAATCTGCTCACACAATAGAGAAAACATCCGGTGAATGGTTTCCTTTTGATGGTATTGACTTCGGGTATCATTGAAGTCATACAATACCCGACGCCTCTCTTCTTCGCCAATGATTTCTATCGTAGATATTTGCCGGTCCGGGTCCTCTAACACCATCGATATGATTCTCTTGAAAGAGTCTATAAATTTTTCAATCGTCCTCTTTTCGAATATTTTGGTGTAGTACTCGACTTTAAAAGTCAAACGGTCGTCTATCTCTTCGGCCCTGAAGGTGATATCAAATGGTGAATTTATGATCTTTAAACTATCAGATAATAAATCCACTCCTTTATTTTCCCGGCCTGACATTATGGCCGGTTGTAATTCATTGTGAAAGATAAACATAACATCAAACAGGGGATTGCGGCTCAGATCCCTCTCCACCGCCAACTGCTCTACCAGATCTTCAAAGGGATAATCCTGGTTTTCAAAAGCCTGGAGAGTCCTTTCCCTCACCTCATTCAAAAACCACCTGAAGGACTTATCTCCTGAAGAAAAATGCCTCAAAGCCAGGGTGTTTAAAAGGATTCCGATCAACTGTTGAAGATCCGGATGTCTCCTGCCTGAAGTCGGCGTTCCGATAACGATGTCCTGCTGACCGCTTAACTTGCCCAGCAATACATTAAACACGGCAATAAGCAGCATAAAAAGGGTAACATCTTCCAGTTCTGCCAGTCTCTTTAAAGCTCCTGATTGCGTTTTTTCTAAAGCAAACGGAATAACACTACCTTCAAAACTCTGAACAGCCGGCCTGGGAAAATCATTCGGGAGTTCCAATACCGGTATTTCGCCTTCAAATTGCGCCAACCAATATTTTTCCTGTCTCTTTACGGCCGCCTGCTCCTTTTTGCTGTTCTGCCATTCTACATAATCTATATATTGAAGATTTAAGGCGGGTAATTTTTTACCACTAAATAAAGCGATGGTCTCTTGCAGGAATATATTGTGGGAAACCCCATCGCAAATAATGTGATGGATATCTATGGCAATAACACTCCCGGTGCTACCTGCTTTTATTAATTTCACTCTAAAAAACGGCGGTTTGGTCATATCAAAGGGTTTTACAAAATTCCTCAATCCCTCTATTACCTTATCTTCACCGGTTTCGTGGTATCCTATTGTAAATTCAACTTCATCGTGTACCCTCTGGACAGGTTCATATTCAATCATCTCAATGGATGTTCTCAAACTCTCATGTCTCTTTATTAACTTCCTGAAGGCCTCTTCTAATTTCACTTTATCAATATTGCCGGCCAATGACACAATTTCCATCTCATTATAGCCTGTGCTGTTTTTATCCATCAATTGGAGAATATACAACCTCTTCTGAGCCGAAGATACGGCATAATACTCTTTCGTTTCAGCAGGCTTGATTGAAATGAACTCATCCTTTTCCGCACCCGTTATATATCTGGCAGCCCACTGTATTGTAGAATTATTGAAAAAATCTTTCAGCGGCATGATCACATTCATCTCTTTGTGTATGATCGAAATAATATTTATAGCTTTTAACGAATCACCACCCAGGTCAAAAAAATCATCCGTAATACCGACTTTTTCCAGCCCGAAAAATTTTCCCCAGATATCGGCCAGCTTCTGTTCTAGATCATTTCCAGGGGCTTCATATAAATTCGACAACTTCGGCCTCGAATACAATGGAGCCGTATCTTCTTTTTTTGTTTCGTTATCCAGAGATTCTAATTGAACCCAGCGAGATATTCTCCCCCCAAGATCTCCACCCCTTGAGAATATTACCTGCTCTATTGAATCCGAATAAAAGATATAACGGAATGCCTTTATTATATTCTCCACACTCGTATCATCTAAATTAAAAATAATCCACGGCTCCCGGTTCCTTTGATTGTATTTTCTCGAAAAAGCATCCAGGAAAAGATTGGCGGCCGTATATGCTACCAATCGCAGCCCGCCTAAAACAGAAGCCAGTGACGATATCATCAGACAGAAATCAAGCTCCTTATCCGACAACAACTCCGTCAATACCAACAGGCCATACAGCTTTGATTGAAACTGCTGCTTACACTGCGATACCTTGATCTCCTCTATGAGATTAATTGACTCCCCTTCAACCAGGCCAGCCGCATTTATGATTCCATCAATTCTGCCAAAATGTTTCTCTGCCTGTTGAATGACCCACTGCATCTGCACCCTGTCCGTTACATCCGCCCTATAATAAACAACATCCTCTTGAAGCTCCAATAGTCGCCGCAACTTTCGTATGCGCTGCGTTAATTTATCTCCGCCCTTATTTTGGGTCAACAATTCTTCCCATACATCTCTGGATGGTAGATCAGAACGGCCTGTTAATATTATCTTAGCCCGAACACTCTTTATTATATATTCTGCCAATAAATAGCCGATATTTCCCAATCCCCCTATAATCAGATAGACTCCTTCCTCTTTTAACCATGGTGACTTTTTTAGTACATTAAGGTGAACCGGTTTAAATACCTGCAGCCAACGAAAATTTCCCCGGTGAGCGACGACCTTGTCCTGGGGATAAAATTTCAACTCTTCTATTAATCGCTCGATCATATTCCCCTCTTGCCAGTTTCCCGATTGGGGTAAAACAACATCTATACTTCTACACCTAATGTTGGGATACTCCTGGGGTATAACTTTACAAGGAGCAAGTATGGTGGCTTTCCCGGGATGCAAACACTCTTCCCCTGTCACTTCCTGCATATTATTGGTTACTACGTTTATCTCTATTTTACCCATATGATCCCGATTCCTATTCAGAGCCCTAACAAGATATAATAAACTGTAAAATCCTGAATCCTGAGATTCTTCGATAAACTTACGTTCGTGTCCCGACATCTCATTATTGGTAATAGTCCACGAATGAATGATTCGATTGGGCAACAATCCTTTTGAATTTAGTTCAGCCAGGAGAGTTGTATAATCATCGTGTTCTCTCGGGTTAATCGTATATTCACAATCATTTTCTTTCAAATATTTTAAACCCTGTTTAACGGTGACAACCTGGTGGCCCGATTCCAATCGATTGGCCAAACCATCTCCCAACCCAAAATCGTCAGAAAAAATCAGCCAGATTAATTTTTCCGATATATCTCCCTGGTGTTTATTGGAAATTTTCTGAAGGCTCCATAATGGAATATAAAACCAATCTGAAATGTCCTGGCTTTCACTATGATTGGACCTTTCGGCCAGGCTGGAGAATCGCCTGGTCTCATAATCATCAACCAATTTCCAGAACCGCCGCCGTTCAAACGGATAGGTCGGCAATGAGACTCGATACCTTTTCTCTTCAGAGTAAAATTTCGACCAATTAATATCCACGCCATAAAGCCATAAAAGCCCTATTTTATCTAATAGAAAGTAATCATCGGCCACTTCCCTCCTGGGGTGCCTGACCAGGTTTATCACCCGATGATCTGGTTTATAATCTATTTCCCGTCTTACCAGAGCACTTATCTCCCGTCCGGGCCCCACTTCTAAAAATATTGTATCCGGCTCCTCCAATAATTTTTCTATACCGTCTGAGAAACGAACCATTTCCCTTAGTTGTCTGGCCCAATATACCGGGGAAGCGGCATCTTCCCCTTTTATCCAATCACCCGTAACCGTCGAAATGTAGGGGAGTTGAGGATGATTCAGGGGGATTTTGCTTATTTGCCGTTCAAATTCCTTTATGATAGGCTCCATCAGTTTTGAATGTATGCCATGAGAAGAATCGAGAGGCATGCATAACAACTTTTTTTCTTTCATCTTCTGTTCAAACAATCGTACGGCTTCGATCGAACCGGAAACAACGCATGATGCGCCATTATCTATGCCGATCGACAATTCATCACCCAAAAGAGGCTTTAATTCTCCGGCGGAAAGGGGCACACTCAGCATCATTCCCCCCGGCAATTGCCTGAGCAACTTTGCCCTAATGTTTAATAGTATTAAAATATCTTTCAGGCTAAACACCCCGGAAATACAGGCGGCCACATATTCTCCAAAACTGTAGCCTATCATCGCTTCTGGATTTATTCCCCATGATATTAAAAGGTTGGCCAGAGAATATGCGAATATAAAAACTGCATATTGACTGATTTCCACCTGGCGCATCGTCTCTTCTGCTTCATGGCTGTTGTCGGCAGGATAAAGAATATCCTTTAAATCAATGCCATTGACTTCCTGCAATACAGCGAAACACTTATCCATCTCTTTTCGAAACACCGGTTCCTTTTGATATAACCCCAATCCCATATTTATATATTCCAGACCCAGCCCTGAAAACATGAATACTACGGGTTTGTTTTCGTCACCCGACAGATGCGTTTGGACTTTTCTCGAATCTAATGAAGATAATGTATCTATGGCCTCTAAAAAATTAGAGCATAATAATTTTCTTCTATAATAAAATCTTTTTCTTCCGGTTTGCATGGTATAAGCAATATCGGCCAGATCCATGTCGGGATTCCCGTTTAAATGTTCAACTAAATTTTCTGTCATCTTATCCAGGGCGGATTCGGTTTTGGCAGATAAAAGGATTAATTTGTAATCTCTCGAAGACTCGCTCATACTAACCGTGTCTCTTTCTAAGACCGGCATTTCTTCCAGAATAACGTGGGCATTGGTGCCGCCAATGCCGAATGAACTGATACCCGCCCTTAAGGGCTGGCCATTATTCTTCCACTCTTTTAACCCTGTATTGACATAAAAAGGACCACTTCCAAAATCGATTTCAGGATTTGGTTTTACAAAGTGCAAACTGGGTAGAATTTGTTTATGCTTCAACGAAAGAACGACTTTAATAAACCCTGCAATTCCTGCTGCGGTATCCAGATGACCAATATTCGTCTTTACCGATCCAAGGCCGCAATATTTTCCCTTATTTTTCCCAAAGACCTGGTTTAAGGCTTCCATTTCGATAGCATCCCCAAGCGGCGTACCTGTGCCGTGGGCTTCGATATAACTTATACTTTGAGGCTCCACTCTAGCCACTTTTTGGGCAATCCTGATAACTTCGGCCTGACCATCGACACTGGGGGCTGAGAAGCCGATTTTCCGCTCTCCATCATTGTTGATGGCTGAGCCCTTTATGACTGCCAGGATATTATCTCTAGCCGCCATTGCACTTTTTATCTTTCTCAATACAACAACCGCCGCGCCATCTCCCCAGACACTACCCTTAGCACCAACATCAAAGGTGCGACAATGCCCATCCGGGGAGCTCACCATTCCTTGTTCATGAAGGTATCCTCCTTTTGAAGAGATCCCTACTGTAACACCACCTGCCAGGGCAATGGTACAGTCGCCTACCAATAGTCCCCTGCAGGCCATATGAATGGCCACGAGGGAGGTTGAACATGCTGTTTTTATGCCAACGGCCGGTCCATTCAGGCTTAATTTATAAGATATTCGAGTGGTTAGAAAGTCTCTATCTCTTAATTGAATGGCAGAAAAATGATCAATGGAAGCCGGGCGAGAAATCATTGAAAGAGCTTCCCAATCAAAATTCTCCCCAGCACCTGCATAAAGACCGATCAATCCCTTGTATGTATAGGGATTGTAACCGGCATCCTCCAACGCTTCCCATACGCATTCATGAAATACTCTTATTTGCGGGTCCATCATCGTGACTTCATCCGGGATGTAACCAAAAAAATTTAAATCAAAATTTTCTTTCCCGTTAATTATTCCTTTGGCCTTCACAAAATTTGGGTTATCAATAAGGGTTTGCTCCGCGCCCGCGTCTAAGAGTTCGTCGTCGGCAAAGAAGGATATGGATTCAACCCCATTTTTTAAATTGTTCCAGAATTCACTTATATTGTTTGCCCCTGGAAATCTCCCGGCCAGACCTATGACTGCAATTTCTAAACCCGTAAAATTATAGTTTTTTTTATTTTTAATCATTCATATTCTCCTGAAAAAGATTCAGAGTCTCATCCAGGGTATTTATAGTCTCATCAATGACTTCATCCGATACCTGAATTTTCACATACTCTTCTTTAAGATAATTGGCCAGTGACTTTATATCCGGTAATCTGAACATCGTGGCCAGAGATATATCTCTGTTAAAGGCTTTTTTTACCTGAGCATTCATTTTTATAATGCTTAATGAATTTCCCCCAAGGTCAAAAAAACTTGTCTCAATGCCAATGACCTGCTTATCAATCTCCAATACCTCAGACCAGATTTCAACTAAATCTTTTTCAATATTGCTTTTGGGAGGAACATAATCTTCTCCTATCAGACTCACCGGTTCAGGTAATATTTTCTTATCGATTTTACCGTTGGCAGTCAGCGGAATTTCAGCCACCTGTATAAAAAACAGTGGAACCATATATTCAGGGAGTTCTTGCATGAGAAAAGCCTTCAATTCTGTTTTTTCTATCCTTACATCCGAGACAAAATAGGCACAGAGATATTTATCTCGGGTAGTAACGCCAATAGTATCATTCCCGGCGGAGCTTCTGGCCAATACAACGGCTTCTCTTATCTCCCTATGTTTTACTAATTGATTCTCGATCTCACCGAGTTCTACCCTGAATCCCCTTATTTTTACCTGATTGTCTAACCTGCCTAAAAATTCAATATTGCCATCTTCAAACCACCTGGCAATGTCACCGGTTTTGTATATCCTTTCTCCTGGAGCAAAGGGATTTCCTATAAATTTCCTGGCGGTTAAATGTGGATCATCTTTATATTCGGATGCCAGGCATTCTCCTCCAATATAGAGATCCCCCACCACGCCAATCGGACAGAGATTCACCTGCCGATCGAGGATATAATACCTGGCATTCTGAATGGGCTTTCCATAGGGTATACTATTCCAGGAGGGATCTATATCCCCGATGTGATAATAATTTGACCAGATGGCCGCCTCTGTGGCTCCGCCTAAACCGATTACCTTCACCCCTTTGAATCTCTTTTTTAACACTTCAGGCAGGGTAATGGGTATCCAATCTCCACTCAAAAAAACCAATCGCAACTGACTGCCGATATCGCCGTCTTCCGGCTGCTCTAATAAGGGCACTAACTGCTGTAAGGCAGCGGGGGCCGAATCCCAAAAGGTAATGCCTTCTTCGCTAATGATATCCAGTAAACGCGGCGGGTCCTTCACTTCATCGTTGGCAGCTATTCGTATGCCCGCTCCACCGGCAAGGCTCCCGAATATATCGTATACCGATAAATCGAATCCCAATGAAGTGACAAACAATATTTTATCGGCCGGTCCGACAGCAAATGTTCTATTCACCCATTCAATAACATTTATGACGGGCCTATGGGTTACCACCACACCTTTGGGAGCGCCGGTTGAACCTGAAGTAAAAATGACATAGGCAATATCTTCCGATCTCCCGGTAAGGGCAGTAGAGGTAGAGGATAGATTTTCTCCGGATTTCTTTTCTACCTCCTGAGACAAAATTAGTTCCGTGTTATCAAATAATCGCCGGTCGGGACATTCAAAATCACTGCTGTGGGATAAACAGATAATGTGCTTTATCCCGGCTGCCTGCCGCGCCATTTTAGCAACTTTTTCCAATTGGCCGGGATTGGTTAATACCGTTTCAACGGCCGAAGAGTACAGGATTTTCTCCAGGCGATTTTGCGGTAAATATGGCTCTAATGGGAGATAGGCACCGCCGGCTTTCAATATTCCCATCACCGATACGATCATTTCAACTGTCCGGCCAAAGATAACGGCCACCAGGGTACCGGTTTTAACGCCCTTTTCACTTAATAGTCCGGCCAATTGATTGGCCTTTTTATTCAACTCCCTGTAACTAATGAGCAGTGGTTCCCTCCCCCTGCCGGCCTGGGTATGTCGTACTGTTCCTGTGACGGCGGTACGGTCCGGCCTCCTTTCAACCTGCTCCTCAAACAATTGATGCATCGTTTTCTCTCTCGCATACTCTCTCCGGGTATCATTAAATTCATATAAGATCTTTTGTTTTTCTTCAACGGGAATGATTTCATCTTTTCTAATAATGGTTTCCGGCTCAAAGATAAGTTTATCTAAAATATTTTTAAAATAAAGGCACGATTTCTGAACCATGCTGTCGCCGATAACCGCCCCGTTGTATTTCGGGAGAAGCATAAAAGTATCTAAAGTCGTATTGATTTCATAGTCAAAAAAAGTGTTGGTATCATAAGATACGCCAACATCAAATCTTTCGCCCAAATCGGCCTGTTTTACCCCATCTTCCTGTATCGTTTTATCTCCCACTTTTGCCTGCGTTAATACAAAAAAATCCATAAAATTAAACAAGGTGTCAAATACCGGATTTCTATCCAGGTTCCTTTCTCCTATAATTCTGGCTATGGCAAACAAAGATATTCTCTCATATTTTTTTACCTCCAACATCTTCTTTTCCACTATTTTCATATAGTCGGACCATTTGATATCAGCGGGAATCTTCATTCTTATCGGTATTGTATTTAAAAAGCAGCCCAATATTTTATCGCCATCTTCTTTTGGGGGTCTGTTATTGGTCACACTCCCGGCAACAATATCATCTTCATAAGAAAGCATGCCCAGGATATACATATAGACACCAAAGCATAAATTCTTCACAGTAGTGCTATACTTCTTAGCCGTATCTCTTAATTGACCGAGATATTCTCCACCCAGATAATAGGGACAAATTTTCATGCTGCCCATCTCATCTTTCTTTTTCGTTGTCTCTAAAAAGTCCAATCTTTTATATCCCGCCAGTTCTTTCTGCCAATACGTTACCGTTTCTTCATTTTGATTCTCCATCCATTCTTCTATAATCACATCTTTATAAGTACTCTTCAGATATTCCGGGACAAAATCAGGATTGGTCTTCAATTCCAGATAGGTATTATTTAGCTCTGTGACAAAGGAGGTAATACTCCAACCATCCATTATGACATGGTGACATGTCAATACAAAACACATACTATCTTCCGCCAGGACAAACACCCTCATTCTCCACAATGGCGCATTCGCGGCTTGAAAGGGACTGCGTTTATCGCCGGTTAAAAATTTCCGAATACACTCTTCCTGTTCGGATCTACCATGATGGGAAAGATCGATATGTCCCATGTCAGGGTTCACCTTCTTATAGACAATCTGAAAAAACTCCCCGTAATCGTCTATATTGAAGCCGGTTCTCAATATCGGATGTTTGGCCACCAGCAGCGTAAATGCTTTTTTAAATCTTTCCACCTCAAATGCGGGATATCTCATAGGATACACATATTGGTCATGATAGATAGCGGTCCCGATATTTCGGGTATAATAAAACACCATCCCCTTTTCTATATCACTCATGGGATAAATATCTTCGATGTTCTCCACCTCCGAGCTTTCCATCTCCGAAATTATCCTGGTTCTGAACTCTTCTATTTGCTGCATAACTCTCTTAATCTCCACAGTCGGCTGCGTCACCTTCTTTAGATTAATCGTCTCTGCCAACTCTGCGATAGTGCCGCTGTTGTATATATCCACCACTTTCAAGTCTGCCTCAAATGCTTCATTGACCGAGCTTAACAACCGGATGGTTTTAATCGAATCTCCCCCCAGATTAAAGAAGTTATCGGTTATCCCCGGTTTTTCCACTCCCAGGACTTCCGACCAGATTTCCGCCAGTTTTTTTTCGATTTCGTTTCCCGGAGGAATATAATTTTCTGCGGCTCTTGCCTCGGGTTCCGGTAATGCTTTCAGGTCGACTTTACCGTTGGGGGTCAGGGGAACTCTCTCCAACTGGACAAAATAAGCGGGCACCATATACCCGGGTAAATCCACCGTCAAATAATCTCGCAATTCCGATACACTTAACTCCGTTTCCGAAACAATGTAGGCGCAGAGATAGTCGCCGCCATCTTTATCTCTTCTGGCGATAACCAATGCTTGTTCTATGTCTTTATATTTTAACAACTGGTTTTCTATCTCCTCTGGCTCAATGCGAAATCCTCTTAATTGTATCTGCTGGTCTATCCTGCCCAGGTATTCAAACTCTCCGTTTTCCAGCATCCGGGCGACATCCCCCGATCTATATAGTCTCTCTCCTGCTTTTTCTTTAAACGGATTCATTACAAACTTTTCACCTGTTAAATCGGGTCTGTTCAAGTATCCCCTGGAAATCCCTGCACCGCCGACTAACAGCTCTCCGCTGGCCCCCATTGGTAATAGGTTTAAATGCCTGTCCATGAGGTAGATACTCAATGTTGGTATGGGTTTTCCGATATTACTTCTATTTAATTCTATCTCCCCACTGCCTATTTCCTTAAAGGTAACATGCACCGTTGTCTCAGTTATACCGTACATATTAACCAACATGGTTTCGGGATACCTTAACTTCCATTTTTTTAACCGACCGGGCTGTAAAGCCTCTCCTCCAAAAATCACATATTTAAGGCGCAATCCGGGTTCAGTCTGTTTCAACTCCTCGTCGACTAAGTTGTAAAAAGCCGAGGGCGTCTGGTTCAATACTGTGACTTTATGTGCTTTTAATACCTCTAAAAACCTGGCGGGATCGATGGCTATCATCCTGGGTATTAGAACCAATTTCCCTCCATACAAGAGGGCGCCATACATCTCCCATACCGAAAAATCAAAACTGTAAGAATGGAACATCGTCCACACATCGTTATCATTAAAATCAAATAAAAAGTCATCGTTATACATCAAACGTACGACATTGGCATGCTCCACAACGACACCCTTTGGCCTTCCGGTAGACCCAGACGTATAAATAATATAAGCCATATCGGAAGGGTGATTCTCAAGATCTAAATTCCCGGGGGATTCTCCATCTAAGACCCCGGTGATCGCATCATAAATAACTATTTCTCGGCCAAACTTATGTTGAGAGTCTTTCTTTGCAGGGGCAAAGGCAATCCCCGGAATTTTTTTTAATATCTTCTCGGGCGGCAGTGTCCCACCCGCCTCCATTATTTTCTCCATAAGTTCGCAGGTGATGAACTCCCCTTCGCCTAAGACAGCCAGATCAATGTTTCGGTCTTGCAAAAGGGTTTCGTAATCACTGGTGGCATAAGGCCCACCGGCAAAAATCGGCACCCGGTACCCCCACATTCTAATCATGGCGACGGTTTCGTGGAAGAGATCTTTGTGGAAAATTAACGTTCGGATACCGATTACATCCGGCCCAAATACATCCAGCAATTCCTTTAATTCTGCATAATTATTGAAATCGATACGGGATTTGGCGATTTTACCCTTTATCCTGCCGCCCAATCGCCGGTTTAAATAGGTCATCACGTACATCAGTCCCAGAGGCGGCTCTATCTCCTGGGACAGGTCCAGGAGCAAGATTTGCAAGGCGCACCTATCGGCGACTCTTGAAGGAAAATGTCTCTTCAACTTCTCATTTAGATCGGGGACCAACACCTCTTTTTCAGCCAAAAAACCGCTCCCGCCCCACTCATCCTCCGACAGCCCGAGAAATTTGAGCAAATCGGCATAACTGTTCATATGGACCGGTAAATAACCGTCATACTTCCGGACGATCTCATCCTCTGTCAAAACCTTCTGTTGAAATGGTAAAACATGCCGCAAACGTTCTTTTGAAAGAAAATACTCCCTGAAAAAATCGGCCTGAAACTTCAACGTAAAGCTTTTATTAAAAGGCAATGTTTCCGGGAGTGCCTGATAAGGAAGAGCGGCGGATTCAAAAATGGCTTCCATGGAGATCCCATTTTCAAGGGCTAATTTTGCCATAGCGGTATTGGGATATATTTTTAAAATGTGTATATAGGGGAAATCTATCCATCTCTGGCTTTTGATAAAATGATAGGTCATCAGGGCTTCTTCTTCGGTTTCCGTGGGAATGCCGTGGATCGTAAAAAGTTCCAGTATAATATGGGGATATTTCTCACAAAGAACATGAATATTCTCAGCCAGTTTTTCCAGGTCTAAATTTTTCCCTATCAGCTTCTGCAGCCTTGGGGAAGCGGTTTCTAAAGTCAGGGCAAGGCAGGCAGTTCCGGCTCCGGCCAAAAGTTCGATATACGCCTCGGTCAAAATATCGCCCCGCCAGCAGTTGGGGAAAAATAACTGCAATTCCAGGCCATTGTCGATAATCAATTCAAAGAACCGGGCGCTGTTCTTCATATTTAAATTGAAGATATCATCGACGAATACAAACCTTTTTATTCCCATATTGTAATAGAGTTGAACTTCTTTAAACAGGTTTTCGGCTGACCGAACCACCTGGTTTTGGGGCCAGATTTTATGACAGTATGCACAGTTATAGGGGCACCCACGGCTCCCCTGCAAGGTAATACTATTTTTAACCATTGCCTGACCGATATACTGGCTGTATTTTTCATAGTCCACCAACGACCGGTCAGGTATCGGTAGACTGTCCAGATCGTTAATTTGTGGTGGTTTAGGGGTTACGCATATGTCCGTTTCGGCAAAGCGGAGTCCCTGCAGGCCGGCAAAAGAAAACTTTTTGGCTATTTGGCTTCCGGTTAATACAAGTATTGGCTGACAATCCTCGAGAATAGCTCTCACCCTCTCTTTAGGGGTGTCGGATTCGATGGGCAAATAGCCTCCACCGGCCTTCAATATCGCCAATATCCCGATAATCATCTTCGGAGAACGCTCCATTATAAGGGCCACGACCTTCTCGGGTTTCACCCCTTTTTTTCGTAATACGCCTGCCAACTGGTTTGCCTTAACATTTAAAGTCCCGTATGATATACCGCCAGTGCCTTCGGCCTCTGTGACTGCTATATTGCCCGGTGTTTTCGCCACTTGTTCTTCAAATAGGCCGTGTATCGTCTTATCTTTGGGCCATCCTGCATCATAGTTGGATTGATTGAACTGGTACAGTAGTTGTTGTTTGTCTTTTTGAGAAAGTATATCTATTTGAGATATCCTTAAATTCACCTGGCGGACGACTTCCTGTAATAGAGTTTCACAATGACGAATAATTCTCTCTATCTTTGTTCTTTTAAACAGCAGCGAGTTATACTCCAGAATCCCTCCGACCTGTTCATCCGTCCTGAGAAATGAAAAAATCATACTCATTTTAAGATGCTGGAGATGATTTTTATCATGAATATTCTCCAATAATACGGCAACGTCAAAAAGAGGGAATTCACTTTCATCAGTCGGTATATTTAAATCCAACTGATCAATCAGGGTAAAAATAGGATAGTTTCGATTCTCTGTCCCCTCGACAATCGTTTTTTTGACCCCGTATAAGACCTCTTTAAATGTCATTGTATCGTCCAGTCGATTTCGCAGCACCAGCAGGGTATTGATAAATTCCCCTTCCATCTTCTGCTTATAAATGGTTGAACCCACCAGAATATCGTTGTTTCCGGTATACTTATGCAGTAAAACGATAACTGCTGCCTGTAAAATGACATTCAAGGTATGATCGGAATTTTTACTCATGCGCATTAACGCTGAAGAGAGATCCCGGGAAAACACAAATTTCATTGACTCTATAATGGGCTCGTGGGAACTTTTTTTCCGGTCATAGGGGAAGGAAGTTTTAACAAACTCTGCCGATAATTTGCTCAGCCAATACTCTTTCTCTTTGGCTTTTTGATGGGCGGCAACGACCAGTCTTTCCGAAACCTTTAACTCTTTCATGAATTTTTCCTTGCCTGTCCTGATACTTTGACTATTTTTAGCTAAATTCAAAATCCATCTCAGAGACTTCTGCCTCCGAGTCCATTAAGTCATGAGAAATCTTTATATCAGCCAATCGTATATCGCTATTCTGCGAAACGTTTACCGCCGCGGTTATTGTAGAAACAATCTCCTCAAAATAGCCGGCAAACCTCTCGGCCGTCTCTTTTGTAAAGAGTTTCGTGGAATATTCAAAGATAAAATGCAGCTTTTCATTCACTTCCCTGGCAAACAGCGTCAAATCAAACTTAGCGGTAAACTTATCATAACCCAACCCGTCTGCCAGAACCGGCTGGCCCGATTCTCCAGCAGCGATGAAGGATTCATCAAAATTTTGCGGCGAAAACACAACGTCAAATATCGGATTGCGGCCTAGATTTTTTCTGGGTATTATTTTTTCTACTAAATACTCAAAGGGATATTCCTGGTTATCGAAAGCCTCAAGATTTTTTTGCCTCAATTCTCCAAGAAACTCTAAAAAAGTTCTCTCTCCTTTAGGCCTACTTCTTAATGCCAGCGTATTGATAAAAATCCCGACTATATTGTCCAGATCGGCGTGCCTGCGGCCTATCGTGGGCATTCCCACGATGATATCTTCCCGGCCGCTGAGTTTTGACAATAAAATATTATAGATGGCCAGAATGGTCATATTCAAGGTGGCCTCCCGGGAATTGGCGACTTCCTTAAGAGCCTGTGTCTCCTTTTCCCCAATCTGCCAGTTTACCCGATCGCCTTCAAAAACAAGTACCCCGGGTCTTTCATAATCGGTAGGCAGTTTAAGTACCGGTAATTCCCCTTCGTATTCTCCTAACCAATATTTCTCCTGTTCCTTGATCAACTCTTTGTAAATCTTACTGTTTTGCCATTCTGCATAGTCCCTGTATTGAAGGGGTAATGGGGGGAGTTTGGCCTCAGTATATAATGCCAGCAAATCTCTCATCATTAAAGCCATCGAAACTGCGTCAAAGACAATGTGGTGAATATCAAATATCAAGATATTCTGGCTCCCCCGGGAATTTAGCCAACCCACTCTAAAAAATGGGATCTTACGCAAATCAAAGGGCCTTACAAAATCATTTACTATTTTGCTTATGTCTCTTCCATCAGTCTCGAAAAAATCTAAGGAGAAGGCAAAATCCTCATGAACCACCTGAACGGGTTCATTCTTCCAGATCCTGATGGAAGTTCGCAGACTTTCATGCCGTCTTATAAGCTTCTTAAATGCTGCCTCCAACCGCTGCTTCTCAATCTTAAAACTTACGGGTATTACCTGCGTCTCATTATAGACGGTACTATCTAAATCTGCCTGCTGAAGAAGATACATCCTCTTCTGGCCTGAAGATAATTTATAGTATTCTTTTTTTTCGGTTGGCCTAATTGAAACAAACCTATCCTCGGAAGCCTCCCCTATAAATTCCGCCAGTTTTCTTATATTGGCTGCGTTAAACATCTGGGCAAGGGATATTTTTACATTAAACTCTTTGTGGATTTTGGATATCATGGTGATGGCTTTTAAGGAATCTCCGCCCAACTCGAAGAAATCGTCATGTATGCCAATTTGTTCAATGCCAAAGAACGCCTGCCAGATTTCCGCCAGTCTCTGTTCCAATTGGCTGCCGGGAGACACATACACACTCGATAAATCCGGCCTGGGATGATATATCTGCTCAGATAATTTTTTAAGATTATCTTCCTCCCTTATAGATTTAAGTTTTACCCATTGATCGATCTTTTCCTGAAGGTTTCCGCCGGTCAAAACAACGACCTGATTGACATTTTTTAAAGAGAGGAGGCGTTGGAAGGCTGCCGTGGTGTCTTTTTCTTCCATTCCGTCCCAATTCACGCTGATCCACGGCCTCTGGCTGAATTGGTTGTATTGACAAACAAAGGCATCCATAAATATATTGGCCGTGGAATAGGCAATAAAATTCAGCCCCCCCAGCACAGAAGATACGGAAGACATGATCCAGCAAAAATCAAGCTCTTTGGCCGAAAAAATCTTTTCTAAGACAACAATTCCGTAAATTTTTGCCCTGAATTGTTCTTCACACTGCTTCCTTTCTATGTCATGAATGCTCTTTATCGACTCTCCCG
This sequence comes from uncultured bacterium, assembly GCA_965603365.1. Taxonomy (GTDB): domain Bacteria; phylum Acidobacteriota; class Aminicenantia; order UBA2199; family UBA2199; genus JAHELQ01. The sequence goes on from CBFDCR010000027.1 coordinate 36,465, forward strand.
AAATCATCCCCGCAGCGTGGATGACTCCATTTATCTGCCCCAACTGTTTCTCCGCTTGAAGTACTATTTTCTTCATCTGCTCTTCTTCGGCCACATCACAACTCAATGTGAGAACCTTGCTGCCGACTGCCTCCAGTTCCCTTATTTTGGCGATCTTCTTACCGGTACTATCCCCATCATCATGGGTATTTAACCAATTGTCCCACTCATCGACTGCCGGCAAGGGGGAACGTCCTGTCAATATCAAATGGGCCCGGAAATTCTTCGCTAAATACTGGGCCAGAACAAGCCCAATCGTTCCCAGTCCACCTGAAATGAAATAAACGCCCCCCTCTCTCAATGGTGAAGCCTTTTCAGACGCCTTATCCAATTTGATCGGCTCGAAAGTCTGCACCCAGCGGCTGCCGCCGCGCAAGGCAATCACCGGATCCAATGTCTCGGTTACAAATTCATGTTTGAGTTGATCGATGAGTTTTTTCTCCCGGTCACTTCCCGGCTCCGGTATAACAACATCTATACTGCGAAGGGTGATAAAGGGATATTCCTGCGGCACCACTTTAACGGGCCCCAGGATGGCGGCTTTTCCCGGGCACAAATTTTCATCACCGGTCACCGCCTGCATGTTGTTTGATACGACTTCTACCTGGATGTTATCCAGATAACCACGCCTCTCAACGGCTTTGGTGAGATAGAGTAAACTGTAAAAACCCAGATCCAAAACCTGCTCGATTGGCAGCGACTCAGGGCGCCCTTCTGCCTCCTGTGTAACATTCCATAAATGGAGAATTTTGCCCGGCAGCCAATCGGACTCACGAAGTTCATCGAAGAGAGCCCGGTAGTCGCGGCTCTCTTTCGGATCGATTGTAAAAATGGTATATTCCGGGCCATCCGTTTTACAAAACTCCGGACCCGCTGTTACCAGAATGATATCCAGGCCATCTTGCTTCAGTTGTTTCACCAGTTGGGAGACAAAAGGACTCCCATTTACAAAAATAAGCCAATGGGATTGCTTAATTATGTTAAGATGTTCGGCAAATTGGGTGAAGCTTTTTTTCCAGCCGGGAATGTAGAACCAATCGGAAATATCCAGCTTCCGGCTCAACACCCCATCCGGCGAACTGGCCGCGGCCGGGGCTGAAGAATCTCCGCTCTCATATCGCCGTCGCTCAAAGGGATATGACGGCAACGAGAGGCGGCGCCTCTTTTCAAACGCATAGAATGAATGCCAATCCAACTGCACCCCGTAAAGCCAGAGCTGCCCTATTTTATTTAACAAATAGTAATCATCCGGGATATCGCTGCCCACCGCCCTTATCAGGTTTACAATTCTCTGTTCAGGATTCTCTTCTACATAACGAATGATCAACGAACTTAAATCGCGGCTGGGGCCCACTTCTATAAATGTACTATTGGCCTCTTTTACCAACTCCTTTATGCCGTCGGCAAATCGCACCGGCTCCCGCAAATGTCGGCTCCAGTAGGTGTAATCCGTAGCCTCCTTTGCCGTTAACCAATGACCGGTCACATTTGAGATATAGGGAATCTCCGGCTCCTTTAATGTCAATTGCCCCGCCTTCTCCTCAAACTCCTTCAAGATAGGCGCCATCAACACCGAATGTATGGCCCACGATGCTGGCAGCCGCATACACAGGTATTTTCTCTCTTTTAATTGTTCGGCAAAGGCATCTATCAAGCCCGGATCTCCGGCAACGATACAGGATGGGCCGTTGTCAATGGCCAATGAAATGACAGAAAAGGGGCGGACATCATCGCCCTCGTTACAACCATTCGAGTTAAACTCATCTATTAAGGGCTGCAATTCCTGGCAGGATAGAGGCACACTGAGCATTGAACCGGCCGGGGTTTTTTGAATCAATTCACCCCGGCATACGATTAATTCTAAGGCATCATTTAAGGTTAACACTCCCGAGATACAGGCGGCTGCGTATTCGCCAAAGCTGTAGCCAATCATGGCGTCGGGTTTTATTCCCCAGGTTATTAACAGTCGGGCAAGGGCATATTCGAGTATAAATACCGCCAATTGGGATATCTCTACCCGGTGAATGCCTCTATCTTCCCCATTTTTCTTCTCATCTTTTTGACCCGGTGCCTTTGTATCTTCTAAACCGGGATAGAGAACTTCTTTTATCGGGAAACCCAATAGGGGGGTTAATATCTCAAAGCAGCGGTCCATTTCTCGACAAAAGACCGGCTCGTTTCGATAGAGTTTCAACCCCATATTAACATACTGGGCTCCCAGCCCTGGAAACATGAATACCACAAATTTTCTATCTCCCGCTGACCTGAGGGATTGGACTTTCCTGGTACCCCGGGGCGAATCACTCTCTTTCTCTTTTAATGAATCCAGGATATCGATCACATCGGCGGTGGTTGAAGCGACCAACTTTTTCCTATATTTAAAGGGATGCCGGCCTATTTGCAGGGTATAAGCCACATCTGTCAGGGCGATATCCCTGTTTCTCTTTAAGAAGCCGGCTAAATTTTCCGTTATTTTCTCAAGTGCCGGTTCCGTTTTGGCCGACAGCAGGATTAATTCATAGTCTATCGATCTCGATGGCTGATGGTGAATGGCATCGGTGATTTCCGGGGCTTCTTCAAGGATAACATGGGCGTTGGTGCCCCCGATACCGAAAGAGCTGACCCCGGCCCTCAATGGATATTTACCATTTTCCCAATGGCGAAGCTGGTTATTGACATAAAAAGGACTGTTTTCAAAATCACACCTGGGATCCGGTTTCTCAAAATGGAGGCTGGGGGGAATCTGTTTATATTTTAAGGCCAGGGCAGTCTTAATAAACCCGACTATACCTGCGGCTGCATCCAGGTGTCCTATATTGGTCTTTACAGATCCTATGGCACAGAAATGTCTCTTTTCGGCGCTAAAGGCATCGTTTAGCGCCTTGATTTCAATTTGATCGCCCAGAGCTGTGCCGCTACCGTGCGCTTCGATGTAGCCGATGGTATGAGGCTCGACCTGTGAAATATACAATGCGGTCTTGATAACGTTAACCTGTCCTTTGACACCCGGGGCCGTATAACCGACTTTATTATTGCCATCGTTATTGACCGCCGACCCTTTTATGACCGCATAAATATGATACCCCTCCGTCACGGCACTCTTTAGTCTGGTTAATACGGCAATGCCTACCCCATTCCCACCAGTAGTTCCCCTGGCTTCTGCGTCAAAGGCCCGGCAGTGACCATCTGGAGAATTTATCATATTTTCCTGGTACAAATACCCGGATCTTATGAATCTATCTACCGAAACTCCGCCGGCCAGAGCCATATCACACTCTTTTGTTAACAAAGCCCTGGCTGCCACATGAACGGCCACCAGGGATGTCGAACAGGCGGTTTGCAGACAAACGGCCGGTCCTTTCAGGTTCAATTTATACGATATCATCGAGCCAAAAAAATCCCGGTTGATCAAGATATTGTGTTCAAAACTAAATGGGTCGTATTTCCCGGCTGAAATTTTCAAGCCTTTCCAAAAACTGTTTTCCGAAGCTCCGACATAAAGACCAATCGAACCGTCGTAAGAATAGGGGTCAACACCCGCATCTTCCAATGCTTCCCAGCAACACTGGTGGATGTGGCGTAATTGTGGGTCCATCAACTCGATTTCTCTTGGGCTGTATTCAAAAAAACTCCCGTCAAAATATTCGTAATCTTCCAATACCCCGCCGCCGGATTTTACGTAATTTTGATCACCAATATACCCTGCTGGAATGCCGGCTTCTTCCAACTCTTCATCCTTATAGAAGGCAATGGATTCTCGCCCACTCTTTAAATTATCCCAGAATTCCTCTATATTCCGGGCACCTGGGAATCTGCCGGACATGCCAATAACGGCAATTTCTAAGCCGGTGTGTGGGGTCTCTTCATTTCTGGACATGGATTAAATCTCTTCAAATATATTTAAGGTCTCTTGTAAAGAGTCCTTGATGCTTTCCAATTTTTCCTGTTTGATGATCCCGTCTTTTGAAATATACTCATGCCTGGTTAAATGGTCTAACAGTGAACTGATGGTGGGATATTCAAAAAATGTTACAACCGGTATGTCCTTCAGGAACAGCTCTTTTAAATGATTACTCAGTTGGATGATTTTTAATGAGTCTCCCCCCAACTCAAAAAAGTTGGAGTTGATGCCGATTGTATCCTCGGCGATGCCCAGGACATTCGACCACACTTCAGCTATTTTTTTCTCCGTTTCACTTCGGGGGGCAATGCAGTCTTTACTCTTAACAATTTCCGGTTCTGGCAGTGCTTTTTTGTCTATTTTCCCACTGGGGATAAGAGGGATTTTATCCAGGTGGATAAAAAACGAGGGGATCATATACTCCGGAAGGGCATTTAAAAGCTCCTTTTTAATGTTTAAAATCTCCAGGGCATAATTGTCCTCGGATATTTCATCACCCACTATATAAGCACACAAATATCTATTCTCATTGGGGTCTTGCCTGTCCACCACAACGGCCTCCCGGATAGCAGCGATATTCAGCAACTGGCTCTCGATCTCCCCGGGCTCTATCCTGTAGCCCCTAATTTTCACCTGGCGATCGCGCCGTCCCCAAAACTCTATATGACCATCGGGTGCCCATCTGGCCAGGTCACCGGTTTTGTAAAGCTTCTCACCCGGGCTGAAGGGATGGTCTATAAATTTTTCTTTTGTTAATGCTTCATCTTTTAAATAGCCCCTGGCCAATCCGTCACCCGAAATGCACAACTCTCCAACCAGGCCGATTGGCTTTAATTTTAAATCGGAGCCGATGATGTATACCTGATGATTGGCGACCGGCTTTCCTATATTTGAAAAATTTCCTTTTTTTATCTCCTCCCGGACCTCCACCCAGGTTGTCCATATGGTATCTTCGGTGGGCCCGTATAAGTTATAGAAGCGAAAAGGGTATGTCCGGTCCGGATAGTATTTTAGTTTATCTCCGGCTGCCCTCAACGCCTTTAAGGCGACTCCCTGCTGGGGCCACTTCTCCCTCAGCAACTGCTCCGCCATAATGGTGGGTTGAAAGGAAATGGTTATGCTGCTCTTAATGAGCCACTCTTTCATACTGCCGGGATCGACGCGGAGTTCATTGGCGACGATGTGCAAACTGGCACCGCTTGTTAAGCTGGGCCAGATTTCAAAAGAGAAGGCATCAAAACCTATATTGGCCACCTGGCTCAGCCGGGATTTATGGTCCTGGGCAAAAACATGCTTATGGAAATTCACACAATTGACAAGACCTTTATGCCTGATGAGTACACCTTTGGGTTCCCCGGTGGAGCCGGAGGTGTAGATCACATAAACGAGATCCTCCGCTTTGTTTATACTATCAAGATTCGTACAATCATTGTCATAAATATTTTCTTCATCCGCCAATATGTAATTTTCAAATACCGGCACCGGGTCTCTTATAAAATCTCCTTGAGTGAGCAATAGCCGGGCTTCACTACCGGCGAGTATGGCCTTTTTCCTCTTTTCCGGATAATCCGGGATGATAGGCAAATAGGCTCCGCCGGCTTTTAATATGGCCAGTATGCCTACTATCAATTCCGGCGAACGCTCCATCATCAGGCCCACAACGGAATCGGCTTTTACACCCCTGGTTTTTATTACCCGGGCCAACCGATTCGCCCTTTTATTTAACTCCCGGTAACCCAGTTGGCTCTCCTCACTCACCACGGCCATATTGCCCCCTCTCTTTGCCGCCTGTTCCTCAAATACTTTATGAACGGGATTACCTGCCGGATACTCTTCTTTTGTATCATTAAACTCAAAAAGCAACTGCTTCTTTTCCCGGGCCGACACCATCTCAATATCGGCAATTTTTATCCCGGTGTGATCCAATACCCGGGATAAAACCTGTGAACAATGGCCAGATAACCTCTGAATGGTCTCTTTCTCAAACAATTGTGAGTTATAGATAAAATGGCCCTCTATTTTATCACCGCTTTTATTAAAGGAGAGAATGATTTCATTGACCCCTTCATCGATGATCTCATCGACGAACTCTTTTTTATGAATATTTTCCAGTAACAGTATCACATTAAAGAAGGAGGAGCCGTTCTTGAGACCCAGTGAATCGATTATTTTTTGAAAGGGATAATATTGATTTTTATAACCGTCCAATACCGTCTGATTGACCTGGAGCAGCCACTCTTTAAAAGAGACATCCGGCTGCAAAGAGTCTCTCAAAGGGACCCACCTATTGTATTTTTGTTCACTCTTTGAATAGGTGGGAGATATTAAGACAAAATCCTCCTGCCCCGTATATTTATTCACGACTATTCTAAAGGCGGTCAACAACAATACATAAAGAGAGAGATCATTGTTTTTACTGCGACTGATTAATTTTTCACTAATATCCTTGCCCAAAGGGGCCTTATAACTGGCCCCTTCATAATGTTTTGTCCGGGGATAATCGGTCAATAACCGGACCTCGTTTAACTCTTCCGCTAATTTTTCCAACCAATACTTTTTGGCTTCCTCAAACATCTCTAAAGTAATGGGTACGTTTTCTCTCATGGTTCGCTCCTTGAAATTAATTTCAGCCTGTACAAAGTCTAATCGAGTGCAAACTCTGTATTTACATTACCCCCACCAATTTGCACCCCTTGCTCTGCCGCTCGTGGGGGATTTAGCCGGTCAATCAATCCTTTAAACTGATCAAATTCATGATAAAACTTTTTGGCAGCCTTAATGGTTGCCTCTGCCTCTTTTCTATCCATACATTTTGGCGCGAAGGCTTCGCAGTATCGGCAGTGGGAACAATCGTTCCGGCAAAAATTCTCCTGGTTAACAAAGGGGGTTATAAAGCCGTCCAACTTCTTGTTGTCCAGATACACCTTAAAGCTGTATCTGAAATTGAACATATCCAACAAATCCATTAAATTGCCGTCGTAACTCTCCTTAAAATAACACTCTATGGCTCTTATATGATTTCCATTTAACACATGCTGTCTTCCCTGTAACTTAAAATAATGAATGCCGATGCCCGTATAGTATTTCAGATCTTCGGGTCTAATCCAGCCCAATTTCAATAACTCGCTCATATTTTCGTATCTCTGCAGCATACAATTGTGTTCAAAAAAATTAACCGCCACTTCGTTCGATTTGCCGACCGAATCTCCGCCGGTTTGATTATAATGAAAAGGCCTGTAAATACAATTTCTATGGCACATGGTGTTGACGATGAGTTCACATTTATCCCCGGCAGCATCTACAATCCTTCTCAGGGTTTTAAAATCCCTATGTATCGACTCATCCAGGACCAGCCTTTCAATCCCCATCCGCAAAAATGCCCGGGCTTTATTGACATTGGTGATATGGCAAATGGTGGATACTTTCACTTTAAAGTCATATTGGGAGTTTTTCACCAGACTGATCAAGGAGGGCATGGAGATGGTGAGGGTACGTACCCCGATTTCATACAGCCCGCTTAGATGCTCCAAAATGCCTTTTATGCCTTCGTCGGTGAACTCCCTGTTTTGCATATAAGGGTTATTCAAGGTATAATTAAAACCGATATCTCTCTCCTCGGCATACCTGATATACTCCAGCAAATCCAGGAGGTCCGCCCTGGGTAGACTGCTTACCACCCTGCCTGAGCCCAGATTGTCACCTATTGTTATATTGCCATAGGTTTCAACGATCTTTGCATCCCTATAAGCATTGTTGAGTTTTACATATTCATCTATGGTCTCCTTCTTAAAATCCGCCGGCACCGAAAAATATTTCATTGTCATTCTCCTTTTAAAAAAAAGTTTAATGTTCCCTCTGCCAATAAACGCCGCAGTCGTCTATCTGTATGATCTTCTCGGTAATGTGGTGGAGCTTCCGGTAATCACTTACGGCCTGGGTACATGAACCGATATTAAAATCATCGATGATAATGTATCCCCCCACCGAGAGTTTGGGGTACAAATGGGTCAGGGCATCGGAAGTCGATTCATAAAGATCGCCATCCAGGCGTAAAACGGCCAATTGCCGGATAGGCGCGGTGGGGAGTGTATCCTTGAACCAGCCTTTCAAAAAACGCACCTGTTCATCCAACAGCCCATACAGATCGAAATTTGCCTTAACCTCTTCGAGGGAAACGTTAAATATACCGAACTGATCGTGGTGAAGAAACACCATAATATTGTCGAATGGATACTTCTGGGTATCCGGCAGCGGAAAGCCCGCAAATGAGTCGGCCACCCAGACCAGGCGATCTCCCACTCCATAGCTTTTCAGAATGGCACGCATCAATATGGTCGCCCCTCCCCGCCAGACCCCGGTTTCGATTAAATCTCCCGGGATTTTGTCGGCAAGGACCTGTTCTACACAATACTGCAAATTATCCAGCCGCTTACTGCCGATCATGGTATGCGCCCGACTGGGGATATCCATGCCTTGCTGCCGATTCGACATACTAAATCCCTCTTTCAGATTCAAATTTAAGCCGTGCTCTGTACAAATTACCATGGGGGGATCTTGAAGGATGAACCCCAGAAGGCACTTCTTTATCAAATCCAGGTAAAGGTCTTTTAAATCATCTTTTTTCATCGTTAAACTCCATCTTTCAATTTTAGAATTTCTTGTATGGCTTGCCGGGGAGAATTTAACTTTCTCAAGTTACGGCAAAAGGGTTCAAATAACAATCGATTTTGCTGCTGCGCCAAAAGTTGTAACTTCTTTATATCTAATCTCCCCCTCGGGTTTAGGGCACTAATCTGGCAGTGGGGGAAATGGGCGCTGAAATGTTTAAAGATGCCCGGGATATTGGCGGAGAGGTGTCCCCTGGCAAAAAAGAATACAGGTAGACGATTAAGAACCCGCAGAAACAGGGAAAAAGAGAAGATATTCCAACTGAACACATATTCCGCCGCCAATATCAAGGTACAATACAAATCAAAATCACAGAACGATATAAAAATAATATGTTCCCTATTGAGATCGGGCAAATCTTTCAGGGCATTTATACATTTTGCCGGGGCAATAAAAACAGCGACCCTATCATTGTCTACAGTTTCATTTAATTTATCCCGGATAATGGCGTGAAAGTACCGGGCATGGGGTCCGTATTTTTTACCCTCACTATTAATCTGATTGTCGTATTCGGTGGTGGCCAGATAGAACAACCAGAACTGGCGGGACTCTTCGATGTTGAGATATCGGTAGGCTTTGCTGCGGCAATTTGCCCGTTCCTGCGGGGTAAGCAAACCATTTTTATTATAAAACGACAGCGCCTTTAGATCTGCCTTAATTTGCAGCTCCAGCGGGGTTATGTGGATGAACTTTTTAAGCAGTCGATGGATGGCCCGGCTGTAATCGGTAAACTTTGAATAGTAACTCTCCTTACGGATTTTAGCCGAATCGATGGCCGAATACCAGTTTAAAAAAGGGTCAGAGGTGGATAATATTAGACCCTGGCTGTGCAGATAATTCAGGCTCCGGTCAAAATCCTGGTGGCTCATGACGCCATCGATCACAAACAGGTAGCCGGAATAGAGCAGTACGATTTGGGGCATGACTCTGGCCACGACCTGCTCTATATCATGGATGGTGTGGTAAAGGTAGAGCGGATAATCCAACTTGTCCTTGTTTAACTCAAAGAGATTTTGGGGCAGCAGGAGGGAGGCGTTAAAGGAGTTGCCCTTTAGAAAATACAACGCTTCACCCAGACTGCCGAAATCGTAATTTATGATAAACAGGAGCCGGGGCTCATGGGTAACGGTTAACTTCATGACTTCCTGATTAGCCAATATCGAACTCCGTATATATGCTGTCACTCCCCCTGTCGGGGTTCTGCCCGCCTGCCTCTGGGGCGGCGGTATACAAATTTGTCAGGTTTTCGACATAGGGGATGGCCGATATACTCTTGTATTCCGTCTCGACCAGATCGAGGACCTCTTGATCGGCAGGAATACGGTGTTTACAAATACGCCTTAACATGTTCCTGGCCTTGATGATGGAAATATCGCTCTTTACGGCAAACGACAAATCGATATCTTTAAAATAATCGGTATACATGTCTATGTTTGCCACTTTTTTAAATATTACCGGAATAGACTCTTCAAACAAGAGCAGCCGGTTAAATAGGCTTATTTTATTGGCCAGATCTACCGCTTCGAGATCAGTCAGGGCAGAAGGTTTAGATAACAACACCGTGCCGGTGTTATGGTCATTTTTCTGGTAATGGGTACTGATTTTCTCGACATAATCACCGAAAGTACGCACCGCCACAGCGCATTCGTATGCGGCCGGATTCATAAATATTAAAGAACAGGGATCGGTATTCAAATTCATATAGACAAATTCGCAAAAATGCGAAAACTTAGCGAACAGTTTTAAAACATAATCCATCGTATGGAAGACGGTGTCAGTCGTATCATGGGGGAGAAAATAGCCGAAGAACAACTGCGCCTTGACATTACCCTTGCTGCCGATGTAATCGAGGCGCTCCTCCAATTCTCGGTTGGTATAAAACAACCGGGGGTCTCTATTCACTCTTCGCAAATATTCATCTGCGGTATCGGGGGATATGGTGATAATGACCTGCTCACAGCAGCGGGAAAGAGCGTCTATCAGCGACTTTGAGGGAAGGCTCCAGCACTCGTACACCAAACCGATCTTGAGTCTTTCCTGCTTGATCCGGCTGGCCAGACCGCTGTACCACTCATCGCTGCCCTCGAATTCAAAACAGGTTAAAAACGAGGTATAGCCAAAAGAGATCGCTTTTTTAACGGAAGACAGTACCGAATCAACGGAACGCACCGCCTGCCGGCTGCGGTTGTTTAAACACTTCTGGGCACCGGCACTGCCGCCGCAGCACAAACAGTTGTAGGGGCAGCCCCGCCCCACTTCCAGGAAGAAGATGGGGTGCCGCCTGAACCAGGGAAACTTCGTCCAGTATTTACTCAATCCCAGGTAAGATCGCCCGTTTCTCAACAAATCCAACCGGGCAAAGTCGAATTCACTCATTTCCGCGGCAGTGGAGACGTAGGAGAACTCATTAAACACAATTTTACCCCCCTCTCTCCGCCAGACGAGGTTGGGTACATTTTCCAGCAAGGACCGCTCATGATCTCTCAAACTGCCTCCATTTGTCTTTCTGTCTTGAAGAGCCTTACCAAGCTCCACGACGGGGATTTCCCCATCCCCCCTGATAACGGCGTCTATGGCCGGATAGTCCCGGAGTATCTCCCGGGCAAAAAAACTGGCGGTGTAGCCGCCGACAAACACGAATATACCGGGATTTAGCCGTTTGATCCGTTGGGCGCAATCGGTAACCGCCACACACTGGTTGGCCCAATGGAGGTCTAAGCCCACCGCGTCTACGGCTTCGCCGCCCAATATCTCCGGGATATCTTTATTGCCCTCTAAATCCAGGTGAATGATCTCCACGGCAAAGCCGCCCCGGTTTAAGCGATCCGCCAATGAAAAAAGACCCATGGGTATATAGAAAATATGCCTCTCGGCGTGGTCGGTGGGATCGAGGATATTCCTGTTTCCACAATGAATCAGCTTGACAACGAGTCGATCTTTTAAGATTGTGGGCATCATTTTCCTCCGCGCTTAAACGTCAAATTCGGTAACCATATTTTCGGCATCCTTTTGAATGGCCACGGCCAGCCGCTCCAGCTTATCGTCATCCAACAATTGAATGTCCCTGATCTTGATGTTTACATTCCCGGTCACCACCTTGATGATCTTAATAAGATGTCCGGCGTACAGCTCGATGGTCTCTCTCCTGAATAGGTCGGTGCTGTATTCCAGGCTAAAATCCAATTCACCGTCGAGCTCACGGGCAAACAGGGTCAGGTCGTGGTTCGAGGCCACGTACTCATTTTTCAGGTTAATAAACGGCGATTGACCGGCGGCGCCGTGAGAGTGATCGATATATTTCGACCTGTTATAATTTGAGAACTCCAGGCCAACATTAAAGGGATAATACGACGATGCCCGGCCGGGTTTTAGCCGGCCCACCAATTTTTCAAATTGATAATCCTGGTTTTCAAAGGCCCTCATGCTGTTTTCCTTGACTTCCATCAAGAACTCTGCGAAGCTCTTCTCTCTGTCCGGGTAGTTTCTCATGGCCAGGATATTCAAGAAAAAGCCGACAATGTGCTGCAGGTCGGCATTGTTTCTGCCGGATACGCCGGTGACCACCACGATGTCTTGCTGGCCCGAATACTTGTATAACAACACATTAAAAACCGCCAGCAATTTCATGAACAGCGTAGATTGACTGGCGGCGGCCATCTCTTTAAACCGGCCTGCCTCGTCCCTGGCCAGGCCAAAACGATAGGCATCCCCCTTCAGGCTCAAGGAGGTGGGGCGGGGATAGTCGGTGGGTAGTTCCAAAACGGGAATCCCGGCTGCGTAGAGGTCCAACCAGTACTCTTCCTGGCTCTTGATCTTTCCCGACTCAAACAGGTCATTCTGCCAGCGGGAAAAATCCCTGTATTGAAGTTTGAGGGGCTGGAGTTCTTGGCCGTTGTACAGGGAGATGAAATCTTCGATGACGATGGTGCTGGATGTGCCGTCCGATATAATATGGTGCATATCGGCGATCCAGATAAAACCGCGCCCGGCGACTCTTACGACTGCCGATCTTAACAGGGGCGCCTGACCCAGGTCAAAGGGCCTGACGTAGTTCTCGACCAGCCGTTTTGCTTCGGCCTGACCCGCCTCATAATAATCCAGCTTAAAACTCACGTGTGGATGAACCCTCTGCACCGGCATGCCGTCTACTTCTGCAAACGAGGTGCGCAGGCTTTCATGCCGGTGGATGAGTCTTTGCAGCGCCCCTTCTATTCTCTCCCTCTCTATACGGTCGCCGGCAGTGGCTACCAGGGGAATATTGTAGCTGGTATTGTTTACATCCAACTGCTGGAGAAAAAACAGCCTCTTCTGGGCGGACGATAGGGGGTAATACTCTCTCTCCTCTACCCTCTGTATCGACACGAACGACCGGTCTTTGGCGGCTTCGCCGATATAGGCGGCCAGGCTCCTGATATTGGGCCGGCCGAAAAATTCCGCCAGTTGTACTCTTACTCTTAACTCCTTGTGCATCAGGGCAATGACATTGATGGCCTTCAGCGAATGGCCGCCTAACTCGAAAAAGTCTGCCTCCACACTGATCATCTCTTTATCGATGGCCAACACTTCGGACCAGATTGTCAGCAGTCTCTCTTCGGTGCGGTCGGTGGGGGGGACATATTTTTGGGCCACCTTTACCACCGGCGGCGGCAGTGCCTGTCGATCTACTTTGCCGTTGGCTGTCACCGGCAGGGCGGCCATCTGTACGAAGTAGGTGGGTATCATATGGGCGGGCAGTCGGGCGGCCAGGCTATCTCTCAACCGGGAAAAAACGATCTCCTCCCTGGCCACGATATAGGCGCACAGGTATTGGTCGTCGGCTTCGGCCCTCTCCACCACCACCGCCTCCGCTATATAGTCTACTGCCGATAGGTGATGTTCGATCTCTGCCGGTTCCAGGCGGAAGCCCCGTATCTTTACCTGCCGGTCCATTCTACCCAGGAAAGTCAGGTTGCCGTCGGGCAGCCACCTGGCCAGGTCGCCGGTCTTATAGAGCCGCTTGCCCGGGCTGAAGGGATCTTCATCAAACTTTTCCGCCGACAGGCCGGGGTCATTGAGATAACCCCGGGCCAGGCCGAGGCCGCCGAGGCAGAGTTCCCCGGGCAGGCCGGGGGGCAGGAGTTCACCTTTCTCATTCACAATATACAGCCTGACATTGGCGATGGGGCTGCCGATGGGAACGGTGCGCAGGATCTCTATATCCTGGCTGTTCACATCAAACAGCGCAGCCACATCGCAGCCCTCGGTGGGGCCGTAGACATTGGTTATGGCCGGGAGCCTGGCAAATTTGGCGGCCAGGGCCGTCAGCAGCGACTTTGTCAGCTCCTCGCCGCCGATGAGGAGATGCCTGACTACCGCTCCCTTCTCTGCGGTATCGACGGCGTCCAGCAGGATTTTAACCAGGATGGGGGTGCCGTCGGCCACATCGATCGCCCTTTGCCGGTAGTAGGCCAACAACGCCTTGCCCGCCAACCGGGTGTGCTCGTCCACCACAAACAGGGTATGCCCCTGTATGAGGCAGGTAAATATCTGTTTGACGGAGGCATCGAAAAATTAGGGGGACACCAGGCCGATATTGAGGCTGGTGCCGTGGCGCCAGTAAATCCTCTGGCCTATCTCCCGGACGAGATTCACGACACCGGCGTGTTCCACCATGGCGGCCCTGGGGGTGCCGGTCGAACCGGAGGTATACAGGATATAGGCCAGGTCGGTGGGTTTATTCCGGTTTCCCAACTGTTCCCGGACGGCGGTGGGTCTATTCGCCCACTCATCCAGGACCACCACCTGGCGGCCAAAGACCTCCCCGGAAGCAACTGACGGGGGCACGAAGGCAATACCGGCGATTTCGCTTAGGGTATCGGGGCCGGGCAATTTACCGTTGTGTTCCAGGATTTTGCCGATTACCTCGGCGAAGGTGATCTCTCCTTCCCCCAGTACCACCAGGTCCACGCCGCCGGCCTGTAAAATCTCCCGGAAATCGGTGGTGGCATAGGGGCCGCCGGACACGACCGGCACCTCGATGCCCCACTGCCTGATCAGGGCAACGGTCTGGTGGAAAAAATTGCGGTAAAAGGTCAGGGTGCGCAGGCCGATGACGTCGGGTTTAAATTGGTTCAGCAGGGAATGTAGCTCCCCGTAACTGTCGAAATCGACGCCGGATTTGGCGATCCTTCCCTCGATCCTGCCGCCATACTGCTGCTGCAAGTGGGTCAGGAGGTACATCAATCCCAGCGGCGGTTCCGAGACATCGTAGAGCATCTGCCGCTGCTGGCTGAAAAAGCGGGATAGATCCAGGAGCAGGATCTTCAGGGCCCCTGGCTTCGGGGGAACGGCGGCGGCGAAATGTCTCTTCATCCGGCCGGTCAGGTCCGGCACCGCCATCGCCTCCGGGGCCATAAACTGCCCACCGGCCCACTCATTGCTGTCGAACCCGGCCAGCCGGAGAAAATCGTCGAAGGTGGCGATCCTGGTGGGCAGGAAGCTGTCGTACTTTTGCACCATCTCGTCTTCGCTGAGGGCCTTCATCTGGTAGGGCAGTACCTGCCTGAGCCGCTCTTTTGAGAGAAAATAGTCGAGGCAGCGGGTCTGGTATTGGAGGGTAAAGGTTCGGTCAAAGGGCAGGGTGGTGGGTAACTCATGGAAGGCCAGATCCTGGGAGGCGGCAATCGATTTGGCCGAGATGTTATTCTCCAGGGCGATGCGGGCCATTTTGGTGTGGGGATAGATTCTCAAAATATGGACATAGGGGAAGTGGAGCCACTCTATGCTCCGGATGAAGGCCAGGGTCATCAGGGCTTCGGCTTCGGTCTCGGTGGGGAAGCCGTGGATGGTGTTTAACTCCAGGATGATGGGACGGTGGTTTTCACAAATATAGTCTATGTTTTTTCTCAATTTTTTTATATTTAAGTTTTTGCCGATCAGCCTTTGCAGCCTGGGGGAGGCGGTTTCCAGGGAGAGGGCAAAATCGATGACCCCGGCCTCGGCCATCAGGTCTATATAGTCCGGGGTGAGTATGTCGCCCCGTAAGCCGTTGGGGAAATAGACCTGTACCTGCAATTTATTGTCGATCAACAACCGGAAAAACCTCCGGCTGTTTTGGGCATCGAGGTTGAAGATGTCGTCGATGATCACGAAGCGGCGTATGCCCATATTGTAATAGAGCCGCACCTCTGAAAAGAGGTGCTCGGCCGAGCGGGCCACATGGGTGGCGGGCCAGATTTTGTGGCAGAAGGCACATTGATAGGGACAGCCGCGGGTGGCCTGCATGGCGATGGTATGCCTGGCCATGGCCATGCCGATCTCCCCACTGTACTTCTGGTAGTCGATCAGGCTGCGGTCCGGCAGGGGCAGCCGATCCAGGTCTTTGATCTGGGGACGTGTGGGGGTGACGGTTACGTCGAAGGGGGCCGGGGGAGAGCCTTGCAGCAGGGTAAAGGGGTACTTTGCCGGTATATTGGCCTTTATGAGCAGCATGGCGGCACGGCTGTCTTCGAGAACAGTCGTCAACCGGGGCCCCGGTATGTCGGGGTCCAGGGGCAGGTAGGCGGCACCGGCCTTTAATATGCCCAGGATACCCACCACCATCTCTATGGAGGGATCGGTCATCAGGGCCACGATTTGGCCGGGACCGACTCCCCTGGCCCTCAATAGGGCTGCCCCTTGATCGGTCAACCGGGCCAGTTCCCGATAGGTTACAGACATGTTGTCGGTTACCAGGGCCAGGCGGTGGGGACTCTGCTCTACCTGCCGGGCAAATAGTTCCGGTATGGTGGCCTGGGGCGGGTCGGCTTCCGGGGGTTTATTAAAATGGTGCAGTATCCGCTGCCTGTCTCCCGGGGTCATCAGATCGATATCGGCCAGGCGGCGATCCAGCAGGGCGGGCAGTTGCGGCACCAGGGACTCGAAATGGCCGACAATAGCGGCCACGCCCTGCCGGTCATAGAGGGAGGCCCGGTACTCCACGCTCAACAGCAGGGCCTCTTTTTGCCTGTGGAAGGAGAAGAGCATATCGGGCCGGCCGCTGCCGATATAATCTCTATCGTGGATGTTGGTCAGCAGGATGACGGTAGCGAAAAGGGGACAGCCGGTTCCGTTGTCGTTGTTGCGTACCTGCAGCTTTTCCTGGAGCAGTTCAACCGGGTAATTCTGGTGCTCGACGGCCTCCACGATGGTGCTGCCCACTTGCAGGATGAGCTCTTTAAGGGTCATATGGCCGTCGAGCCGGCTGCGTATGGGCAGCATGGTGTTGATCAAGGCCCCGCCGTGGGCCTGCCTGACGACCGGTATGCCGACCAGGATATCCTGGGCGGTGGAATACTTATGGAGCAGCACGATTAAGCCTGTCACCAGGATCATATGGAGCCTTATATCGGAATCGTTCCTCAATTTCATCAGACCGGCAGCCAGTGGGGGGGGAAATTCAAAATGTTCGACCCCGAAGTCCGCTGCCCCGCCGACGCCGCCCCTCTTATAGGTGTAGGGAAAAGCGGTCTTGACCAGGTCACCGGCCAACTGCTTTAACCAGTACTCTTTCTCCTTGAGGTATTGATTGGCGGCGATGGCTATTTTGCCGGAATACTCTCTTGCCTCTCTAACTGTTTCACGGCGGCTGTCAATATGTCTCGTGTGTCTCATGGGCTGTCCCCGGCCCTCTTAAAAGCCGAAATCCTCCAGCATCTCCCTGGTCACCGCGGCCCGGGCCGCGGCAAATTCACTGTCGATCACGATGTCTGCCAACCGTATATGTTCGTCTTCGACTATTTGCCCGACGATCCGCAAGAAGTGGTTGACGATGCTTTGAACCGTGGCCCTCTTAAAGATTGCCGACGAATAGGTCAGGTTCATGGCGATGGTGTCGTCGTCTTCATTGGCGACGAGAACCAGGTCAAACTTCGACGTCACTTTGGGCAGGGCATAGAGATGGGGTATGTCGGGCATGTCCGGGGCTCCCGATACCCTGAGCAGGTCGTTCTGATTGTTAAAGCTGAACAACACGTCGATGATGGGATTGCGGCTCATATCCCGGCCGGCCACCACCTTCTCCACCAGGTTTTCAAACTGGTAATCCTGGTTCTCAAAGGCCTTGAGGGTCTTCTCCTTTAACTCCAGTAAGAAGGCGCTGAAGGACTTTTCCTTTGGCAACCGGCTCCTGATGGCGATGGTATTGATAAATATGCCGATCAAATTCTCCAGGTCGGCATTGCTGCGGCCCATGGTGGGGGTGCCGACGATGATGTCCTGCTGGCCGGTGATTTTCGACAGCAAGATCTTATATACGGCCAGCAGCACCATATACATGGTGGCGTCATGGGTCCTGGCTATCTTTGCCAGCCGGGCGGTCTCCCTCTTCTCGAGGCGGAAGAGGATCTTGTCGCCGGCAAAACTCTGCCGCTCCGACCGTTTATAATCCAGGGGCAATTCGAGGCCGGGTATCCGGCCTTTAAACTCGGCGGTCCAGAAATCCTCCTGGGACCGGGCCAACCTCCTCTGGGCCGGGCTGTTTTGCCACTCGGCATAATCCTTATACTGGATCTTCAACTCCGGCAGGGTCTCCCCGGCATAGAGGGCCATAAAATCCTTGAAGAAGATGTCCATGGATACGCCGTCGGCCACGATATGGTGCATATCTACCATTAATATGTGTTTGTGCTCCGCCAGCCTGATTAAGCCGCACCTCAACAGGGGGGCCTGACTCAAATCAAAGGGTTTGACGAAAGATTGCTGGAGCTGTTCCACCTCTTCCCTGGTGGCCGGTTCATGGTAGTCGACGGCAAATTCGACGGTGCCGTGTATCTCCTGGCAGGGATCGGCATCGACTACGGCAAAGGATGTTCTCAGGCTTTCGTGCCGGTGGATGAGCCTCTTGAAGGTATCTTCCAGCCTGTCTTTATCGATTTTTACGTCCAGCACGTGGATCATGGGCATGTTGTAGGCGGTGAGGCCGGGGTCTAGCTGCTGGAGAATATACATGCGCTTCTGGGCGGAGGAGAGTACATAGTACGCCTTAGCCGGTGCCCGGGGAATTGAGACGTAGTTTTCCCGCTCGGCAGCGGCGATATACTCCGCCTGCTGCCTGATGGTCTGTCTATCAAATATGACCGCCAGTTGCAGCTTTACATTAAATTCTTTGTGAATCCGGGTGATGAGGTTGATGGCCTTCAACGACTGGCCGCCCAGGTCGAAAAAACCGGCATCGATGCCGATGACAGCGGCGTCGATGTTTAAGATCTCCGACCATATGGCGGCCAGCCCTTGCTCGACCTCACTGCGGGGCGGGGTATAGCGGCCGACTGCCTGCCAATCGGGAGCGGGCAGCGCCTTCCTGTCTATTTTGCCGCTGGGGGTGAGGGGAAATTGCTCCAGTCGGACAAAATGGGCGGGGACCATATAATCGGGCAGCTCCCGGCTCAAAAACTGCTTGAGTTCCGGGCCGTCGATATCGGCCCCGGCCCTGAAATAGGCGCAAAGGAAACTGCTGCCGCCCTCCTGCCGGACGGTGACGACGGCCTCCTTTACAACTGGATGGCTGAATAACTTATTTTCGATCTCCGCCAGCTCGACCCGGAAGCCCCGGATCTTGACCTGGTGGTCCTGCCTGCCTAAAAATTTTATGTTGCCGTCGCCGTGCCAGGCGCCCAGGTCGCCGGTTTTGTAGAGACGGCTGTCGCGGTTGCCGGTATAGGGATCGTGGGCGAATGCCCGGGCGGTGCGCTCCGGTTCATTCAAATAGCCCCGGCCCACGCCGATGCCGGACACCCAGATCTCGCCGGGCACGCCCACGGGACAGAGGTGCCGGTGCCGGTCTACGATATAGATGTTTAGATTGCCTATGGGCCGGCCGATGGGGATCTCGGCCAGTTGGGGCGGCGCATCCATGACATAGTGGCTGATATCGTCCGCGGCCTCGGTGGGGCCGTAGGCGTTGACCATGCTGACCCGGGGGTAGTGCCGGAACCACTGCCTGACCTGGTTCTCCTTGACCTCCTCGCCGGTAACCAGCAGGAAGGTTAGGTGGTGGAGCTGCCAGGCGGCGGTGGTGAGCACATCCAGCAGTGCGGCCAGGTAGGAGGGCACCACCTCCAGGATGGTGACCCGCCGCTCGGTCAGTTGGCCGATGAAGCGGGAAGGGTTCAAGATGAGGGGGTCGGGGAAGATGACTGTCCGGCCGCCGGAAAGGAGCCCGGAGAAAAACTGCCATACCGATATGTCGAAGGTATGGGCGGCGTTCTGGGCCACCACACTGGCCTCGTCCATTTGTAAGGTCTCCATCTTGGCCTGCAGGTGGTTCATCATGCCGCCGTGCTCCACCATGGCCCCTTTGGGCCGACCGGTGGAGCCGGAGGTATAGATGATATAGGCCAGGCTGGCGGGGTCGATCGCGGGGGGCGAGGTGAGAAGACGGCGGGGTCCGGCGCTGTCTTCACCAGGCAGGCCTTCGCCGTCCAGTCGGATGATGTCTCCTTCATAACGATCGGCCAGCCCGGGTTGGAGGGAGGCCGCCCCGGTCAACAGCGCGGCGCTGCCGGCATCGTTTAAAATACCGAGCCTCCTGGTCAGGGGATCTTTTAAATCCAGGGGGATATAGGCACCGCCGGCCCACCAACTGGCCAGGATGCCTAAGGCCATCGAGGCCGAACGCTCCAGCATGATGGCGACGGTGCTGTCCCTGCCGATCCCCCTCTTTACCAGGAGGTGCGACAACTGCCGGGCGCCGCTGGCCAGTTTTAGGTAGGTCAACGATTCATCGCCGCAGACCAGGGCAATACGGTGCGGCACCCGCCGCAGCGGGGCGGCAAATAGCGACAAAACGGTTTTATCGGTGGGATAGCGGGATCTTTGCCCGTTAAATTCATACAGTATCTGCTGCCTCTCTTCGGCCGACAGCATATCGAGGCGGCCCAGCGGCCGGTCGACCCCGAGGCTGGCCTTTGCCAACAGGTTGTTGAAATGGGCGGCCTGGCTCTCGATGGTGCCGGGGCGGTACAACCGGCTGTTGTACTCCACCTGCCAGCCGATGTGTTCAGCGCGGCGGTTAAAGAGGTGGCAGAGGTTATGATTCAGGCCGTCCAGGTAGTGGCGGTGGTGGATGTTTTCCAGGCACAGGGCCACATCAAACAGGGGAAAGCCATCCCCTGCGGCGCTTTCGTCGGCATCGAGATGGTACAGGAAGGTCTCGAGGGGATAGTTGGCATTCTCCATGGCTTCGCTGACGGTCTGCCTGACCTGGAGTATCAACTGGCGGAAGGTCATGTCGGGCTCCAGGCGATTTCTCAATACCAGCACCGTATTGGTGAACTCCCCGGCGGTCTCCTGTTTGTAAATGGGCGCACCCAGCAGTATATCGTCCTGGCCGGTATACTTTGCCAGCAGTACGGTCAGCCCGGCCGCCAGTATCATGTGCAGCCGGGTATCGGAGCCGCCGGACATCTTCACGAGGCGGGCAGAGAGCTGGGGCGGCAGTTCTAAGTCGAGGGTCTCCATTACCGGCTGGCCCTGTTTGGGGCCATAGTCGCAGGGAAAGCGGGCGGGGGTGGGATGGTCTGCCAGTCGACGCAGCCAGTACTCTTTCTCTTTACCGCAGCGGCTGGCGGCGGCCCAGAGCCGGTGGGAATCGTGTCTACCCTTCACGGCAGGGTTCCGGGATGGTTGAATTGTTCCTTTCATTGATCAAAATGTTCCTTTCATTGATGAAAATGTTCTATTTGCTGATGCGAATGTTACTTTCGTTGATCGGAATGTTCCTTTTGTTGATGTAAATGTTCTTTCCGCTGATCCGATTGTTACTTTTGTTGATCGGAATGTTACTTTTACTGATGCGAATGTTCCTTTTGCTGATGGAAATGTTACTTTCATTGTTTCGATTGTTCCTTTTGTTGTTGTGATTGTTCCTTTCATTGTTTCGATTGTTCCTTTTGTTGATGCGTTTGTTACTTTTATTGTTTCGTTTGTTACTTTTATTGTTTGAAATGTTCCTTTTGCTGTTTCGGCAGGGGCCGGTACCGATGGCCGGAGGATTTTCCCTAAAAGTCGAAATCCCCCCCATCGTCTAAAGAGGGATTGTGCACCTCCGTCAACCTCCTGACCCGGCGGCTCTCGTTGATAAACCGGCTGTTGTCCTGGAATTCCACCAGCATGGGCGCGGCGTTGCGGTGTAATTTTTTCCAGCGCCGGTCCGCCCGGTAAATATCGCTCAGCGAGTAGGGGTTGGGAATACCCAGTCGGCGGCAGTGCTGCACGAAGCGGTTGATGCGGCGATAGGTCTCCTGCCGGTCGGGTGCCACCTCCAGCCGCCAGGTCTGCACCAGCAGCATATCCCTGTATTTGGGGGGGTAGAGCTGCACACTCTTGTTTAAGGCTGCCCAGCGGTCGGTGCCGGGCTGACCGCTCAAGAAATACCAGAAGGGATTACAATCCGCCTCGTAGATATCGTCCTTTAAGGCCGCCAGCAGGTCCAATGTCTGCTGAAAGTCCGCCTCTGTTTCGCCGGGAAAACCGATGACCCAGTAGGTGGTGGTCTTGATACCGGCCTCCGCCAGCGCGCTTAGCGCGGCCTTTATTTGATCGACGGTGATGTTTTTGCCCATCAGGCGGAGTACCCGGGGGGAACCGCTCTCGATGCCCATCCGGGCCCGGTAAAAGCCGCCCTGCCGCCACAAGATGGTGTTATCCAGGCTGCCGGCGGCTTTATCGACCTTGAGGTAACCGTCCCAATAGATGAACCGGTTCTGTTTGATCAACTCATTGGCCAGGTCGGTTAAGATGGGGTTCAGCAAAGAGTCGCAAAACAGGAACAACTGGAAGCGGTGGCTCTCTTTGAGCCTGACCAATTCGGCGGCCATCTGCCGGGCATGGCGGCGCCGATAGCTGCCCCACAACACCGTCTCCGAACAGAACTTGCAGGCCAGCGGGCAGCCGCGGGAGCCGAAGTAGGCGAGATTGTTGTAGTAGGCCAGGTTGAAGTCCGAAAAGGCGGGGGAAAACATCTCCGGCAGGTCCGGGCTTCTCTCCTTTACATCGCCGGCGGTGTATACCCGCCGGGATTCGGGCAACTGGCCCTGCAAGTACTTCAACACCAACGGCTCGCTCTCACCGATGAAGAGTTTATCGATGCAGCCCTCTGTGCGCTCTAAAAAGAGCAGCAGGTTGGGGGAACCCAGGGCCAACTGGTTGGCAAAGACGCCGCCCCCCATCCAGGTCTCGAGCCGGGGAAATTTCTTCTTCGCCAGCCTGAAGGCAAACAGGGAGGCGGCCAGGGTGCCGGTAAAGGCCGACAGGCCGAACACGGTGGGCTGCTCCCTTTCCAGCAGTTCCAGCAGATAGGCCTCCAGCCTGGCGAAAAACCGGGCCACGATGCGGTTTAGCTCGGCCACCAGGCTGTCTGCCACCGGCAGGTAGAAGGTGTGATAGACCAGCAGCTTTGAAAGCTCCGCATATTCCTTCTCGTCCGTATGGTTGACATAGGCCATGGTGTGGTTGGCAAACACATCGTAGGTGATGCTGTAGAAGTTACTCTGCATCTCCGGCGGGATAGACTCTCTCAGGGTATCGAAATAGTTATCGCATTCATCCTTCAGGGGCTGCTCGATATTGGCATCCACCGCCTTTACCCGGTAACCGTGGTGCTGGAGAAAGTTCTTCAGGCAGGCGATGCCCATGGGCGGGATGAGCCGGTCCCACAGCGGCAGCATCCCCAGCAGGATTTTCTCTTTTTTAGACATCTAAAACTCGAAATCTCCCTCTTCCCTGTCGGGGGCGAGGGGCTTTACCGTCAGCAGCCCGTCGGAGATGGCGATATCCTCCAGCAGGATGTCCCGGTTTTTTAGCACGGCGCCGACGACCTCCCGGTAGTAGCCGATAATCCGGTCTACGGTCTCGGCTTTAAACAGCCTGGTGTTGTACTCCACCACGAACAGCAGCCTCTGGGCCGCCTCGACGCAGCTAAATATCATATCGAACTTGGCTGTCCTGTTTTCATAGCCGTATGGACTCTCCGCCGAGACCAATGGCTCCGGCAGTTGGCTGTCCACCACCTGCATGGCAAACATCACGTCAAACAGGGGGTTGCGGCCGGCCTGGCGGGCCGCCGCGGCCGCCACCAGCTCTTCAAAGGGGTAATCCTGGTTCTCGAACGCGGCCAGTGTCCGCTCCTTGACCTCCTGTAAAAAGGCCGTGAAGGTGTGCCCGGCCCGGGGATAATTGCGCAGGGCCAGGGTGTTGACAAACATGCCGACAATGCGCTCCAGGTCGGGATGGCGCCGACCGGCGGTATCGGTGCCGATGACGATATCCTCCTGGCCGCCCAGTTTTGAAAGCAGTATATTGAGGGTGGCCAGTATCACCATGTACATGGTGACCCCGGCCGCGGCGGCTGTATTCCCGAGCCCCCGGCTCTGCTCCCTGCCCAGCTCAAAATTCCGGGTATGGCCGCTGAAAACCTGTACCGGCGGCCGCTCATAATCCAGGGGCAGGCGAAGGGGCGGCGGTTTGGGGTCATACTCCTTTAACCAGTACCGGCCCTGCCGGGCCATGGCGGCCCGCTGGTCATG
>CBFDCR010000028.1:0-59561 GCA_965603365.1 uncultured bacterium
TTGCTGTGAAACCCATCGTCTGTTTGATCTCGGCATATCAACAACCTCCTGATGACAAAAGCGTCATTGTATTACATCGCTGCCTGAATTCAGGCTGTTTACTTGCTATTGTTGGTTTGTTTGACTTCGCACTCTGTTATTTTCTCTTTTTGTGCCGAACGCCCTTAAATTCCAGTCTACCGATTTTCTATTCCCCTGTCAAGTGTTTTTCCCAGGGCCTTTCCTTTTTTTGGCCTGTCCCTGTTTCTGCCTTTTTTTGGCCTGTCCCTGTTTCTGCCCACTGTTTCTGCCCAATAGCTAAATATTTGTGGGTACTTCCATAACAGTTAAAATTATACAGGGGGCCAGAGGAGATGTAGAAAATACATTAGTAGGGAGGGACACTTTTCTTAGAGAATTGAAGACAGAAGTTGAAAATTGGTTTAAATCGTATTATAATCTTTTTGAAATGAGAGGTAGTCATACATGGAGACATTAAAGACCGATGCCATCAATGCCATTTCCAGTTTGCCGGACAATGCCACTGTTGAGGATATGATGTACCGATTATACGTCATCGATAAAGTTCACAAGGGTGAACAGGCCATCAGGGATGGCAGATTCATCTCCACAGATGATCTTAAAAAAGAAATTGATTCATGGTAAAGTGGTCAATACCAGCCCGGAATGACTTAAGGCAAATTTACGAGTATATCGCCCAGGATTCATCCATTTACGCTAAGAATGCGGTAAGAAACATAGTAGAAAAGTCCATGAATTTAGAGGCTTTCCCTCGAATGGGTAGAATTGTTCCTGAAATCTCAGATCAAGATATCCGGGAGATATTCATATATTCTTACAGGTTAATCTACAAAATATCCTCTGATGATATTGAAATCCTCACCATCATTCATGGGAAGAGGGATTTTCAACCGGATAACCTTTAGCTCTTCCCACTTACGGCAAAGACTAAAGCGAAAATCAAAGATTGCTGTACCCCTGGAGGGGTAAAGATTTTTGCCTGGCCCCAATCCGTCTCAATCACAGCTACGGCAGGATGTTGGGCACCACCATCGGCTTTGCCTCCAGAGCAAGCGCCTGGAAGGGCGAGCACTGTGTGAGTTTAGGCGGCGGGCAGCCCAATTTCGACCGTGTCCAGGTCTTTGATCCGGTCAACCAACTGGACTTCCAGGCAGGGATCGGGGAAGAGGATCTCTATATCGAATTCCTGTTTAATCCCGACGAAAATATCCCGGCCAACACCCCCCAGCCCCTTGTGGCCAAATACGATGATACGCCCAACCAGAATGGGTATAAGGTCTGCCTGAATAGGAGATCGTATGACACAAGAGGGTATGTAGAGTTTACCGTTGCCAATATGGGTGCTGCCCTTACCGTACGCAGTTCCTATGATATCATCCGCCCCCAGAGATGGTACCATGTCTGGGCCTGGGCGCAATACGGCGTACTTCATCTATACATCAAGGATGAAACATCGGGAAATCCGTGGTCGGAATGGACCCAATCACCGGCTCCAGGCATCGGCGCCACCAATAACGACCTTTTTTTCGGCACCGAATTGGTCAACGGCGGCCTGTATCACTCCCATTTCTTCAAGGGCCTCATGGACGACGTCGTCATCGCCCACTGCTTCCCCGAATAAACAATACCGCTAACCGTCTCATGACCGGCGTCTAACCGGAGGGCACAGGTATAAACTTTTAAAACTTTCCCCAGAAACCGGCAGGGGGTTGGCACTATTTTTATTTGTTTTGATCTGTGAGTCGATTTTTCCAATATCCGGGTTGTCGACTCATGTGCATGATGGCCAATATCAATATATGATCGGATTCGACGGTATAATATAACCCGAAGGGAAATCGATTCGTGAGATGGCGGTGAACATCCTCTTCGATCACTGGCCAGGCTTCAGGGTGGTCCAGAATTCTACCGATGCTTCTCTCTATTTCTTTAACAAAGGATCTGGCCAGGCCAGGTGAAATCTTTGCATAATATGCAAAAGAGTCTTCATATTCTTGTAATGCTTCCGGATGAAAAATAAATCTCACTGCTTGATCAAATCGCGTACATGAGCCAGTGCTTCCGTCCCATCTATGGGTTTAACTCGGCCAGATCGTATATCATCCCTGCGCTTCCTGACAATTTTCATATGCTGACGTTCCAGTCCCGGATCGATGTGGGTCTCCAGGTATTCGACGAGTCGTTCGGCGAGGAGAGCCTTTGAAGCATCAGGAAGCAGCATTGCTTCACTGTAAACCTGGTCTAAAGTTAATGACATCTTCAAATCTCCTGAAGTCATTTTATTCTATTGCGGCAGGAATGTCAATAACAATTAGGCAAGCAGCAGGGCATGGCCCGGTTTTTGGGATGATTGGAGGAGTGGGGGCTTGATTTTGGGGGGGGAATTTATTAAAATAGACTATTGGTGCCGGAAAGAAGTAATCTTTCGACTGCATTCGTGGAATCATGAAACTATATGCCATCAGCGACTTACATCTGAATTACCGGGTCAATCTGCAGGCTGTGGAGGCCTTGCCGCCCCACCCGCAGGACTGGCTCATCCTGGCCGGTGATATTGCCGACACCGAGGCACACCTCCAGTATGCCCTGGCCCTGCTTTCCAGCCGGTTCAAGCAGTTGATCTGGGTGCCCGGCAACCACGAGCTCTGGACCCTGCCCATTGACCAGAGCGAACTGCGGGGGGCGGCCAAATACAACCGGCTGGTGTCCATTTGCCGCGATTACGGTGTGCTGACGCCGGAAGACCCCTATGTATACTGGCCCGGTGCCGGGGGCAAATACCTGCTGGTTCCCCTGTTCCTGCTCTACGACTACACCTTCCGGCCCGATCATATCCCGGTGGAGTCTGCCCTTGACTGGGCCATCGAATCGGGGGTGATCTGTACCGACGAAGACCTGCTCCACCCGGACCCCTATAAATCCAGGGCAGAGTGGTGTGCCCGGCGCTGCCGCCTGAGCGAAGAGCGCCTGAAACAGGTACCCGCCGATGCCTCGTTGATCCTGATCAACCACTTTCCTCTCCGGCAAGATCTGATCAACCTGTTGAAGTATCCCCGTTTTACCATCTGGTGCGGCACCCGCTGTACCGAGGACTGGCACAGCCGCTTCCCGGTCTCGAAGGTGGTCTACGGTCACCTCCACATCAGGGGCACCTACTTCCGGGACGGCGTCTGCTTCGAAGAGGTGTCGCTGGGCTATCCCCGCAACTGGCGCCAGGAGCGGGGCATCGAGTATTATTTCAGGCAAATCCTCCCCTAGTGCTGGCACTGGTGTTAAGGCGGGCTTCAGACTGTAAACCGGGCCTTGAGCTCCCGCTTGAGTACCTTGCCCATGGTGTTTCGGGGCAGGCTGTCGAGCCTCTCGAAGCGCAGCGGGCACTGGTAGTTGACCAGCCTCTGTCGGCAGTACCTCCGCAGCCCATCCATATCCAGGGAACCGTCGGCCACCAGCGCGGCTGCCACCTGTTCGCCCCTCTTAAGATCCGGGATGCCGAAGACCGCCGACTCCTTGATCCCGGGGAAGCCGTTAATGACCCGCTCCACCACCGGGGGATAGACATTGTAGCCGCCGGTGATGATCAGGTCGTCTTTACGGCCCACCAGGGTCAGGAATCCGTCTCTATCTAAGTAACCGAGATCGCCGGTACAAAAAAATCCGTCCGCATCAAAGGCCTGCCGGGTGGCCTCCGGCCTGTTCCAGTAGCGACTGAAGAGATTCTCGCCCCGGATCTTGACCTCCCCGGCCTCGCTGCCGCCGCCCTCCACCTTGATGTCGACGCCTTCGAGAGGCAGCCCCACCGATCCCTGTTTAAAGGGCCCGGCCAGCGGCAGGCTGGTGATGACATGGCTCTCGGTCATGCCGTAGCGGTTGATCAAATGTTTGCCCACGATGGCCTCGATCCCGGCCAATACCTCCGGCCGGATGGGGGCCGAGCCGCAGGTGAAGAGCCGGGTATGCCGCCACTGTTTGGCCGTCTCCGCCAACTCCCGGCGGTCTAAAAAGGTGTAATAAAAGGTGGGCACCCCCATGAACACGGTGGCCCTGTGGATGGCCTCCATGGTTTTCAAGGGGTGAAATTTATCATCCAGGATCATCGTACTGCCGGAAACCAGGGAGAGATGCGCGGCAAAGGAGAGGCCGTGGATGTGAAAGAGGGGCAGGACATTGAGCAGTACATCCTCCGGCCTAAATTGCCAGCAGTGCTGCAGGGAGAGGAGAGCCGCGGCCACATTGCCGTGGGTATGTACCACCCCCTTGGGTTGGCCGGTGGTGCCGGAAGAGTAGAGCATAAAACAGGGAGAGTCGGCGTCCAGGTGGATCTCTTTAAATTTCCGGCTGGCCGGGGCTGCCGCTGTCCGGCCGGGATCGAATACCCGCTCCAACCGGGGGCAGCGGTGCTTGATGGTGCGGATCGACTCTGCCTGCCGGCCGGAGGCAAAGACAAAGCGGGCACCGCTGTCGTTGAGGAAATAGACCAGCTCTTCGGGGGTGAAGTTAAAATTCAAGGGCAGCGATATCCCGCCGGCCAGGATAATACCCAGATGAACGACCAGGAAGGGCAGCTTCTCCGGCGTGTACAGCACAACGACATCACCCCGGCGCAGCCCTTCTGCCTGGAGAGAGGCGGCCGCGTTTTCCCCTTTAGCGGCCAATTGGCCGAAGGTGAGGGTTTCCTGGCGGTAAATAAGGGCCGGACGGTGGCGGTTATCCTGGAATTGCCTATTCAACAGATCGATAAAACCGGTCTTCTTCATGTGACTGCCTGGATTATATTAAATATATGCCCTCAAAACAAGTCAAGGGCTTGACGGATACTGTTTTGTCTGTTAAAACATGTCCGTTTGTTCGTTCATTTTAAGGAGTAGAAAATGGCCGATGATGTGATCGATGCCCATATTCATTTTGGCGCGCCCCGAGACGAAGAGAGCGGCTGCTTCTGGTCTGAGAAGTTTACCCGCACCGCGGCCTTCTTTGCCATGAAACTCATTACCGGCTCCCTGTTCAGGAAAATGGATATTCATAAGATCAAGAAACATATGTTCCAGGTGATCAAGAAGTCCGATTACGTGGACAGGAGTGTTTTCCTGGCCATGGACCAGGTACATGACGAAGACGGTAACCCCCAGCCGGAATCCACCCACCTCTATGTGCCCAACCGTTACATTCGGGATCTGGCCAGGGAAAACGACCGCGTTCTCTTCGGCGCTTCGGTTCATCCCTATCGCCGGGATTGGCAGGCGGAGCTGGATTTTTGCCTGGAGAACAGGGCCGTACTGTGCAAGTGGATTCCCTCCTCCATGGGCATTAACCCGGAACATCCCCGATGCCTTCCCTTTTACCGGAAATTGGCGGACCATCGGCTGCCGCTGCTCTGCCACGGCGGGCCGGAGTACGCGGTGCCCGACACGGACAGCCGTTTTACCAGGTACAACAATCCGAAATACCTGCGTACCGCCCTGGATGAGGGTGTGACCGTGATTGTTGCCCACTGCGCCCTGCCCTATTTCGGACTGCTGGATATCGATTACCAGGATGAGTTTGACGAGTTCATTCGCCTCTTCAACGAGTCCGGCCATAATGGTTGGAAACTCTATGCCGATCTCTCGGCCATCTGCATTCCCACCAAATCGCCGTATATCAATAGGCTCAAAGACAATGTTCCGGCTGAGCGGTTGATCTTCGGCAGCGATTACCCGATTCCCATTTCGGAACTCAGTTACCATGAGAGCCCCAACTTCTTCCAGTGGTTGAAATATGCCTTCAAGGTGATACTGGAAAAGAACCTGCTGGATAAGAATTATCTCATTATCGAGGGCATGGGTTTCGACCCCTGTATCTTCACCAATGCCGCCGGCTTATTTGCTCAAATAAGATATTAACGGTCTGCCCCAATATTGATAAAGGTGACCTTGAATGTTTGAAAGTATTCAAGGGGCGCCTTCACCGATATGTTTGAACCGTGGTAGCAAGAGATCGTTGAATTTAAACGATTTATTTCGGCCCTCCATAAATACGACATCCATCCTGCCCGATAATAAACCGGATATACCCCACCGGGTATACAATATACTCCAGGGGATATATTCCTGATTATCCCTTCCAGCCCATGCTCCCGGGGTTTTTGTACCCGAAACTGCAGCCCTTCGTATACCCTGTGGAGTATATCGGCAGGATGTCCCCTCCAATAAAACATGTTATAGCGGCGCATAAGTAGAGGCTTTCCACGAAGTTAGCCGGTTTGGCACATAACATGCTTGTGAATAAGGGAAGAACAGAAACGAGTAAAGTGAGAAAAAATATAAAATTTTCAGCAAGGGAGGTCATATGAACAAGAGATTTATCTTCTTAATCCTCATTTTAGTCATAATCCTCATTTTGATCTGGTACTTTGTGTGTCGAAAACCCGTTCCGGAGCGCCCGCCGATTCTCTTAAAGACAGGTTCAGGCCTGGAAACAACCGAATTCCAGGCGCACGACGCCATTCTTTTCGATGCGGTGGCGCTTTCTCCCCGAACAGGTTACGCCATACAGGTCACCAGGGAAGATGGAGAGGTCATCTGCCGGTTAAGGTTGTCCACCGACCAGCAGGGCCGTATCCCGGAAACCGTCATCTGGTACAACGTCGGTATAAGGCCATGTACACAACCACCGGCACATACGGTGGGGGAAACCCATTTAGCCGCCTATGGACCGATTGATTATGATTTTGTGGGCAGAAACTATACGTTAAGAATCATCGACGGGGAACAGGTGGTGCGGGAGATGCAATTTCGTGTCGGTTCGGAAATGCGCCGCCCCGTACTCTACGCCGCCGACGCCAGGGGCTGTCCCAGATCGGGATTCCTGATCGGCGAAGAGGATGTATGGGTGGTGGGCCAGAACTTTCCCAGGGGCAGTATCATACGCCTATGGGCAGTACCCGCCAGTTCCCAATGGCAGGATGGCGATCGGCTGGAGGATATGACGAAGCAGCATAACGGCGCTCTTCCGCCTGTATTCGAGCTCAAAGGGCAGCAAACCGGTTTCAAGAGGCTGCTGTGGCCCGCGGGGCAAAGCTCCATCGGCAGCTACGATATCGCTGCCGAGGTGGTATCCTATCCCTTTGGCTCCTACCATGCCGCCTCAACGGCGGAGGTCCAGAATGTGGTCTCCACCTTGAGTTATTCCGGCTTTGTGATTCAGCGCCGTCCCGGTACCGCGGAACCCCTGGAAATGAATGTCGCCGGCTCGGTTCACAGCCCCTTTACCTTTCGCGATACCTTCCTGACGTCGGAAAACGTCTATGTGGGGGTCGATCCCTGCGTTCAACCCGCCTATGTGGGCAAAAGCGCCAAGGTCTATATTGTGGCGGACAAGACCGATGCCCAATGGACCCAGCACATGAATGACGCCACCGATACCTTGGACGACGACGATGTGACCGGCACGGTAGAGATCATCGCGGTGGGGGGCATCTGCGGTAACTGCTGGAAGGTACTGGCCTGGTCGGCGCCCCTTACACCGGGAAAGTACGATGTGGTACTGGATTTTAATAAGAATGGACGATATGATCCCCTGTATGATCTGATCGATTCTCTCGACCATACTGGCTTCGTGGTCTCTGAAATAAGGGTGGATTCCATCTCGTTCAACTACAGCGGCTCCGGTGCCGTCACCATCTATGACAATGTCAGCCAGGCGAATATCGGCCCACCGGAATATACCTCGGCGTCAATTCAGGTTCGGGCAGCCGCCTGGGTTATGGGCGGTTCCCATACCGTCCGGGTAGACTTTAAGGCCGTCTCTTCCCTGAATTCAGCCAAGATCTGGGCCGAAATTGGACTGGGAGGTTTAAACAGCAGCACTTCGCCGGTGTCCGTGACCTTTTCCGGCGGCAGTGGTCAGGCCTACTTCAATGTCAACAATCCGCCTGCCTATGTGGCGAAACACCTGTTTGACTGGCAGTGGAAATATAAAGATGTAAATGGCGCTTCCACCGCCAGCCAGGGTATGGGCAAGACCGGCAAACATGTATTGTACACGGTCCTGGCCGCGCCCCAGGTCCCCCAGGCGGTGCCCTGGCTGGAAGCCCTGGATATTGCCTGTGATCTGGCCAATGGCCGCACCACTGCAACCGATGCGGCCAGGGATATCTGGTATGACTTTTACCACGATGCCGGCGGTTTGTACGATACATATTCGGGCTCCCCCCAGTATACGGGTAAAAAAACCCAGGATTTCAAACTCACCCAGTGGCTGAGCAATTACGGGACTGCCAACATCGGCACCGTCAACTGCTACGATATGGGCAAGGCAGTGGTGGTATTTGCCAATGCCATCGGCTGCGGCACAGAATACGTGTATACCGATCCCTTTGGTTATCTTAACTGTGTGAAACCCATCGGCCGGGGCTGGACCAACAATCCCTTCTACGCCGGTCCCTATGCCAGCGACCCCAATCCAATCGTCGACGGCGATGCGGTTCGCAGCTCTTTTGGCAACCACGGCTTCTCCAGGCTCAACGGCCTGATATACGACGGATCGGGGGGGCAGGTGGATGTGGGCGGTGACCCGGACTTTGGCCCGCCCCACACGCCCTGGGATCTGGATGGCGCGGATTCATGGACCGGTAACTATAAAGGCAAAGTCATCGACAATGTCCCGGCATCCTATCCGGGCACACCGACTCCATACCAGTTCATTGTGAAATAGGCAGGAGATACCCCATGAAAAATGGAGTTTTAGGAGAATATATCATGAAAACAAATAAGACGATCAGAATCTACCTAACAGTGATCTGTCTCGGCATGTTGGCCGTGGGTTTAACATTGGCGATGGAACAGCAGGAAAGCCCGGCCATAGAGTTTAAATTCTTCACCCCACAGGCGGCTGTCGACGCGGCCCGCATCGGTGCCGTGGGCAAGGCCCTGGATTTTTTAGATTGGCCCCAGACAGCCGGGCTGCATGTTGCCCCACTCATCGACATCTCTTTGCTTTCAGAGCCGGAGCTGGTCACCCGGCAGACGGTTTCCTATGGCTATGTACTCTTCGAAGGAATCCCCTGGGGGAAATATGAGCTCCAGTGGAATCACCTCAGTGAACAGCCTCAACCAATGGCAGAAGAACTGCCCGCCGATCTCAAAGAGAGATACCTTCAAAAACTCAGGCGGGACCAGCGGGACAATCCCGAGTTTGTCGAAGAGTATCTCCGGGGGAAACTGGATAGATACCGGCAGTCGAAGCGATATCGGCTGGAAGGGGAGATGCAGGTGGAGGTATGCTTAAGCCCCGGTTCCCGGGCCGCCCAGGAGTATTTACTCGACTCGATGACCGGCAACATGATGGCTACCGCAGACCTGGTACGGATGTACCGGGCTGCCCCGCGGCCGGCAGGACTCGGGAATACGGCTTTTTTCCTGGAATCCCGGCGCCGGGATAGTGCCCAGGTCATGTTTGTCCGGGCCAACCTGTGCGTGAAGATACGGGCGAACGGTACCCTGGCCAATGAGGCATTACCCCTGGCCAAAAAGATCGACCTCATGATTACCGGGCAGCCGGTATTTACCAGCCGGCAACTCCTGTCCAGGAGGCCCACGCTTTCCCTTGCTGCCGGAGCGGCCAAAGGGGAACGCACCGTTTCGTATAGTATATCGGTGTCGCCCGGACACGAAGTCCTAACGGTTCGGGCCTCGATGGATGGTCAACAGGTGGCTGTAGAAAACGGGAAGATTTACCTGCCGGTTAAAAAGGGAAAGGCAGAAGTCAAACTCATTGCCATTACCCATGAATTACTGGCCGGTTACCTGGTAAAAGAGATAGTAGCGGATGAATAAGCCGCCGACTCCCGGAAGATATAAAATCGAATAAAGAAGGTAGAGGCAGCAAGAAGTTTTAAGGAGGTGATGCACATGGCTGAATGAATATAATGTGTCGGACGATTTTCGAATTCTTATATTCTTTTATTTTCAGGAGGTAAAAAACAATGAATAGAAAAAAATTGAACAATTGGGGTGGTCACATCGCGGCCTGGTTGTTGGTATTGATGATGGCCGTGCCCGGTTGGGCCGACCACGATCTGTACATGGACGATGCGCCGGATGTGACTTCTTCGGATCCCACTCTGTGTAAGTCGCCGGACATCAAGATCGGCGCCGACTTCGGCGTCACCTTTCCCCCCGATGTGGTGCGGCGGGGCGTTACCAACCCCATCTATGTCCGGTTTGGCATCAACGGTACAGATGATTACGCGGTTCCCTCCGGTTCCGTGAAGGTCAGACTTCACTACCGTCCTACCACCATCATCGGCGAGATACCGCCGGAATTGACTGCCCCCGGTGCCGGTTGGGTCCTAATCGGGGATCTGACGGTCACCTACGATTCGACCGTGGATGGGCCCTTTCCCTTTAACATCGGCAAGGAGTGGCCCACCGACTTCCCCTCGGTAACCGCCAAATCCGTCAACTGGTCGGCCCCCCTAACCGGAAACGACTTCCACATCCGGGCCGAAGTGATGTACCCCACCGGTATTGAAGATGATCAAGATGGCGATAACGTCGCGATTTCCCGTTACACCAGCATACTGGGTATACGGGATGTGGATCTGGTCATTGTCCACGATATGTCGGGCAGCATGTATTATTATACCCATAATGGCGATTCCTACATAAAACATGCCAAAGACAAGGCCAAAATGTTCATCGACCTGATGAAGGCGACCCACAAGGTGGCGGTGGTGGCCTTCAGTACCGATTATACCGGCGGCAAAAAAGATGTCTGGCCGACGCCCACAGCCTCGCTGCAGCCGGTGGGTCCCAACAGGGCGGCCATTAAGACCGCCATTACGGGAATGTCTGGATCCGGCTGGGGCGGTACACCCATGGGAGCCGGGTTGGAGCGGGCCATACAGATCATTAACGCCGGTTCAACCGATCCCCAACGGAAGCGGACGATCCTGCTGTTGAGCGACGGCGAAGAAAATTCGGGAACACGGGCCTGTCCACCCAGTTATCCCAGCGGCACCTGCGTGGGCGGCACCATCCTGTCCCAGTTGCAGACCAACAAGATCCGGGTGTTTTCCATCGCCCTGGGTTCATATGCCTGGACCCAGTGCCTGGAGTGCCTGGCCACCCAGAGTGACGGGCAGTGGTATGCTCCGGCAGGCCCCGGCATCGATCTGGCTGAAGTCTACCTGGATATGCAGCAGGCCTATACCGCCGATGATCTCTACCGGGTGGACCGGGGGATTGGCGGCGGCGGAGACGATACCTATGAGATCTTCTTTGAAGGATTGGACGATGTGTTGTGCTTCGTGTTGGCCTGGGACGATCTGGGTGCCAATTTCAGTCTGCAGCTCCGTGCCCCCGGCGGCCAGTGGACCAGTCCCGGCGCCGTGGCCGGTGCCACCGTGTCCGGGGGCGACGGCTACCTGGTGGTGCGGGTCAATAGACCGAAGACCGGAACCTGGGGTTACCGGGTAAGCGAAGGCGGTGGCAAGAGATATCTGGCGGCGGTCCGCTCAGACCGGGTGGGCGTCCGTTTAGATATGGATATCCAGTCCTCCGGCGTGGTGGGCGATTCCATAATCATTAAGGCCCATCTGGCGGATCAAGGCATTCCCATCACCAATGCCAACCTGGTGGCCACGGTTCAGGCACCGGTAAAGGCCTCGTTTGACACCAAACTGCGGCAGGCGTCCCGGGATTACATGAAGAAATACAAGGCGCTGCCCATCGACCGGCCGGTACTCGAAGAGAACCGGGACATCTCGGCCCGGGCCGCCTTTATCCACAACATTAGCGACGGTAATCCCGATCAGTTGGTGGCAACCCGGCCCATCACCGTGCCCTTGTTCCACGACGGCAACGGCTATTACTCCGGTGTCTTGAAAGGCGACCAGACCACCATCGCCGGTCAATATAATGTAACCGTAAAGTGCGGCGAGGCCAAGTTTCACCGCAACTACTCCAGGCCGCTGAAGCTGCAGCCGGCCATGGTTGACTTTGAGAAGTCCTTTGCCGAGGTATTGGAGTTGAAGGCCAAAGATAAACCGGCCGCCTATCTGCTGCGCACCTATCCCACCGACCGCTTCGGCAATGCCGTTATCGAGCCGTCGCTGCTTTACCAACTGAAGGTAAAGGTAAGCGGCGCAACCCTGGATAAAGAACCGGCCATCGCCTTTGACGGCACGTACCAGCAAGAGCTCAAGGTATCGGCCGGTCAGACACCCAGGCTTCAGAAGGTGCAGATCGGCGATCAACAGGTGAAGATCGAGGCGGTTAAGCCCAAAAAGCACGGTTGGAAGTACGGCATCGGCGGATTCCTGCTGCTGCTGCTGGCGATCCTGGCCCTGTAGAGGTGGCAGATCGTCAAAGATTTATTTAAAGGAGGAAAAAATTATGAACACTATATCTAAGAATGTAAGACGAAATTGGCTGTCGGGTATTCTGGCCCTAACCGCCTTTTTGTTTATCCTGTTTCTGCCGGCCGCAGTCCAGGCGGCCGATTATGCCGTCTGGGGGCGTGTCTACAGCGCCACCCCCCTGGGCAGTGGTGAGGCGCTGCCGGAAAATCCCCTCAGCGATGAATTTACCGGTAACCCGGAGAGGATTGTCGGCAAAGGCCTGGTGCCCCATGTCTCCCGCAACCTGGTTAAAGTGCGGGTGATTAAGGCCAGTGACAACAGCGAACTGGGCCATTACCTCGTCAGTCACGACGGCGGTTACTTGATCTCCTTTAGTGCCGGCATTGACGCCAGCATCGGCGGCATCTCGATTCGCTTCATCGTGGAGGAGATGGCCACCGGCGTCGCCCTGCTGCGCACCGACCCCCTGACCCTATCCCCCTCGGTTCCCAATATCCGCTACCTGCTGGTGCCGGTCGATGTGCTGGAGATCGACAGCGGCATAGAATATGCCTTCTGTCCCGTTCCCGGCAAGAATACCGCCATTTTCACCCGGGTGGGCAAAATCGAGGTGGCCACTGAAGTTGGCGGCTCCCCCTACGACCTCATCGGCAGCAACGGCCTGGCCAATGTGCCGCCTGTGGTGGCCACTGATTTACATATTCCCCAGTACCAGGATGCCCCCTTCGGGGGAAACCTCTTCCTCTTCGGTGCCCTGAGCAAAAAATACTACTATTCCGGTCTGCTTCACCAGTATTACTACCGTATTCGTATTGACCAGTTCCAGAAAGGGATCGGTTACGTGTTTTTCAAGTACATGGATGCTCCCCTGAAAAAAACAAAGTATACGGTGAACTTCACCACCGGAAAAGTGGATACCGCACGCGTCACCCTGGGCCCCAGGACGGTCAAGGGTATTGACAACTGTTATGCCCCCACTCCCATTGCCGTGAGCAGCGACGTATTCTGGAGCTTTCCCGACCTGCTGGCCCTGTGGCCCACCGGCGGACTCAACGGCAAGTACCAATTGACACTGGAAGTGATAGACCTGCCCATCCTGGGTCCCCCGGTTCCCGACCCCCCGCCCCTGGAGGCTACCTTTCAAGCCGTTGATCAGACCGATTTGACCCTCTGCCTGGATAATGTAAGGCCGGACGCAGACATCCTTGAACTGTGCTGCAGTGCCGGCGATACCCCCCTGGTCTATTCGCCGCCGCCCGACGTTACAGGCGGGAAAGACTTCCGCACTACCATGCTGGGAGGCGCCTCAAATTACGCCGACGTTCCCAACGCGAAATGTTCGATCCTGAACCTGACCAAGACAAAAGATTGCCTGGCCTTCAAGTTAACCGGCTATCACCAAAACGGGCACCTGCGCTACTGGTATTTCAAATACAAACGCAATGACGGCGGCTACCAAATGGTGATCGGCAAGAAGTACAACGGCACCACCGATTTGATGGAAGACTATGTATCGGGAATGCCCATAGCCTACACCATGACCGATGACCACGGCTTCCAGGATATGTACCTCTATCTCAACAAGGATTACCTGGGACCCGAGTCCGGCGGCTGTGCCTATCGCTTCGTCATCGGCGCCGCCACCCGCACCACCGACGGCTACCACTATCTCCGCTACGACTGGGATGAGGATCTACACTATATCGATAGATAATAAAAATAATTAGCACACTTGTTCTGTTACCCCACTCAAAGGGGGAAGGGGACAGCAACACCCGCTCCCCTTCCCCCGCCTTTTTTTAATAAAAGGGCTTCTATTGACATATATCGATGCTATGTTTATAATCTATCTTCATAAAAAAAGATTTTTAGAATTGTTGTAGGATGAAATCGGGGACGGAGGATGGAAATATGTAAAGAAGCGGCTAGCATTTAAATGATTTATACTGCCATGCGTTGTCCAGCCGGGTTTTTATTGGCATGGTTGTCTTTTTTTAGAGGGATTCCTAATTGGTAGAGTACATCCGGGCAGAAATCCAGGCCGTTATCCCAATAGAGGAAAAAACGAAAGGGGCCAGGCAAAAAATTCCCCTCGATTGGTTTTCCGGTTTTCGGGTTCTCGTATCGATCGGGAGGGGAAGTGAACAAAAAAGATGCGAAATAGGAATACCATTGAGTTTTTAGGTATCTGGGAACATTTAAATACTCCAGAGTTTTATCCTATCGAATTCGATAGGGTTAGAATTGACTCCGGTTTGAAACGTTTCACCATGTCACCTAAGAAATGTGTTCCGGGGGAGAGGGAAACGTGGGATTTGGGGAAAGGGGAGACGGGGGTGCCACTTTACAGACCTTTTTGCCACTTTGGGGACATTTTCGTCCCTGTAGAGACCATTTGGTGCCTGGTACGACCATCTTGTCCTTTGGAAGACCTTTTTGTCCTTTAGGCGACCATTGTGTCACTATTTTTATATCTGTGGTCTTTAAAAGAACCTAATCCTGCTATTTTTCGTAAAAAAGGTCTTGAAAGTGGCATGGCTGTTGTATATTATTTGATCGTGAAGACATAAACAGGAGAACTGTGATAAGGGGGGAAATTTTTGACTGTCTTTAAAATCTCTCGCGATTGGGCTTGAATTTCTTCTTTTTTGTGTGATAATAGTATTCTTCCAGGAATGGCCGAAGGTGGTTATATGAAAAATATTCTACAGGCTATTGGGAACACTTCGTTGGTGCGGCTGCGTAAGGTTGTTCCTCCAGGTTGCGGGAAAATCTTCGTGAAACTTGAATGGGAAAGCCCGACCGGCAGTATGAAAGACCGTATGGCACAGGCTATGATTTCAAGGGCTGAGGAAGATGGCCGATTGAGACCTGGGGATACCATTGTCGAGTACACAGGCGGTAGTACGGGCATATCGCTCGCATTGATCTGTGTTGCCAGGGGGTACCGTATTCATATCATCACTTCCGATGCCTTTAGCCAGGATAAATTGAAGCAAATGTCGGCATTTGGTGCGGAACTCACACTGGTACCAAGCGAGGGAGGCCTTACTACCAAAAAGCTGATTTTAGATATGATTGAAGCCGCTAAAGAAGTCAGTAAAAGACCGCACACTTACTGGACCGACCAACTCAATAATTTTGACAGTATTGCCGGCTACTATCCATTGGCCGAGGAGATCTGGAACCAGACAAACGGAGAGATCGATGCATTTGTTCAATGTGTCGGCACAGCCGCTTCATCGCGAGGTGTAGCAACGGTGTTGAAGCGTTACAATCCAAAGCTCAAGATAATAGTCGTCGAGCCGGAAGAATCCGCGGTATTGTCGGGTGGTCAAGCCGGACCTCATAAAATTGAAGGGGTAGGAATCGGCTATACTCCACCCCTCTGGGATCCAGGCCTGGTGGATGAAATTGTTGCGGTTAAAACAGATGAGGCGAAGGCTATGGCCAGGCGTTTAGCCCGGGAGGAGGGTCTTTTTGCGGGAACGTCCTCGGGAGCAAATGTCGCTGCAGCCATCCGGGTAGCGGAGCGGTTAGGGCCAGATGCTCAAATAGCTACGTTGATGGTAGATTCCGGTCTAAAATACCTCAGTACGGATGTTTACGGAAAATAGTAAATATGTGCTTTCTGATTATTTTTTGGTATTCCTGGGGGCAGGAGTAGGCGTCTTTTTTAATACTTCAAAAATCAGTTCGATAACACGGGGAATTTTTTTTTTCACTTCCGGGGATAGTTCCAGTCCAGTGTCGATTTTTTTCGGTTCAATGCCGATCACGGTAGTTTTTGGGGTTTTACCCACCAATCCCGAAAGGTTGATGACTTCTAGAATGCCAACCTGGTGGACTGAAGTTTTAAAAATATCAGGACATTTTGGCGCGTCTTTAATATCAAATTTGTAGATCGATCCAGGTTTTCCCCCACCTTTTAATGAATCGATAAGAATCAAACGATCTGCCTCGGTAATGATATTCAGGAGACCGAATCCGTCTGTTCCCCCTTCAACAGCAGTTACTCCGGCCGGGATCTCTCTCTCTTTTATCTCCCTGACTATGTGAACACCGACTCCTTCATCGGAAAGGAGTTCATTACCCACACCCAGAATAATTGTGTTGCCGGGGGAAATATTCGAACTTCCCTCCCTCTTTTTCATTATCTCACTTTTTTATACTATCCAACAATAAACTTTTTAATTTCGTTTGTTTTGGGGTCGATAAG
The DNA here is from genome assembly GCA_965603365.1 of uncultured bacterium. Taxonomy (GTDB): domain Bacteria; phylum Acidobacteriota; class Aminicenantia; order UBA2199; family UBA2199; genus JAHELQ01. The sequence goes on from CBFDCR010000028.1 coordinate 16,581, forward strand.
GTGAATAGCACATGCCAGGCAAGGATCAAAGGAGCGAATGATGCGGACCACATTGATGGGATTGTCTGGATCCGGTACCGGGGCGCCGATAAGCGCTTGTTCGTACTGGCCTTTTATTCCTCTGTCGCATCTGGGAGAAGCATTCCAGGTGGAAGGGACCACACATTGATAGTTATCAATCTTTTTATCTTTTATAGTTATCCAATGGCCGAGTGCACCTCGCGGTGGTTCATAAAAACCTGCTCCTGTTCCGTTTTCAGGTGGTTCCCAGTGGGCAGTATCATGAATTTTAAAGTTGGGTTTGGTCATTTCTGTCAATAACTGATCGCACCATTTGTAACAGGCATCCACAACCAGTTTAGTCTCCAGAGCCCTGGCTGCGTGTCGGGCCACCACACCAGGTTTTACACCTTTGGCAACCAATTCCAGAAGGGGGGGATTTTTAGCAATCAACTGGCGTGATAGTGGGCCTACTTCCATTGATTTGCCATTGTAACGCGGTGCTTTCACGAATGAGTAACCTCTTTTCTTGTTTAAGTTAAAAATGGTTTCGCCTTTAGAGGGATGAAGTTCCCTGTTGTCTTTGTACCAGGCGTAACGAACCGCTTCTGTAATCTTGCTGGGATCAAAAGATTGAATATTGATATTGGCAGGATCCAGGTCAATAATAACACCCGAAGGAAAGAGTAAATCCTTTCCCGGTGGTTTCGTCTGCAGGGCACCAACGGAGAGATAGTTGTAGTGGCCGCCTCCCAGGCCGTTCGTTGCCAGTGGTAGTAATGGGCCGGTTCCAAAGGTCAATACATCCGGAATATAGACCTCGTTTATGAATTTTGCCTGCTCGTCGAGCATGGTTTGGAATTTCATCAACTGGTTTGCATCAGGAAGCTGGGTAAATCCACCCACTACAATGCTCTGATAGTGAGGCTGTCTGCCGCCAAAGATAGCGCCCATGTTCCTTGCTTTGGCTTGCATTTTAAGGGCATCAATGTAATGTTTAACAGCAGTAGTGACCAATTCGGGATCGTTCACACAGTATTCATCAGGTTGATAACGAGGTGTCAGCGGAAAGGTATCGCCGCTTTTAATCAGAGCCAACACCTTTGCCTTTACGGCATTGAGGTCTTTGGATTTTCCCTTATAATTGGCTATGGCCATGATATCCAGGTAATCCAGAGCAGAGAGATGATAGAAGTGAAGAGGATGGTCGTAGATGTATTGAGCCCCCATTACCAGATTTCTGAGTAATTGTCCGCCTGTCGGTACAGTGGCACCAAAAGCATCATCAAGAGCATAGGCTGAACATAATTGGTGTACACTGTAACAGACACCGCAAATTCTTGAAGTAACATAAGTTGCATCCCTGGGGTCTTTTCCTTTCAGGAGCAGTTCGAATCCTCGAGCCATGGTTCCGGAGCTCCAGGCGTCTTTTACTTTGCCGTCCTGGATTTCGACCTCTATCTTGAGATGTCCCTCGATTCTGGTTACCGGATCTACAACAATTCGTTTTCCTTTTGCCATGTTCACACCTCCCTCTTAATTTTCTCTCTGGATGATAAGTTTGATGCCAGCCTGGCAGCCCGTTTTTTCATTTTATCGCCGGCATCGGCAAAAAGCGGTGTTTGACCAGCGTAGAATATGGGATCAGCGCAGCCCCTACATCCGGCACCACAGTCGATACAGAAATTTTCTCCATCATTCCATCTGCGAACCGGGCAATCTGAATAAGTATCAGGCCCCTTACACCCTTTGTCTACCAGGCACCAATTTTTTTGTTTTGGATCATTCCAGTCTTCCAGTACATTACCTTCATCAAAATAGGACCGACGTCGGCAGTTATCATGAATCAATTCTCCAAAATACATTACCGGCCGAAGTTTGTCATCGAGAGGGGGTACTTTTTTGGTGGTTAAATAGTAGAGAACGGTTCCCACCAGGTGGTCAACATGTACCGGACAGGAGGATAGATTGATGATTGGCTTTCCTTTTACAATTTCACTCACACCGACAGCACCTGTAGGCCCAGCGGCGGGAATTCCGCCAAAAGTGGCACAGGCACCAACAGCAATGATGGCGACTGCATTTTTAGCAGTTTCAAGCAGGATTTCTCTGAATGGACGTCCCCCTACCATACAGAAACGGTCATCTCCTTTGGGAATCGATCCTTCCACAATAAGTACATAACCACCTTGTTTTACGGTTGCCTGTAGGGCTGCCTCTGCCTGATGGCCAGATGCTGCCATGATGGTTTCGTGATATCTGACTGATAGTTTATCCAGGATGAGTGAAGCAACCGGTGGATTCAGAGCACCGGCGAAGGAAACCGTACAACCAGCACAATCCTGACCTTCCAGCCAGATAACCGGGGATTTGTTTGATGTAGAAGCGGATAGTACGGCTGAAACTTTTTCGGCAAATTCTAACTTAGATAAGCCAAAAACAGCGGCCATAGTTCCGCAATACTTCATAAAATCCCTACGAGATATTTCTCCTACAAATGAATTCACAGAAACCTCCTTAATTATAGTAATTTAAAATTGGCCCATTTCTCTCTTTTGATAAGTGTTGAACGAGCCAATTTATGTTGGCGAAAACTCAACAGACAAGAATAAAGGTAAGCTTCCGCCCTTAAGGGCTGAACATTATTAACTCATCCCTCTGGGCACTGAATTGATTTGTCCGTCTCCATTTGAACAATGTCAACCTTACGCCTCCCGTTTCAACTGAAACTGTCAGCGTCTGCTCTCCGTTTAGTATTTCATTCCTGAAATTATGGAATATCATATCAGAAAAGGCTTGTCAAGTTTTTTTAGTAAAAATTTTTGTTTCTGGGGGAAGTGAGAATCGGGGACGGAGGATGAAAGAGTTTACATGTTTACAGCCTCCGTCCCCGTTTGTTTGTTCTTTCTTAAATTTGTTTAGCAGGCAACTTCTTCTTCAGCTGCTACTACTTCTGTTAGAGCTGCGTCATCTTCACAAGAACTGCAGCCCTTGTTGCAGTTTAAGCTATAATGATTTTCGGCTGCCGCTGGCATCGAAAAATCATGCTTTAGATCCTCGTTCTCGAGGGTAATGGGTGAGAATGTCATTGTAACCTCCTGTTGTTTGGTAGGAAATCGTACCAGAGAAAAAGCGAAATGTCAATGAAAATTCCAGGTATTTCGGCAATTCCGTTCTTTTTTTTATTTAGCGTGGTGAGCTGATCAATGTCAATCTTACCACTCCCGTTTCAACTGAAACTTTCAGCGTTTATTCTCCGTTTACTATCCCATTCCCGAAATTATGGAATATCATATCAAAAAAGGGTTGTCAAGTTTTTTTAAATAAATTTTTGTTTCTCATAATTTTTTCCCCGGACTGGAAGGGGGTGAAAAGGAGGATATGTTTCCGGGGGAGGGATCCTGGGAAGTTGGATTTGTGGGCAGGGGAATGGGGAGACCGGATTGCCACTTTAGTCTTTTGAGGACCCTAATCGTGCTATTTTTCGTAAAAAAGGTCTTGAAAGTGGTATGACTGTCGTATATTATTTGATCTTGAAGACATAAACAGGAGAAGGTGTGATGAGGGAGAAACGAAAGGGACCGATTAAATGGGCGCCGGTTGTTGACAAAAGGGGAGAATTGATTTATAAATAAATGGAGTTGGATGTTCTATATTATGGGTTAACGATTAAGGAAAAAGGTTAGTTAGTAAATATAAGGAGGGTAATATGAAGCAAAAGTCGGAACCGGGAAATTATTTCTGGCGTGGTGGTCAAAAAATTGAGTTAGAGAAGGAAGAGGAGTTCTTTACCACCATTGTGAAAGATGAAGGCGAATTGGAACGGGTGCGCTCTCTTCCCGGGGTAAAGGAAGTCAAACCGGTCCAGAACCGGGTATTTAAAGTCAATGTCTCAAAAGACGATCGGGATTTAGCCATGGATCGTTTACGCTCTGAAGAGGTGGGGGGGGTCTGTCACCACGCCTACCGGCCAAAAGGAGCCACCAATACCCGTTACTATATCACCGATCAGTTGGTGGTCAAATTCAAGAGCGATGTCTCAAACGAAAGGGTCAAAACCATTCTTTCGGAAGTAGGGGTACGGGTTTTAAAGGAGTATCCCGGCAACTCCCACACTTTTTTACTGCAAGTTACGCCGGCGGCGAGAAAGAATCCTATCAAGGTGGCCAATGCCCTGGCAGGGTTTGACGAGGTGGAATATGCAGAACCTAACCTGGTGAGCCGTTTTCAGTCATTTTACACCCCGTCGGACACCTATTTTGACCGCCAATGGCACCTCCGTGCCTGGAGCGCTGCGGATCTGGTAGAGAATGCGGATGTGTCTGCCACCGGGGCCTGGGACGTGACCCGGGGGGCCAGAGATGTCGTGGTTGCCGTGGTGGATGACGGCTTCGACCTGTCTCATCCGGATTTTACCGGGCCCGGCAAGGTGATCTACCCCAAAGATTATGTCGATGGTGATGCCCGACCCTTTCCCGAGTCCGCGGCCGGGGATTATCACGGCACCCCTTGTGCCGGTGTGGCCATTGCCGAGGAGAACGGTGAAGGAGTGGTGGGCGCGGCCCCGGGCTGTGCGTTCATGCCGGTGCGTTTCCCCCTCAGCGCGGATGACGATCTGCTCTGGGAAATTTTCGACTACGTGGGCAAGCGGGCGGATGTCATCTCCTGCAGTTGGGGACCGCCGCCGGTCTTTGCCCCGTTGGGCCGATTGCTGTCGGACAAGTTTCACCAACTGGCCACCTCCGGAGGCCCCCGCAAGAAAGGCTGCGTGATCGTCTTTGCCGCCGGGAACTATAACGCGCCCGTCAATGATCCGGATAACACCACCTTCAAGTGGCGCCATCCGGGCTATGGACTGATGGATACCGAAGGCCCCATCGTCAATGGAGAAGCGGCGCACCCGGACGTGATTGCGGTTTCCGCCTCCACCAGCCTGAATCGGAAAGCGGCCTACAGTAATTGGGGAAAGGAGATTTCGGTGTGTGCCCCCAGTAACAATTTTCATCCCCTTGACCGCCAGGCCGAAGTAGCGGGATTGGGCATCTGGACCACCGATAATGAACAGTATGGGGACGACTTCAGCGGCGGCAGCCGGTTCACCGGGAGCTTTGGCGGCACTTCCAGTGCCACACCTTTAGTAGCAGGGGTGGCCGCTTTAGTTATTTCGGCCAATCCCGAGATCAGTGCCGGTGAGGTCAAGCAAATACTGAAGGAGACGGCGGACAAGATTGAAGACCGCCAGCCGGACCCGGTTCTCGGTTTGACCGGAGGCACCTATGACAACAGCGGACATTCCGATTGGTTCGGTTCCGGCCGGGTCAATGCCGCGGCCGCAGTGAAACGGGCCCGTCAATTGTATCATAACAGCACCGGAATTTCAGAGCTTGATCTAGGAATAACCGCTCAGGATCGTCTGGACAAAACCGGTGATATCAAGGTTTTCAAAGTCAGGGTGGGCAATAAGCTGAGTGTGAACCTGGTGGGCCCCGAGGCTGAAGATTTTGATCTTTACTTGAAACGGGATACATTACCCACTACTAAAAATTATGATCTCCGCGGGTATACCGCCACCTCTAACGAGAAGGTGGTGCTTCAGCCCCTTCAGCCGGGAGATTATTACATCATGGTGCGCTCCTATCGAGGTGCCGGTGATTTTAAGGTAAAGGTCAACTTAGAGTAAGGCCCGACATTAGAGCCGACTGTCGATATACCCCTGCCGTACCAGGGTGTGGGCATCCATAATGTCCTCTCTGCCCTGCAGCCGGCGGATGGTTTCCGCCAGTGTGTTTACCAGCCGTTCCTTATCCCGGGGCAATAGGCCGTTTACGCCATGGTAGATTGGGCCTTCGGGGGCCCACAGTTGGTTGGTGACATGGTCGCTGGCCAGTCGGCAGCCGGCAACGTCGAGCTGTTCAATCAATCGTTTGGTCTCCTGGAGCCGGCTGAGGGGTTTGATAAATTCAAAACCGCCGGCCTCCCAGGTCTCAAGCAGCGGAGTAGGGGGGACCAGGGTCAGGGTGCGCAGCCGGACAAAATCGGGATGGGCGGCATTGATGACCCGGGCCGTGCCGTCGGCATGTTCCGGCCAGCGGGTTTCGCCGCCGATGCCGCACAGCACATAAAAACAGAGTTCCAGGCCCGCCTGCCGGGCGGCACTGCCGCCTTCGATCATGATCTCAGGTGTGGCCCCTTTGCGAATCGCCTTAAGTATGGATCGATCCCCCGATTCCAGTCCCACGTGAACCCGTGACAACCCGGCCTCCCTGAGGGCCTTCAATGTTTCGGCACCCTTGTGCTTGAGGGTGTGGGCCCGGGCGTAAGAGGTGATGCGTTTCGCTTCCGGCAGGCGGCGGGATATTAGTTGTACCACCTCCAGGATGTCCGGGTGCTGCAAACTGTCGGAATCGGCAATAAACACCGTTTGACTGCCGGGAAAGATGTCTTCCAGCATCCCGATATCGGCGGCGATTTCTGCCAATGGGCGAAGTTCATATTGGCTCCCTTTGTACATGCCGCAAAAGGTACAGTGATTCCACGGGCAGCCCCGGGTTACCCGGATCAGGGCCGAGTCGGCTTCGCTGGGCGGTCGATAAGGCGGAAAATCAAACATCGCTGTCATTATACAATTCCCCCTCCATAAGTCAATTCCATTTCTCCGGCAAGGATTCTTGAGGTAAGGAGGGGGATGTGATAATATGTAGAGGTGACATTTAAAACGGAGGTTGATTGTTATCGTGTTTGAAAGGTTGATGGAGATATCCAGGAAGGCGGCGCTGGCGGCGGGGAAGTTTATCGATTCAAATCTGGACGCCATAGATGCCGACGACATACAGAGCAAAGGAAAAAACGACTTCGTGACCTTCGTGGATAAGGAAGCCGAGAAAATCATTACGGAGATCATAAAACAGCAATTCCCGGACCATCAGATCCTGGCAGAAGAGAGCGGACTGGATCGGCAAAAGAGTCGCTATCTCTGGGTAATCGATCCGTTGGACGGAACCGACAACTTTATCCAGGGTATTGGCCACTATTGTGTTTCCATTGCCCTCTTGGAGGACCAAAATCCCATCTTTGGCTTGATTTATGATCCGGGTCGGCAGGAGTTTTTTTACGCCTACTCGGGTAAGGGGAGTTATCTGAATGGCAGGCCGATACGGTTGGAAAAGCCGGTCGAGTTAAAATCGGCATTTGGGGCCACCGCCTTTCCCTTCCGGTTTCACGATGCGGTAGACACCTATCTAAAAGCCTTAAAGGATATCCTTTTACAAGTTAGAGATATACGCCGCTTCGGTTCGGCAGCCCTGGATCTTGCCTATACTGCCTGCGGCAGATACGATTTTTTCTGGGAAGCCTATCTCCAACCGTGGGATTTCATGGCCGGACTGGTCATTATTCAAGAGGCCGGTGGGAAAATCAGCAATTTCCAGGGAAAGGCGCTGTCGCTGCAGCCCGATTCCGTGCTGGCCGCCAATCCCGCTATCTACGATGAAATTTTCAAGATAATACGTCTCTATTTTTGAGTGGGGAGCTTATTTTTGCAAATGGTTTCGGTACATCTTAGCAGAGGTATTTTTCGAGCTTCTCAATTTCAGAATCGGGTTCCCACAACCATGACGTGAGCAGGGCGGCCCGGCAGATGGGCACCATCTGTGCTTGAATCTTAAATAGATAGTCCACAGAAAACGGCTGATTCATTAAAGATTGAAGGGTCACAATTTCGCTAAATTCTTCTGATTGACCATACTTCTGGGTCGAGTCTGTTTTATTTGAATGCCAATTTTCTATATAGTATGTCGATTCTCTTTTCAATCTGGCCTCGGCTATGAATTCCGGTTTAGAAGTAAGCAGATTGATGGCAATGCCTAAAAAATCGATCCCCTCTATGTCGGCTGCCCCGATATGCATCTCTTCCGCCAATTCTTCTAAGGCGGCACCAAATATGTCACTGGCACAGGTTTCAAATTTTGAGTCTGGATGGGCATGTCCGCCTATGACATGATATCTGCCTTCTCCCTCTGCTACCACTCCTGAGCGTTTTCCCAGTAGAATGTGTCCATCGCTGCATATGGGGATAACGGATATTCCGGCACCGATAATGGCTTCGTCACGCCACATATCCGCTTCCCTTTGAAGATAGAAGTTATCGAAATAGGTGGTTTTACCGGCTGAAATGATGATCCGGTCATCAGATGGTTCAATCCTCAGGGGGCGGAAAAGAGGGTTGTTCTCCAATGCCGGTTTGCCCGATTTTTGTCGGCGGCTGTTCTCTTGTTCCCACTTCACCGCCGCCTGCCGCAGTTGTTGTTTGTCCACAGAACGATTCCATTCGGAAGTGTATTGAATTGAGATCTTTTTTAAGTCCCGCTTCATAAGGTATTGAATGCCGAAGTCGCCAAAACACAGATAGAGGCCATCGCCCACCTGCCAGTCGTCGAAACTTCGGGCTTCTGCCCAGTGTTCGTCAAATATTTGTCGCAAGTTTTGAATGTCCCGGTAGCCAAATGTTACCTTGCCGTCGATTAATTGATTGGCGGTTCCCTCCCTTTTAAAATCGATGGCCACCTGTTGGCCCAGATTCATGTGGCGGGTATGCCTTTGGGCGTTGAGAATGCGGAGTCGTATTGGCTCCCCTGCACTCTCTTTTTTCCAGAGCCATAGGCAACTGACTACCCATTCCAGATACCCCTGGCTCTCCGGCGGGGGAGGAGATGCGATAATGACTTTAATAAATTTTTTTAAGTCATAAGCCCGTTTGACAGTTTCGTTAAAGCTTTTTAAAAACCTGGGGCGTCTCATCCAGGTGCCATATTCCGAGATCACCAGGAGTTCGTCGGTGGTATCGAGTACCATGGGGGTGGCCCGCTCTATGGTGATGAGACCCCCGGGTTGATCTGTAGTCCAGTTGCTCATGGCCGCTTTTTTCTCACCCAGATCAATCAACAATTCTGCCAATCTTTGTTGAAACAACGATGGAGCGGCGGGGTCCGGGCTGCCTTTTTCCCGAATCGTGTGTCGCAGAGGGCCCAACAGGGTGGGTAAAGCCTGACGGCATTTGTGGTGTTTAACTTTTCTTAAAGCATATTCGTCTGCCGGGCATTTAAGGAAAACACCTTGTTCGACAAATTGATCAAAAACTTCACTTACGAGGGAGTGAAACCCAACCTCCATGGCATGCTTAATATGCCTCCGGGTATTGATGATGCGCTGCTTGCTGAAAATTCCATTTTCGATTGCGGCACCGATTAATATTTCTGTGGCCAAAAACGATCTCAAGGCAGGCCGCTTTCCCACAATAAAGGTACTGATCAATTGGTGGATTTCCAGATCGGTTACCCACGGTGCATTTTGTTCTTGCAGATTTCCCGTTGCCCGGCTCGCTTGCGACATAATCTCCAACAGTGCATCACCGGGAAGTTTGTCTATTTGAGTTGAAATACGGTTGGCAGTCTGAAGCTCTTGATTCTGCCGTAAAACCTTATTCAACTCTTCTGTTTTATTCGTACATTGGGCATATATGATTTTGCAGTTATTAAAGCTATGGTATCTAAAATGGTGCTGCCGTTTTCTTAAGGCTTTTCGACTGCTCTCCATCCATCTTTCCGGTGAGGGTAGGTCTAATATGTTAAAACGTGCTTTTATCGATTTGCACTCTTTATAGAGATTGAAAAAATCGGAATCTCTGAAACTGCATCCTAAAAAGAGAAAACGCACATTTTTTTCCCCCAGGGCTTTTTTCAGGACGTTTTTAAGCGGTTCACTGAATTGGGTGACGTCTCGTCCGGCGGCAATGAGGCTGTCGGGTTTTGAAATTGTACCGTGGGGCTTCAGTACCACGCAGCGGATTTTGCTGCTCTTGCCGGGCCTATCTAAAATTTCCTCGATCAACGATAACTCTTCGGGGGTTGACAGGGATATCCACTCGCCCCTGGATTCTCTCTGCTCACCCAATTCCACTTCCAGACATCTTTCCAGGATCTCATCAAAATTGAGTGATACAATGAGATTGGTCATTCTGCCCACTGCCAATTTGGCCACCAACAGGTGTAGTATACCCGGGATGGTGGTGATGGCATTTTTGGTGGGTATTCCGCAATCGGAAAGTAATCTCGAAATAAGTGCTCTGGGATCACCTGGGGTATCGGCGGCTGCAAAGTCGAGAAAGGCTTCGAGGGTTTGGGGGGTTCCGGTGTGTTTGAAGTGCTCCCATAAGGTAGGCAATACTTTTTCAATACGGGCCCTGATTTCATCACCCATCGGAACACCACTCTCTACACTGACTCCTGCTCCTATTACGATCACGAGAGTCGAGCCCCTCGACAACATATCTAACCGAAGTTCCCTAAAGGCAGTATCGAACTCTGTGTTTATCCATTTCTCTCTTGATGGTGTATTCATTTTTTTCCTGTTTTCTGCCTGACATTATATTATAGAAAGTCAGCGAAATCAATTACCGACATGCTGCCGCTTAAACGGAAAATTAAAAAAAAGGGCAAAGGTTCTTGAAATTACCGCTGTTTTTGTGTATAAATATACATTACCGAATCGGTTACGTTTTTGGAAAATAAAAAAGATAAGGAGAAGAAGATGAAGTCTTTTTCAAAAGTCATGTTTGTTCTGGTGATTATCGGTTTTGTACTTTCCCTCAATTCCACCCTGGCTGCACAGGAGGAGAAGACGGAGTGTCCGGATAAAGTATTTAAATGCGCGGGTTGCAGCACGCCCATTGCCAAGGATACGGCTAAGTTTAAAGTTGAGTATAAGGGTAAAACCTACTATTTTGCCAGTGAAAAGTGCCAGGCCGAGTTTCAAAAAGATCCGGAAAAATTTGCGAAATGTTGTGAACAAAAAACAATGTATGTCTGCCCTGTCTCCGAGTGTAAATACAAGTCCGATAAACCGGGTAATTGCCCACACTCCGACAAAGAATTAACAAAGAAGGAACATGCCTGCTGCCTGCATAAGGCAGAACATAAGCATGGATATAAAAAACACCAGGAGAAGAAAGAGGCAAAAGAGTGCCCCTATCACAAAAATAAGGAAAAGTAAGAATTTTCAGGAAATAGTGTAAGGGCGGCTTTTAGGTGGCCGCCCCTATACGTTTACGTTGTTTGAAAATAGTCGTTTCTTGATTCAGGTTGACCGACGGGATTAGTAGGTCAGGTAATTGGAACTGCTGCCGATGTTGCTGCAGCCGTACTCGATCCACATCATACCGCCTTCGCCCCAACCGGTTCCCCATGAGTTTTTCATGCGCCAGGCACCGTCCGCACCCAGTTCGTCGTCCCAGCCGACCAACACAACGGCATGGTTGGTGGGAGAGTTTGAATCATAGTTAAATACACCCCCGGAATAGGCCTGGAAATAGTAGGTCACGGTCACGGCACAGGATACGCCGCCGTAGGTCTTGATGGCATTCTTGATGCTGTCTACTCCCGATACGTTCTTGGATGTGCTGGCCACGTAGACCGACGGACAATCTTTGCAGGGGAGATCCAGGGCCTTGTAGCGGAAACATTTTTCCAGCACCGCGCCGGGATTCAGGTAATAACTGTTGGCGAACCAGCCGCCGTTGCAGCCCCAGCCGTCGGTGTTGCAGGAGACCAGCCACTGTTCCGACAGGTCGGTGGAAATGCCCTGTTTCAGCAGCACCGATTCGAACATGCCGGCAGTGGAAAAGGCCCAGCAGCTACCGCAGCTTCCCTGGTCTTTGACTTTGGTATAGCCGGCTATGTAATAAGTATCCTCCGGTGGCGGAGTGGGTTTCACGGCGATCAGGCCCAGCGGGTCTTGATCGAGAGACTCGGCGGGCGCCAGTTCGGGTTTGAAATTGCAGAGTTGTTCGATGGTGTACTGCATGGTGGGGTTAAAATCTACGGTAAAGGTGTAGCCGTTGGACATGATCTCGGCCCGCATCAGTTCCATTTTCATCCTGAGCTCTTCCCGTTTGGCCGCATGACCCAGTTGATCGTCGATTTGCTCTCTGGCCTGCAGCGAGGGTAGGAAAGCCAAAGACACAACCACGGTGGCAACGAAGAATACCACCAGGGAAATCCTGATAAATTTTTTCATGATACCTCCTTTTTTCTGGTGTTTACTTTCTTACCTGAATTTATATTTAAAGAAATGGCACGAAAGTTCATTTTTATAATTATACGTCTTAACGGTACAAAACTTCGATGGGAATGTCAATCCAACTTTCAGTTGATTTTTGGTTCTATTTTTGAGCCTGACTTTTATACAACCAAAGTTGTAATTTTTTTTGAAGAGTTTTATGTCAATGGGAAAAAATTTGCAAAAAAAATCTTTTTTATATAAAATTCTCTTTTATATTTAAATGACTTCAAGGAGCGACTCAATGGCAGACAAGTATATTGTATCTCATGACCTGGGCACCAGCGCCGACAAGGCGGTGCTGGTCACCGTGTACGGCGAACTGGTGGATACCGAGAGGCAGGAGTACCCGATATACCATCCGAAACCGGGCTATGCCGAACAGGCCCCCTTTGACTGGTGGCAGGCTGTCTGTGAAACCACCCGGAAGCTTACCGCCAAAACCGGGGTGAAGCCCGCGGATATCGTGGGCATGACCTTCTCTTCTCAATGTCAGACCCTGGTGTCGGTAGACAAAGAGGGAAATCCCGTCACCCGGGCCATATCCTGGTTGGACGGCCGCAGCGCCGACATCATCCGGGAGAAGCTGTGGACACCGCCCCGCATCATGGGCTACAATATATTCAAACTGCTGCGGTTTTTGCGGATTACCGGGGGCAGCCCCGGCCATACCGGCAAGGATCAGATCGGCAAAATATTGTGGCTGCAGCGCCACCAACCGGAGATCTATTCCCGGATCTTCAAGTTCCTGGATGTCAAAGACTTTATCATCCACCACTTGACCGGCAATTTTGTCAAATCGGTGGACCTGGGGGTGATCTGGTGGCTCATGGATACCAGGAAAAACCGCAACCAGTGGCATCCCGGCCTGTGTAAACTGGCCGGTGTCGGCGTTGAGATGCTGCCCCAGGTGAAGGAGAGTGCCGCCATTGTGGGCGAAGTGACCCCAAAGGCTGCCGAAAACACGGGTCTGCTGCCGGGAACACCGGTCATCAATGGGGCCGGTGATCTGGGTGCCGCGGCCCTGGGTTCGGGGGCCATCGGTGAAGGGGAATTGCATATCAGCATCGGCACCAGCGGCTGGGTGGCGGGGCATTTTGGCAAACGTAAGATCGATATCCCCCATTATGCCGGTTGTATCGGCAGTACCTATCCGCAGAAGTATTATCTCGGCATGGCCCACCAGGAGACCGCGGGTATTTGTCTGGAATGGTTGAAAAACAGGGTGCTCTACCATGAAGAACAACTCAAACAGGAGAGCCAGGTGGCGGAGATTTATCAACTGCTGGATCAACTGGCGGAGTCGGCAGAACCCGGCTCGGCGGGTCTCATATTTACCCCCTGGATGTACGGCGAACGCTGTCCCATCGACGACGATCATGTGCGGGCCGGTTTGTTCAACATCGGCTTGAATCACTCCCGGGAACACCTGGTCCGGGCTGTGCTGGAGGGAATTGCCTTCAACACCCGCTGGGCCATGGAGACCCTGGAAAACCTCTATTCCAGGGTGGATCAACTGAATATTGTGGGCGGCGGGGCCAAGAGCGATATCTGGTGCCAGATCGTGGCGGATATTACCGACCGGGTGATCAACCAGGTGCAGAATCCCCACCTGGCCGGCGCGGTAGGCGTGGCACTGCTGGCCAGCATGACGCTGGGCTATATCGACTCTTACCACGATATCAAAAAGTATATTAAGATCAAACACAGTTTCTCCCCCAATGCGGACAATCGCCGGCTCTACGATACCATGTTCCGGGAATTTAAAAATCTCTACAAACAAAACAGGAAGTGGTATGCCCGCATGAACCGCTGAGGGGGATAGAAGGGGAAGATATGGAAGATTGGCGTGAGTATTGTTCTGCCGGGGTCAGCGTCGAGGAGGAGTGGATCGGGGTATCGAAAAATGTCTCCCTGAGGGTGATTTCTTTTAGGCCGAAGCTAAAGGGCAATAAACCGGCGGTCCTGTTCGTGGCCGGTTGGATTACCCAGGTAAAGGCCTGGAAGTCGGTGCTGCGGGAGATGACTAAAGATTTCCCCGTTTATTACGTGGAGACACGGGAGAAAATTTCCGCCCGTGTACGTGGAACGGCCGATTACGGTGTCGAGGCCATTGGCCGTGATCTTGTCTTCCTGGTGCGTCACTTTGAGCTGGAAGATAACCGCTATATTTTATTCGGCAGTTCCCTGGGGGCCACCGCCATCCTGGACTGCTGCCGCTTTCTGGAGAGTGCGCCCCTGTGTCTGGTCTTGATCGGGCCCAATGCGGTGTTCCGGGTTCCCCGGTTCGGCCTGGCCCTTATCCGCATCTTTCCACCCTTTCTTTATACGGTTTTCAAACCGGTGGTGAAATGGTATCTGCGCTCCTTTCGCCTGGATGTCAAGAGCGATTATGCCCAGTATGAGAAATACTGCCAGGCCCTGGATGCCGCCGACCCCGGCAAGCTCAAACGGGCCGCCCTATCCCTGTCGAAGTACCGGGTCTGGGGTTTACTGGAAGATATTGAATGTCCCTGTCTGATTGTGGGGGCCTCCAGGGATGTCCTGCATGAACCGGAAAATCTGCAAAGAATGGTTTCCCTGATGAAGAGTGCCGACTACCTGGACCTGGAGACCAACCGGCGCACCCACAGTGGGGAAATGGTAGAAGAGATGCGTAAATACCTCGGCTCTCTCCTCTAGACTACCACTTGCCGTCCATCCGGAATTCACCACTGCCCAGCCAGAAGCCCGATTGACAAACAGAGTCGTATCGGCCCCCCACCTCCCCCCTCGTTGAAATATCCCACATTTTATTATACAATACCCCCATGAGCGAAATATCACAGACGAAATGGAATCTGTTCAAGATTGTCGACCAGAATGTAGAAGAGGTTAAGAATCATTACAGAGAGATTGAAAAAGAATACACAGTCGAAGGTAAAACATTATTACTAAAGGAGTTCATCGAATTTAACAAGAAAAACTGGTGTATCTCCATTAATTTGAAACAGTCGGAAATAAATAGTTTTTTAATTTCCGGGATATATAAAAATATGTATCAAGTGATTGAGGATGATTTAAGAGTATTGCGCCGGGAACAGGGCCTGGATATTTCAATAGAAGATGCGGCCAGGAATCGTATGGGTATCCACTATGGGAAGAGAAAAACCTTTGAGAACCAATTTGAAGATGGTGACCGGTTTATATATGCGGCTTTTAGTATTGGCGGCCTGGGATTAAAAAAGTATGGAAATTTTTGTTTAATCATTCATCAGAAGGAGATAGAAAAATTCTCTTCATGTGCCTTTTTGAGAAAGGAGAGTATTGCTTATGTGGACAATGATGTTCTAAATATAGAACAGGTGAAAAAGGATACCGCCAACAGCAAGACAGTCCATCTATTGGCAGCCATAAAAAATGAGAAGGAAATCCCGGACAAGGCAAAAGAAGAATGGCCGGAGATGATATGCAGCGAAAAAGATTATATCGAGGCTCTTACTATAGATGAGATATCCGTTGGACATATAAGCACCGTGCGGGTGAGTAAAGAATCCGAGAATACCTACTACAATTATTTATATAAGTCGTATAGCTCTCGATTGGATGAAGCCGAGAAAAGACAATTGGGGAATTATAGGGATATGTTGAAACTGTTAGAGAATAATAATATTAACAAGGAGACAGTCGATGAGAGGGGAACTTAAGATCGTTGCGTTGGCACCATATGATGGCTGGGCGTTTGTGCGGGAGAATGATAACCTCTTTTTACTGCGCCCCCCTTACACCGTTTCCAGCAGAGATCGATGCAGTCCAAAAGAATTGGCAGAGGCGGTGTCGAAACATGGATTTAACAGCGTGGACCGTTCTTTTGGCAGTTACTCCGAATTAATTCAATTCGTCAAGGATGAATATATCAAGGCAAACAAAGACAACGGTAAAGTGGTTCCCACCGTGGAAGAATTAAAAGAACTCCTGAATTATGCGTCGGAAGATGTGCTCTTAGGCTTTTTAGAGAAAGCGGAGAAGGAATTGTTGCCTGAAGGAAAAATTGAGGCAGCGGAATCATTGATATTGGATCTGATGAAACTGCATAAAGTGATTAAAAACAAGAATTTGTTTGCTCAAGCATTGAATGTCATCGATAAAATAGCAAAGGTCAGAAAGGAGAAGAAGGCCTGGGAGATGAAGTTCATGAAGAGAAGGCTGAAACATGTATTTAGCAATATCGACAAGAGATACCCGGCAGAACAAATTATGGAAAAGATAGAGGCAACCCATCACCGGGGCATGGTTTTTTCGCTTCCTTGATAGAGTTAGAAATATGGAAACCATTACGTTTTACTCCTACAAAGGCGGGGTGGGCCGTTCGCTGGCATTGGCCAATATTGCCACTTATCTTTACTCTCTGGGTTTTAAGGTATGCCTCCTGGATTTTGACCTTGAAGCCCCTGGACTTCCCTTTAAGTTTCCCCCGGAAATAAAAATTAGTATGGAGGACATCGAAGCTGGGCTGGTAGATTATATCCACTTCTTTTTGAAGAATGACAAATTCCCCTCTTCACTGAAGAAATTTTCCAGAGAACTTTCATCCACCCAGAAATCCCGGGGAAGTATTCGGCTCATACCCGCTGGAAATACATTTTCGATCGATTACTGGAAAAAGACATCATCCATCAATTGGTATTCTCTGTTTTATAGTGAAGATGAAGACAGTAATGTAGGCATTCCTCTCTTTCTTGAACTGAAAGAGCGGATTGAGAAGGAATTTAATCCCGATTACTTGCTTATTGATTCAAGAAGCGGGATTACGGAAATGAGCGGTATATGTACATCCGTTCTGCCTGATAAAGTCGTGTTCTTTATTATTAATAATAGAGAAAACCTGGAGGGCGCACGACAGATACTCCGGGGCCTGCAAAAGGTGAAGAGGCTGTCGGACCAGGAACCGATAAAAGTGATCTTTGCCCTCTCTCGAATTCCGCTTCCCTTAGACGACAAACCGGCGGAAATAGAAGCTGAAAAAAAACTTCTTAATGATATTATCGACCATGTGAATGCCTCTATTGACGATCTGGCACATCAAATAAACCTTGACGATATTTGTATTCTACATTCCGAGAGGGAGTTGGCGTTTTCCGAGGCTTTAAAATTTCCAAAAAAGGAAAGTGAAAAAGAGACCCCATTATATCATGATTATCTTAAACTGTTTTACAAAATTTTTCCGATTCCAAAACCGTCTCAATCTTCCTCCCAATTTTCGCATATTGCCTTTATAAGTTTTTGTGGTGCCGACCGGGTGGCTGCCACGCAATTGGTCTCCAATTTAAGAGCCGACGGCATCAACGTGTGGCTGGATGAAAAGGAATTCAAACCTGGCGATAATTTCGATGAAACTATTTTCAAGGCCATCAAAGAATGCCCGGTGTTTATTCCACTGATATCAAGGGACGCGAATTCCCTTTTGTCTAAAAGTGGAGAATTAAAATATCATGTCCGGGAATGGGAGTTTGCATATTCTTCTTATTTATTGAATGGCGATAAACACATAATCATCCCTGTGATTATAGATGACACGGATTGGAGTTATGAAAAATTTAAGAAGTTCTATGCTTTACGAATTCCCAACGGCGGAAGGGGAAAGGATTATGAAAAATTAAAGAGACGTCTCCTGGAATTGCAGGAGTCAGATAAATAACGTTTTTTTGAGGGTGATGTGCAAAATACATATACTGCCGTGATAAAAAAAGATGGAGAGTGGGGATGAAGTGGTGGGGGAGTGGGGGGATGGTTTTTTTGGTGATGGTGGGGATGGTTTTTGCCGGGGCGGGGGTAGGAGTGTCCCAGGGGGAGGTTGAGAGGATAGAGGGGTTGGTGCGGGCACAGATGGAGATCGCCCGGATTCCGGGGCTGGCGGTGGTGATTGTCAGGGGGGATCAGGCGGCATATTTGAAGGGTTTTGGTTTTGCCGATGTGGCAAAACGGCAAGCGGTAACGGCAGAGACCCTGTTTGAACTGGGGGAGTGCAGCATGGCCTTTACCGCCCTGGGGCTGTTGAAACTGGAACAGGCGGGAAAACTGACACGCCACGATGCGGTGGAGTATTATCTGCCCTGGCTGGAGATGAAGTATAAGGGAAGACCGGTGACCGTCAGGATTTCCGATCTGTTGTACCACACCAGCGGTATCCCCCCGGAAACCGTCGGCAACATCCCCATTGGCCGGGCCGACGATGCCCTGGAGCAGACGGTAAGAGCATTGATCGGTGTGGAACTCGACCATTACCCCGGTTTCCAGTTTTCCTATGCCCCCGTCAACTACGATGTGCTGGGCCTGATCATCCAGAGGGTCTCGGGCCGATCCTTTGAGGCCTACATGCAGGAGAGTATCCTGGAGACCCTCGGCCTGACCAGTATCTATCTGTTTCGTGGCCAGGCCCCAAAGCAGCACCTGGCTGCCGGCTACAAAATCGCCTTTAAAAAGCCGCGGCCCTACGAAGCACCGATATACCGGGGCCATACCCCGGCCGCCTATTTTATGGCCAATGCCCAGGATATGGCCGGATGGCTCAAGATTCAACTGGGAAGCGCCGGATTTTTGGAAGAGCACCGGCAATGGGATGGCCTAATCGAATCGTCCCACGAAACCGAACCCGGGGCCTTTGGCTTTCCCTATGCCAACGGCTGGTATCTCCATGCATGGGGACGGCGCCTCAGCAGCAGCGGCAGCACCCCCACTTTTTCCGCCTCTATTGTATTTAAGCCCATGGAAAAGCTCGGGGTGGCGGTGCTGGCGAACATGAATACCGGCGCTACCCAACGGTTGGCCGAGGGTATCTTAAAGATCCTGGAGGGTAAGGAGGTGGAACCGGCTTTGGCCGACTTCGGCGGCAACCGCTGGATCGACAATCTGTCGATCAGGGTCTTTTATGTTACCATTCCCTTAATGGCCATTATTGTGCTTCTGGTGACGGGTTTTGGTCTTTGTTTTCGTAAGAAGCAGCGGAAATTCAGGGCCAGGGGCTGGAAGGGGGTTATCTACTTTTTGATCTCTACGGCCGTCACTGCGGCTGCCGGCTATGGCCTGTATATGTCCCCCCAACTGCTGGCGGCAGATTTCCCCTGGCGTGTGGTCAGGGTGTGGTGGCCCATCAGTTTCATCTATGCCGTTCTGTCGGTCTTTTTGGCGTTATTTCTAATATACGTTTATGTCTTACTGAAGTTTTTTTTCCCTAAGGGGAGGGCGGTCTCATAAATTTTAGATTTTGCTATTTGCAAAATCCAAAAAATGTGTTATTATATAAGCTAAAGTCCTCGGCCGTTTTGTGAATTTGTGATAATTGAAGAGTATAGCTGTGATGGGTTATCCTATTTCTGCTATAAAAGGATTGTCGTGGTGAAACTCAAGGAAACGTTGAAATTGCACAGGAAGTCAGGCCAGGCCGGTTATCAATGTCAAACATTCAATAAACCTCTCCCATATGTATCTTTTTTTTTTATATTTCCAGTGGCTTTTTCCAGATTAAACATAGGGTTTTATATATATAAATAATAATGCAGGAGTAGTACTATGGAGATCAAAAACACAGCAGTCATCGGTGCCGGTGTCATGGGCGGCGATGTGGCCTTTGACCTGGCCAGATTCGGATACGCTGTCATCCTGAAAGATGTCGATCCAGAGGTCTTGAAGGAGGCGGAGGAAAAACTCAAGAAAGATTACAAGCTTTATCGGATGATGAAGCCGGAACTCAAGTCCGTTTCCATAGAAGATATTCTGGCAAAGATTACGTTTACAACGGAATATGACGCTTTTGACAGGGTGGATCTGGTCATTGAGAATATTATTGAAGAGTGGGAAGCGAAGAAAAAATTGTACCTGGAGTTGAAGGAAATCTGCCGGGAAGAGACCATTTACGCGGTGAACACCAGTTGCATCTCCATCACCCGGGTCGGTGCGCTGATGCCCAGGCCGGAAAAGGTCATCGG
This sequence comes from uncultured bacterium, assembly GCA_965603365.1. GTDB lineage: Bacteria > Acidobacteriota > Aminicenantia > UBA2199 > UBA2199 > JAHELQ01. Next base: position 36,656 of record CBFDCR010000028.1, read on the forward strand.
TACCCACTTCATGAATCCGGTGCCGTTGAAGGAGATGGTGGAGACCATCCGGGGCCATCATACCAGCGACGAGACGGTAGACCTCATAAAGGAATTTTTAAAAACTCTGAAAAAGACCGCGGTGGTGGTCAACGATTTTCCCGGCTTTGTCACCAACCGGGTTTCCCACCTGTTTATGAATGAAGCGGCCTTTCTGATCCAGGATGGTGTGGCCAATGCCAAAGAGGTGGATATGGTCTTTACCAGGGGTTTTGGCCACAAGATGGGACCCCTGGCCACCGCAGACCTTATCGGCCTCGACACGGTGGTGAAGTCGTTGGATGTATTGTATGAGAGTTATCAAGACCCCAAATTCCGCTGCTGTCCGCTGTTGAGAAAAATGGTGGATGCCGGGTTACTGGGCAAGAAATCGGGGGAAGGATTTTTCAAATATAGGTAATCGCAGAGGGCTGAACAATGACTGAGAGTCAAAAAGAGATCAAATGTGTGATATGGGATCTGGATCATACCGTCTGGGACGGTGTCCTGGTGGAAAAGGACGATGTCAGATTGAAGCCCGGTATTGTCGAAGTTCTCAAGACCTTAGATTCCCGCGGCATCCTCCATTCCGTTGCCAGCAAGAACCATTTCGACGATGCCATGAAAAGACTGGAGGAATTCGGCATTGCCGGTTACTTTCTCTACCCGGAGATCAATTGGAATGCCAAGTCCCTGGCGGTGGCCAATATTCAGAAAAATTTGAATATAGGCATGGATACCCTGCTGTTTATCGATGACCAACCCTTTGAACGGGATGAAGTCAAGAGTGTTCATCCTGTCGTTGCCTGCATCGATGCGGCCGATTACAATCATCTTCCCGATATGAAGCGGTTGAATCCCCGGTTTATTACCGACGATTCCAAACTCCGCCGCAAGATGTACATGGACGACATCAAGCGCAAGCAGGAGGAAGATGATTTTGAGGGGCCCTCCGAAACCTTCCTCGCCTCATTGAATATGACGTTCATCATCTCCCACTGCAAGGAGGAGGATTTGAAACGGGCCGAAGAGCTGACCGTTCGCACCCATCAACTGAATGCCACCGGTGTGACCTATGACTATGACGAACTCAATGCCTTCCGGGTATCCGGCAGTCACAAATTGCTGGTCTGCGAGCTCATCGACCGTTACGGTTCTTACGGTAAGATCGGACTGGCTCTAATAGAGATGAAGGAGACGCACTGGCATTTGAAGCTGCTGCTCATGTCTTGCCGGGTCATGGCCCGGGGCGTGGGTACGGTGCTGATGTCCTATATCATGCAGGAGGCTAAGAAGGCCGGCAAGAAACTGCTGGCGGACTTTAAAAAAACCGACAGGAACAAGCAAATGTATGTCAGTTATCGCTTTGCCAATTTTAAGGAGTTATCTTCCGATGGTGAGGGTCATATCCTTTTCGAGAATGAATTATCCATGATACAGCCCTTTCCACCCTACATCGAAGTGAGAATTCCCTGATGAATATTATTTAAAGGAGATAAACATGGAGGAATATAGAGAGAAGATCAGAAGCTTCATCGAAGCCAACCTGGTGGTATTCGAGGATGAGGCGGAGTTTGCCGATGCGGACAATATTTTTGAGATGGGATTTGTCAATTCCCTCTTTGCCATGAAGCTGTTGAACTATGTGGAGAACGAATTCGGCGTCGAGGTGGATAATGAGGACATGGAGATTTCCAATTTCAGTTCGGTTGACAACATCATGAATTTTGTCCAGAGTAAAAAGGGTGGAGGAGGAGGACAATGAGCGATCATTCCCGGCAGGAGAAGTTGGTTGAAGAGGCCAGGCTCTTTGCCGACCAGGAGGTTCGCCCCTTCGCCGCCGAGTTCGAGGCCCGGGAAGCACTGCCCAAAGACTTAATCCGCAAGATGGCCGAAAGGGGCTATCTGGCGGCCAGTTTTCCTGATAAATATGGCGGGCTGGGCCTGGACCCGGTGCAGTATGGGCTGTTTACCGAAGAGATCGGCAAGGCCTGCAGCTCGACCCGGGGGTTGTTAACGGTTCACACTTCCCTGGTGGGGGAAACCCTGGTGCGCTGGGGTGCCGACGAGCAGAAAAACCGCTGGCTGCCGCCTATGGCGCGGGGCGAAAAAATTGCCGCCTTTGCCCTGACCGAGCCCGGTGTAGGGTCGGATGCCAAAAATGTACAGACCGCCTATCGCCAGGCAGGTAATAAATATATTATTAACGGTAAAAAGAAATGGATCTCCTTTGCCGATATTGCCGATTATTTGTTGGTGATTGCCTCTAATGACGGCCAGGTGTCCGCGTTTATAGTGGAGAGGGAGTTTCCCGGTGTAAAGACCACCCCCATCAAAGGACTGTTGGGGGGGCGGGCTTCCCATATTGCCGAAATCGAGCTGAACGATGTGGAAGTTCCCCAGGAGAACCTGGTGGGTAAAGAGGGCGGCGGCTTTACCTATGTGGTGTCCACGGCCCTGGATCACGGACGCTACAGCATTGCCTGGGCCGGCGTCGCTCTTGCCCAGGAGGCGCTGGAGGCCATGATATCCTATTCCCGCAAGAGAAGTCAGTTTGGTCAGAAGATTTACAATTTTCAATTGATCCAGGGGATCATCGGCGATGCGGTCACCAGGGTACATGCCGGCCGGGCCCTCTGTCTCCGGGCCGGGGAACTGCGTAAAGCCGGCAGCCCCGAAGCGGCCATGGAGACTACCATTGCCAAGTATTTTACCTCCAAAATGGCCATGGAGGTTGCCATCGATGCGGTCCAGGTACACGGCGGCAACGGCTGCTGCAACAAATACCCGGTAGAGAGGTTGTTTCGAGAAGCCAAGATCCTGGAGATTATCGAGGGCAGTTCCCAGGTGCAGCAGGAGATCATCTCCCGCTACGGTCTCAGGAAGTATTTCAGGAGTGAATATATCGTCGAGTAATATTCTCCCTTAGGTTGTCACTGCTTTGCCCATTGGCGTGTTCAGGCATTCAGGGGTTTACGATATTCACCTCTACATGGTACGTATCAGTCTCAGGTATTTTAATATAAATACGGCGATCACAAAAAGGGAACAGAACAGCACCCGGTACTCCCGGTTTTTCATATAGAAGGAGATATTGAAGCTGCAATTTTTTAGTCTCTTGACCCGGGGCAGAAAGACATTGGATTTTTTGGCCCAATTTTCATATTCCTTGCCGAACTTGTTTTTCATTCGCCGATGTTCCACCACCATGAGAAAGGGGAAAAAGAAAAAATAGTAGACAAAAAATATCGAGTAGGTATAGGTATTGTTACCCGCCACGGCAATACCCAGACCAAGGATGAAATTGGCAAAGTATAGGGGATTTCGGGTTAAGGCATAGGGGCCTTTGGTAGCCAGTTCGTTGTCCTTGTTGATATACCCGGAAGTCCAGGCCCGGAAGAACATGCCGCCAACGATCAGAAAAAAGCCGATGGTAATGGATTTGGCACTCGGTTCCGCCAGGTAGAGCAATACGATTAATAAACAGACTCCGAAACAGGATCGGTATCGGATTAAAAATTCAGTTATATTTTTCATAGATACTCTCTGCCGATGTTACGATTTTGTTGATATTAATGCTTTTCATACACGATATTGTATCACATTTCTTTTTGTAACAGAAACTGCAGGGCATCCTCTCAAACACGGCTCTGCTTTGCTTCAAGAGAGAGCCGTTTCTTTCGGGCAGGGTGGGGCCAAAGATTCCTACACTGGGGGTGCAGACCATATCGGCGATATGCAGGGCCAGGGTATCGGCGGTAATCACCAGGCTGGCCTGCCGGATAAGGGCAATGAGCTCATCGAATTCCAGGAATTTGGATATGACGGCAGCGGTGGCCTGCGCCACTTTTTGGGCCGTGACTTTCTCCCGCTCGTTGCCCCACAAAATGACGATTTTATGTTTATCTCTCAACGGTTTGATAATATCGACATATTGACTCTCCGCCAGTATTTTGGACTGCCAGCCTCCGCCCACGTTCACCACAATAAATTTTCCCTCTTCCAGTCGGTGTTCTTTCATAAAACCTTCGAGGGTTTTGGGCATCTGCAGGGGATTCAACGGGTAGTGTATGCGCCCGTTCTGTATGTTTAAGAGGGATAATAGATGCATGTTTTTATAGATGACGTGCCTGTTTTCGTCGAAAAAACCGGCCCTTTCGGTGTAAAAGAAGCGGGAAAGCGGCTCCTTGAGGTTGCGTTTGCCAAAGCCGATGGCATGTCCCTTTAACAGGTAAGAGAGAAAAGCGGATTTCAGCAGGCCCTGGAAGTCGATAATCAAATCGAATTTTCCCCGGTAATCCCGAACGAATTTTTTCAGGGCCTTGACCTTGTTGAATAAGCAGCCGTTTTTTAGATTGAGCACGATGATGTCGTCGATACCGGCGAAGTTTTCCAGTAAACCGGCGCCCGCCGCTTCCACGATCCAGCTTATCCGGGCGGCAGGGTACTTCTGGCGGATCAGTTGAAGGGACGGCAGCGTGTGTATAATATCCCCCAATGAAGAGAGGCGGATGACGGCAATAGTTTCGGGATCACCTGCTTTTTGCATGATATTTAAGTCTTATTATACAGCACAACATTTCAATCTTCAACCCCAAAATCCCAAATTTAACACAAAAAAACTTAAAATTTTAACAAAATTCTATTTTTTATCACCCACTTTCTTTTTGACGGCCTTTGTGGTATAAAGGGTGGGGAGGCAGCAAAAATGATTGACCATCTGGTGGTGAAAAATTTTAAGTCCATCAAGGAAATAGAGATCGATTGCCGGCGGATCAATCTATTCATCGGTGAGCCCAATACCGGGAAATCCAATATACTTGAGGTTTTCGGGTTATTGAACTGGTGCGGCAATCCAACCAAACCATTAAACGACTATGTCAGGTTTGAAAGTATCCAGGATCTCTTTTATGATGCCCTGCTGGATGATAAAATAGAGATTGTTTTTAAGCACAAGGACCATTACTCTGTTGAGATGGAATTTAGAGGGGATAATTTCAGGATAAAGAGCGAAATGGTTAACGATATCACCAACCAACGGAAGTCGAAGCGGGAGCAATCGATCAATTATAACGGTGAAATAATCGATGGAAAACGTATGGCAGAGTTTTCTTTCCTGAAGTATTATAAGTTTGTGAAGCAAAATCGTTTTCCCGACAGCGATTCATCCCATCTGCTGGCTCCCCACGGCTCCAATCTGTTTACATTGGTGATGGGAAACAGGAAAATCCGGGATATGATGGCCGGTTTTTTTAAGAACTTTAATTTAACCCTGGTGTTGAAGCCCCGGGATCGTACCTTCGAGATTCAAAAGCAGCGGGGCGACCTGGTATTCAGTTACCCTTACATCTCCACCTCCGACACCTTGCAGCGCATTATCTTCTTTACGATTGCCATGGAATCCAACCAGGAGGTTACCCTGATCTTCGAGGAACCCGAATCCTTTGCCTTCCCCTACTACACCAAATACCTGGGCGAGCGGATCGCCTTTAACCGTTCCAACCAGTACTTCATCTCCACCCACAACCCCTACCTGCTGCTCTCCATCCTGGAGAAAGCGGAAAAAGAGGCGGTCAAAGTATTCATCACCTATTTGCAGGACGATCAGACAAAGGTTAAACCGCTGACGAACGAGGAGATCTCCCAATTAATGGATACCGATCCCTTTTTTAATTTAAATGCCTTTATCGAAGAGGAAGATAGATGATTGTGGTGGAGTGCTATGCCAACGTTGATCCCCCAAATTTTGGTCTCCCCAAAGACCCGGAGGCATTGCACAAGATCTCTCACTATGAAAGAGATCCAAAATTTCATGAATTCCTAAAAAGGTTCATCGATGCTGACCCGGAGATCAAAACCCTCCGGAAATGGATCACACACACTCTCCAATCATAAAATCAATTGAAAACTTTCTCCCCGATTTTCCCCTGTTAATAAATCCAACTTTACAAGATCCGTCCCCGCTTCCTCCGATTCAGGTTTCTCCTAAGATCATTTGCAGTTCCGTGAGTTTTGATAATATGATTCTCTCCATATCGGGGTGTTTCATGAAATTGATGAGCTCTACGTAGCGATCGCTCAGTGGAATCCGGTGGATGCCGCTAATCGCCTCATGTTGAATAAACATATCTCCCTTACCGGTAAGTAGCCAGGTGATATTTAATTTGTAATCATGATTCAGGCGGTACAATAGAATCAAGTTGGGGTATACGGAGCCGCGCTCAATATTGGCTATACTCGATTGACTGGTAGAATACCTGTCGGCCAACTCTTTCTGGGAAAGATTGGTGGTGTGCCGTACCTCCCTGAATCTACAGCCTAGCTCTTTCTTAAACTTTTCTTCATCGATGTGAATTGACATGAATACACTATATACAATTTTTCTCATAAATTCAAAGGGTTTGATAAAAAAGGAAAAAATTTTTGCCTGTCCCTTTCCCAAAATTTCCTCCAGCCACTCGTCCTTTTTTCCCCCTTTGGCCAATCCTTCGAGCCGGTCATCGAAATATTGCAGCAGTTCTTGATGGGTATACCCCAGCATCACGGCATACTTTTCATCCAGGGTGATACGTTAAGGTTGTTTAAGTCCGAAAAAACCGACACCTTTGAAAACTTCAATACGCCGGTTATAAAAACGAACTTCAGGTATTCATCCAGGCCCTTCAGGGTGGAATAAAAATTCTTTAAAATATCCCTGTTTTGCCTGGCGATCTCCTGATTTTCGACAAAATCGATGATGGATTTATCGTATTCGTCGATGAGAATCACGATCTTACCCCGGACGGACAATTTTTCTATGAATTCCACAAAGGCCTGCTTGTAATTCCTGGCCTGACTCAGGCTCAGCCCATACCGGGCGGCCCTCTCATGGATAAATTGCTTGAGGGATTCGCAGTACTCCTGCACCAGCCAATTTTGCTCCTGCAGTGCTCTCTTTAACACCTCCTGCCACGCTTTTGGCGGTGTGTGTCTGCCGACCGTTACCCCCTGACCGCCATAGCGGGCCGCCGGTTTAATCACCAGCTTCTCCTGCTGGCCGCGGATAAACTCCGGCAAATCAGATTGTCTGCCCCGAATAGGTGGTTTTGCCCTTAACGATCTTACGGGTCCAGGGGATATATTTACGAATCGCCTGCTTTTCCCCATGGCTGAACAGAGGGGAATCTGCCTGTTCCGAGAGCAGGGCCAGGTTTAACTTGTTGGACAGCAGGCCGGAGATGGGGCCGTTAAACAGGCAGAGACGGCGGTCCTGGAACAGCCGGATCATTTCCGGCGGCACCACTCCACCGTACATTTCCATCAGGATATTGATCTTCTGACGGCGATAATAGAGAACATCGCCAGCCACTTTCAACTGGTTTAAATCGCAGCAAATCACTTTACCCGCTATCCCCTTTGCCATCTGTATTAACTCCTGGTGAAATAACTCATCCAGAGCCGCCTGGAGAGAGTCAACATCAGCCTGGCTGCCGTATTCCGGGAAGGCAATGGCAAGATTGAACTCAGCCGCCGAACCGCTCAGGAAGACCTGGGCCGATTGAATGGCATGTCTCAAAAAAATGGACAGTAAATTTTGATCGATGATGGTGATGCCGTGACCCTTTAAAAATTCGCCGATGAGGGGATTTTGTAGATAAAAGGATTTAAAAAACGGCAGATGCAGCCCTCCCAGATTGGCAGAGATATTCATTTCCAGGCAGCGAAATCCGCCGGCGATCAAATACACCCCTTTTACCTTCGCCTGTGAGAGGGGGAGGGTTGATTTTTTTAGGGGAACCGGTTCATAGGAAGGAAGCCAGCGCCTTCCCTGCCGATAGGCAGCTTGCCCCTGGGGGACATCGCTGTGAAACTCGGCCCATAATTGGTCCATCGCTTCCGGCTCATCGTCAACCGAGGGGGGCCTCAGATCGATATCGATGCTGCACATCTTTATCTGGCGGTATTCCAGAGGAATAATCTGCACCGCCCCCAGCAGGGTCGCCGACAGCGGGCAGCGTAAATCTCCGCCGCTCACCCCTTGCATGTTGTTGGTGATCACAAAGACCCGCACCGCAGTCAACCCATCCTGCCGGCCGACGGCCTGGGCCAGGTATAGTAAACTGTAAAAACCCAGGTCCTGGCTGCGCTCCAGTATCTCCAGGTCTGCCGGGTCAGGCAGGTCGGTAAGATCCGGCCACAGACTCCATAGATGTAAAATGCGAAGGGAGGCGGTTTCGCTTTCTGAAATGCCTGCTTCGGAGAGGAGGACATCGTAGTGGGCGGGATCCCGGGGATTCAGGGTCAGGGTGTCGTCGTCGGCCCAGCCAAAATCATCGGCGGCGCGGACAATGATCACCCTCTGCCCCTCTCCTTTTAACCGTTCGACGATCCGGCTGCCCCAGCGATTCGGGAATACCAGCTAGACGCACTGGGCCGGCGCTGCCGACTTAGCCGAAGATGCCAGCGGCTGCTCTTTCCAGGTGGACAGATAAAACCAACGGCAGACTTCATCGGCGGGAATACCCGGCGGTGGAGCGCCTTCAGGCCAGTAACGTTGGCCCTCGAAGGGATAGGTGGGCAGCGGGATACGGCTCTGCCTTTCAGGTTCATGAAGCCCGGACCAATCTACTTTTCCTCCGTAAAGCCAAAAGCGGCCGATTTGTTCCAGTATATATCGCCCATCATCGGCAGTTTCCCGGGGATGGCGGATCAGGTTGACGGTTCGATCCTGCGCCTGTTGGTGGGGGTATTTATGGACCAGCGTACTCAATGTCCGTCCCGGCCCCACTTCGATAAAAATCGAATCCCTATTTTGCCTTAACTGTTCCAGACCCGCAGAAAAACGGACGGTCTGGCGCAGGTGCCTGGCCCAGTAGGCTGGATCCGCGGCTTCGGCCTCAGTGATCCAGGTGCCCGTCAGGTTGGATATATACGGAATTTCAGGCCGGTTTAACCGCATCTCGCCCACTTTGCTTTCAAACTCGGCCAGTATCGGTTCCATCATGACGGAGTGAAAGGCATGGGATGTGTGCAGCCGACCACACTCAAATCCCCTCTCGGTCAGGCGTTTGATCTGCGCTTCCACGGCCTTGGGGGAACCGGAAACGACGCAGAGCTGCGGGGTGTTGGCCGCGACCAGCGATACCCCTTCCAGCAGCAGGGGCTCTAATTCCCGAGCCGAGATCGTGACCCGGTACATGAGGCCGGGGGGCAACTGCTGCATCAGCCTTCCCCGCTGCGCCAACACCTCTAAGGCATCTTCCAGGGCAAATACCCCGGACAGGCAGGCGGCCACGTATTCGCCGATGCTGTGGCCGATCATGGCAGCCGGTTGGATTCCCCATCCCATCAACAACTTTGCCAGGGCGTATTCTATGGCAAAGAGGAGGGGCTGGGCAACTTCGGTGAGATCGATCCCCTCTTGAGGGGGGTATCCTGCCGCCGGGTCGGGGGAGGGATTGGGATAGAGGCCCCGGCCCATATCGACATACTGCGCCCCCTGGCCGGGAAACATAAACACCGCCGACCGCGCCTGCCCATCGTTCGTAAAGGTGTGCAGCCTATCGCCACTCCTTACGGTCAGCGCCTCTACCGCTTCCTTTAGATCGGCACATACAAACATGCGGCGGCAGGGTGTGCTGCGGACTGCATGTCGGCAGTGCCTGCCGGCCGATTCTGTATCCACTTCACATAGGCCTGAAAGGGCGTCTTTTTCGAGATCATCGGCGGCCTGTTATTTAATAAATCGGCATAGGCATCGAAAAACTCTCTTAAGATGATGGCCTGGCTCCAGCCATCGTACAAGATATGGTGATGACAAATGACCAGGTTGTATACATTGCGGGCCATCTTCACTAAAATTACCCGGAAGGGCACGTCCCGAAGGTCAAATTTTTCCCCCTTTTGCCGGTCAATTATTTCAGCTACCAGCCTCGCCCTCTCCTCCTCCGATTCTTCCGACAGGTCGTGGTAACCGGGCCGCAGTCGGTGTTCTTTCAATACTATCTGTACCGGGTTTTTTACCCGCTGCCAGCAAAAAGAGGTTCGCAGCATTTCATTGTGGGCAATGACCTCGTTCCAGGCCTGTTCAAAAAAGGGCAAGTTGATCGGTCCGGCAATCTCTATGACGACTTGTACCCGGTATTGTCGACCACCCTGATCGGCCAGATAATGAAACAGCATGCCCTCCTGCATGGGGGTCAGGGCTACAATATCGGCGATCTGTTTGTTTTCCCGCTTTTTTTCATTCATCCTATTATTCACCTGAAGAATCACTAAACGCAATTTTGGCCTGGTTGCTATTTCAATCTATTGTATGAGCTTCTCGTTAATCATTATGAGTGCCTTTAATAGATGGCTCTTTCCGTTCTGACAGCGTTAGCTATATTTTTTATAAATGTACACCTGGAGAGGTAACTATTTTTTACATTACCCCTGTCCCTTCTCTTCTTCCTGTTTAGCGGGTCTGGAACTTCATGGTATAGGCATAGCCCAGTTCCACCTTTGAGCCGGGCGATAGGCCCTGGCGCAGTCTGAAATAGTCAAAATCGTACACCAACTGGTAGAGCCGGTAGGTATTCCGGGGTCTAAAAATATTGGCCGGCACATTCACCGTGGTACCGGTCACGATCTGCTGGAAGATAATCTGGTTGTTGCTGGTATCGTAAATGCGCATCTGGCTCTTCTTGACGGGACCGACAAAGTTCCAGCGGAAGGGAATTGATCGGCCGATACCGATATTCACCAGGCCGTTGGGCTGGGGGCTGACGTACTGGATCATATTGTCGATCACCACCGTGGCCATCGTTTCTTCCGACAGCATAGGAAGGCTGGTCCCGGGTTTGGGTTTCAGAGTAATTTTGATGCCCTTGCCTTTGGAGATGGGGAAGGGATAGATATCTTTTTCATAGAGGCCGCCGGGTTTTTCCTGGAGCACCATGCCGTTGAGTTTCACCACCGCGCCTGTCAGGGGCAGGTTGTTTTTCTTCAATGTGATACTGGCCTCCAGGCCATCCTGGTCCGGGGCCTCTTTATCCATCAGGTGCACCAGGCCGCCCAGAAGTAAACCGGGCCGCTGGGGGATCGGCACTTTCCCTGGTATTTTCGTTTGCGAAAGGACCGGGCCGGAAAAAAGCAGCAGACCAACCGCTGCCAATATAACACCTAATTTTGCAAAATTTCTCATAAAATCCTCCTGCATATGACTTAAATATCCATTCACCCCCAAATATCTCAACATCGAGCAAAAAATTTTGCCAACTCACCCCCCTGACCCCCCTCTCTTGGGAAGAAGGGGGGATTTAAAGGGAACTGGGGGATGAGTCGTAATAGCTTTACTCTTGCCACTGGCTGCCCATGGTTTCCAGTTCTGCCAGTTGTTGGTCCGATAAGCCGGAGGGTTCAAAACCGGCGTTTTTGCACATCAGGTAGATCTCAGCCGCCTTGTTGAGCATGTCGATGATGTCAAAGGTTTCCATCACCTCTTCGCCGGTGGCCAGGATGCCGTGCTTTTCCCACAGCACCACCCGGTGGTGAGCCAGTTTTCGGACAGTGGCCCTGGCAATCGCTTCCGAGCCGGGCAGTCGATAGGGCACGATGCCCACGCCCCGGGGCACAAAGATCTTCATCTCCGGGTGCATGGTCCACAGGATGCGGTTGAGCCGGTCTTCCTGGTTGCGGTCCAGGCAGTGGGTGAGGGCGATCAGGTGGGTGGGGTGGGTGTGGAGAATGACCCGGTGTGACGTTTTTTTCCGCAGCAAAAAATCGTGGATGGCCAGGTGGCTGGGAAATTCCGAGGTGGGTTCAATATGGGGGTCTGCCCCGGCTCCCCAGATCACCCGGTAACCTTTCAAGTCCCGGGCAATCTGCAGGATGCAGCCGTTGCCTTCGGGCTGGCGGGCCATATCACGCATCCGTTTACCGGTGCCGGTGATAAAAAAACTGCCGCCCGCCAAACGGGGATACCGGATATCGGCGGTATGAAAGGGATAATCCCCCAGATCCTCTATTTCATCACGAAAATATTGGCTGACGTTTACGGAAATATTGCCGCCGTTGCGCTCGGCCCAGGCCCTCTGCCAGAAATAACCGGCCACCCCGGTAATGTCGTCTAACAACCGCACCAAATCAGGATTTCCAATCTCGATACTCTTCATTGTTCTGCTTACCTTACTTTGATTTAAGTATTATAGAACAAAAAAGCCAATAGTCAACAATCCCATCAATGCAAATAGAGATAAAAATTATCCATATTTAAATTATTATGATATAATAGAAATTTCAAATTTTGAATTCTTAAACATTGGAGGTACGATGACAATGCCCATGAATAAAAAATCAATAATATGGTTTTCGGTATTGTTTATAGTCATTTCAACCGCTCATGTTGCCGGTTTGCAGAGGGGAGCACCCGCAGCGCCCCAAAACAATGACTTACTGCAAATTGCCCGCAGCCAGGGATCGGTCAATATCATCGTGAAGATAGACGTGCCGGGTATCGGAGAACTGACGGCCTATTCCAATCGCTTCAAAACGGGAGTAGCCGACATGGCCGCGGTCCAGGCCGCGGTGGATGCAGATTTGGAGCTGGAGCAGGTCATCTCAACCGTCACCCAGAATGTCCTGTACCAGTTGAACGGCACAGCTTACGACATCCACCATACGTTTTCCAGCCTGCCTTTCCTGGCACTGGAGGTCTCTCCGGCGGCACTAAAAAGGCTGGAAAACATGTCGGAAGTCATCCACATCAGCGAAGACAAGCCCATGCCTCTGCCAGACTATTCCAGGATGGAATCGACAGATTCCGGTATCGATGCGCCGCAATTAGACCGGTCCCGCAAAATTGTGGGCGCAGAAACCGCCTGGGGTCTGGGCTTCACCGGCAATGGTTGGTACGTGGCCATTCTGGATACCGGCATCCGCAAGAGCCACGAGGCATTTACGGGCAAAAGTATCAAGGAAGCCTGTTTTTCCTTGCGGAGGGACTGCCCCAACGGCCAGTACCAGATGGCCGGTGCCGGAGCGGCCGCGCATTATGAATCCGAATATTACGGCTTCGGTCACGGCAGCCATGTCTCCTGTATTGCCGCCGGCAACAATCACGACAGTGTGTTCGGCATTGCCAAAGATGCCGGCATCATCGCCATCCAGGTCTTCTCCCGGTTCTCGCAAGCGGAGTGCCAGAATTACGGTATCGGCAGCCCCTGTGTGTTGAGTTATAACTCCGACCAGTTGAAGGGACTGGAGTATCTCTACTCGATCCGCAATCAATATAACATCGCGGCCGCCAATTTGAGCCTGGGCGGTGAAGAGGGCTATGCCAGCGCGGCAGCCTGTGATGCTGACAACGGATCGGTCAAGACCGCCGTCGATAACCTCCGGGCCGTGGGCATTGCCACGGCGATTGCCGCGGGAAACTCCGGTTTTTGCACTCAAATCGCGGCCCCCGCCTGCATCTCTTCGGCCATTGCCGTGGGCGCAACCGATAAGAGCGACCGGGAGGCCAGCTTCAGCAACTGGCAGATCGATATGCTGGATCTGTTGGCACCGGGAGTCAGTATCCGGGCAGCCACGGCTAACAGCGATACCAGTTATGCCAGTTGGGGCGGTACGTCAATGGCCACTCCCCATGTCGCCGGTGCCTGGGCCCTTGTCAAACAATTTTCCAACTTAGATGTCTCCGCTGTTTTAACGGCCCTGAAGGATTCTCCAACCAGGATCACCACCAGGTGCGGAACCGGTGAACAGGGACCCCGGCTCGATGTAGGCTACTCGCTGCAGGGTCTGCTCACCGTTGCCCCTCCCTCCAACTTCTCAGGTGAACAAAAGCAGAACCGCTCCTTTTTGCAAACCGAATATATCAATATCCTGGCCTGGGAGCCCAACGAACTGAACAAGAATAAAACCATCGTGGAGTATCGGCTCTATCTGGTGGACGAAAACGACTCTTCGAAACTTAACTTCCTGGCAAAGGCGGACGGCAGCAGCTTCACCTACTCCCACCGCAAGGCAGAGAAGAAGAAAGAAATTACCTATGCCATCACGGCTGTAACCGACGAGGCAGAAGAGAGCCTGCCTGCCCGTTTCACCCTCGAATTCGGTTACACCCAGGATAGTGCTTTTTTTGAATGAACGAAGATCTGGATCAATACCTGGAGCGGTTTAAAAACCTGCAGGCCATCGTCTGGGGTGACCTTATCTTAGACGAATACATTTATACCTCCACCAGCAGGATCTCCCGGGAAGCACCGGTATTGGTTACGGAATTTGAAGCCAATGCCTTCAAACTGGGGGGGGGGGGCAATGTAATCATGAATATCAAATCCCTGGGCGCAGAACCGATTCCGGTGGGATTGATAGGCAAAGATGCAGACGGTGCCGCTCTGCTGGCGCTGCTCAAGCAAAATAACATTACCACCGATTACCTCATTGAAGTAGAAGACTACAAGACTTCCAAAAAAAGCCGGATTTTATCGGGAGGGGCCAGTACCAAGAAACAACAGATACTAAGAATCGACAGCCTGAACAAGGCCCCGCTGAAAACCGGCACCTACCGGCACATCGAAAAGCAGATAATCCATCTGCTGGAAAAACTGGATCTGTTGATTCTATCAGATTACCTCCACGAATCGGTCAGACCCGAGGTTTTTGGTCATATCCGAAAAAAATTCCCGGACAAATTATACATCGCCGATTCCCGTCAGCACTTTCCGAACTTTAAAAACATCACCATCGCCACCCCCAACGAACCGGAAATCAAGAAGATGTTTCCGGGCAAAAGCTTCCTGACAGATACCGACTTTTTCGAGGCCGGTACAGAGTTTCTGCACAGGATCGGCGCTGAGGGGGTGGTGTTAAAACGGGGTCACCGCGGCATGGCGGTCATTGATAAGAATAAACAGCCGCGGGTCGTCGGCATTTACGGTTCCACCGATATCGTGGACGTCACCGGTGCCGGCGATACGGTGATCTCGGTGTTGGGACTGGCTTTGCAGGCGGGGGCAGATCTCTACGACAGCGCCCGGCTGGCCAACATGGCTGCCGGCATTGTGGTGATGAAAGAGGGCTGCTACCCCATTCCTTACGACGAACTCCATCATGTACTCCGCTAAATTTTCCCCCCTGGAAGAGTTAAAAGTAAAGATCGAGGCGGAGAGGCAAACACACAAAACCGTTGCCCTGGCCAACGGGGGGTTTGATTTGATCCACATCGGCCACACCCGCTACTTGCAGGCCGCCAAAGAGGTGGCCGATATCCTGGTGGTGGCCCTCAACTCCGATGCCTCACTGAGACAACTCAAAGGAGAGCACCGGCCTATTATAGACGAAGAAGGCCGTATCAAAATCATATCATCACTGGCCTGCGTGGACTACGTCACCCTCTTCGACGAGCTCACCGTAGACCGGGTGCTGCTCACCCTGAAACCGGATTTCCACTGTAAAGGTTCGGACTACACCCCCGAAACGGTTCCGGAAAGAGAGACCGTGCGATCCTACGGCGGCCGGATCGCCATAGTCGGCGGCCAAAAAGTCCGCTCCACCTCCGAAATCCTCAAAACCATCAAGGGACAGGGGGCAGGTCAAAAAAATGGGGAAAATATTTGACAGAGGGAGGGACTAAATTTTTGCCTATCCCCAAGTTTTGTTTACGGAAAAGGAATCCCAGGCTGCCACCGATCAGAGCAGCCGGGAATTGGGAAAGCTCCGGGACTGGATCAGGGAGCTGCAGGATGCTTGCGGATTGTGTTGAAGGGCAAGCCGCAGCTTCTGGAGAAGGTGGGCATCCTGTTCAGGAGTTCAAAACTGTCCAGAAATAAAGAGACCGACGGCGAAAGCGAACAGGAAACCGTTTCCGCTTAAGAGTCACTTCGGCGACTGCCGGGTGACTTTTTTTATTCGGCGGTGATGGTAAACTCTTTATCGCTCAGGTCACTGGGGCCTTCATCGCTGTCGGCGCTGCTGACCCGTACCAGGCAGTGGCCCGACGGGGTGTCCGGCACCAGCCACTCATAAGCGCCGGTATTGGCGGTCTCCCCGATCTTGATCCAGTTCTGGCCGCTGTTGATGGAGTATTCGAGTATGACCGCCTCGATTCCACCCGTACTGGTCCAGGTGATCTGGAAGAAGGCACCCTGGATCAGGGCCTCTCCCCGGTTGGGAGCGGTGACCGTAATCGAGGGGCTTACCTGGGCAGATATGGTAAATAGTGCATCGCTCTCATCCTTAATCGCGATATCTTCATCCAGGCCGGCATCCCGCAGGCGCACCAGGCAGGTTTCAGACGGGGTGTCCGGCACGGTCCACAGGAAATTGCCGCTGTTGGGGGTAGAAGCCACAATCGAAAGCCAGGTGGTGCCGTTATCGACGGAATAATCGATGGCCACCATGTCGATTCCCCCCGTGCCGGTCCAGGTGATGTCGTGGTCCGCGCCCACGGTAAACTCTTCCTGGCCATTGGGGGCGGTGACGGTCAGGGTGGGTTCGGTGCCGGTGGTGATCTCAAATACGCCGTTGCTGGCATCCAGGGGCAGGCCGTCGGTCTCATAGACCCGCACCAGGCACAGGACTGAGGAGACCTGGGGTACGGTCCACTCGTAACTGCCGTCGTTGTCGGTGGCGGGAGTGATCTCGGTCCACTCCTGGCCATTGTCGATCGAGTAATCGATGGCCACCTGACCGCTCACCTGGAAGCTGGTCCAGGCGATCTCAGCCGTCGAGCCTGCATACAGGAGTTCGCCGCCGTCCGGCGAGATCACCGTGATCTCGGCATAGTCGGATACGGTAATGGCAAAGGGTTCGTCGCTCACATCATAGGGTTCGCCGTCATTATCGGTCTGGCAAATCCGCACCAGGCAGAGTCCCGACGG
The DNA here is from genome assembly GCA_965603365.1 of uncultured bacterium. Lineage (GTDB taxonomy): Bacteria > Acidobacteriota > Aminicenantia > UBA2199 > UBA2199 > JAHELQ01. Next base: position 53,518 of record CBFDCR010000028.1, read on the forward strand.
GGTGCCGGGCACGGTCCAGGCATAGTAGCCGTCATTCCCGGTTGAGTCCGTTATATTGATCCAGGAGGCGCCGCTGTCCACGGAATAATCGATCTTCACCCCGGCGATGTCGCCGCTGTATTGCCAGGTGATATCGCGGCTGGTTCCCGCCTCCCAGGCCTCGCCGCCGTTGGGCGCGGTGAGGGTGAGGGTCGACGGCAGGACAATGGCAAAGAGGGCATCGCTGGTATCGGCCGCACTCTCCCCGGTATCACTGACCCGCACCAGGCAGAAGGCCGACGGGGTATCCGGTACGGTCCAGTTGAAATGGCCGCTGTTTTCGGCGGTTTCCGCCAGCGGCAGCCAGGTATCGCCGTTATCCGGGGAATAGTCGATCTTCACGTTGTCGATGGCTCCAAAACCGCTCCACAGGATCTCATAGGTCAACCCGGCATACAGGATTTCGCCGCCGTTGGGCGATAAAACCGTGATGGCATTATAGGGGGGTGGCTCGATGGAGAACTCGGCATTGCTCACATCCCCCGGCCCCCCTTCTGGATCGCTGCGGCTGACCCGCACCAGGCAGTGGTTGGAGGGGGTATGGGGTACGGTCCAGTCGTAGCTGCCGGTATTGACAGTCGAGTCGGTGACCAGGCTCCAGGAAGCCCCGCTGTCGGTGGAATACTCGATCCGTACATCCTCTACCGGGCCGCTGCTGGTCCACTTGATCTCATGAACCGTGTCCATGATCAGGCTCTCCCGGCCATTGGGAGACAACACCGTAATCGAGGGGGCGGAAGAGACAATGGCAAACAGCCCATCACTGACGTCTGTCGGCCCCGCTTCCGGGCCTTCGGCAATGATGCGCAGCAGGCAGTTGTCCGAGGGGGTGTCGGGTATCTCCCAGTTGTGGCTGCCGTTGTTTGGGGCGGCGCTTACGATATTTTTCCAGGAGACACCGTTGTTGGTGGAGTAGTAGATCCATACACTGCCGATGTCTCCGCTGCTGGTCCAGGCGATGTCGTGGACCGAACCCACAGACAGGGCCTCGCCGCCGTTGGGAGAGGTGACGGTAATCGTGGGTTTGGGGCCGCTGATGGTAAAGACGCCGTCACTCTGGTCCGTGGGGCTGCCGTCGGTTTCTCGAATCCGCACCAGGCAGATGGACGAAGAGACCTGGGGCACGGTCCAGTCGTGACTGCCGTCGTTTTCGGCCGCGGCCGCGATTTCATGCCAGTTCTGGCCGTTGTCGTCGGAATAGTCGAGGTTAACGCTGCCCACCGAGGCGGTGCTGGCCCAGGTGATCCGGTGGATCGAGCCTTCGTTTAAGGACTCGCCGCCGTTGGGGGAGAGGAGGGTAATTGCCGGCTGCTGCTCCGGCACGATGGAAAACACGGCCCCGTTCATATCCCCGGGGCTGCCGTCCCGCTCACGGATGCGCACCAGGCAGTTGTCCGATGGGGTGTCGGGTATGACCCAGGAGAAGGCGCCGTTATTGGCGGTGGAGAGGGCGATGGCTGTCCAGTTCTGGCCGTTGTCGCCGGAATAATCGATCTCGACATTGCCGTAGACCGCTGTGCTGGTCCAGGTGATGGGCTGCACCGTGCCCACCGCCCAGGTTTCGCCGCCGTCTGGAGCGGTCAGGGTAATGGTTGGGGTCTGCACATCTAAGGCAAATACCCCGTCGCTGACATCGGTGGGATCGCCGTCGGTCTCGCTGACCCGCACCAGGCAGTTGGCTGGCGGATCATCGTAGGTCAAGGGGATGGGCCAATCAAAGCTGCCGTCATTGGCGGTAGAGGCAGCGATCTCCGTCCAGCTCTCTCCACTATCGACGGAATAGTCGATCTTGACATTGCCCACGGTTCCCCCGGATGTCCAGGTGATCTCCTGGGTGGAACCCACCGGCCAGTGCTCGCCGCCGTCCGGCGAGGTCACCGTAATGGAGGGGGGCGGCACATAGATGGAAAACAGCCCGTTGCTGACATCCGGGGAGCTGCCGTCGGTCTCGCTGACCCGCACCAGGCAGTTATCCGAGGGGTTATCGGGGATGGTCCAGTCATAGCTGCCGTCATTGGCGGTAGAGGCAGCGATCCCGGTCCAGTTCTGTCCATTGTTGACGGAATAGTCGATCTTGACATTGTCGATGGGGCCCCCGGATGTCCAGGTGATCTCCTGGGTGGAACCGACAGGCCACTCTTCGCCGCCGTCCGGCGAGGTGACGGTGATGGCGGGCACCACCGCCTGCTTGAAATTGGCCACCGTGTAGGCGGTATTGTTCAGGGCCCGGCGGTTATCGGCCGCCTGTGGGTCGGTATAGACCACCCCCATGGGTTGGCCGCCATATGTCTTATCCGGGTTGGACCAGTAGTTGACCCGGGGGCAGCCGCCGGGGCAATTGTAGGCCATGATGGTGCGAAACGCCTCGTCCGGGGCCTGGTAGCCGAAGGCGTAATTGTAGGCCCCCATCACAGAGGCATTGGCCCGGTCGTGGGCACAGCCCATGTTGTGGCCCAGTTCATGGGCAAAGGAGTAGTAACCGGTGGCACAGATCCTGGACACCACGGCAAAGGCGTAGGGGGCAAAGGAGGTGGAAACGGTCTGCATCACGTAGGCGATGCCGCAGTAGCCTGTATTGTTGACGATCAATACCACCTCGTCGGCGCCGTACGTATTGCGCCAGGCATGAACCTCATCCATATAGCCGTCGGATGTTCCCCTTAAGCGGGAGAGGGTGGTACTCCAGTTAAAGCTGACCTCGCTGTATACCGCTTCGGCGGTGTAGACCAGCCTCAACTGTTGATTCACCCCGCTGTTTGCGTAACCGCTGTTGCTCTCGGCAACCGCCAAAACGATCAGGTTCTCCATGGCCGCGCTGCCGCCGGCCGCGGACCGGGCTGCCGCGGTGTATACCACCATAATATCGATGATGTCGCCGGAGTCGAGGGCCGCGGCTTCCGGCTCTCGGGCCGCTGTTTCGGCGCTGCCGCCCGGCAGGGGCGTTAATTCCGACGGGAACCGGCCCTGGTCTATTTCCCTGATGTGATGCACCCCTTGGCCGTGGTAACGGACCTGGTAAAAGTGTCCCGGCACCGCTATGTTGGCCTGAAGAATACCGCTGCCGGTAACCATTACGACCTGGCTGCCGGGCATGTCTTCGACCTCCCCGACATATATACAGGCGCCGGAATCGGTTCTCTCAACCCGGCGGATCAGCGCCCGCAGATGAACATCCTCGAATAGGTTGATCTCCAGGGAGGGGGGATGGGGATCGATAGATCCCGGCAGGGGCCGGTCCAGCGGCCGAAGGGGATGCCGATCCGGTTGTTTCCCCTGGGCCGGTGCCTCCCAGCGGCACAACAGGTTAAAATCAACCGTCACCCAGCGCTCGCGGATGATCAAATGATCCACACAGGCCGATGGCGATATCGGCGGGATGATACCGGACTCGACGAATAACGGCCCGGCTGCTTTCTCCCCGCTAACGGCGGGAAGCGTCAATATTACCATAATAAATAAGAGACCAAAACATTTTTTTCGGAATTCCGATATCTCCCGACTCATTTTATTACCTCATCATATCTTTCAAACCCATCGACTTCGGTCGACGCAACCAATCAACCAAAAACCAAACGACAAAATCCCATCATACCACAAAACAACTTTTTTTTCCAACGAAGATTTTCACAGGAGTTACCCCAAAAAATTATCGCCTTCGCCGGTCAGCAGCCAGAGCATGATTCAAAAACTAAAAAGAGATCGAAGCGACCCTCTCGCCTGCCGTCCGGAATGTCAGCGGTGACGTTCAGAATAAGAATTGTCTACCAAACCATTCATCCCAAAATCCTTTTATGATAAGGATTTCGGGCAATCTTTCTTAACATGACCACCAGCCTATGAGGTACTTTTTGTGCCACCACCAAAATCCTGCCAGAATTCCTCCATGATCTGGCTCGTCCTCTGGAGTCTGCCTGGGATAAGGTGAGCGTAACGCTGCGTCATCATGATCGAACTGTGACCAAGGATGTATTGAAGCGTTACGATGTCGCAACCACCGGCGGCAAATAAACTTGCCGCAGTGTGACGGAGATCGTGGAAACGAAAATCTTTCAACCCGGCTCTACGACGCGCACGGTCAAAAACTGTGTAGATATCTCGTATCCGCTCTCCTGACTTGTGGCAAAAAACATAACCCCCAGCCAACCGGCTACTCTCAAGTCCTCTCAACATTGACGACAGATAGGGACTCATCGGAATGTCCCGGGCCTTGCCGTTCTTACTCTTTGAAACCCGGATAAAACCATTCTTAAAATCTACCTCCTGCCATTTCAAGTTAAGGATCTCTCCCTTGCGCATACCGGTGGATACCGCCGTTATGATTATCGGCTTCAAGTACGCATCAGCGTGGTTAAGCAATCGGGTGAGCTCCTCTTGCGTGAGAATACGCAGCCGGCTGACTTCGCCTTTAAGCTTCCTGATTTTACGGGCCGGACTCTCCTGGAGCCAGCCCCACTCAACAGCCATGTTGAACATCGCTTTCAAAAAAGCAAGCTCTCGGTTCAGGCTTGCTATCTTGATCCTGGTGCCCCGACGGGTGATGAAGTCAGCCCGATGTTTGCGCCAGGACTTGATGTCATAGGGGGTGATCCGGCTGATCGGCCTGGAGCCAAAATAGCCCTTGAACACTCGACCGATCCGCAGATCCCCCTGATAGCACTTTGTCTCAACTTTACTGTGGGACTCAAGGAACTCGTCCACAAGTTGATCAAAGGGCATGTCTTGATTGCTGTTGAGTTTAAACGTACCTTCGGCGATCTGGCCCTTGACCTTGTCATAGATACGCTGGGCCACCTTTTTGCTGGTGGTCTTAGTAGACATTCGGACTCTCTTTCCGTTTACGAAGAAGCACATTTGCCAGTTAGAACTGTTGTTTCTTCTGTACAGTCCCATGATATAACCTCCTGACAAGTGTTTGCTTTTCGTATTGGTCAAGATCATCTGGCTTAAATCGTACATTTTTTCCGTCTCTTATATATGATATTTTGCCCGACTTTGCAAGGTCATAGACATGTTGTAACGAACATTGCATTAACTTTGCTACCTGTTTTGGCTTTAGCCAGATGATTTGATTCCTTGTGGCAAATTCAGTAAACGTTGATTCAGTGATTGTTTTGAGTCTCATTGTCTACCTCTAAAGGGTATACGTTCATATATACTACATAGTTTCTGTTAAGAACAATTTCTTTTTTTTTATCTTTCTCACTTTCCATTTACGAACTTCTCTTCACGATTCAAATAAAGGCCCGACAATCGAAATTCAATGTTTTACATACACGGCACATACCTCAAACAAAAAAAACCTCTCACAATTGAATCTAAGCAAAATAAACACCTGAATTTACCTACATCCTAACCCAGGATATTCAAGCCAAAGAAAAACAATCAAATATACTCCACTTTCTCTATGACTCAACGTCCAATATTCCACAAAGAAAAAACACCAATTCACCCTACCAGATCACTCCAAAGACCTACAAGAAATATGCACTCAAAGTGCACTCAAAATTAAGCACACACCACGCAACCCTTCGGGTATCCCCCCCCTCCCCGGAAACCACTGATAAATCAGGGTTTCCGGGGAAATCGTAAATGAAATTGTGTGATATCAAAAATGATATCACTTTTCCTGGAAACAATGATTATAAAACGCTTTTCGATGATCTCATTTTTGATATCACCCCCCCTCAAATACCAACTCATCAAAAAATAACCCAAAAATCGTTAATCCTGGAACAAAAAGAACAAACTAATCTAAAGCTTTTCAATCTCCCTTTTGGTCAAGCCCGTATAGTCTGAAATCTTTTCTACTGGCAGCCCCTCTTCTTTCATCTTTTGCGCTATTGCTATGGCTTTATTCTTTTCGCCTTCTTTAAGGCCCTCTCGTTTCCCCTTTTTAACTCCCTTTTCCAGACCCTTCTCCAGCCCGATCCGTTTACCCTCCTTTAAGCCACGCTGCTCTCCCAACTTAAGCGCCTCTTTGCGGATGCGCTCCTCCTCCTTGTAAC
>CBFDCR010000029.1:0-59068 GCA_965603365.1 uncultured bacterium
TACACACGTTGATTATTCGGCCCGGATTCAGACGGTGCACCGGGACACCAATGCCCCGTACTGGAATCTGATCAAGACATTCCAGGCATTAACCGGCTGCCCGGTGATTGTCAACACCTCCTTTAATGTCCGGGGGGAACCCATTGTGTGCAGCCCCATGGATGCCTACAAGTGCTTTATGCGAACGGAGATGGACTACCTGGTACTGGGCAGCTTTCTCCTGGACAAGAAACAGCAGCCGGCCTTTCACGACGATATCAATTGGCGCGACGAATTTGAATTGGATTGATGGACAGGTCAAAATTTAACGACAGGGAAGAGTGGCGAAAGTTCGCCGTGGGCCTGGGTATCATTTTAGCCGTTATCGCCACCCTGCTGCTCATAAAAGCGCGGCCCGCGTATCCCTGGTTTTACGGCGCCGCTGCCCTGGTGGTGCTGATGGGGCTGCTTTTACCCCTTCTCATTAAACCTCTATTTATCCTGTTTTCTTACCTGGGTTTCGGCCTGGGCTGGATAATGACCCGGGTCATTTTAACGGCTCTTTTCTTTTTGATCATTACCCCCATCGGCTTCATATCCAGGCTGTTCGGTAAGCGGTTCCTGGATCTGCGCTTTGACCGGCGGCCCGAAACCTACTGGATCGAAAAAGCCCCGGACAGTGACAGGGAAGGGGTCAGTGGTTATGAGAACCAGTACTAAGGAAGGATAACATGTCGAAAATATCGGTATTTAAAGAGTTCTGGCATTTTTTGTGGATGCGCAAGAAGTGGTGGCTCATCCCCATCGTCATCATCCTGCTGCTGCTGGGCGCCTTGATCGTATTTTCCGAAGGCTCGGCCTTAGCCCCCTTCATCTACGCCATATTTTAGTTCAATTGGTTCAATTGAACGAAGCTTTTAGGAGATAATATGCAATTTATTGATTTGCATGCGCAGCAAGGGCGTATCAGGCAGAGAATCGAAGACAGGATCAAAAAGGTATTGGACCACGGCCGCTATATCTTGGGTCCTGAGGTGAAAGAGATCGAGGAGACCCTGGCCCGTTACGTGGGGGTCAGACATGCGGTGGGCGTGGCCAGCGGCACCGATGCCCTGTTAATGGGCCTAATGGCCCATGATGTGGGGCCTGGTGATGCCGTGTTCACCTCGCCCTTCACCTTTATCGCCACCGCCGAGGTGATCCAACTGCTGGGGGCTGCACCGGTTTTTGTGGATATTGAGCCGGATACCTTTAATATGGATGTGGAGAAACTGGAAGATGTCATCATGAAGACCCAGAAACAGGGAGAGATCATGCCCCGGGGCATCATGCCGGTAGATCTCTTCGGACAGACCGCCGATTACGACGAGATCAACGCGGTGGCGGAAAAACACGGCCTGTTTGTACTGGAAGATGCGGCCCAGAGTTTCGGCGCTTCCTATAAAGGTCGCCAGGCCTGCTCCCTGTCCGGGGTGGCGGCCACCAGTTTCTTCCCTGCTAAGCCCTTAGGCTGTTATGGGGACGGCGGCATGGTCTTTATCGACGACGATGCCATGTACGAAAAGCTGCTCTCCATCCGGGTACACGGCCAGGGGGTGAATAAATATGAAAACATCCGCCTCGGTGTTAACGGCCGCCTCGATACCCTGCAGGCCGCGATCCTGCTGGCCAAGTTCGAGATCTTTGCCGAGGAGATAGAGATGCGTCAGCAGGTGGCCCGGCGCTACGACGACGGTTTGCGGGATGTGGTAACCGTGCCCCATGTCAAGGATCACAATATCTCCGCCTGGGCCCAGTACTCCGTCCTGCACCCCCAGAGAGATAACATAATGGCCCGGTTAAAAGAGAACGGCATCCCCACCGCCATCTATTACCCCAAACCCCTCCACCTCCAGCAAGCCTTCGCCAACCTCTGCTGCAACGAAGGCGACTTCCCCATCAGTGAAAAGATTGCCGACAAAATCTTCAGCCTCCCCTTCCACCCCTATTTTAGTGAAGATGATCAGGCCCGTATATTTAAGCTGATCAAAAGTGTATGTGAGATATGGGTTTAGTCCGCTGCCTGACTTGTGATTGATGGAGATGTAGAGATGATGAAAGTCGTAATTTTAGCCGGGGGGTATGGGACACGGTTGGGGTCCCTTACAGATTTAATCCCCAAGCCCATGGTTGAAGTCGGCGGTCGGCCGATTTTGTGGCATATTATGAAGATTTACAGCCACTACGGTTATAATGAATTTATCATTTGCCTGGGTTACAAGGGCAATGTCATTAAGGATTACTTTTACCATTTTAACAACTATGCCGGTGATTTTACCATTGATCTGGCCAATAAGGATGTCACCTACCACAATTCATCGGCAGAAAACTGGAAAGTAACGTTGGTGGATACCGGCCTGGAAGCCTTGAAGGGCGGCCGGATCAAACGGGTGGAGAAATACCTCGATGCACCGGTCAATATGCTCACCTACGGCGACGGGGTAGCGGATATCGACATCCACAAATTGACAGCGTTTCATCAATCCCACCACAAATTGGTCACCGTGACCGGCGTTAAGCCACCCTCCATGTTTGGAGAGATCATCGAACAGGATGGCCGGGTCATCTCCTTTGAAGAAAAACCCCAGACCAGCCAGGGCTTAATCAGCGGCGGCTTCATGGTGTTTGATAAAGGGATGCTCGATTATTTGACCCCGGCGGAGGATTGCGATTTTGAATTTGGCCCCCTGGAACAGTTGGCCGCCGAAGGGCAGGTGATGACCTACAAGCATGAAGGTTTCTGGGAGTGTGCCGATACGGTACGGGATGTGGAGCATTTAAACAGACTGTGGAAGGAGAACAGAGCGTTCTGGAAAGTGTGGGATTTTCAGGAAAAGCAGGGATGAGAAGATTCCTCAGTGAAATATATTCAGGAAAAACGGTTCTTTTAACCGGTCACACCGGTTTTAAGGGCTCCTGGCTGAGCACCTGGCTGCGGGAACTGGGAGCAGCAGTGGTGGGCTATGCCTTAGCGCCCTATACCGATAAGGATAACTTCGTCAAGGCTGGCTTGACGGGTAAGATTGCCGATATCCGGGGTGATGTCCGGGACTTTGCCCATTTGCAAGATGTATTTAAAAAATATTCCCCCGAAATTGTCTTTCACCTGGCGGCCCAGCCGTTGGTGCGGGAAAGTTATGCCCATCCCAAAGAGACCTATGATGTCAATGTCGGCGGCAGCGTCAATGTGCTGGAAAACTGTCGGCTCTTCCCGTCGGTGAAAGTCATCGTTAATGTCACTTCAGACAAGTGTTATGAAAACAAAGAGTGGATCTGGGGATACCGGGAGAATGATTCTCTGGGCGGCCAGGATCCTTACAGTTCCAGCAAGGCCTGTTCGGAATTGATTACCTCGGCCTATCGCCGCTCCTTTTTCGCGCCCCAACGTTTTGCTGACCATGGCAAGGCCCTGTCGTCGGTGCGGGCCGGCAACGTCATCGGCGGCGGCGACTGGCAACAGGATCGCATCATCCCCGACTGCATCCGGGCCCTGGAGGGGGGGCAAAAAATAGTGCTCCGCAGTCCCGAAGCTGTTCGCCCCTGGCAGTTTGTACTGGAACCGCTGGGAGGATATCTATTGCTGGCCGCAAAGATGTTGGCCGATCCTGTAAAGTATTCAGGGGCCTGGAATTTTGGCCCGGAATCCTCCTCGGTCATCCCTGTTCGAGATCTGGCGGAACTGGTAGGCAGGTATTGGGGAGGCGGTTCCTGGGAAAAGTGGAGCGGCGAGGGCGGAGGCCATGAAGCCCGGCTGCTTGCCCTGGATATCAGTAAGGCCCGGCACAATCTTGGCTGGAAACCCTTATTAACGGTGGCAGAAGCGGTGGAGCAGACCGTGCAGTGGTATCAATCGTACTGCCGGGATACCGATATGTATGATTTCTGTAAAGACCAGATATTTAATTATATGAACAGGATGTAGGCTGATAAATCGTTACCGACTATGGAGATCGTTGAGAGAAAACTGAAAGGGGTATTTGAGATTACCCTGGCTCCCCACCTAGATCAGAGGGGCTTTTTTATGCGCACATTCGATCGACAGATTTTTCGTAATCATGGGCTGGAGCGAGATTGGATACAGGAAAACCATGCCTCCTCGCTGAAGAGGGGGATTATCCGGGGGCTCCACTTCCAGTTCCCCCCTCATGCCGAGACCAAATTGGTGCGCTGTGTCCGGGGAGCGGTTCTGGACGTGTTTGTGGATCTGCGTAAAGATTCACCCACCTTCGGCAGGTGGGATTCGCTGGAGTTAAGAGAAGATAATCACAAGATGGTGCTGGTGCCCCGGGGTCTTGCTCACGGCTATTGTACATTGACCGAACAGAGTGATGTTTTGTACAGGGTCGATAATTATTACTGCCCCGAAGCAGAGGGGGGCATTTTGTGGAATGATACAGAGTTAGGGATTGATTGGCCGGTGACGAATCCCCTTTTGTCTGGAAAGGATTTAAGGAATATGTCTTTTACGGAATTTAAGCGTAAATATGGGGCGATAGACGTAAATGTATAGGCGTTGTGGATGAAGACTGAGGCTAAAATGGTAAACGACAGTGCCGGGGATGCTAGAATAAAGAAGTTAATTTTAATAGTCTCTGCCGTTGGATTATTATTGTTTATTTTATTTATAAACCCTTTAACCGTTCAGACCTTTTTCAGCAAGGACCATAAATTAAATGTTGATTCTTTCTATTCCCTATTGGTTCTATCAATATTCACATTTATATTGTTATTGTTTTATATTTTTAATCTCTTCTTAATTCGTAAAGGAAAGCCGAGATTGCCGAATTTTACCGCAAATATAACGCTGGCTGTTTTCATTTTACTCGTCGGATTGTTTTTTTTGGAGATCCTTTTCCGGACGGTTCTGTCGCCAATGGTCCCCAAAAAACTATATGCCTACAACCAATTTTTTGGCATGCAGTGGCATAAACCCAATCTTGATATGAGATTGAAAACATCTGAATACGATATCAATTTTCGAACGAACAGTATCGGGATAAGGGCGGACACCGAACTGAGGGGAAAAACCGATAATGAGAAAAGGATTATTGTTTTGGGTGATTCGTTTGTTCAGGCGGCCCAGGTAAATTTAGAAGACACGATGTGCCAGTTGCTGGAGGAAAAGTTGAATGCTTCGGTGGAGGGGAATGCTTTTCGAGTATTTAACCTGGGTACCAGTGGCTGTGATCCGGCCTATCAAAGAAAATTTTTGGAAAAAAATCTAAAATATTTTCAAGGCGATCATTTGCTATTATTTCTGTATATTGGAAATGACATTATTACACCGGAAGCCTTTTTAGAGAGAGGTGACCGTGGTGTAAATAAAATTCTTGATTCTTTGATTGGAATGTTAAAGAACCATTCCTACCTTTTGACATTTATTCATGAGAGAATGATAAAGAAAGGCTATCCGTTGGGTAGGCCCTGTCAACCTTTTGATGGTGAACCTAAAGAGAGGAGTGCCAATATATTTCTAAAAGAGTATAATGAAAAAATCGAAGCGGCATATCTCAACCTGTGGAAAGAGTTGCTGAAGATAAGAGATATTGTCCGGGATAATGGGATGCAATTAACGATAGTAGTTATTCCCACAAAGGAGCAGGTTGATTCATCAAAATTGGCAGAAGTCATCGATTTTTTTAAAATTGATAGAGAACAGATAGATTTGACTAAACCTCAACGGCTGATTGGGAAATTTTTAAGCCAAAACCAGATCGATTTTTTCGATTTACTGGAACCATTATCGGTTGCCGCTAAAGTTCAGAAATTATATTTTGATCTGGATTCACATTGGAATGTAAATGGTAACCGGATCATGGCTGACCTGGTTTTTAATCGTTTTATAGAGATATTTTCACCCACAGAGTTCACATTGAAAGGGGAAAGCGAGTGAAAGTACGTTTATTTAAACCTTCTCTTGGTAATGAAGAACTGGACAATATTAAGGATGCTTTTGACAGATCCTGGATCGGCCTGGGACCGAAGGTAAAGGCGTTTGAACAGGAATGGTGCCGATACATCGGCTGCAAAGCTGCCGTGGCCGTCAATTCGGCCACCGCCGCCCTGCACCTGGCGGTAATGGCCTTTGGCTTTCCCCCCGGTAAAAAAGTATTGGTGCCGGTCATTACCTTTGCCTCTACTGCGTTTGCACCTCTCTACAATCAGTTGGAACCGGTGTTTGTGGATGTGGATACCGACACCCTTTCTATCAGCATTGATGATTTAGAAAGAAAGTATACGTCCGATTGTATGGCGGTGATACCGGTGCATTTCGGCGGCTATCCGGCCCCGATGGAACAGATCGTGGACTTTGCCAGGGCTAAGAACCTGAAGGTGATCGAGGACTGCGCCCATGTGGCGGGGGCCAATTACAGAGGTAAGAAATTGGGAACCTGGGGGGATATCGGCTGCTTCAGTTTTGAGGAAAAGAAGGCCATGACCACCGGCGACGGCGGCATGCTGTGCTCGGATGATGTCCGGTTGCTTGAGGGGATTCAACCGGCCCGCTGGGTAGGCATCGACAAGGATACCTGGAAACGAAATGCCGGTTACACAGATGCGGAAAATCTCGATACCCGGCACTGGTATTATGAGATTGCCATGTTGGGATTCAAGTACAACATGAACGATTTAAGTGCTGCCATCGGCCTGGCCCAATTAAAAAAGCTCGATCAGATGAACCGGCGGCGGCGGGAAATTGTCGGATGCTATATGGAGGGGATAAAAGATTTGAAGAGGTTAAGGCCCCTATTGCCTTACGATCCGGAGGAAAACCATTACTGGATTTTTGGGGTGCGCTGTGAAAACAGGGATGCCCTGATCCGGTTTTTAAAATCAAAAGAGGTTGCCACCGGTGTACACTACATGCCCCTCACCCGGCATCCTTTTTTTAAGCCCTATGCCAGTGAGTGCCCCTGCGCCGAAAGGATCTGGGAATCTTTTGTAACCCTGCCTCTCCATGCCGATCTCCGTGATGCGGAGGTGGATTACGTGGTGGCTGCCCTGCAAGATTTTGATCAAAAGAGTGCTTAGTGGATAAGATATCGAGGAAAGTTGTCATGGATCCATTAAATATCGGGCAGAAGACTGAAACCTGGGATCACTTATGGAAGGGGCAAACACCGGAATCGGAGATCCAGATGTGGGATTTTTACGGGCTTCGGCAGTGGATGCTAAAATTTGTCTCCAGATATGGAAAGGTGGTTGAGGCCGGTTGCGGCCTGGGAAGGTATGTGTTTTATCTGTCTCGGCTGGGGATTGATATCGAAGGCATTGATTTTTCCGAATCGACGATCCAATACCTCAATGGCTGGGAAAAAGACCACCATTTTGGTGTTGATTTCAGGGTAGGGGAGGTGACGGCTCTTCCCTATGAAGATAATTCGCTGAGCTGTTATATTTCATTGGGAGTGATCGAACATTTTATCGAGGGTCCCAAAATGCCGCTGGCAGAGGCGTATCGGGTTCTGCGGCCCGGTGGAATCGCCGTTATTTCGACGCCTTCGGTTTCATTCAACGTTTTTTTACGAAAATCGAAGCGTACCATAAAAAATCTTATAAAAAGAATTCTTAGATACCGGATAGAGCCGGAAAAATTTTTTCAGTATTGGTATAGGCCGGCTCAACTGAAAAAGTTTGTGTCGGAATCCGGCCTGATGGTGAGGCAGGCAAAAGGGGGAGATCTTTTGTATGTATTTTGTGAAAGGGGCGGTTTTTCAGGAAAGAATATTGGGGAAGACACCTTTGCCTACAAGTTTTCCCATCGGTTTGAGGATACCCTTTTGAGTTATTTAGGGGCTCAAGCGATTACCATTTCAGTCAAGGCGGCGGACCGTATGTTCTGTTTCTTGTGTGGGGAGAATACGGCGAACCGGTCTTCTCTAAAAAAATTTGATGTACCCATTTGCGGGAAATGTCGTGATACCGCACTGGCCGCTTTTTATAAAAAGGGGAGGAGGTCGGTTTTTGGGGCTCCGTATTTAATCGACCCACCGGTACAGCCTCCTGATGATGAGGTCTGCCGATTTTGTCGGCAAACATACAGGACCGATTCTCTGTTTGAATATGATGGCTTTTCGGTTTCGGTCTGCCCACGATGTTTGAAGAAACCCAAAGTCAATATTTTATTGGCCAATACAAGGATACAACCGATATGGCGCAAGAGAATTTAGTTTATCCTGGACCAGTTGTGACCAAAAAACCAGATTTTATGAAGCGAGATAAACTCCTGGTGGGGATGCTCTTTATTACTGCTTTTCTGGTCGTTTATTTTGCTCCTCCCGTTGTGGCCCGGGTTTATTTTGGCGCGCTGTTCATTTATGTATTTTATTCTAAAGAATATGGGGTTTTGGCTGCCTTTTATCTTGTCCTATTGATGAATCCGGTCAAGCTGTTTCGGGATGTGGATCTTCCGTTTTTCTCTCTTACCAGTGGTTTAAGCCTTACAATTTATGATATCCTGGGAATTATTCTGCTCGCTAAAGCATTAAGTATAAAAAAAAGATATTTATTTTTAAAATCTATTTTCTTATTGGTTGGATTGTTGGCGGTTTATCTTTTGGTCTCATTTTTTGATGGCAGTGAATTTTCCAATGTTGTTCGCACTTTGAGAGTTTATTTCTATCTTTCATCATATTTTGTGTTCTCAGCCTTTTTATCCGAAAAACGTCACTATGATGTGTTTATACGGATTGTTTTTGTATTCGCTGTTTTGGGTGTACTGGACCAGGTTTTTGCCCTGGTTACAAAGAAATATCTTATCTCATTTATTTCCGCCCAGGAATACGGGCTTACACCATTTACCCTCAAAGGTACTGATGAACTCAGGAGTTTTCCCTCCGGCTTTCTTCTTGTCTATTTTGCCCTGGTGTTTATTTTTTGCAATCTCAAATTTTTTAAGGGGAAAGTGACTTATGGTTATTGGCTTTTGGGTTTCTTTTCCCTCAGTATTTTGATCTCCTCTACCCGGCAGTGGTTGATCAACCTGGTCATTGTCTTTGCCTTGACAGCGATCTTTACCAGGAGTTTCAAGAGAACTATTTTCTATCCATTGGTTACTATTTTAGTGCTGACTGTTATATTGGTTAACCTGGGAGTATTTTCCAGCAGCTATCTCCAGAGAAGTGTTTTAGAACGATACGGTACGATCGGCGAAGTGATGGCCGGAAATTATACTTCCATTGATACCAGGGTTCGGGATTTGCAGAAAATTGTGAAAAACGCGTCGGAAAACTTTTTATTCGGAATGGGATTCCGGGCGGAAAAGGAAGATATGGACAACGATCTGAGTGGCTTTCTCAATGCCATTATTCGTTTTGGGATTTTGGGAGCTATTCTTTTTACGTCTATTTTTATCACTGCGATTGTGAAATTGGGGCGAAGCTATGTCTTTACCCGGGATCAGACGGTGTTGACATTGGTTTTCGTCTGGATTGCCCTGTTGGTCCAGTATCTTGCAATCTATGATTTCCTCTCTTTTTCGATATTCGGGATCACCCTGATTATGCTGCTGCTGGCATTTACGGAGAGAAAGATAAGGGATGCCTCGTTGGCGCGTCGCGGCTGACCGTCTAATGATTCAGAAAAAGTTTTTTCCCGGACTTTCGTTTGCAGAGCGGCAGGATATCGATCGTTTTATCGAACTCCAGGGGGGATTGATCTTTCATGAAACCGAGTTTAACCGTATTGTATCGGAGGTTTTTCATACCCGGCTTTTTTATCTGGTGGCGTATCACTCCACTGGTGGTCTAAAGGCTGTTTGTCCCATTCATACTATAAAGAATAACTTCCTTAAACTGAGCTATTCGAATCCCGCCATATTTGAAGTTCCCTATGGCGGCTGGGTATATGATTCTAAACAGGTGCAGCTCCAGGATTTAATCAGGAAGATTCCGTTGTCCATGAACGAGACATTGATTTACTGGTCCAATCTCCAGGTAGAGGGGGACGAATATCGGCAGCATTTTAGGGCCGGACTGTCGGTTAAGCAGACCGCTGTGGTTGATTTGACCCAATCGCAGGAGTGGATATGGAAATCGGCTGTCCATTCTAAACGGAGGAATATGATTCGCAAGGCGTTAAAGTCAGGTGTTGAGGTCGAAATCTCCGGGTCAAAACTTTATCCGCAGTATCGAACCATGATGGTTGATCTCAACCGGAAGACCGAGAGAGAGTCCAAACCGGCGGAGTATTACCAACAGGTGGTCGATCTCTATTTTAGAAAGAAACAGGCGGTCATTTTATTGGCCAGGTTGGGTAAGGAAATCCTGGCGGGTATAATAGTGGTGGGAAATAAGAATTTTATGCACTACTGGCAGGGGGCCAGTCAGAAGGATGCCCCCAGCCTGGGACAGGGGGAATTGCTCCAATGGGAAGCCATTAAGTGGGCCAGGAGGAATGGGTGCCGTTATTATGATCTTTGTGTGGTGGAACCGGATCGGCTGCCGCAAATTGCCAGGTTTAAATTAGGATTTTCGAGGAGGTTGGCCCATTTTTATTTGATGAATCGAAAAACAGTTGCTTTCAAAATCATTTCAAGGTTCCAGAAATTAACGGTGGGATTCCGAAAAAATGATCATTCGTAATATTTTTATCCTGCCAACGGATCAGGTGGTAGCGTTAAACATTGTTAGGGATTTAGTTGAATATAGAAAAGATATTGTTATCCTCTGCTCTCCAGAAGGAAAAATTGAATGGCTAAAAAGGTCGCAATTCAAGACAAATATTGAATATATCGATAGTGTTCGTAATTATTTTGATAATTTAGAAAGGATTGAGCCGGATGAGATAAATTTAATCTTTCCCACTCATGATCTGGACTGGTTTAAAATATTGGCTGTTGACTCTGTTCTTGAAAAATGCTTTATTCCGGATGTGAAGACGTTGAAAATTATTCTGGACAAAGAAAGATTATATAATTTTTTACAACGCAGTGGAGTTCCCTTTCTGAAGACTTTTTCTAAAGTATCTGAAATCGTATTCCCGGTTGTAGTGAAGGAGAAAAGGCGCATTAAAGAAGATTTCTGGCGGATCTTCCATTCAAAATTTTTAAGAGTCTCCAATAAAGAGGAGTTAGAAAAGGCTATCCTGACTTATGGAGATATAGACAACTTAATTTTCCAGGAAAATCTGCCAAAGACTCCCCAGAATGAGTTTTCGGTTATCGGTTATCGGTTCAAAAATGGTCAGGTGATCGGAAAGTGTGTTCAGAAAACCCATCAAATTCCCCAGGGAGGGGTTACCACTTTTGCTGAATATTATGAATCGGAGAGAATTCAAGAATACGGAAAAAAAATTCTGGACTTGTTGAGTTATAACGGAATCTTTGAAATTGAATTTCTATATTCGAAGGAGAAAGATGAGTACTATTTCATTGATTTTAATGCCCGCTGCTGTCATTGGTATAATATGTTGAGCGGAAGCGGCATAAATTTACCGTTAACAGCTCTTCAGGAGATAAAAGGTATCAACGGATCTCCCCCTGATTTTTATCCAAAAAAATTTATGGACCTCAAGTCTGAATTGATGAGTCATGTGATTTACGGGAATACACTCTGGATAGCGATTATTAGATTAGGCTGGCTTTTAAGAACAATAAGAAGGGAAGATATTGTTTTTGCGGTTTACAGCAGGATGGATAAACCTTGCAGCAGGTATCTTCTGGCTGAGATATTCAGGAATATATATAGATATTATTTCCAGGTTTTCTTTAAAGTGAAGGTGAAAAAATTATTAATTCGACTCGGAATGTATCGATATTTGAAAAAAGCAGAAGAATGAGTGGTTTGAATTTTAAGATTCCTGAAAGAATAAGGAGTCTACCGAAGTGTAGGCTTTGTGATTTGCCGACTCCGATTCAGGAACTGGCGGGAACGTTTGGGACAGATAACCAGATTTTTATAAAAAGAGATGATTTAAATTTGCCCGGGTTTGGAGGGAATAAAGCCAGGAAAGGGGAATTCATTTTTGGCCACCTTTTGGACAAAGGGAAGAGTGGGATTGTATGGTCATCCTCCCCGATATCCAATGAATTAAGGACACTGGCCTATTTTGGGAACAAATTGGATAAGGATGTTGTGCTGATCACCTGGGGCAAAAAAAAGGATCTTATCAACTCTTTCCCCAATCTTTTTTATGCCCAGCGCTATGGAGCCAGAGTCATTTATTATAGATCGAATGACCGCCGGGATTACATTTTTGAAAGGTTATCTAAACGTTTTTTAGAGAGAAATTATTACATCCAGAGCCTGTATGATGAAGCGCTTGGGGCAGTCGCCTATATCGAATGTGGAGAGGAGATTGATCATTATGTGAATAATAACCAGCTCCATTTTGATTATATATTTGTGTGCTCTTCAGGTGCGACACAGATCGGACTTGAAGTGGCGAAGAGAGTTTATGGCTGGAAAACCGCAATTATTGGGATAAATCATATCGTCTGGAAAGACAAATCATGGTTAAAACAGCGCTTTTCTAATATCTGGGATATGGTGATGGAGAGGATATTGGATATTAATTGGACTAAACCTGAGTTTCGTAACGAAATCAGATACGCTGTACCCGGGTATGGCTTAACAAATAGTGATGTGATGGAGATTTGTACCCGAATGGACCTGGAAAGGGGAATTTTTCTCGACCCTTATTATTCCGGTAAAGCCTTTTGGGGAATGTTGGATATGTTAAAGCATCAACGCGGCAAGAGGGTGCTGTTTATCCACACTGGTGGCGGTGTAAATTTATTGAATGGAGTCATGGAATTGGCTAAGATTCCTGCCGATATCAGGTTGAAGTCCTTTCTTAACAGTGGTATGAGACGGACTCTTCGATTTGCGGCACGAGTAAAAAATGTATTTAAATAAGATTATTCATTATTATGAAAATAATGGTTTTTTTAAGACGGTGAGTTATTCGGTGAATAGAATTTTATGGCATCTTAGAAATCTATTGGCGTTGCAGATTAGGTTTATTCTGACTTATGAGAATCAAACCAGAACAAAAAATGTCTCGTGCCAGACCGAAAAATTCGACTTTAAATTGGTTTATTCGTTAGACGAGATATCCACGGAAATTTATGAATCCTTTCAAAAGACGATGAAGTTCTTTTTTAAGACTGGCGAGCCTTATTTAGAATTATTTGATTCTAAAAATTCGATGCTACTGGTAAGCAGGGGAAGTGAAGTTGTTCATTTTGAATTTGTTAATTTTAATGACCAATTTATTTTTCCTCCACTGAATTTTGATCGGAACCTGTTTGTTTATATTTGGGAAGTTCATACTTTACCGTCTTATCGAGGAAATAATTTGTATATAGAAAGCTTAAAATTTTTAGCGGAAAATATTTCAAAAAATTTGCTTTTAACCACGCGGCTGTCAAATAAAATTGCTCTCAACAAGGTAAAAAAATTTGGGTTTAAAAGGAAGGGGATATTGATTTTCCTCAAATGGTTTAAGAAAGAACAATGGCAGCCGATTTATTTCCTCAAACCTTAGATGTTGGCTCAAAAGATATTTTTAAGTTTTTCTTCGAAAGTGTTGCTTCAGTTTATGCAACTGGTTGCCAGTGTGGTGGTCGCCAGGGTGGCGGGCCCCTCTGTTTTGGGTACGATTGCCTTCGGTCTTTCTTATGTCTCTCTTTTTCAATTTATCGTAGGGCTGGGATTTGGCAGTGCCCATATCAAATTGGTTTCGGAAGGCCGTGACCTGGGGAAGTGTATCTCGACCTATGCGGTGATCAATATGGTTACCACTGCCCTTTTTTTTATTTCAGTGACGGTGTTTTTTTTATTCCAGAAATTTGCTATCAAGGTGCAGTTTGAGAGTTCCTCGCACCAGATTGTCATTGTTATTTTTATTATAATGTTAACAGTCAAACAAATTTTTAATATTCCGAACTTTACCTTTGCCGGAAGGTTGGAACAGGCTAAACAAGATATCCCGGAGATTGGCCGGAATATATTTCTCCAGTTTTCAAGGATATTGGTCGTTTTACTGGGATTTGGCGCAGTGGCACTGGCACTGGTAAACTTATTATCGCTTTTGCTGTTGATTCCTTTTGTCTGGTATCTATTCAGGAATTATCCTTTTGATCGTTTTGATAAAGAGTTGGCCAGGGATTATTTAAAAATCGCTGTCCCTCTCATTGCTATCGGGATGTCCACTGCATTGATTCGTCACCTGGACAAGGTTATCTTACAGTTTTTTACTGACTCGAAGGAGGTTGGATATTATGCTGCTGGATATCGCATCGGTGGTTTTGTTAGTATGATAGCTGCGAGTGTCGGGATGCTTCTCTTTCCGGTTTTTTCAAAAAAAATTGCCGAAGGTAACATCGGCTATATTAAAGAAAAAATTCAGCAGTATGAAAGGTTTTGTTTCTTATTTATCATGCCATTGGTCATCTTCCTCGTTTTGTATTCTGATACAATCGTGATTTTGATCTTAGGCCAGGAATATACTCCTTCTATCCCGGTATTATCGGTTATAATTTTTTCCATGTTTATTATGTTAATTACAATGCCCTATGGGAATTTGGTAACCGGAATGGGCTACTTTAAGGTGGCTGCTGTCGTTAATATCATTAAGGCGTTCGTATTCGTACTGTCTTTGTATGTTCTGGTTAATCCCGGTTTACTTGGATTGGCAGCGTTGGGCGCAGCTTATGCCATATTCCTGATTAATGTGATGACATGGATTGTCAATAAGATATTTATTAAGATCAAAGTAAAATCCATTCCACTGACTCAAAATTTTGAATTTTTTATATTTGGAATTGTGAATTATATTATATTTTATTTTATTTATAATCATTTTTGTACAGTATACGGCCTGACATTCAAGCTGGTTTTTCCGGTGCTCTATTTTTTGGTAACCTATCTTTTACTGGCTTCGTTTAAACTGATAAAGAAGAAAGATTTATCGATGTTGTTTTCATTTTTTAATTTAAAGATCGTCAACAAATATGTTAAATCCGAGATAATCGAGAGATAGACATGGAAGAAGATGCCGGTCATATCCAATTCCCCCTGGTTCATGTGATTATGTTAAACTGGAATCAGCACCGGATGACCATTCATTGTGTGAAATCTGTTTTGAAGTCAAAATATCCAAATTTCAGGGTCAGTGTAATCGATAATGGCTCGGAGTTTGAGAGTGCCGAGGCTGTGAAGAATGAATTTGGCAATAAAATCGGGTTTTTTAGAATCGAAACGAACTGTGGTTACGTGGGGGGGATGAATTTTGCCCTTCGAGTTGCTGCCCGATACAATCCCCGATACTTTTTGATTATGAATAACGATGCGGTAATCGATCCCGCCGCCATCGGCGAACTGGTCAAAACCGCTCAAAAGTACGCCGATAAATGCCTGGTTACCGGTAAGGTGTATCATTATGACCGCCCCGATGTATTGCAGCATGTCGGGTTTGTGATCAACGATTCCAGGTACCTGAGCCTTGAGCCGATCGTAAAAGATGAAAAGGATGTCGGCCAGTTTGAGCGGGTGGAGGAGAGGGATATGATCGATGATATTTTCTGGTTGATGCCGGCCCGGGTTTACCAGGAGGTGGGAGGTTATTCTCCCTATTTCTGGTTTAACGGGGAGCAGGCGGACCTGGCCTTGAGAGCTGTAAAGGCGGGCAAAAAACTGGTTTTTACCCCGAAGGCGAAACTCTGGCATAAAGGCAGTCTCTCTATCGGCGGCAGGTCGAATAACCCGGAACTGGTTTACTGGCATATTCGCAGCAAATTGACCCTGCTGTTTCTCCACATCAAGAAGAGACATTTCCTGAAGGTGTACCTCCAGACGATTTGGACGATATGGGTCGGTTTTATTAAAAATCTGGTAAAGCTTATATTAAAGAGGAAAACGAGATTGAAACTGGTTGGGGCCTCCTGGAGGGGTTGGTGGGCTTTTACGAAATGGCTGTTTCGCCAGTCCGAGGTAGCCCCTGATGTGCCCGGTAAACGGGTCAACTGAGGGACTAAAAAAATGAGTCTTTTACGAAGAGCCTGGTGGCGGGCCTGGTTGAAGCGCCAGTATCGGCGGTATCAGGCGGATAATCCTTTCAAGGTATACAGGTTTCTCGACCGAAGCCAATGGTGGGAGCGGGAGCGGTTGGATAACTTTCGGTTAATGAAGGTAAAAAAGCTGCTGCGGTATGCGATGACCCATGTTCCATATTATCGAGAACGCCTGAAGGGATTGGAATTGGCGCACTTTACCCTGGATGATATGAAGCACCTGCCGGTGTTAACCAGAGATATGGTAAGGGCTCATTTTGAGCGGTTGAGGACAGATGAAGATTCTCATGGTATGGTAAAGGCTTATACCAGCGGAAGTACCGGAACGCCTATGTTGATTTATCGATCCCTTCAAGCATCTGCCCTCAACATCGGGGGTACGTTTCGTTATCTGGGTTGGTGGGGTGTGAAACCCGGGGAGCGGCGGGTGGTCATCTGGGGACGCACCGATTCTAGCCAAAGAGCGGCCATTGCCCTGTTCAAGCGGTTGAACCGGAAGTTGGTGAACCATACCCTTGTGTTCGATGTCTTTGATTTGAACCCCGAAAGTATAACGACATACCTGGCTCGGCTCAGGGATTTCAAGCCCGCTTATATCGAAGGGTACGGATCGGCGTTAAAGACGTTTGGCCAGTTAATGGCGGATTGTAGGCTGGCGATTGAGCCGGTGAGACTAAAGGTGGTGGTGGCATATGGGGAGGTGCTGAACGATCAGTACCGGCAATTAATGGAGCAGGCGTTTGGCTGCCCGGTGATGAACCAGTATGGTTCCCGGGACGGGGGGCTGGTGGCTTACGAGTGCCCGGAAGGGGGCATGCATATCCAGGAGGAATCCCAGTATATATGGATAGACCATCAGGATGAATACGTCGGCACAGAGTTGGATAATTTTGCCATGCCCCTGATCAACTACAAAGTGGGGGACCGGTTGGCTTTGTCTTCCGATATGTGTCCCTGCGGCCGACAACTGGCGCTTATCAATAAGGTGTGGGGCCGCAGCGGGGATATGGTACGAAAACCGGACGGTACATTCATCAGTGATTGGATCTTTTATTATATCTTCAAGGAGTTGTCTGAAAACGGGGCGAACCGGCTGGTCCGGCAGTTTAAGGTCATCCAGGAAAAGAATTCCTTTGATGTATTGATTGTAAAGGATATCGGTTATACGGAGTCGGCGACGGATTTTATCCGGCAAAAAATGAGGAGCCATATCGGCGATTTCATAGAGATCCGTTTCAGGTTTGTTAAGGCAATCGAGCGTGAAAGAAGCGGTAAATTAAAACAGTTTGTCCGAAAGGATTGATTAAGAATGACGGGTCGGAAAAAGAGTGTCTATTTTGTCAATTTTAATACCATTAAGTACGACAATGTATTCATAACCCAGGTCTTAAATTGGCTGCAAATCTATGAAAAGAACGGATTATTCTTCGACCTGGTGATGTTTAAAAGTATAAAAGACCTCATCTCTCGACAGGGCCAAAAAGATGATGTAAAAGAAATTAGAAGGGTGCTAAAGGCACGGGTGATTCCCCTCTATTTGTATAATCCCAATCGTTTTTTGGGACAGTATGTTGCCTTTTTCCTCTTTTTCCTGGTTATTTGGACTAAAATCATAACCGGTAAGGCCGTTGTGATTCAAATGCGCAGCCCCCAATGGTACAGGGCATTGAAGCTCTTAAAAAGGATCGGCAGGAAAATTAAGGTCATCTATGACTCCAGGGCAGCCGGGGCGGATGAGATGCGGTACTTTTATGAAAAAGATAACTCCCTTTCCCGGTATCGGCATGTTGTCAGAGAGATTGAGAAGAGTGAAATTGAAATGGCGAGAATTTCGGATCTGGTCTTCTGTGTGTCCCGGAAGTTGAAGGCATATCACCTGAGTCAAGACCCAGACCTAGATGCTTCTAAATTCCGGGTTTATCCCAATAGTGCTGATCCGACCGGTTTCTATTATTCCGGGGAGCTAAGAGAGGCGTGTCGTCGTGAATTGAGTATAGAGAAGCGGAAGGTGCTGGTCTATTCAGGGGGGATCGAAGCGCCGTGGCACCTGGCCCCTGAAATATTCCGGTTGTTTTCACTGTTACATCGTCTGGATCGACGATATTTTCTGTTACTCTTAACAAGGGAAATCGAAACCGCCCGGTTATATATCAGCCGGCAGAAGATGGATGAGGGAGATGTCCGGGTGATCTCGGTGCATAATACTGAAGTTTGCAAATATTTGAACGCCGCTGATTGTGGGTTGCAGCTCCGGGCCTCCGGTATCTTGAGTGAAGTATCTTCACCTACTAAATTTTCAGAGTATCTTTTGACCGGTTTACCGGTAATGATCTCCGAAGGGGTTGGCGATTTTTCGGCATTTGTCCGTCATCATCGAGTGGGGTGCGTACTGCCCCATCAATATTCCCGGAGAAATTTAATTGAAATAGATAACTTCCTGAATTCAATGATATCGGGCCGACTTTTCTCACGGCAGGAGATTGCCGATTTAGGAAAAGCTCATTTTTCCAAGGAGATATACCTGCCCCTGCGGCTCGCCGAGTTTTACCGGCTGGCGGGCGCTGCCGATGGTCAACAAGGAGAAGGAGCTTGATGGTGGATTACCATACAAACAAAGATATCGTTCAACAAATTCGGCAGGGGAAGATCGAGATATTTGGCGATGCGGATGAGCGGATCGATATATTGCTGGCCGGTGATTTGTGTCCGATTGGCACGGTGGAGAGACAGTGCCTGGCGGGGAACATGAAGGAGATTTACGGCAATTTGCTGCCGAGACTGGAAGGTAAGGATATATCGATTGTCAACCTGGAGTGCCCCCTGACTGAGGCTCAAGAGCCTATCCTCAAATCCGGCCCCCATTTAAAGGCTCACCCGGCCTGTGTCGAAATTTTGAAAACTGGAAAATTTGATGTAGCTGCCCTGGCCAACAATCATATCATGGATTATGGTTGGGCGGGTTTGAGGGACACCCTTGAAGTTTGCAGGGAAAATGTTATCCGGACAGTGGGGGCAGGCAAAGATCTCGATGAAGCCGGGGAAATATTATATCTGGAGCGCAAGGGTATCCGGGTGGCCATAGTGAATGCGGCGGAACACGAATTCTCCATCGCCGGTGACCGCCGGCCCGGCGCCAATCCTCTTGACCCGGTTGGCAACTATTATAAAATCAAAGAGGCCAGGCGAAATGCCCATCATGTACTGGCCATTGTTCACGCCGGCAAAGAACATTATCCTCTACCGACACCCTCTCTGGTCAGGACGTTTCACTTTTATATCGATGCCGGGGCCAGTGCCGTCATCGGGCATCATTCCCACTGCGCGGGGGGCATTGAGATTTACTGCGGTGCTCCGATCATTTATGGCCTGGGCAATTTCATGTTTGATTGGCCTACCGAGACCTTTAAACCGTGGTTCGAGGGATTTTTGGCCCGTTTGGCCGTCTCAAAGTCCGCGGTCGATGCCGTAGAATTAATCCCTTACCGGCAGTATAAAGAAGAGAATGGCCTGGCAAGGCTGCAGGATACGGAACGCCGGCAGTTTCTCAATGAGATCGCCGATTATTCGAAGAGCATTCGTGATCCGGCAATGTTGGCCAGTTCATGGAGACAATTGGGGCAGGCAAGGAGATATGAATATATACGGCACCTGTTGAATTTAAATAAATTAGAGCGGCTTCTGTTGAAGAAGGGAGTGGGGCTTACCAGAATTTTAGATAAAAAAAAGTTATTGAAAACCTTGAATATTTTGCGGTGCCAATCCCATCGGGAGCTGGCCATTCAAGTATTGGAAGACGAGATCGGCGAGGAGTGATAGACATGCTGGTGGGAATCCATAGAGACCTGTTTGGCCAATTCCGGGATTTGAATCTAAAGTTTGAGAAAATATTGCAGTTTAACAACATCCCCTGTGTGCGGCTGGAGGCCAGCCAGCCGGACTTCTGGGAAATTGTGCCCAGACTCGACCTATTTATCTTTAGCTGGATTCATTACGATGCCTATTTCCATCGGGCCACCACCATCTTGCCGGTTATCGAAAAACACTACGGTGTGAAGTGTCTGCCCGACCAGGCCACCTGCTGGCATTACGATGACAAGATCAAGCAGTACCTGCTCCTTGAGGCTCACGGTTTCCCGGTGGTGCCCTCCTGGGTGTTCTGGGAAAAACCAGAGGCCCTGGCCTGGATCAAAACAGCCCCATTTCCCCTGGTGTTTAAATTAAAGAGCGGTGCCGGTTCCTCCAGTGTGCTGCTGGTGAAAAATCAGGCCCAGGCCCGGCGCCTGATTCACATCATGTTCGGCAGAGGGATGGTAACCGGCAGAATCCCCAGTCTGCGGGCGACTCGATTTAGAGATTTTAATCCCTATAAAGAACTGCGGCATCTGGCCAGAAGGATGAGGAACCGACTGCAAGGGATCGATCCGTTTCCCTACTGGCAGCGGCACAAAAATTATATCTACTTCCAGAAATTTTTACCGGGAAATCGGTATGATACCAGGATTACCACCATCGGTGACCGGATATTTGCCTTTCGAAGGTTCGTCAGGAAAAACGATTTCCGGGCCTCCGGCAGCGATAACTGGAGCCTGGATCGATCCCGGATCGATATGGAAATGGTGAAGCTGGGACTGGAGATTTCTCAAAAAATGGGGTTCCAGGTCATGGCCTATGACTTTATCTATGATGAGAATGGGAAACCCCGGATTGTGGAGATCAGCTATACGTACGGCGATTACCCGGAATTCTCCACCGGTTACTGGGATGCCGATTTGAACTGGCACGACGGCAGTTACTGGAGCCAATACCTGGAACTGGTGGATGCCCTGGGGATACCGCGCCTGAAACAACCGGAAATTGAGCCCACCGGCCATTATGCCGAGGTGATGAAAAAATAGCGTCATTTTGGTGTCGGCATGACTGAAGGTAAGATCAACGTTCTCCTTTTTAAGAACTCCTTCCAGGTGGGGGGGGCCGAGAAGCAGCTCGTGCTGCTGGCCAATCATCTTCACCGGCAAAAGTACAGGGTATTTGTGTTGGCTTTTGAGACAGAGGATCGTCTACTGGAAACGTTGGCGACGGATGTGGTGTTCTGTAAGGTGCCCAGGAGAAAAATTTTGGGCGGCATCATGTTTTTACGGTCCTTTATCAAGAGTCATGCTATCGATATCTGTCATACCTGGGATTTTCGATCCAGTATCGTGGGGTTCGGGGCCTGTCGGTTGGTTGGGCGGCCATCTCCACGTTTTATTGACGGTTCCCTCCGCTCCGCTCCCACCCGGGAGATCTTTGCCAGGATGTTTTCCTTTCGAGTGCAAAAGTGGAAGGTGCAGATGTTTGCCCGGTTAAAGATCCCTATCTTATCCAATTCATTGGCCGGTTTAGTAGGGTACGGAGTGGAGAATTATCCCGGTGCCGGGGTCATCTATAATGCTTTTGAGTTCCAGTCGGGCCGGTTATCGGAAGAAATGGATTTATCAGGGGATTTCAGGGTTTGCATGGTGGCCCATATGAGGTGGAAAAAGGATTTTATGACTTTTATAAAAGCCGGCCTGAAGGTCCTGGAAGCCCGGCCTCAGGTGACCTTTTTCTTGATTGGCGATGGCCCGGACCGTGTTCAATATGAACGTTTTTTAAAGGGCAACCGTTTTGAAGAGCATTTTGTCTTTACCGGTTTCGTGGCGCATCCGGAGCGGTTGATCCGGCAGATGGATGTGGGGGTCTTGTGTAACGATACCACTGGTGAGGGACTGTCGAATAGTATCATGGAATATATGGCGGCCAAAAAACCGGTTATCGCCACCCACCTGGGGGGGAACCCGGAACTGGTTGACGACGGCGGCTCCGGATTTCTCATTCCCGAAAAGGATTACCTGGTGCTGGTGGAGAAGATTGAATTCCTTATGGATCATCCCGATACCCGCTATCGTATGGGTGAAAGAGGTTATCAGCGGTTATCCCGTTTATGTGGGATTGACATCGCCATCGGCCGGTATGATCGGTATTACAGTGATTTGCTGGGTAGGCCAGGAGAGGAGGCTCCATAATATGAGAACGAAGTGGGTGGTATCGAACGTGGAAGATTATGAGGCCTTTGCTGGGCTGGATTTGCTGGTCGTTCAGAAGAGATTTAAATTCTATGCCCCTATGAATCATCTTCGGCTGTTTTCTTCACGGGCCAGAGCAGCGGAAATCGGTTTCCTCGTGGACGGTTATGTGATGCCCCGTCAGAGCTGTTTTGAGCAGTTTGCCCACTTGAAGAACGAGGCCTTAATTTTTCACCTGTACAGCCAATTCGGCCTTGATTTCATTCGTTACCTCAAGGGGATTTTTACCCTGGTGATTCTGGATGGAGAGAATTTTTTTATTTTTAATGACCGGGCAGGTTTGAAGAAGTTTTTCTACCGGGTAAGGGGCGACAAATTTATTTTCTCCAATGCGCTAAAATACGTCACCGGTAATGAATCGGCCGGCATCGACCGAGAACATGGTGCGTTGTTTTTCTTGATGGAACACTTTATTGACGGCATGACATTGTGGCAGGGGATTCGTTATAGTACCCCGGCCGCCCGGGTGAGTTTTGTGGATGATCCAGGAGTAGAAAATTATTGGCGAAGCGAAGAGTTGATCCAGCAAGAGACGCAGTCTTATTCTTTTCATGAGGCCGCGGAGATCCTCAAGGGGAATGTGGGGCAATATTTGCGTTACTTTGAGCCGGCAAATATTTCGTTAACGTTAACCGGCGGCAATGATTCCAGGATGGTACTGGCGGCCTTGCTGGCCAATGGGTATAAAGCCCAGGCCTTTACATTCGGCAATCCCTATTCACATGACGGTGTGGTGGCCAGGAAAGTGTCCTCGGCAGCCGGGATTGGGTATGACAATTATTTTGTATCGGAACCCACATCCCGCTGGTTTGACCGGATGGCGGAGGATATTGTTGGTTTGGGGGATTCCCTCGTTAATATTCATCGGGCTCACCGGCTGGATGCGGTCCGGCAAGAGGGTGGTCGTTCTCCGAGGCCGGATATGCTATTTACCGGGTTTATGGGAGGGGATTATATAAAGGGTATCGTTTATAATGATTACATTACCGCCAAATTGGTTCGTTTGTGGGAGTTTGACGGGAGAGGTGAAGATGAAATCGTGACCCATCTGCTGCGACAGCGGCATTTCCGGGTCGAAAAGCTGGATATTGACAGGATACTGGATATCCTGAGTCGGCAGAATTTTTTTATTGAAAAAAAAAGGATTATCCGGCAGTTTCATTATGTCAATAGCATCATCGGTGCGCTGCATGATTACCAGGATATCACTATTTTTGCCGAATATATTCCGTATGTGGTCAATATCTTCATGGATATTGATTTCCTTGAATTTTTATTCCAGTCTAAGTACAGTATGATGCACAAGCGGAATGATTCCAACCAGTTACGGCGGCTGAACCAGCCGGCATTACACTGCAATGTGATCAATATCCTGGCCCCCTTTTTGAGTCAGATAGAATTCTCCAAACATTACAGTCCGAAAGAATTTTTAGGGAACAGATTGTTGTATGTCCTCAAGAGAGTGTACCGTTATTATTTCTACCCCAAATTCCCTCCCAGTTTCCCGTACGGGAACTGGTTCCATCCGTATGTACGGGACAGGCTGGAACAACTGTCCCCCGGCGTCCGGGATATGGTAGACTGGCATGGATTGATGGAGGAGTTTAAAAATGGTGGCCATCGGCCAGCCGAAGGGTACTGGCACCGTTTTACCAATATCATCAACCTGGACCGGATTGTTAGCTATTTTACATGAGGGTAGATTACGATTGAGGGGGAGACGCTATGGGCGGTTTTAAATTTGCCATATTGAAGAATGAGATGGATCACAGTCATGTTCGCTGGCAAACGGCCTGTGAAACCTTTGCGGTGGATTATAAAATTATCGATTTAACCCGTAATCAATGGCTTGATTTTGTGAACGGCGACAGGGTGGACTGCTTCCTGGCCTGTCCGGCGGGTTTGACGTCTCGCTTTAAGCAGCTTTATGATGAGAGACTCAATATTATCTCAAAAGTATTGGGTTTGAATGTTTTCCCTGCTTATGAAGCTGTTGTGCTCCATGAGAATAAAAGATTGTTGTCCGACTGGTTGAAGGCCAATCGTCTGCCCCATCCCCGTACGGATGTCTTTTATTACAAAGAAGAGGCCCTTGGCTTTACCAGGACCGCCCGGTACCCGATAGTGGCTAAAACCGTACTGGGGGCTTCGGGCAGTGGAGTTAAAGTTCTGCGGGATGTAAGATCAGCCGAGGCCTATATCAACCGTGCTTTTTCCGGGAAGGGAATCAGCCCGAGGGTGGGGCCCAATTTGAAAATGGGGAATTTATGGGGACGTCTGAAACGGGTGGTCCGGGACCCCGCTCACCTGAACCGCAGGTTGGGTGTGTACAAGAGCGTCTTCCAGGACCCCCAGAGGGGATTCGTCCTGTTCCAGGAGTATGTGCCCCATGAATTCGAGTGGCGGGCGGTACGCATCGGGAACTCCTATTTTGCCCATAAAAAAATAAAGGTGGGAGATAAATGCAGCGGTACCAAAGGCATCGATTATGTGGATCCACCAAAAAAATTGTTAAATTTTGTAAAAAATGTCTGTGAGAACCACCACTTTGACAATATGGCCGTGGATTTATTTGATGATGGTGAGGGTGGTTATTTAATTAATGAAATGCAGACCATGTTTGGCCATGTTCAGGAGCATATCCTGGAGGTAAACGGCAGACCCGGCCGTTATCTGTTTAAAAATAATAGGTGGATCTTTGAGGAAGGATTGTTTAATGCCAACGAGTCTTATGATTTACGGCTTGGACATGTGCTGGGGCAATTAAAAGGCAGAGACAGAGAGGATGGCCTTGACCCTGGAGTGAGCAGATGAAGAATCTTGAAATCAGTCAAGAAGCATTCGCCGGGATTGTAGGCTGGGTACGGGGACACAAGATCTTAACTCTTCTGCTTTTTTTCTTTGCTTTGAGAGTGTCGGTGGGGCTGTTGGCCGGGCAGGCAGATCCCAATGTCGGCGACGGCCAGAGCTACAATTCCTATGCCCGGGCGATTTTGAATAACCCCGATTGGTTGACCAATCCAGGGTTTCCGGGTTCTGCACGGGCCCCGGTTTATCCTGTTTTTTTAGCCTTTATTTATCTGATTTTTGGCACCAACAATGTGGCAGTTGTATATGTCATCCAGGCCGTGTTGAGCACCCTGGTCCTCTACTTTATATTTAAGTTGGCTTTGAAGATTTTTAATGATAAGGTGGCTTTAATAGCCCTGGTATGGCCGGGATTTTACTATTTTTATTTGAAATACGTGGGCTTTGTCCTCCGGGAGACCCTTGAGTTTTTCCTGATGGCGGCGGCATTTTATTATTTGTTTCTTTTTTTGACAGGAGGGGGACGCCGTGTCAGGAATTTCGGGTTCACGGCAGTTTCGTTTTTCCTGTTATCCCATACCAACCCGAAGTACCTGCTCTTACTCCCCTTGCTGCTCGTCCTCTTTTTGCTCTATCAGCCGGTCTGGCCGGGGCTGAAAAAATATTTGCTGTTTTTAACGGTTTATTTGCTTTTAATGGTTCCATGGGTCATCCGGAATTATATTGCCTATAACGGGCCGGTCATTATCAGCAGCCGGTTGGATTTTAGGGGCAGTGAAGGGCTGGTTAAAAGTTCCGATTTTCTTACCAGCAGTTCTTTTACCAATACCGTCTCTCAATCCGTGCATCAAAACGTTATCACCCGGCAAGAGAGGGAACTAATTAAGCAGGGATTTAACCCCCGTAATCGATCGGCGGCAGAGGTAGATGCAGTGATGCGGGGTGTCTACCCGGCGGCCGGTTTCTGGGAGCGCCGGCTGGCCATGTTGATCGAATTCTGGCGGGTCACGAAATTTAAGGGTAACTTCCTGCCTTATCCCAGTGCCCGGTTTGAGCAGTGGTCGTTGAGACACAACCTGCTCAATATATTGTGTTATGGGATATTGATCCCCTTTTTTTTGCTGGCGGTTTATTTACTCGCCCGGGAGAGACACAAATATCTTCTCTACCTGCTATTTCCCATTGTCTTCCAGGCGATTCTCCATACCTTTATCTGGAGCCGGGAACGCTACCGCAATCCCATTGATATGTTTATTATCATTATTGGGGTGTATGGGCTCTATTCTGCCCTCTTGCTTGTTAAAAATTTTTTAAAAAAACGGAGATGGGGGATTTGAACATGGCCGGTTTATCGATATTAATTCCAATCTATAATGAAGAAAAAAATGTCAAGGCTACAATCCATTCTATCCGGGAAATCATGGCCCGGCATCACCTGGATTTTGAAGTGATTGCCATTGATGATGGATCGGAAGATCGTACACTTGATCGGTTAAAAGAGATAGAGGGGATAAAAATTATTTCCCACCGGTTCAATAAAGGCTATGGTGCTTCTTTGAAGACCGGTTTGCGCCTGGCAAAGTACAATAATATCTGTATCACCGATGCCGATGGCACCTATCCCAATGATAA
Source organism: uncultured bacterium (assembly GCA_965603365.1). Taxonomy (GTDB): domain Bacteria; phylum Acidobacteriota; class Aminicenantia; order UBA2199; family UBA2199; genus JAHELQ01. The sequence goes on from CBFDCR010000029.1 coordinate 26,578, forward strand.
AGTGCCCGATCTTTTCAATTTGTACCTGGAGCAAAATTTGGATATGATCGTGGGGGCCCGGACCGGTCTGGATGTGTCATATCCTTTTTTAAGGAAGATCCCCAAGTTTTTTTTATCGGCTTTGGCTAACTACATTTCAAACACAAAAATTCCTGATATTAATTCCGGCTTAAGGATTTTTAAGAAAGATATTGCCATGAAGTATTTCCAGCTTTATCCCGCCGGTTTTTCGTTTACCACCACCCTCACCCTCAGCATGTTATGCGGCGGCTATGAGGTGGATTTCGTACCCATCGATTATTTTAAGCGGTCAGGAAAGTCCAAAGTCAAACCCGTCAGGGATACGATGGGATTTTTTTCCCTATTGATAAAGATAGCTTTGTATTTTAACCCCTTTAAGTTTTTCACCCCCATTATCCTGGTTTTTTCTATTTTTTCTGTGGCTGCCCTGGTCCGGGACATCTTTTTCCTTAAAGATCTCAGTCAATCTTCGATTTTTTTCCCTGTCTTTACTTTCCTGTTCTTCACCCTCGGGTTGTTGGCAGATCTGATCATCAAGCGTACCCAATAACGGAAAATAAATATTTAATTTATGGGCACCAATTGAATTAAAAAAATTTCACGTAGGTGTTAGCATGACGGCAGTAAAAAAAGCGGTGATTCTGGCAGGTGGTTTGGGGATTCGACTCCACCCATTTACCGAGGTGATTCCAAAGCCTCTGCTGCCTATCGGCGAGAAGGCGGTCCTGGAAATTCAAATCGAGAGGCTTAAAAGGTACGGTTTTAATTACATCTATCTGGCCACTAATTATAAGTCCGACTATATCGAAAAATTTTTGGGAGACGGTTCCCGGTATGGTGTGAAACTGACGATCAGTAAAGAGGATCAGCCCCTGGGTACGGCAGGGCCGCTCAAATTGCTTCATCACGAACTGACCGAACCTTTCCTGGTCATGAACGGCGATGTGCTGACTCTGGCGGATTTTAATAAAATATATGAATTTGCCCTCTCAAAGGAGAGTCTGCTTACCCTGGGAGTAAAAAAGGTGATTATGCCCTATGCCTTCGGCAATATATTCAGTGATGGGGATGTGGTAACCGGCATCGAAGAGAAGCCCGATATGGTAACCTATGCCCTGGCTGGAATTTATTTGATGAAACCGGAGATACTGCCGCTGATTCCGGAAGATCAGAATTTTGGTATGGACCGCCTGATCAAGAAGATGCTGGACGAGGGAATAGTCATTACCAAATATGAGATTCAGGAGTACTGGCTGGATATCGGCAGTATGGAAGACTTTGGCGAGGCCCAGCAGATCTATCAGGAGCATTTTAAATATTGATGGGGGAAGTAAGATGGGTATCAATTTAGGCAGTAAAAGCGTGTTGGTGACTGGTGCCGATGGCTTTATCGGCTCCCACCTCGTAGAGGCTCTGGCGGCGGAGGGCAGCGATGTCCATGCATTGGCTTACTATAATTCATTTAACGATTGGGGCTGGCTCGAAACTGTGGATTGTAAAGATAGAATAGACATTTTGACCGGTGATGTGCGGGATCCACACTATTGCGAGCAAATCACCAAAAAGGTGGACATTGTGTTTCACCTGGCCGCTATCATTGCTATTCCCTACTCATATATTGCTCCCGATTCTTATGTAGATACCAACGTCAAGGGAACCTTGAATATATGCCAGGCGGCCCTGGAAAATGGCTGTGAAAGGATCATACACACCTCCACCAGTGAAGTCTATGGTTCCGCCCGGTATGTGCCGATAGATGAGAAGCATCCCCTGCAGCCTCAGTCTCCCTATAGTGCCAGTAAGGTGGGTGCGGATGCGATTGCCTTGAGTTTTTACCGGAGTTTCGATCTGCCTGTGACCATTGTCAGGCCCTTTAATAATTATGGCCCCCGGCAGTCCGCCCGGGCCGTGATTCCCGCCATCGTTACCCAGATTGCCGCCGGGAAAAAAATGATCAAGCTGGGTGCCCTTAGCCCAACCCGGGATTTCATTTTTGTAAAGGACACGTGCAGGGGGTTTATCTCCGTTTTAAAAACGGATGATACAATTGGGGAGGTCTTGAATATTGGTTCCAATATGGAGATTTCTATTGGCGATACTTTTAACTTGATCCGGGAAATCATGGGTGCCGATGTGGAGGCGGTGAAAGACAGCCGGAGAATAAGGCCCGACAGGTCGGAGGTATTGAGATTGTGCTGTGATTACTCGAAGATAAAATCCCTGACCGGTTTTGAACCTGCGGTTACGTTCAGGCAGGGATTGGAGGAAACCATTCACTGGTTCGAGGAGGAGCGGAATTTGAGGCGATATAAGTTGGATATCTACAATGTTTGAGGATGTGGTTGATTTTATCAAAAAAATTTACGGCACCGATGGACCGATTCCCCTGCATGCCCCTGTTTTTACCGGTAATGAAAAGAGATACTTGATGGATTGTATCGATACCACCTATGTATCCAGTGTGGGGCAATATGTATCCCGTTTTGAAGATGTGGTGAGAGATTATGTGGGAGCCCGCTATGCGGTGGCCGTAGTAAACGGCACCTGTGCCCTGCATATGGCACTCCTGCTTTTGGGCGTTAAGAGTGATGACGAGGTGCTCATACCGGCACTGACTTTTGTGGCCACCGCCAACGCTGTCTCTCACTGCGGCGCCAGGCCGGTGCTGGTGGACTGCGAGCGAGAAACATTGGGCATGTCGCTGGATAAACTCGAGGAATTCCTCCAGGCCAATGCGTTTATCGATGATGACGGCTTCTGCTGCAATTCACAGACGGGACGCAGGATTGCCGCCTGCCTGCCAGTTCACATTTTTGGTCATCCGGCGCGGGTTGACCTTATCGTGGATATTTGTGAGGAATTTCGTATCCCCGTGCTGGAGGATGCCGCTGAATCCTTGGGGAGTCGGTATAAGGGCCGCCATACCGGTACTTTCGGCAAAGTGGGGGTATTGAGCTTTAACGGCAATAAAATTGTGACCACCGGCGGCGGGGGGATGATTGTGACCGATGACCTCCCTCTGGCCCAGAGGGCCAGGCATATATCGACCACTGCCAGGATTACTCATCAATGGGAATTTATTCATGACGAGGTGGGATTTAATTACCGGATGACCAATGTGAATGCGGCGGTGGGCTGCGGGCAGATGGAGAATATTGACTTTTTTATAAGGGATAAAAGGGAGTTGGCCCAGCGTTATCAAGAATTTTTTGGTCGGCGGGGGATTGAATGTTTGGCCGAACCGCCGGATTGTTTTTCCAATTATTGGCTGAATGCCATTATCCTTCAAGATGAAGATGAACGGGATCGTTTTTTGGAATTCACCAACCGGCAGGGGATTATGACACGGCCGGTATGGCGGTTGATGACCAGGCTGGTTATGTATGAGGATTGCCAGTCCACCAACCTGGATACGGCGCAGTGGCTGGAGAAGCGTGTGGTGAATATCCCCAGCGGTGTTATGAAGAAAATAGGACGGTGATATATGGGAGATTTAAAATTAAGGGCCTTAACAACAGCAGATATCGAAAAGACGTTAGGGTGGCACAACCGGGAGGATATCCAGGATCTGTATACCGGCCACCCCTTCCCCGTCAATATTGAGACGGAAAGAAAGTGGTATGAAAAAATTTTAACTTCCAATTTTCCCACCTCTGTATTCGGCCTGGAGCACAGGGAGGCCGGGAAGTTGCTGGGGATATCCGTATTGAGGGATATTAACCTGATTCACCGGCAGGCGGAATTTGCCATCTATATCGGCGATGAAGCCGAACGGGGAAAAGGCTATGCCCTTGAGGGCACCCGGTTAACCCTTGCTTTTGGCTTTTTTAAACTGGGATTAAACCGGGTTTTTCTCAAGGTGTTGAAGGAGAACGAACGGGCGATTCATATTTACAAGAAGTTGGGATTTGTAGAAGAAGGATTGCTGCGGGAATGTGTGTTTAAAAACAATGCATTTAGAGATCAATATGTGATGGCGATTTTAAAAAGTGAGTTTGAGAATATAAATTCTTAAGATGCGGTATAGAGTGCTGGATTTGACAGAGAGGCATAACTGGGGCGATTGTATCGCCCGATTACCCGTTGAGCAGCAGGATATTTACTTCACTCCCCAGTATTACCATTTGTATGAGCGATACAGTGACGGTCAGGCCCGGTGTTTTGTATTTGAGTCGGGGGATGAAGTTGCCCTATATCCCTTTTTAATCAATACTATCAACAACCTGGGATACGAATTGGAACGCCAATATGTCGATATCCAGGGAGCCTACGGGTACAACGGCATTATCTGCTCCAGTTACGATCATCATTTTATAAAAACCTTCTATGAGGCCTTTGAAGCTTACTGTCAGCAAGAAAATATTGTGGCTGAATTTAGCCGGTTTCATCCGCTGATCCGGAATCAACGGTTTTCCCAGGGCTATCTGGAAATACTCAAAAACCGGGATACCGTGTATTTGAATCTTGAGCAACCGCAAGAGACGGTTTGGGAGAAGGAATACTCCGGCAATAACAGGAATATGATTCGGAAAGCCTCCAGGCGCGGCGTAGAAGTAAAGCTCTCCGATAATCCGGCGGATTATGAGATCTTTTTTAAAATGTATACGGATACCATGAAGAATGTGAAGGCCGACGATTATTATTTTTTTAGCCGATCCTATTTTTATGATTTTAAAGATCGGTTGGCAGAGGACCAGAAATTGATCCTGGCCGTTTACCAGGACCGGGTGGTGGCCGGGATGCTGTTGATGATTTTTGGCCGTTATGCCCACTATCATCTCTCCTGTCGGGAGAAAGATGAATCAAGTCTGGGGGCTAACAATCTACTACTCCATGCTGCCGTCAAATATGCCAGGAGCAGGGGCTGCCACTATTTTCATTTTGGTGGGGGAAATACCACCCAGCCGACGGATTCGCTTATGAAGTTTAAGACCAATTTTTCAAGATCCAGAGAGGAATTTTTTATAGGCCAGAGAGTACATCATTTAACCGTATATGAAGACCTATGCCGGCAGTGGGAATGCCGTTTTCCCGGGCTGAAAGATAAATATAAAAATTTCTTTCTAAAATACAGGCTGCAGTCATGAAAATATTGATTTTATGTCATGAATTCCCCCCCATTGGCGGTGGCTATGGTACGTATGCCAGACGCCTGGCAGCGGAATTGGTCAAGAGGGGACACCGGGTATCGGTGTTGACCGGTAGATATAAAGATATTCTTCACGATAATCTCGGGGGAAAACTGCATATCCATACGGTCTGGAGTTCAAGGAAAAGTAAAACCCACAATAACATTATTCGTACATTTACAGCATACGTCGTATTGGGCTATTTAAAGGCCCGGAAAATGATACGAGAGGAGCGGTATGATGTGGTTCATGCGTTTTCCTCGATTCCGGCTGGTTTTTTAGGATATTTATTGAAGAGGCGGCGGGGACCGGGAATTGTACTCACCATCGCAGGTTCTGATGTGCCCTATCACACCAACCTAAAAGCCGTAGTCTGGTTGAGGCCATTGATCCGGTTGATCTGGAGACATATGGACGCGGTTATATCTTCCACCCGGTATCTGATTCGTATCGCCGCCAGGACTTATCCTGATGCTGACAGGAATTTTGTGGTCATAGCGGGGGGAATTCATCAGGTAGAAGGTGATGCCCCCCAAAAAAAGAAAGATAACCGGGACCGGTGCTTCATGCTGACCATCGGCAGACTGGTTGATATAAAGGGCATCCAGGATGTATTGCAGGCTTTGGCTGACCTCAAGACCCGGCGGGAAGTAGCAAACTTAGAATTCAGGATTGTGGGGGACGGCCCTTATCGCAAGCAGTTGGTGAAGCTGGCCCAGAAGTATGGGGTGACAGGTCAGGTGGTATTCCTGGGGTATGTAGATGAAGTGAAAAAGAACGAGGAGTTGGCGCTGGCGGATTTCTTGATTACAACCCCCCGTTTTGACAACGCCCCCTATGTGCTGCTGGAGGCCATGACATATGGTTTGCCGATCATCACCACTGATGTGGGAGGCATAGCGGAGGTGGTGGATGAGACCACCGGTCTCCTGGTGAAAAAAAGCAGCATTGATGAGATTGCCGAGGCAATCGTCACAATGGTCAAAAATAGAGATAACTTTAAAAGAGAAACCATTGTTGAAAGGTCTAAAAAGTACAATTGGGATCGGGTCACCGATGGGCATCTGGAATTATACAAAAAAATATCAGGGAATCATTAAGTGGACAGTTTCTACCGTCCTTTTATTTATAATCTTTCAACAGCTTGATTTCGGCAGATTGCTGTCGGTGCTGAAGTCTTTTTCGTTTCCCTGGTTTGTCCCCTATGTGATCATATTGGTTCTGAATGTATTTATTGCCTCTTTTAAGTGGTGGAAAATTTTGAGTTTTGAAAACTTTCAATATAAGTTTTTTTCGGTTTTAAAGCTGTTCTGGATCGGGATGTTTTACAATCAATTCCTGCCGGGTCGGATCGGCGGGGATGCCGTCAAAATGTTCTACCTGGCTCAAAATGAAGAGTCCCGGAAAGCCGGTGCATCGGGATCAGTGGTCATCGACCGGTTATATAACCTCATTGGTTTATTATTGATCGCCTTTGTGGGGCTTTTCTTTTGTAAAGTCCAGGTGGAGTTATTGATACTGCCGGTACTCCTGTTCGGTTTTTTTCTTATAATGCTGCTCCTGGTGATTGTCGGCATTGAACCGGTTCTGGAGAAAACCAATTTATTGCGGTTTCCCCTCTTTAAGAAAGTGAACCATATTGTAAAGGCATTTAAGCCTTACTTGTGTTCGTGGAAGAGGAATATTTTTATGGTCACCTGGGGGATACTTTACCAGTTCAGTTCAATCCTGGGAGCATATTTTCTGGGAAGAAGCCTCCATATTGATTTGTCCCTTGATTACTATATTGTATTTGTACCCATGGTGGTCATCATTACGATGCTCCCTTTCACTATCGGTGGATTGGGAATCCGGGAAGGGGGATACCTGGTCTTTTTTACCAGGGTAGGGGTCGGCAGTGAAACCGCAATTGGCTTTTCTCTATTTGGCTATTTCATGCTTCTACTCCTATCTTTACCGGGATATTTTTTCCCCTGGGGTGATAAAGGACAAAAAAAAGGAAGTTTATCTAAAGGGAAAAAATGAGAAGATGCAGTCGATGTATATTACCGGAAACGGTGCCGGGGATTCGGTTTGATGACCAGGGGATCTGTAATTACTGCCGCCAATATGAGCGAAGCTTTGCCGATTGGGATCTGGTCAAGGAAAAAAAACGGGTGGAATTTGAGAAACTCCTGGAGGCGGCCAGGAAATTGAAACGGTCCTATGACTGCCTCATCCCCTTGAGCGGCGGTAAAGACAGTACCTATGTCCTGTATTTGTGCTCTAAAGTGTATGGTTTGAACTGCCTGGCCGTCACCTTTGACAATGGCTATATGAGCGATCGGGCCAAACAGAATATTGACCATGCCCTGAAGGTAGTCGGTGCTGACCATTTTTTATATCGTCTGAATCACCGGGATACCATTAGACTTTTCAGGACATTCTTAACGAAAACCGGTGATTTTTGCAATGCCTGCATGAGGGGGATCAATTTTTCCATCGAAACGGCAGCCAGGCGTTTTAAGGTACCGTTGATTATTAAAGGATCTGGTAAGAGAGTTCAATATGTTTCCCAGGTTACCGCCGGCATTTCCCATTCTAACTCTCCTTTCTTCTTTGACAGGGTCATCAGGAACTCTGAGGATGAAAGAAGATTTTATCACCTTGGGTCCACTAAATTGGGGCTGGAGGTCTATAAAATCGCCTATATTTTTAAAATCCCCCGCAGCCGCATGATGAGGTTTTTTCCCCAGGGCATTGGAATTTATGACTTTATCTACAAGCCCTACACCGAGATTATCGATATTATCCAGCAGGAGATGAATTGGCAGAAGCCGGAAGATACCTTTGAACATTTTGATTGTGCGCTTCATAGTATTCCTTTTTACAAGGACACCTTGAAAATTGAAGGAATCACTACCGAAACCTTTCATCACAGCGGTCTAATCCGGCAGGGATTGATGACCCGCGGAGCGGCTCTGGAAATAGAAGAGGAACAACTAAAACAAAAGGAGCCGCCGGCTGAATTGAAAGTCTTTTTAAGGGATGTCCATTTAAGTTTCGATGAATTTACCCATTATGTTAAATCGGCTGATCCGGCAAAATTCATTCCCCCTTTTGAAAAATTTTTTCGGAAAATCTATCAAAAATTGTATTATAAACGCTAAAGGTTTGTGGTTGTATCTGAGTTTCATATGAAGGTATTGTTTGTCAGCAGTGGGAATAAAAAATTTGAGGATTCCCCCATTGTACGCATTCAGGGGGAGTCCTTGAGAAAAAAGGGAGTGGAGGTCGATTATTTTTATTTGGTGGGAAAGGGATTGAAAGGGTATTTACGAAATATTTTCCGGTTAAGGAGCTATTTGAAGGAAAATGAGTTTGACCTGGTTCATGCCCATTATTCTTTATCGGCCATAGTGGCCTCCCTGGCCAGCCGTCTCCCTGTGGTGGCCTCCCTGATGGGAAGCGATGCACATGCCAATCGGATGATGAGAGTTATTATTAAGTATTTTCAAAGGTTCCGCTGGAAGGCTGTGATTGTAAAGGCAGAGAGAATGAAACGCGAAAATTTTCTGACTGAGGCGGTGGTCATACCTAACGGTGTGAATTTTCAGGTGTTTGGGCCGGTGGATAAAGGGACGGCCCGGCGGAAAGTGGGTTTTAACCAGAAACGGCATATCATATTCGTGGCCAATCCGGTGCGAAGGGAAAAGAATTTTCAGCTGGCGTCGCAGGCATTTAAAATGCTGGATGATCGGGATGTGGAATTGAATGTAGTTTCTTATGTGAAATTTGAGATGATTCCTTATTATTATTATGCAGCGGATGTCCTCTTGATCACTTCATTATGGGAGGGATCTCCCAATGTGGTGAAGGAGGCTATGGCCTGCAACCTGCCGATTGTGGCCACCGATGTGGGTGATGTAAGAGAGGTAGTCGGCCATACCAACGGCTGTTATGTGACCTCGTTTGAACCGCAGGATGTAGCGACGAAATTAAAATTGGCATTGGCCTTTGGCAGGCGGACCAATGGCCGAGACCATATTAAGCATCTGGACAGTCAGGTCATTGCCCGGAGGATTATCCAGGTTTATGAAGAGGTGTTGGCGGTTTATCGCTGAAGTAAGAGCGAGGCGGCAGCAGCGATGAAGGATTTTACTTTAAAAATGTACAATCGATTGCTCGGCTATTTGAAGGGCGCGGGGTATCACTTTTATACATTTGAAAACTATTTAACCGCAGCTAACCGATCAGAGAAATTGGTTATCCTGCGCCACGATGTAGATCTCCGACCGGAAAATGCTTTAAAGATGGCGCAACTGGAGCAAAAATTTGGAGTCCGAGCTAGCTATTACTTTCGTATTGTAAAAAGCAGCTATGATGAGAGGCTAATCGGTGGCATCGTTGATTTAGGCCATGAGATCGGATATCACTACGAGGATTTAACACTGGCCAGAGGCGATTTCCAGGAGGCCATCCAGCGGTTTGATCGAAATCTGCAACGGCTCAGGTCATTCTATCCTATTAAGACCATTTGCATGCACGGCAGCCCTCTGTCCAGGTTTGATAATCGGAAAATCTGGACGAAGTACGATTATCGTGACTTTGGTATCATCGGCGAACCCTATTTTGACGTCGATTTTAGACGGGTGATGTACTTAACCGATACTGGTCGGCGCTGGGATGGGGGGGCCATGAATGTCAGGGATAAAATCGAATCCCCTTTCCCTCAGCGTTTCCACCATACCCTGGATATTATCCAGGCAGTTAGAACCGTCTCATTGTCGCAAAAAATGATGATCTCCGTCCATCCTCAACGCTGGACCGATTCATGGCTACCCTGGGTTGTAGAGCTAATTTGTCAAAATACCAAAAACATGCTTAAAAAATTTTTAGCAAAATAGCAAGATGTGGTATGTCTGAATTAAAGATATTAACAGAATTACCTCGGGATCAATGGTCTGAATTTGTAAATGAACACCCAAAAGGCAATATCTTCCAGACCCCGGAGATGTTCGATGTGTATATGACAGCGGAAAACAATGACCCTGTGTTAATCGCAATTCTGAATGAAGATGATAAAGTGTCCGGGATATTATTGGCAGTTATTCAAAAACAATATCCGGGTTTTTTGGGTAATTTTACAGCAAGATCCATAATCTGGGGCGGCCCGCTGGTAAGAGACAATGACAAAAAAATCTACGAACTTATTATTAAAGAATACGGTAAATTAATAAAAGGTAAGGCAATCTATTCACAATTTCGTAATCTCTGGGAACAGGGAAATGAAAAATATATTTTTAAGAATTATAATTTTAAATATGAAGAGCATTTAAATATAATTGTTGACTTAACTATGGATAAAGACCTTTTGTGGAAGAGCCTGGCTAAATCCAGGAGAGAAGGAATAAGGAAAGCAAGAAGAAACAACCTGGTTTTTGGAGTAACGAACTCTGAAGATATAATCCCAGATTTTTACAATCTATTAAGAAAAACGTACAAACATGCTAAATTACCCTGTCCAAAGATTGATTTTTTTTATTCACTGCACAATAAACTTTCTTCAAATAACATCAAATTCTTTACCTTGAGTAAAGATCATGAAATTTTAATTGCATTTGTGGCTTTGATCTTCAATAAGTGTCTATCTGCTTTTTATATAGGAACGATCCGGGAAAACTACTATTTAAGAATGAGACCTGTGGATTTTTTTTATTGGCAAGTATTGTGTTGGGGCAAAGAAAATGGTTGCACTACTTACGACTGGCTTGGAGCTGGGAAACCGGACCAGGAATATGGAGTAAGGAAATTCAAATTACAATATGGGGGTAAAGTTGTGGAATTGGGGCGATATGAAAAAGTGCATAGACCTTTTATGATGAGACTTGGGAAACTGGGGCTTAAATTGTGGCAGCAATTCAGGTAAAACCGTGAAAATATTAATCGATATCGGTCATCCGGCTCATGTACATTTGTTCAAGAATTTTTCCTGGATAATGCAGAAAAAAGGCCATTATATATTGTTTACCTGCAGGGATAAAGAAGTAGCAGCTCATCTGTTAGAGGCATATAAATTTAATCGAATCGTTCTTGGAAAACCTTTTAAGAAAATAGTCGGTAAAATTTTGGGACTGATTAAATTCGATTTTTTACTCTCTAAAATTGCCTGGAAGTTCAAACCAGATATTTTGTTAAGTGCCGGTTCCATCTATGCTGCTCAAGTTGCCTGGCTCCTCAATAAACCTCATGTTACCTTTGAGGATACCGGGAATATGGAGCAGATCAGGTTGTATAAACCTTTCTCAAATATTATCCTGGTGCCATCGGCATTTCAGAAAGAATTAGGAGAAAAACAAATTCGATATATAAGTTACCATGAATTGGCTTATTTGCATCCCCACTATTTTCAACCGGATCCGGGTATATTAGATATTCTAAAAATTAAAAAGGATGAAAGATATGTAGTGGTGAGATTCGTCTCCTGGCAGGCGACTCATGATTTGAATCAGAGGGGCTTAACCTTTGAACTCAAGCGAAAACTGGTAGAGATGTTGTCGAAATCCTTCAGGATACTGATCTCTTCTGAAACCACTCTACCCGATGATCTGGCCAGGTATAGAATAACCACTTCACCGGAAAGAATGCACGACGTGCTGGCCTTTGCCGAGCTTTATATCGGAGAGGGGGCCACCATGGCTTCGGAGTGTGCCATGCTGGGCACACCGGCCATCTATGTCAATAGTATTACCCTCGGTTACCTGGAAGATCAGGAGAAGCACGGTTTGATCTACAGCTTCAGGAGCTCCGAAGGGGTGCTGGATAAGGCGCTGGAGTTGATTGATACCCCCAATTTGAGGCAGATCCATCAAGGGCGGCGGCAAAAGATGCTGGCCGATAAGATCGATATCACCGCCTTCATGGTCTGGTTCATCGAAAATTACCCACACAGCGTCGAAGTCATGAAAACCAATCCTGATTATCAGGGACAATTTAAGTAGAAGAGGGAAATTTTGAGACTGTTGATTGATGTGCTGCATCCGGCGGATGTTCATCTCTTTAAAAATTTTATAAAAGTGATTGAGGCAAAGGGGCACCAGGCTCTCGTAACCGCCAGGGATAAGGATGTCACACTGGATTTACTGGAAAGTCTGGGTATTCCCTATATGAACCTGGGGAGACCGGGGCGCGGTAGGCTGGGCAAGGCCGTTAAGATGATGAATTTCACCCTCCGATTAATGCGCCTCATCAAAAAACATAGACCCCAATTGCTGCTCAGTTGCTCCTCCCCCTCGCTGGCCCAGGCAGGCTTTTTGTTGGGAATTCCTCACCTCATCTTCGGCGATACCGAACATGCCGGCTGGGCCTATCGCTTGTCTGTGCCCTTCAGCCGGTACTTCATCACCCCCGCCTGCTTTTTGAAAGATTACGGCAAAAAACATCTCCGCTACCGGGGCTGTCACGAGCTGGCCTACCTCCACCCCCGCTATTTCCGGCCGGACCCGGCGGTGTGTCAGCGCCTCGGTGTGAGCCGGCATGAAAAGTTTATCCTGCTGCGTTTCGTTGCCGGGGAAGCCCTGCACGATCAGGGAGTGCCCGGCTGGAATCAAACGATGAAGTTGTGGTTGGTCCTGGAACTGTCGCAGTACGCCAGGGTCTTCATCACTTCGGAAGAACTGCTGCCGGCGGATCTGGAGCCCTTTAGACTCCCGTTGCCCCCAGCCGACATGCACCATGCCTTAGCCCAGGCCGCGCTGCTGGTGAGTGAGGGGGCGACTACCGCTTCGGAAGGCGCGGTTCTGGGAGTTCCCACCATCTATGTCAACCCGCTGGTCCCCGGCTATTTAAGGGAGTTGCAAGCCAACGGTCTGGTCTACTGTCTGGAGGATCCCGAAGCGGTGGTCAGACAGGCGGCGGCCTGGATCCGAAAAAGAAGGTTAAGAGAAGAGTTCCGGCAGCGAAGGGACAACATGCTGAAGGAGAAGGTTGACGTCACCGCCTTCATGGTCCGGTTTGTAGAAAACTACCCCCGCAGCGTCGAGATCATAAAAACCAATCCGGACTACCCGGTAAGTGTTAAGGATTAAGTTTGAGATAGTAAGATGAAGAACTATTTAGAAAAAGAGAGATACTATTGGTGGAAGATGTTGTTGGATGGGATTATGCTGGTAATCTCCTTCCTGGGGGCCTATTATCTGAAACGGGGTCATCTGGTAGTTGAACCTGATTTTCAAAAATTCTTTGGGGTCCTGATCTTGCTCTGGTTCGGTGCCACCATTTTCTCGAAGAAATTTTTAAAAATAGATGCCTCTGATTATCTGCATCTCGTTAAACCCTTTATTACTGCCGGTCTGGTTATGGCTGCGTTTATTTCCCTGTTTGTATATATCCTGGGCTGGTATCACCTGTCCCGGTTGATTATCTACGGGACCTTCGCTATTTTTCTGACCCTGGAGTTCTGTTATGTGACCGTGCGTACGATCATGTGGAAGCGAAGAGGGAAGATTAAAAAAATCCCCTTTTCGGTTGTTTTTTTCCTGCTGGAATTGATGATGGTGGTAGTGGGATTTGTTGCCATCTACTACTACCATAAAGGTACCATTGAACTCTCTGATGAGTATATGGTGCTGTTGATGGGTATCTTTTTTGCCTGGTTCCTGGTCTCACTATTGATGCATCGATACAGGATTCCGGAGGGCCGGAATTTCCTGAAAGTGATTTTCCCTTTCTGGAGATCCCAACTGCTCAGTATCGGCTTGGTGGCCTTTTTTATCTTTATTTCCAATCTGGCCATGTTTTCCCGTTTCATCATCCTCGGCTCACTGCTGGTGTTTTCCCTATTGGAGAGTTTGGTGGTGTTGCTCTATTTTATTTATTCCCGGTCGCGGGGAATTGATGTGGCGGAGACCGGCTTATTTACCGTTGAGACCATCGACTACCGTCCCCTGGAGGTGAAAAAGGAGATCTTTGAGGCCCCGGCGAGACGTTACGGCATCCCCGGCTCCAGACACAGATCCACCTATTTGAAGCAGATGCTGGCCAATATCTATCTTCACCGCTCCGAGGAACTTTACCGTTTTGTTGAAGCTTCGGTAAACCTCGAACGCATCGATGTCACCCGTTCGGCGGTTCTCTATTCGCCCCAGCTTGAACAGATCGACATGCTGCCGGAGGATTCGCTGCACCTGCTCGTTAATTTTCAGAAGATCAACGATTTTCGCCGCATCAATCGCAGCTTTATCGCGGTTAACCGCCGGCTGGTCCCAGGCGGAATCTTTGTGGGCCGCTTTGAATCGATCCGCCAGCGCAGGAACCGGTTGTACCGCAATTACCCCTTGCCCCTGGCCCGGCTGCTCCATCTGGGTGATTTCCTCTCTAAGCGGGTTATTCCTAAATTGCCTTTGCTTAAAAGATTCTATTTCGGTATGTCTAAGGGGCGCAACCGGGCGATCTCCTTTACCGAAAGTATGGGGCGGCTCTTTTTCTGCGGATTTAAAGTGATAGCGTGGAAGGAGATCGACAATTACATTTACTTTATCGTTCGTAAGGTCAAAGCTCCTCTATCGGATGACAACCCGTCTTACGGCCCCCTGTTTAAGCAGCGGCGTATCGGCAAGGATGGGAAAATAATCTATATGTATAAGCTGCGCACCATGCACCCCTATGCCGAGTATATCCAGGATTACGTCCATCGCCATCACCAACTGGCTGGCAGCGGAAAGATTAAAAATGACTTCCGCATCACTTACTGGGGGAGGTTTTTTCGAAAGTTTTTAATTGATGAGATACCCATGCTCATCAACTGGTTGAAGCGGGATGTGAAGCTGGTGGGAGTGAGGCCTTTAAGCGAGTCCTTTTTTAGTACCTATCCGGCGGAGCTCCAGAAGGAGAGAATTAAGGTGAGACCCGGTTTGGTTCCTCCCTATTATGCGGACATGCCCGGTTCCATCGAAGAGGTGTGGGCCTCGGAAAAGCAGTACCTGGGAAAATATAAAAAACATCCCCTGTGGACGGATGTGGTCTATTTTTTCAAGGCCTGGAATAATATTTTATTTCATCATTCCAGGAGCTCATAGGTCGGAAGATGCATCAATCAAAATTGAGATATAATAATGTGCGGGTTAATCAGCCCTTTCTCTATTTTTTGCAGGTACTGATATTGTTTTCTCCCTTGCCTTTTGGCTGTGTGGGGAAATTTTGGTGGCCGCTGTTTTATCTTCTTCTGGTTATATTGACGTTGATTGGATTGCGAATTTTGAATAAACAGCACGGTGGCCGGTGGCCCGAAGATAGCGTGAACAGTGGGCAAGAGTCTGGGAGACAGATAAATTTTAAAAAATGGCGGGTTGTTTTCTACATCTTCCTGGGTTTCCTGACATTTCAATTGGTGCCCATACCCCTGTTTTTGTTGAAAATCATTTCTCCCCAAACAGTGGCCACCCTTTCGCAACTGAAAGATCGGCTGCCGGCTTTTCACCCCCTCTCCCTGGTCCCCTACGAAACCCTGGTGTTTGGTTTGAAGTTTTTGGTGTTGGGTTTATTCTTCGGGGTGGTAATTCGGTTGAAATGGCGGAAGCGGCAGATAGTATCGATACTGAATACCGTTGTCCTGTCGGCCTTTTTGCAGACAGTGCTGGGGCTGGCCAAATATCTGATGGGCAACCGCTATTTTTTCTTGTTCTTTTATCCCCAGCCGCCGGATGACTATTCCAGGTTCCTGACCGGTACTCTGGGCAATCCCAACCATTTTGCCTTCTACCTGGAGATGATCGTGCCACTGGCCCTGGCGCTGTTTTTGACTAAGATGGCCTTTTTTGAAGAAGATCACCCTCCCTGGCGGGAGAAGATACTGTTGGTATTCGATTTACGTAATAAGCTGGTCTTCTACTTTTGCTCCGTCTTATTAATGATTGTGGGGATTATTTTAACCGGCGCCCGCGCCGGTATCGTGACACTGCTCCTGTCGATGCTCCTTTTCGGTCAGTTTGCCATCTATCTCCGAGGCTCTCGGGCTGTCAGAAATAAATTTAGATGGATTTTTTTCGCCGTTGCCCTGGTGGCAACCCTGGTGGGCGTACAAGACACCATCACCAAATTTAAGGCTTCGCCGTTCCAGGGGGCTGGCAGGATGGTACGCTGGCCCGATACCCTGGAGATGGCCGTGGATTTTCCCCTGGCGGGTACCGGTTTCGGCACCTATCGCTACGCCTTTTTTCTATATGATTCCCAGGGAAAACAATGGTCCACCCATGCCCACAACGACTACCTGGAGGTGCTGGCAGAAGGTGGGGTCCTGGGCGCGGCTGTTTTATTGCTTTTATTGGGGATGGTGATCTATACCGTTTTCAATCGGTGGTGGCAGCGGAGGCATCCTGAAGTCAGAATGTTGGGGTTGGGTATAGCGGTGGGCCTGTTTGCCGCCATCTTTCATTCTTTCTTTGACTTTGCTTTACGCATACCCAGCAATATGTTTATGCTGGTCCTGATTTTATCGTTGGGCGTTAAAATCGTTACTTACAGAAAAAGGGGCAGTCGGTAAAATGGAGAAAAGATCGATTCTGAAATATATTCTGATTGTATTGATGGTGTTTTTCAGCCTGCAATTGCTCTCCCATCTTTTTTGGAAGGTGGCTCAACACAAAGAGGCAGGGGAGAAAAATCGCTGGCTGCGCTGGAGCGCCCATCTGATGCCGCCGGATTCGGACCCCCAACTGGAATATGGCGCAGTTTTACTTATAGGCAGCATGGAATTACTCGATCAGCGGAAGATTGAGCGCAGTGTGGCCTACCTCCAGCGAGCCATTAATCGGAACATGCTTCAGTATCTTGCCCATCAATACCTGGGTCAGGCCTTATTCTATGTCGACTACCCCCAGTCGCCCCATTTCGAGCAGGCTTTGATTGCTTTCAAACGGGCCGTGTGGCTGCGGGGGCAGAATCCCGCCGTCAGCTTCGATACCTTGCGGCTCCTTTTGTCCCTATGGCCCCTGTTGGGGGAGGTGGATCGGCTGTTTACCAGGGCTCTCTTTAAAAAGACAACTGCGGTGATTAAGCCCCCTGATGTAAAATCCTTACTGGAGGTGTGGAGTCTTTATGTCAGGGATATCGAATTACTTGAATTCAGCTTAAAAGATGTCCCTCAGTATTTTAAAGAGGCGGCCGAAGAATTGGCTAAAATAGAAATGTTTCCGGATTACCGCCAGATTTTTCTGGCCAGGTTTGAGGTATACTGGCTCGGTTATGCCCTGGAGCGGTATCGCAATATCCATGATCTGCGCGTGGATGTGGAGAAGAATGTGAAGTCCCTACTGCGGCGTCTGGACAGAGGAATTAAAGGTTATTACAAAAACGTCGGAAACGGGGCATTTGACGAAGCCGCTTATCTGACTTTGAAGCGGCGGCTGTATGTTGAGGTACTGGAATTCCTTCTAAGCCGGGAGGTATGGCAAACAGGTAGCCAGGCAAGGGATGAACTTAAACATTTGATACTGAACTATATTCGTGATCTTCCCTATAAGGACGACCTGGAGATTTTACATCAAATACTGGAAAGCGGAAAGATCTTCGGTGCCCGGGAATTATGGGCTCGGGAACTCCGTCTTTTACTCTATTTCCAGATGGAAAATTATAATCAAGTGATCGAGGAGGCCGAAGATTTGCGTCATTCTTTTTCTTTCATTAGAAAAGATCAAATGGAGGATTACGTTGATATTTTGCTGCTGCTGGTCGATGCCTATATGGAGGCAGACCGGTATGAGGGGGCCCTCAAAGTTCTGGAAGAGGCAGAAAAATTAGCGGCCCAGCCTGTGGATGTATACTGGCGAATCATGAAGGCAGAGACGGCGATTGGCAGGAAGCGGGTGCAGAAAGGGGATATGTATGAACGGATCAGGGACAGCCACTGGATCGATTTATTATCGACACGGTTGAGCACAACAGTGTATCTTATAGACAGCCACGTTTTTCAAATCCGTCTCTCTGAACAATTAATGGATAAGTTGAGGGATAAACATCTTTTGCAGGTTTTTATCGACAATCGGATTGTTGGTGAGTATTATTTAAGCCGAATAGAAGGTTATAAAATTAACGTTGAAGTAAAGGGAAAAAAGGCGTTTCATAAGGTTCTGGTGGAGATAAAAATTATTTAAGTTTGTCCAATTTGTGATATAATAACCAAACACTCAGGCAATGAAGAATTAAATGGAGATCAATATGAATGAAGTTGTAGATATAAATGATGGTTTGTTTCAGGAGGAAAAAACTTTAGAAGAATACTGGAATATAATCAAAAGGAGGTGGCACCTGATTGTGTTGGTGATCCTCATCTTTGTGGCGGTGGCCATGTTCCGGGAATATCAAAAAATCCCTCTTTATCGGGCCTCCGGGACCTTATTGATCGAGAGGGAAAACCGGAATCTTCAGATGTTCAACACCGCCTTTTCCTTCAGCGAGGGCTGGCGCAATGAGTATTTGAATACCCAGGTCAGGATCCTGACCAGTCGTCGACTGGCTCGTGAGGTGGCGGAGGAGCTGCAGTTGATGCAGAAGAATATGGATCAGGACGAAGATCCGTCGTCGGCGGCCAAAAACTATATCACCGGTTTGACGGTAATCCCTATTGAAGATACCCGCCTGGTGGAGGTCTCTTATACATCTCCCAACCCGGAATTTGCCACCTTAGCGGTGAATACCCTGTTTAAAAATTTTATCCGTTTTAATCTCGACTTGAAGACCGAATCCACCAAATTGGCCTCCGAGTTTCTGTTCAAGCAAATTAATGAATTGCGGAAAACCCTCTCCCAGAAGGAACGGGAACTTCAGGATTATGGAAAGAGGAAGGAGTTGTTCTACCTGTCCAACCGCGACTCCACCGTGGTGGAAAAATTTGGAGATCTTAACAAGGCCTATACCGAGGCCCAGATCCAGCGTATTAACATGGAAGCCGTTTACCGGGAGCTGAAGGAGAAAAATTTTGAAAATTACCCGGAAGTTCGCAATAATAATTTGATTCAGAGCTTCAAGCAGAAATATTCTGCCCTGGAAAATGAATACGAGAAAAAGTCGCAGGTCTTCAGGGAGTCCTATCCCGAAATGCAGCGTCTGAAGGCGGAGATGCAGATCCTCAGGGAGCGTATCAGGCAGGAGACCCTGGATATCGGCAGGAAGGCGCTGAAAGAAGCTGAAGCCAATTACCAGTCGGCCTTAAAAAAAGAGGGGTCCCTGTCGGAACTGCTGAATCGGCAGAAAGGTGAGGTGATTAGTACCAAGACCGATGCCATCTATTACAATAGTCTGCAGATCGAAGTGACAAACCTGCGCAACCTGCTGGACCACCTGGTGAAAAAACAAAAGGAATCCTTGTTAACGTCGCGGCTTGAGGGGCTACAGACCAGCAATATCAAAGTCATCGACCCGGCAGAGGTTCCCGGTGCGCCGATTGGTTCCAATAAAAAGAAGGTTTTTTTGCTTTCGCTGTTTTTGGGATTATTCTGCGGCGGTGGATTGGTATTTCTCCTGGAATGGCTGGATAAGACGGTTAGAACCCCGGAAGAGGTGGAAAAATTCTTACGAATTCCCTCCCTGGGGTTTATCCCGGCATTGGGTACACAGGGTAATAATCGTTATTACGGTTACGGCTATGGCTATTCCGATAGAAAATCGAAAAGTAACGGGAAGGAAATAAAGAAGATAGAATTGGCCAATTACATTGCCCCCGAGTCCTCTATTGCCGAGGGGTACCGGAGCATTCGTACCTCGATACTCCTTTCCACACCGGCAAGCCCTCCTAAAATTATTACCGTATCCAGTTCTCTACCAAAAGAGGGGAAAACATCCACGGTAGTGAACCTGGCGGTGTCGTTTACCAAACTGGGCAAAAAGGTGCTGATTATAGATGGAGATTTGCGGAAGCCCTCGATTCATTCTATATTTAAGGTAAAAAATACCAGTGGCCTCTCTTCTTACCTGGTGGGAAAGGACGATTTTGAAGATATATTTTTTAAAACAGAAGTGGATAACCTTTACGTGATACCTTCCGGCCCCATACCGCCCAATCCGGCTGAGCTCCTGGAATCCGAAAGGATGACGGGTTTATTAAAAAAGATGAAGGAACATTTTGATGTGATTTTCATCGATTCTCCCCCCCTTATCGGCATCGTCGATCCGGTCATCGTGGGCAGGCATTCCGAAGGCACTATGCTGGTCATATGGGGCGGTAAGACCCACAAGCGATTTATTGAAAAAGCCAAAGCCGAATTGGATAAATACCAGATTCGTATTCTGGGGACGGTTTTGAATAAAATAAATATGAAGAAGAGCCAGGGCTATCAATACTATTCTTACCGTAACTATAAATATTATTATAGATATGAAAAAGATAAGGCGGGGAAGAAGGCTGATAATAAAGAGGGGAGAAAAAAATTGAAAGGTCGCGTAAAGGGTTCGGAGATTGTGGGCCCTGGATACAGGCACTAGAATACAAGAATTCACAGATGCATGAAGGCATAAATGCATAAGGCATGAAAACATGATTGATTTGCACAGTCACGTCGTTCCGGCGGTGGATGACGGAGCCGCCTCCATGACCGAAGCCATTAAAATGTTGAGAATGGCCGAGTCGGATGGCATTGAGACTATTGTCGCGACACCGCATGTTTTCAGCTCCCACGATCTGGAAAAGGATCCTGAGTTGATATTTAGGAAGGTGGAGATATTTCTCAAAGAGGTTGGTCAGTCAAATTTAAAGATTCGAGTATTGCCCGGAGCTGAGGTTTTCTTTACCACCAATTTGCTCCAATATTTTAAAGAGTACCAGTGCCTTCTCACCCTGAATGCCAGTGATTACTTCCTCCTGGAATTTCCCTTTGATTTTATTTTCCCCGGTATCAAAGAGTTTATTTATCGTGTTTTGATGGAAGGGTGGATTCCGATCATTGCCCATGCTGAACGGAATCAGTTGATTCAAAGGAAGCCAGAGATATTGTATGAGATGGTTAAACTGGGAGTTCTGGCCCAGATCAATGCCGGCAGTTTAAAAGGGGACTTCGGTGAGGTGGTACAGGCCACCGCCTTTCAATTACTTCATTATAATCTGGTGCATGTCATTGCCTCGGATGCCCATTCCCCTAAGTTTCGAGTCCCCCGGCTCTCCTTTGTACCCGATCTGTTAAGAGATGCAGGTGTGGAGGAACCGGAATTATTGATCCAGGAGATTCCCCGGGCCATTATTGACAATAGGGGGATTCCAGATATCGGTTCCCCGCGAAATCCCCGCCGGACAATTAAGTTTTTTGATTTTATTAAAGGCAAGTTCAGATGAGTAAGAAACGGTATCTGTTCTGGTTAAAAGTGTTGATTCTACTCTCCCCTTTACCGTTCGGCTGTGTCGGTAGAATGTGGAGTTCCATTTTTTATTTGCTGATTTTAATTTTTTCCGCCCTAACGCTAGGCCAAAAACGCAGCCAGATCACTTTTTTGTACGAGATGTGGTTTAAATTATTTATTGCCCTTTTTTTTGCTTTTGCCGTTTTTCAGTTGGTCCCTTTGCCAAGGTTTTTATTAAGACTGATTTCTCCCAACACCCTCTCGATTTTGGACCAGCTAAAAGATGTGCCAGTTGCCTTTCATCCCATCTCGGTGCTTCCATTTGAAACCCTGGGGTTTGTGCTGCGGCTGTTTGTTTTGGCGTTTCTCTTTTTCCGGTTGTTGACCCTGGACTTGAATAAGTGGGAGATCTACTCCGTTTTTAATACCATGGTTGCGGCTGCCTGCTTCCAGGTGTTGATCGGCTTGATTAAGTTGCTGCAAGGCGACACTAATTTTTTTATATTCTTTTTGAAGCAGAAACTTTCCTATGGGAAAACCGCTCTGGTGGGGACGATTGCCAATCCCGGACACTTTTCTTTTTATCTTGAACTGGTATTACCCCTGGCTGTGGGAATGCTCCTGGTACGCTCCCGATTTCTCGTTCCCGGCGCGTCGATGGAGGAAGTCAGGCAGGGCCCGATGTTGTCGAAGAAGACATTACTGCTCACCCTGACGGCCCTGTTGTTGATCGGCGGTGGTATCCTGTTGAGCGGGTCCCGTACCGGCCTGGTGGCCCTGGCTGTCATTTTTTTCCTGTTTGTGGATGGGGTAATTTATTTAAAGATTAGATTTACTTTAAAACGTAAATTGAAGGGAATATTTTTGCTGGCCGCACTGCTGGTGGTGTTGATGGGCCTACAATACGGAAGGGCTTCTTTCATCGATCCCAATACCGGTCAGAGTCTGGGCTTTTTTCCTAAAGGCAATGTTTTAGAACTCTTTTCCGATTTTCCGATTTTTGGAACCGGTTTTGCCACCTTTCGCTATATCTATTTTCTATACGATACCGGTAACGGGGGTTGGCTGACCCATACTCATAATGAATACCTGGAATATTTAGCGGAGGGGGGAATAGTAGGGGCTGCACTTTTTTTCTTTATCCTGGGGCTGCTCCTGTTTTATCTTTTAAGGATGTGGTGGCTTCGGCACAACCGGGAAGTAAAAGCCGTTGTCCTGGCGGTTCTGGTCAGCGGTACGGCTGCGGTTCTTCATTCTTTCTTTGATTTTGCTCTGAGAATTCCCGCCAATGGATTTTTGTTGACGGTTATCGCTGCCCTGGGAATTCAGATGGTAAATTACCGGAGAAGAACGGTGTCCCATGATCAATAACAGGTTTTTGAAGATTTTAATTTTGTTGGCGATAATTTTTTTTCATGCCCAATTCCTTTCTCATCTCTTCTGGAAAGTCGGTGAATCCAGTGAAGACAAAGAACAGTTGAAATTTTTCAGGGTGAGCCATTTTCTCTTCCCTCTTGATTATATCTCCTCCTATGAACTTGCATATGCGCTTCTGGAAAGGGGGTACCAGGCTAAGGATAATGCCCTCATTCTGGAAAGCAGCCGTTGGTTTAAGAGATCGATCGAGAATAATCCATTTTATTTTCTTTCCCACTATAATCTGGGGAGAGCATATTTATTTTACAATTATCCCCAGAGTGAATTTTTTGCCGAGGCGGTGACCGCATTTAAAAAGGCCGTTTTATTAAATGACCGGGATAAAACTATTGTATTGGACACGGTTAAGGTATTCATCACCCTCTGGCCCCTGCTGTCAGAAGAAGATAAACGGTTAACCCGGGATCTTTTGATCAAAACGGCCCAAAAGCTGAACTGGGGCGATTTTGCCGATATTGTTGAGAAGTGGTGGCTGTATGCGAAGGATGAAGATTTTATGCAAAAAATCATCCAGATAAAACCGGATTTTCAAGATGACACGGCGGAGCTCTTTGCCAGGCTGGGTGTGCCCTTAAAGCTCAGGTGGTCTTTATTGGCCGACTATGAAGATTATACGTTCCAGCAGGTGAAAAATTATACCAATTCTCTGGCTTTTAGGGGAGAAACCGGGCTGGATAGGGTCGTCGAGTTGTTGGATCGTTTGGCTCAGATTAAGTTCTACGGCCGATTGCTGGGAAAGGAGAAATTTTTAGAGATGGAATATATTGAGGTCAAGAATAGTCTACTCCAGAAAAAAATCATCGCTCTATTTGCCGAATATGGCAAGAGCTTGACTACCGGAGAGAAAGCAAAGATCAGGAACGAAATCCGGGAATATATTGGTGGAACCGATGATTTTAAACAACTGGATGAATTAAACTCGATGTTGGAGGATAACGGATTTTTTGATCAAAATGATTTTCGTGACCTCTATTTAAAATACCTCCTGGAATTCAAGATGGGGAACTTTAGCAAAGTTATTGATGAAATAGAGGCGCTGCAGCACTCCATCACCTTTACCAAAAGTGAATATCAAGATGAGTATGTCGATATTTTGCTGCTGCTGGTAGATTCCCTTGAGTCTTCTAAACTGCTGTCGTTGGCCGAGCAAGCCTTGATAAAAATCATTGATCAATCTCCAGATAAGCCGGCTGTGTTCTGGCGGTCTATGCGGGTCCAGCGGATCTTAGGGGTGGATAAAAATTTTTTAGAGCAAAATCGGGAAATGGTCCGGCATATTGAGGAGAGTCGAGTGATTGACCTCGATTCCCATCAACAAAATAGGGTGGTATACCTGATGGCCGAGAGGGAGATTAAAATCCGTATCGGCGATGACCTCGATAGGCTATCGAAGGGGAAAACGCTGCTTCAAGTTTTTATCGATGGGAAAATCGTTTTTGAAGAGTATGTGGAAAAACTCGAAGAACTCGTGATTATTCCTGTGGCAGAGGGTCGAGAATTTTTGACTCGTCAGGTTGAGATAAGATTTATATGAACAATTAATATAAATTCAGTTTATAAATTTATTTATAAAAAAGTCTTGGATTTTTTAAATTTGTTATGCTATAATCTTCACAATGGTAGATTTCATATGGTGAACAGGCGTTTTTTGTTGATTGTTGTAGGTGTCGTTGCGTTACTGTCAGGTATTTGTTTATTCGCCGGGGTAGATGTTTTTTATCATAAAGCATTGGAAGAGGGCCAGAGACTTTATTTCGAGGAGAAGTATGATGAGGCGCTGAGGAGTTTCAGGATTGCCGAATTTGGGCTCATGGAGGAACATGAAACGTTAAAGGAGCTCTATTTCTTCTATGCCCTCTCCCTTTATAAGCTGGGAAAGTTCGAAGAAGCCCGTGAGATCATAAAAAAATTTGAAAGACATTTGAGCATCAAGGATATAAAATCCTTGCCGCCCCCGGCCTCTGTGGAGACGGATGTTAAAGTCATGATGGCCACTCTCTTAGGGGATTCCCAGGACGGCAAAGACAAAAAGGATTACCGGCTCATCAAGAGTTTTGAAATATTATTCCAGAGTACCCGGCAGCACCTGGAAAATAATCGGTTTTCGGAGGCAAGACAGGGCATTAAGAAACTCAGGAGGATCGACAAAAATGATCCCAGAGTCTATTATCTTGTTGGGATTTTGCATTTCAAGCAAAGAGAATACCTCGAGAGCATAAACTCGCTGCGAAATATATATGATACCATCGGTGCGGAGTTTCGCGATGCGGTGGGATATTACCTGGTGCTTGGCTTTTATTTTGAAAAAAACTACGGCCAGGCCCTGGCATTTTACCAGAAAAGCGGTAATGGGGAAGACAAAAAGAAACTCAATCCCATTGTAGACAAGATCGTCAAGGAGCGGGAGAGTATCGTTTCGCAAATTTCTGCCCATTTCGATAAGGGGAAATTGCGGGAGGCGATCGGGTTATTCCCGGGGGACCGGTTTTTCTGTGCCGATATTCTCAAGAGTGTTTTGGGGAAAAATGGGCAGGATAGTCGGGTCATCGAAGAGATCATTGATGACTGTCTGAGTTATTCCGGGAATTTGAACCAGGAGTTTTTCCTGTTGGCCGCCGGCTACCTGGATGGTATACAGAAGACAAAATCCGCCGTCAAGTTGATTGAAAAGTCTCCTTTTGTTAAAAGTAAAGAACCGGATCACATCGAGACTCATTATCAACTGGGCAGGCTCTACTATAAAATGGGCAGCCGCAAGAAGGCCCTGAAGCAGTTTTTGCTGGTTAACGACATCCAGGAAGGCTACAAAGAGGTTAAGCTTTTTATTCATAAAATAGAAAATCGGAGTTAGTTTATGGAGGAAGCGATGAGGTTTGTTTCACTAGTTTTAGGTCTTATAATTATTTTTGTGATTCCCTATTCGGCCGCGGCCGAAGAGCCGGTGGGAAGCATGAAAGGTGTGGTGTACAAGAAAAATGGCCAGGAACCATTTAAGGATTGTAAAGTAGTCCTGGAGAGGGTGGAGAAGGATAAGGATAAGCAGGAACAGCGTAAACGGGAATATGAATCCGAGCCTACGGATGACATGGGTGAGTATGTGCTGCCGGACATCCCGGAGGGGGTGTACAAGGTGAGGTTGATTCGGCCTTCCGGAAAGAAGTCGCGCAAGAGTCTGACTGTCGTCAACATTGTCGCCGGTCAGACCATTGAACGTTCTTTCTATATTAGGCCCAAAAAGATCTTTGCCGGTTATTATGAACCCTGCGTCGGCTTTATACTGCTTTTCGGCCTGGTCTTGCTTTTGTGAGGAGATGAAAAGAGGGAGGGAATGACGATGTCTAAATTAATTAAGAGAAAATCGCTGGTGTTAGTGACATTGGCAGCCTTTTTATATACGGTCTTTTCTTTGCCTCTGTTTTCCCAGGAACAGGCCGGCAATGTTATGGGATTTGTCTATAAGAAAGACGGCAAGAAGCCTGTAAAGGATTCTGTAGTGATCCTGCAAAATGCCGACCGGGATGCGGATAAAAAGCGATATAAGTCCGAACCCACCGGTGATGCCGGGGATTATCGTATTTACAATTTGCCGGTGGGAATGTACAAGGCAGCCGTGAAGATTAAATCCGGCCGGATGTTTTACCCCTTGAGTGTCATCACCATCGGTGCCGGCAGGACCAGTATACGCTCTTTTTATCTGGTGCCCAAATATCTCCTGGGCTGGATCTGGCCTTGCGGTATAGCCATGGTGGCTTCCGGTACGGCGGTAATATTGAAGCTTACCAAGAAAAAGGAAGAGGAAGAGGTCAGTCCCACCCAGAGATAGGCTGTTTGACTGGTTTAACTGGTTTAATTCGTTCAACTGGGTCGATTGATTCGATTGGTTGAACTTTTTCGTAAATCTGATGAAGAAATTAGTTTTTTTAATACTGTTGGTGACGGTAGGGAATTTCCTGGGGGCGGACGACTTTTTCAAGGTGAAAGAAAAAATCATCAACACATCCCGCTTTCGGATCGCCTCTTTTTATATCACCCCCTTATTGACCGTCGAGAATCTCGGCTATACCAGTAATATCTATGCCTATGAAAACATCGCCGAACCCGACTGGACTGCGGATCTGGGGCTGGATATCAGCTTAGCCAAAATTCTGGCAAAGCGGTTCATATTGCTGGTTAACGAGCACCCTTACTATTCGTTTTACCTTAAAAATGAGGCTGAACGGGCCTTTAACAACCGGTTCCAATTTTACCTCTACACCTATCTCGGGCGTTTGAATCTGAACTATAAGATGGAGATCAACTATATCAGCTCTCGACCCACCAGCGAATTCGGCGCCAGGGTACGTACCCGAAGCCGTAGCGATACCATCTCTCTTGATATCGGACGGCACGACAATTTTTTTATGAATGTTTACGTGGGCTGGAAGGAGATTGATTTTAAGGATGAACGGTATCTGGCGGATTATAATTTGGGGGACGTTTTGAACCGCCAGGAGAGGCAGGCGGGCGTCAATCTAAATAAAATTATCTTTTCCAATACCCGCCTCTTCCTGAATTACGAGTACTTCGACTATCGATTTGCCAATTTAGCCGATAGAGATGGAGACGGAAGCCTGGTTCTGGTGGGCCTTGGTTTTCCGGAAATAGGCCGTGTTACCGGGACTATACGCCTGGGATATAAATTTTACCGACCCGGCAATCCTCTATTTGAAAATTATTCTGCCCCTTTTGGCTCGGGCAGGGTTTCGCTGACAGTTTTTCGAAGGCTCCGACTTCATCTTAATTACTTGCTGGATAACTTCTTTTCCTTTTACCAGCCGGACCAATATTATCAAGAGCAGTCCATAGAGGCGGGATTTGACTATTATCTGAGCCGGAATTTGAAGCTGGGTTACCATTATTCGTATGGGATATTGGCATTTAAAACCCTGAAAGACAGCCTTGAGAAGCGGCGGGATCATTTCAGGAGATCCAGATTTTTCGTGGGGCTAAGGATTTTTAAAGATGTAGGTATCGGCCTGGAATATTCGAGATATCGGGCTGATTCGGATCGATTTGAATTTATCCGCAGTTACGATTTTATTGGAGGTTACATTACCCATGAGTTTTAAAAGGACACTCATCGTCTTTTATGTATTGGCGGCATCGATATTTTCCTTTGGACTGGAGAACCAGGAGAACAAAGATTATGCTTATACAATTGGACCTAAAGATCTGCTGACCATCAATGTGTTTGAGGTTCCGGAATTAAATATAACCGTAAGGGTCTCGGCGGATGGCGCTATCGTCCTACCGTTGGTGGGAGTCGTCAATGTGGCCGGGTTGAGCCGTGCCCAGGCGGAAGAAGAGTTGGCTGCCCTGCTGGAAAAGAGTTATTTGAAAAATGCCCAGGTGACGATTTTTATCAAGGAGTACCAGAGCCAGCGGGTATCGGTGATCGGGGCCGTACAAAAGCCCGGCAGTTATGAACTCATCGGCAAGCAGACGCTGCTGCAGCTCATTTCCTTAGCCGGGGGCCTTACCGGTGCGGTGGCCGATCGGATTATCGTGATCCGGCAGTATAAGGATGGCAAGAGTGCCTCGTTGACCATTGATCTGAATGAGCTGATGATGAAGGGGGAGGCTAAGCTAAACATCCCCTTGCAGGCCGGAGATATCGTGAATGTGCCGGAAGAACGCACCATCGATGTGTACGTTTTCGGCCAGGTCAAGAATCCCGGCAATATCAAGGTCAAGACCGGCAGGCAGGTCACCATCCTCAAGGTGATTGCCCAGGCCGGCGGTTTTGCCGAACGGGCCCGCAGGGGTGGGGTGCTGGTGACCCGCATCGTTAAGGGCAAGGAGACCAAGATCAAGGTGAATGTCAAGAAGATTATCCGGGGCAAACAACCGGATTTCGAGATTCTCCCCGGCGACGTCGTCTTCGTCCCCGAAAGCATTTTATAAGCCATTCTATCATTGATTTTTTAAAAATCTACGGATCAATTCTCCGGTTTGGTTGAGGGCTTGGAGGGCTAGACCGCCGCAGTAGAGGGTAAGGAAATCGAGGGTTAAGGTTTTGTCCTTATGATATAATTTCAGGGCGGTCTTTTCGATTACCGGCTGCAGGGCGAACAGTTTCGCTTCAAATTGCTGCCAGATGGGCAGGACTTTAGATATCGTCGGGGAAAAATCGGCTTCCACTATATCCGTTAAATTCCTGAAATTCCAATAAGCGGAAGCGGCGTCAAAATGGGGCCCGGCGGTCCGGAGGGGTGCGGGGATCTGTTGGATGCCGAAGTAATAGGGGACATAGGGGGTGGTTAAGGCCGGACCGGTGCTCGCCCACATGACCGCACCGACCTCCACCGGCAGCCAGCTTCGCAGTTGGATCACGTCGGTGTGAACGGTATTGAAGATGCCGATGGCCCGCTCTGACGATCCTTTAGCTGTATCGAATTCAGTACCCTGGTAATGATCCCGCAGGATGGATGTTAACATTTCCAGGGAGATTTTCCGGTCCGGTTTGAGAAATAGGGGATGTTCTCGAGATCTGGGATTCTGTTTAAGGGAGGGGGTGAGCAGGCTCTGAATCCGCCACACCCGGCGGGAATTGTAATACGGGTTGTCGGGTCTGGCCTTGCCGCCGAAGGTACGGGCAAAGTGGAAAGGCCCCTTTCGGGGTTTCCACAGCCCTGCTTTGACAATATACTCTTTCAGGTAGGGGGGGGTTATATAGTTTTCTTTATCGTCGAAGTCGATGATGCCGATCCGGTAGCCGTTGGCCGCCGCTAAGTAACTGTCCTTGGGAACCCGGACTGCCGCCCAGCAGCGGCCTCCGCCGGCCTCGATGTACCAGACTTCATCGCCGTCCGCCACCCCCACGCCGCTGGGGTAGGCGATGCCGTGGGTGGAATACATCTGGCCCATTATTTTCACGCACTGTCGGGCGGTTTTAGAACGCTGCAGGGCGATATAACGAATATGACCGGATACCCCTTGCTTCACCAGGGGGTCCCGCTGCCGCGCCAGGTCGCTGCGGTCGTCCTTATAGGATTGACCGCCGCCTATGGCCACGCCGTGTTCGTTAATCGCCACCGCATCCCCTTCGCTGAAGCCGTAATGGCAGTTCATGATGAGCATGCGGTAGGTTCGTGCCGCCCCGGCCGCCGGTTGGGCCATGCCGGGAACGATCTGAATCAGGGAGGCGACCCTTTCCGGCAGGTCGTTGTTGTGGGCCAGCAGCACCGAGCCATCAACGCTGGCCCGCTTCCCCACCATCACCAGCGTGCAGGACATGACGGTGGAGGGGAAGAGGTATAGTCCCACCAGAAAAAGGGTGACCGCCAGGGTATGTGACGTTTTGATTCGCCGTGTCATATCTTTATCATATACCATCCTGAAAAAAAATCAAATCAACGGCGGTTTACTTTTTTTTTGAAATGGGTTATAAAGAGACATGACGAAATTCAATGACGACGGCGGCTGTTTTGTGTGCGGGCCTAAAAACGACAGGGGGCTTCACCTGAGTTTTAAGGAGAATAAACAGCAAGATCTGGTGGAGTCGGAGGTGAACTTTCCCCGAGAGTTCCAGGGTTGGGGCCAGGTGGTGCACGGCGGCCTGATCTCCACCGTACTGGATGAGGTCATGATCAAGGCGGCGGTATTAAAAGGGTTTAAGTGTGTCACCGCCGAGATCAACGTGAAATTTAAGCAACCGGCCAATACCGGCGAGATCTTTAAGCTGACCGGCAGGGTAAAGGAGGTCAAACGGAAACTCATTTTTACCGAGGGGCGGCTGCGGGATCGACAAAATAACGTCCTTGCCTCGGCAACTGCCAGGCTGTTTATTGTAACTTGAGCGCATTTTTTCCGGCATGGAAACAATTACCTTTGAAGTTAAGTCCCCGTTGAGATTCCAACTGGATCTGGTGGAGTTCCCGGAACTGAGTTCACCGGTAAATTGGGTACAGAAGGGGATCGATATTTTAAAGGGGCGTTTTCCCCGGGTTCTGAATTACCTCTCCAGGCAAAAAATTTTATCCCAACTGAAAAATTACCGGATCGTATTCAAGACCCATAAACGGACGAGCCAGGAGAGGCTCAGGCATATTTTGAAGATCTGGCTGCAAAAGGAGAAGGCCAAGCGGTTGATCCTGGTCATTATAGAGGCGCTGATTCTGCCTTTCACGCCAATCCTGGCCATCTTGCCGGGTCCCAATGTTTTCTTCTACGTCCCCGCCCTCCTCTTCTATTTTCACCTCCGCTCCTACCTGGGATTAAAAAAGGTAGCGGTAGATGAGTTAAAGATCGAAATTCTCCCCCCCAATTCACAATAAACAATAACCAATAACCGGCGAAAAATTTCTCCTCTCCCCAATTTCCCCTCACCCAGACACAAGGGACGCAGATCTGCGTCCCCTACAACCTCAACCATTCATATTGAAACCTGATCGATTCATATTCAAATATCAAAGATTGAGCTCGTGACCTCAACATTTGACTTCGTGACCTCAATAATTGAGCTCACGACCTGAACAATTCAGCTTTCAAATTCAACCACTGACCGGTTTCAGAAAAATAGGGGAAAAATAGGGGACAGTCTAGAGATCTGCGCGTCCTCCTCAGGCTTCTTTTTTGTTTATTATTGACAAATGGTGGCGTTCCGATTAATATAGTGGGGAGGAGAAAAAATGTTATCGGTAAGAGGTATTTATCAGAAGGGTGAAATTAAGCTCAAAGAGCAGGTGCCTGGAGATAGAGAGATTCCGGTTATTGTCACATTTTTAGAGGAAGTAGAGAATATAGAAGATACTCAAAAGACCACAAAAAAATACCGGTTTTCCGATCTGGCCGGGAAGCTGAAATGGAGCGGTAACGCTGTGGCCCAGCAACGGACTCTTCGAGATGAATGGTAAAAGATTTTTACTGGACACGAATGCCATTGTTTCACTTCTTGAAGGCAACACGGCACTGGTTGAATGTGTAGAAGAAGCAGAATGGGTGGGAATCTCCATCATATCTAAGATAGAGTTTCTTGCCTTCCCGGGTTGAATGAATGTATACTTATCACTGCGGATAAGCAATTGCATCAAGTAGATGAAATAGAAACACTTTCTTTTGCAGACGAAGTAGGGGAGTAAAAAGGGGCATATGAAAAATACGGGGTAATATAGAAATCCGCCCCCCGTCCAAGAACTCTCCAGGTACTGCAAATCCCGAAAAAGAAAAGAGACAGACGGGACCGCCTCCGAATAATTCATATTCACCCCTCACTTTTGCAGTAACTCTGTGACTCTGGACGTCACCCTTGATACTCCTGACGTCACCACTGACGCTTTGCACGTCAACTTTATGATTTTTTCTTATAACCTGTATCACTTTGTACGTCAGCCTTATAACTCCGCACGTCACCGCTGACACTCGAAACGTCAACCTTGACACGGGACGTCAGCCCTGACACTTCGCACGTCACCGCTGACGTTTTGCAAGTCAACTTTGACGCTCGCGACGTCACCGGTGACGCTCTAAACGTCACCGCTGACACTCCGGGTTGTACCTGCACGGAGGTGAGATAACTTTGGTTGGGAAAATGTTGCATTATTTGCAACTTTGGGCGTGGACAA
>CBFDCR010000030.1:0-58621 GCA_965603365.1 uncultured bacterium
CTCCTCCTGTACTATTTTAGTCGTTTAAACAGCCAATGCCCCAAAATCAAGGCATCCGATCATCTGGCATTTCCGTTTCTTTGTGCCGGACGATCTGGGGGGATTATATTTTGGATTGGGGTGGGGGGCAATCAAAATAGTCCAGGAAGCGTTTAAAATAGTCTATATTTTTTTTGTTTGGGGGGTTCCGGTAGGAGGAAGCCGAAATATAATATGGAGTGGTGTGTGCTTACGCCTGGGGACTGGGGGGTGGCCTGGGGCTGCTTTCGGCGGCCTGGTAGGCGGAGGGGGATTGGTGGAATTTCTCCTTGAAGCAGGTGGCGAAGTAGGCGGGGGAGGAGAAGCCCACGTCAAAGGCCACGTCTGTCACGCTGCGGGATTTGTCTTTCAAGAGTTGGGCGCCTCGCTCCAGGCGGTAGGAGAGGATGAACTGGTTGGGGGTCTCGCCGGTGAGGGCCCTGATCTTCTTAAACAGGGTGGAGCGGCCCATGTCGAGCCTGTCGCACAATATGTCGATGGTGAATTCCGGGTCGTCCAGGTTCTCTTCTATGATGTGCTGGAATTTTTGCAGGAATTCGTCGTCTATGGAGGAGACAATGATTTCGGCGGGCAGGAGCATTTTCTGGCGCTGGATCTTTAATTGTAATTGGCGGCGCAGTTCGATGAGGTTTTTGATGCGGCCCAGCAGCATACGGGTGTTGAAGGGCTTGGTGATGTAGTCGTCGGCACCGGTCTCCAGGCCTTCGATGATGCACTCTTGCGAAGCTTTGGCGGTTAACAGGATGATGGGGATATGGCTGGTCTGGATGTCTGTTTTTAATGCCTGGCACAATTCGTAACCGTCGACTTCGGGCATCATGATGTCGCTGACGATCAAATCGGGGATGATCTCCCTGGCCTTTTCGATCCCCTCTTTGCCGTTTTTGGCCTGGGCCACGGTATAGTGGGGTGCTAATGAGTCCCGCAGATGGACCCGCATATCGTCATGGTCTTCCACCACCAGGATGACGGGCTTTCCCGGATCTTCTATCTCCGCCTCCGGGTGGGCTTCCTCCTGCGGTGGCGCATATAGGGCTTCGATTTCCCTGGATTTGGGGGCAGCAGCGGCGGCTTTGGCCGGAGCCGCGATGTCTTCCGGTTTGAGATGGCTCTTCCCCAGGGGCAGTTGGATCACAAATTCGCTGCCCTTGCCGACCTGGCTGTGGACATCGATCTTGCCGTGATGCAGCAGCACGATCTCCCTGGTTAAGGCCAGCCCGATGCCGGTGCCCTGCCGTCCCTTTTCCCTGGGATCGTCTGCCTGGTAGAAGCGGTCGAAAATATGGGCCAACTGCTCGCCGGCAATACCGGTGCCGGTGTCCTGCACCGATATATTGATAAAACCCGGGGGCTCCTGTTGGTTCAGGGAGAGGGAGACCGTTATCTTTCCGCCGGGGGGCGTAAATTTTACGGCGTTTATGAGCAGGTTGGTCATCACGTCTTCCATCTTTTGAGAATCATAGTAGAAGGCGATCTCTTCATGCTGGCTGTGAAATTCCAGATCCAGTTTGTGCTGCCGGGCCAGCAGGTGGAATGCAGCCAGGATGCCTTTTAAGAAGGGGACGATATTTTGGAGGCTGGCTTGCAGTCTCATCTTGCCGCTGTCAAAGCGCGACAGGTCCAGCAGTTGATTGATCAGGATGAGCAGGCGCTGGGAATTGTGGAGCATGAGGTTCAGCCTCTTTTTTTGCTGTTGGTCCCGGCTGCCGATCAGCATCTCTTCCAGGGGACTCATGATCAGGGTCAAGGGGGTGCGGAATTCGTGGGAGATGTTGGCAAAAAAGCGGGACTTTACCCTGTCCATCTCGGTGAGCTTCCGGGACTGGTCTTCCAGTTGTTGGTTTTTCTCATTGATCTCCCTGGTTCTCTCTTTAACGATCCCCTCAAGCCTCTGTTTTTCGTGTGTCAGGCGGCTGGAGCGCCATTTCACCACCAGGAACATCAACAGGAAGAGTCCGGCGGCGTAGAGCGAGAAGGCCCACCAGGTCTTATACCAGGGGGGTAAAACTTTAAAGGGGAAAACGGCTTTTTGGCTGGGGGTCTGGTAGACATTTTGTGCCTGTACCCGGAACCGGTAGCGGCCGTTATCCAGGTTGGTATAATCCTTCTGGGTAGCCGCTTTCCATTCGCACCAGTTCCGGTCATACCCTTCCAGGAAATAGCGATATTGGGTAGCCGACTCGTTCTCGAAAAAGGGAGCCGCCCAGCGGAAGCGGAGATTCCTGTCTTTATAATCGATAACCGGGCTAAAACCTTTGGCGTCGGCACCGGTGCCGGTTCCATGACCGCCGAAGATGGCGGTGGTCTCGTTGATCGCCACTTCCCGGATAAGGGCGCTGATGTGAAGATCGTAATCTTTTTTAAATGTCTTGTCGTAATGGATCAGGCCGTCGATGCTGCCCAGCCAGATGGTCCGACCGTCGGGGTCCGCATAGATGGTGTTGACCTGGACGAGGGGGAGACGGCGAAAGGGCCTGGCCTGGATGGTGAAGGAGCCGTTGGGATTGAGAATGGCCCGGTAATTCCTGGAGGCGGAGTGAAACCAGATATGGTTATCTTCATCCTGGGTAAGGCGAAACACGGGCTTTCCGTCAGGGCCGCCGCAAAACCCATCGCCCAGGGTGGGGTCGGCCACAAACCTCTCCTTGTCCTCGGCGAACCGGTACATGCCTCTTTCCGTGGCAAACACGACATGCCCGGCTGCGGCAGTTGTATAGACCTCTCCTTCTGGCAGCCCGTGGGAGGCATCGTACCGGCTGACATCGGGCCGGTTCATACTGCCGGGAACATCGACCCTGAAAACGGTGCCGGTCAAAGTCCCCAGCCAGATTCGTCCTTTCTGGTCTTCGGCGATAGAGTGCACCGGCTGGCCGATGGAGTCGAGCCGGTATTTTTCTCTCCATTGGCCGTTTTCCCGGGATAAAATCACCAATCCATAGTGGCTGCCGCACCAGACGTGACCGGGATGGTGCCTGGAGCGCAGCAGCACATAAGATATATCCTTGATCACCATTCCCTTAATATTGTCCCTGTTTTCGATCCAAAACACCCCGGCAGTGGTGGCGGCCAGGAGGGAGTCTTCCAGCGACAGCAGGCCCCAGCAGCTTACCGGCAGGCCGGATACGGGACGGAATTGCCGCGGCGATTCGAGATAGTATAACCCTTTGCTGGTGCCCACATATAAACGATCGTGGTGCCGGACTACCGACAGGACAATGCCCGGCAGGCTGGATCGCTCATCGTGGATAGAGAGGGGAGAGGCATACTCGATTTTTGTTATTCCTTTACCCAGGCAGAGCCACAGGTTTTCCTGGTTGTCCTCCAATATGTAGTTGATCTCGTCGTCCTGCAGACCGGCGCTTTTATCATAGATGCCTTTTAAGCGGCCGTCTGCATCCATGATGATCAGGCCCCCGTGAGCAGTGGCCAGGGCAAAGTCGCCAGAGGAGAGCCGGATACCGTGAAAGGCGGTATTCTCCTTTAGATAATCGTCCACCCCGGTGGGGAACGGTATCACCCTCTCCCCGTCATAGCGGTAAAATCCCGTTAACCGGGTACCGATGAGCATTCTCCGGCTGTCGCTGTCGCCATGAAAGGGGGAGATCAAAAAAATTCTTTCCTGCGGCCCGGTAAACATGTCGCCCCCTGGTAAGATTTTCAATGAATCGCCGGACATCTGCATCAGCCCAATGTTTTGCTGGTGTGTCCACAACCTTCCCCCCACAGTAAAAGAGTATAAAAAACGATGATCGGGTTTCCAGGCCTTCATTTGTCTGGCTTTGGGGTCCCAGCGCAGCAGCAATTCCGACGGGCAGAAGTAGATCCCCTCTTCGGTGGCGTGGCTGCGCCATACGTTGGAAAAACTTCGTTGATCCTCTTCCAGGTGTTCATTTAGGGAGATATATTGTAAAAACCCTCTATCGTCCGGCTTTAAGAAGCCGACCTCCCCATTGCCGCCGACGTAAACGGTGCCCTTCTCATCGATGGCCAAAGACCTGACTGTCATGTTGGGCACATAGATCAACCGCCAGTCAACACCGTCATACATCAATACGCCGCCGTGGTTGGCCACATAGATAATGCCGTCCGGGTCCTGGGCAATGCCCCAATTTTGCGGCTGATGGTCATACTCCTTGTAGCTGTAGTTCTTGAAATATTTGGTGCCGCTGTCTTCGCCGCAAAGGGTACGGGGCGTCGGCATAAGTATCCCCAAAACCAAAATTCCCACCACAGACATGATGTTCTTAATCGCTGCCCTTTTAACCATTCTTTTATCCATGTTCCTCTCTTAAAAAATAGTTTACACCAAAACCCAAACACTTTTCAACCCCCTTTTTCAACAGAATTGCAGTCCACGGTGCGGTTTTACTCGAAACCGACCAAAATAATGACATCAAGGCAGCAGTTGTCCGGAATTTCCGGAAAACTGGCAACAAATAAGGTGCCAGGCAAAAAATCCGATCTGGCTTAAGGCCAATAAAGGGGGAAGGGGGTCAGGATAAGAGTTGGTAGGCTTGTGCCAGTTCCAACCATAGGGAACTGGTAAAAGACTGCCCAAACTGTTCATGAAAAAACCGCAGGGCAGAGGAAATCACGGCCCAGGTTTCACCGCTGTCACGTTTGCTACTATGCTCCAGGGCGCCCAACCAGTATTTGAGGGCAGCTTCTAATGGGTCCGGCTCACCGGTCATCTTTCTGACGATTATACGATGACAGTTGGATCGAACACTATTGTAGCCCTCCATAATATTGGCGATGGCATGTAATGCGCCTTCAAGCCAACGGGGACCTGGTCGTTCCAGCGCTATGGCCAGACCGGCAAAAATAGCAGCCGTCTCCGCCGTGGGCCAACCTATATCCGAAGCTATCTCCACTACCCAGTCCATGTCCCCGGCTTTCAGAGCGGCCTCAATATCCACCGGATTAACCGGCTGCCAGAGTTCGTGGTCATGGCTGATCACCTCGAAGTAGGTTTGTCGGGCATCTTTGTATCTCCCCATCTCAGCCTGCCACCCGGCGATCCAGCATAAGGCTTCGGCTTGCAACCATTCGTCATCAATGGTCTTCGCGGTAGCTTTTAGTGAGTGCAGGAGTTCATGGTTGCTCACACTAACCGCTACCTCTGCGGTGAGACCGATGATGCGCGCCAATGTATTGGGGTCGGTCTCTTGCTTGATAGCCTCTAACAATTGTTGGATAGCCCGGTTGGCCAGTGGGAACTTTTTCTCCTTAACCAGCGTTAGAGCAATCTGAGCCAGCCCGTCTGTCAAAGCACTACTCTCTTCTAATTGGTTCAGGGCCTGGTCTAACAGTTCATGGGGTGTTGCCTGTAGGGTCGGAGAATCCATATTTTCTTCCCGCCATACAGCCAGTATGTCTCGGGCACCGGGTTCTCTTAACGCCGCCGCCTGCATCAGTTGTTCGGCCTCTTTTGCCTGGGCTAAGGCACCGGCTTTGGTGAACGCTTTTGCTGCATGGTAAGCCAGTTCGGCTTGCTGCCTGGGCGCCTGACGTTGTTTAGCCCTGGACAGCACCCAGTCCAGCCCGGAGATATCCCCCAACTGAGCCAATGCTCCGGCCAGTTCAATCAGTGCATCATTCTCTTCCCAATCATCTTTTGGTAATTGCCAATCTAAAGAGGCCGAGACAGCTTTTTTGGTGCCCGCTGTATCGCCCGAGGCCAACAATCCCAGGGCAACTTTGCCTCGTTTTTCCCAGTCTAACCCGATTCCCGATTTTTTCCATAAGTGGTTGATCAGGACATGTAACCTGTCGGCAATACTTCCACTAACAAGGGGGGGGGCGATCCTGGCCAGTTCAACCAGAAGCATGAGCCGTTCTTCTTCAGATTCCACCGTCAAGGCCGCTCTAAGTGCCTCCGTCAGCCTTTGACGGCCCGTTACCAGGTTATCAGACCGTTGAACTCCCTTGGCTGCCGCCATCAGGATGCGGCTCCGCTGACCGGTGTCCACATTTTTGCCGGCGATTCGCCAGGCATCGGTTAACCGGCCGGCTTCGGCCAATACCCGGGCCAGTTTAAACAGGGCTTCCCCCTCCTTAACCCCGGAGGATAAACCTAACGCTTTGTCTAAGATATCCATTGCCTGGTGACGATCTGTCGGGAGCATGTTGGCAGCCGCGTCGCAAAGTGCGGTGATCTGGCCCTCTTTATCGGTTAAAGCGTGGGCAGCCGCCAGGGTACGCTCTATATTACCCACTGCTGCCCAGGCATTGACTAAAGCCGTATGGGTGGTAGAGACCGCTCCCCCCTCATCACCCTCTGCCTCTGTTTGGAGGGTGTCTGCCAATGATAAAGCTTCCTCTGACTGTCCTGCCCGGGCGCGTGCGC
Organism: uncultured bacterium; assembly: GCA_965603365.1. Taxonomy (GTDB): domain Bacteria; phylum Acidobacteriota; class Aminicenantia; order UBA2199; family UBA2199; genus JAHELQ01. The sequence continues at coordinate 6,389 of CBFDCR010000030.1, forward strand.
AGACCAATTGACCCAGGGCTTCGTACTTCTCATTGAAGAAATCTGCGGGAGCAGACAGCAGTAGTTCCCGGGCCTGATTCCAGAGGGAGTCGGCATCAGGATGCCCTCCCAACTCGAATATTGTCTGGCCAATGTTTACCAGGAATTTGGCACGTTCAATAGGATTGGGGATTGCTTCCACCAACTGCACCGCCTGATCCGTATCACCTAACAGCGTCATCGCCTCAAGCACAGACAGGGGTACCCGTTTTATGGCCTGTACCAAACTTGCGGAAATCAGTGCCAGGACAGCCGGCCGCACCAGGTATGTGCCCATAGCGGATAGATCACCCAGGTGGGCCATTGATTCGATCTGATCGACCGCTGCCGAAAATGCTCTCCGGACATCTTCACGGTACAACTGACCGCTGGAAGCAAAATCAAGGGAACATTGATACCACTCTTTTGAAACAACCAGATGATAGAGATCATCACCCATGCCTGCCTCATGCAAGTGGTAACTCAGGTGCCGGATACCGTATTCGTCATATAGCCAGTTTCCCATTTTTAGCCAATACTAATTTAATAGTAATCAAGATAAAAAACCTTCTAATTTCAAAAAATGAACGCTGCCTGATACACTTCCTGTGATAATGGTTTTGCTGTCCTTTAGGGCCGCACAACTTAGAAGCCAGTCATCTCCGGTGAAGGTGGCAACATTGCGTCCGTTTGTCAGATCCCAAACTTTTAGGGTGTAATCATTTGAGGCGGAGATAAGGCGGCGACTGTCTGCTGTCACCACAATTGCGTTAACCCAGTCTCGGTGGCCATGGATCGTCAACAGTTCATCACCTGTTCTCAGACTCCACATTTTCAGAATCATTCTATCTGAGGTTGAGATGACTTTTTCTCCGTCCGCTGTGATTGCGAATGCTATTTGTTCACGAGACCAGCCGCCTCCGTGGGCAGAAAAACTGCATAATTCTTTACCATTGCCGAGGTCCCATATTTTGATGGTTCCACCATAAGGAGAACAAGAGACCGCATGAATCCCGTCCGGTGTTACCAATACCGAGCCAACGGGATATTTGGGTACATGAAGAGTTAACAATTCCTTACCACATGATAGATCCCACAATTTCAAAGTTTTATCAAAGGAAGCAGAGAGGGCACATCGTCCATCCGGTGTTAACGCGACCGACATTACTCTGTCGCTGTGACCTATGAGTGTAAAGCATTCAGCGCCGGTTTCCAGGTTCCATATTTTGAGTGTTTTATCGAAGGAAGCAGAAATGGCATGTTTACCGTCAGGTGCTATCGCGACCGCATTGACCCGGTCACTATGGCCGGAAAGGGTGAACAACTCACGGCCATCGTTGAGGCTCCACACTTTGAGGGTTTTATCATGTGAGGCAGATACGATGCGTTTACCATCCGGGGTAATCGCCGCCCCTTTAACCCAGTCGGAATGGCCGGACAGTGTGAATATCTCGCTGCCATTCTCCGGGTTCCACACTTTGAGGGTAGCGTCATCTGAAATAGTGATGACACGCGTCTCATCCGGTGTTTTCAACACATTGGTAACCCAACTGTGGTGACCGGGGATGAAGGGAAATTTTTGGTTACTTTCCAGGTCCCATACTCTCAGGGTTTGATCCTCAGAGGCCGAAATAACCCGCGTACCGTCAGGCATTAGTGCGAGAGCATAGACCGGCAAGCTGTGGCCATAGAAATCTCGCATCTTTTTACCTTTTTTTAAGTCCCACATTTTCATCCAACCTAACTTATCAGCGGAAATAGCGTGGCACCCATCCGGCGTCACTACTACCGAACTAATCGAAGTATTGTGGCCGGAAAGAGTGAAGATTTCTTTACCATTAAAAAGATCCCATACTCTGAGAGTGCCATCACTCGAGGCAGAGATAGCCTGCCTACCATCCGGCATAACCGCTGCTGAATTCACCCCACCGGTGTGACCGGAGAGAGTGAATAGTGCCTTTCCAGAACTGAGTTCCCACACCTTTAACGTTTTGTCCTCTGAAGCGGATACAGCACGTTTCCCATCCGGTGTAACTGCGACCGAGCGGATCGAACCGCTGTGGCCATGGAACGTGAGGAGTTCATGACCATTTGTGATATCCCACAGTTTAAGGGTGTGATCTAATGAAGCGGACATAGCGCGTTTTCCATCCGGCAGAACTGCTATTGAATTAATCGGAGACCGATGACCGGAAAGGGTGAGTAGTTCTTTGCCATTGTTAATATCCCAAATCTTAAGAGTATTATCACCATTGTCACCGATGACACGTGTCCCGTCCAGTGTAACTGCCACAGATTTGCCTCTATTTTTTTTGGGAAAGATAGTTAATATTTCATCACCATAATATGAATCCCAAATCTTTATAGTACCGTCATCCGAAAGAGAAATAATGCGTGTTCCATCCGGCGTCAATACCACCGCGACAACCCAGTCGGTGTGTCCGCTTAGAGTTTGAACAAGTGGGTTACCAGGAGGTGTTAAGGTAGGTTTCAACGGGCGTAACCACGGGACGTTAACCTTCCGGATGATTGAGGTTAATATCATTTGAATATTTGGCATTCCACAGGAGAGTAAACGTCCTAAAAGTTGACCCCTTAACTGCATCTTATCCTCATCCAGGACATGCCTGGAAAGTCGAAGCGCATGCTGCAAAAGGGACAATTCCGCATCGTCCGGGATAAGCCCAAAATCCGCAATCAAAGCATTGACATCCGTTGCATTTAATTTAGCTTGTAACCAACAGAACTCAAAAAATAATTCCCGCAGTGTCTCAATCTGTTCACTTTGGGCCAGGTGATACGGGACATGCCAAAAACCGTATTGGTCGAAAGAAATATAACAATTACTCATCGCCCTCCATATTCTTCACATGAGTTGTCAACAATTCAAAATCTTTACACACCATTCTTGCTCTTTTTTAATGTTATTTTAGGTAAATGAGCTCCATATGTCAATTATAGGGCAAAAGGCTCTCCCGGAGGCGCGATTTAGCTGCTCAGAGCAGCGATGGATCTGCCCGGAACAGCGATTGAACTGTTCGACGCAGCGATCGATCTGTTTTGATCACCGATGAAGCAGTTCAGAACTACAATACAGCAGTTTGGAACTTCAATGCCGCAGTTCAAAGCTGAAATCGAGCAGTTCAAAAGTGCGATACCGCAGCTCTGAACTGCGACAGGGCAGTTTATAACTACGATCTGGCAGTTTTGAGCTGCGACAGGGCAGTTAAAAGCTGCGATACCGCAGTTCTGAACTGCGATACTTCAAAAAAAAACTGCGACGCTGCAGTTAAAAGCTGCGATCAGGCTGTTCCAGGCAGCGATTTAGCTGCTCAGAGCAGCGATATGGCTGTTCGGAAATAAACTCTTGAATTTAATATGTCTTTAGTGGATAATTATCCAGGTGAGAAAATACAATGGCGGAACAGAACATACCGATTAAGCAAGTCAACAGCCAATACTCTTACTTCAAAGCCAGACCGGCATCCTTGAGTGGTTCTTTCGATATTTTCATTTCCGAACATACCAGGGGGTTTGTGGGTAGAGAATTCGTTTTTGATGAACTGGAGGCATTCCTGTCAGGCGAAGAGTATGAGAGCGGTTATTTCATCATTAAAGGGGAACCGGGGATCGGTAAATCGGCAATTATGGCCTACCTGGTGAAAACAAGGGGCTATATTCACCACTTTAATATTGGCCTGCAAAACATCAACAAGGCCCATCAATTTTTAGAAAGCGTGTGTGCTCAACTGATTTCGCGCTTTGAATTGGATCATCCCACCTGGCCGCCGGATGCGGATAAAGACGGCGCCTTTCTTAACCAACTGCTGGATGAGGCCAGTGATAAGTTGAAAGACAGCGAAAGATTGGTTATGGCGGTGGATGCCTTAGATGAGGTTGACGTAAGCGGTTTGTCGCCAGGAGCCAATATCTTGTACCTGCCGCCGGTTTTACCACCAAATGTTTACATTGTTGTCAGCGTCCGTGAAAAAGACGATATCCACTTGCAGATGGCAAATTCAAGGGAATTTAAATTGTTGGCCGATTCCAGTTTCAACATCCGGGACGCCCGGGATTATACCCGCCAAAAACTGTCCGACAAACAAATGCTTCAGCGAATCGCCTCCTGGAACATTACCCATGAGCAGTTCATTGAAACCATCCTGCAAAAGAGCGAAGGTAATTTTATGTACCTTAGACACGTATTGCCCGCCATAAAAAAAGGCCGCTTCAAAGAAGGAACGCTGGAACAATTACCGACAGGACTACTGGGTTACTATAAGACCCATTGGCGAAAAATGAGGAGCCAGGATGCCGCTATTTTCGACACACTGCACCAGCCCATTGTATGTGTGCTGGCCGCGGTAAAAGAGGCTGTCTCGATTGACCAGGTTAGCGCCTATACGGAAGTCGTCTCTAATAAAGTCCGCCGGGTTATCAAAGAGTGGCGCGAATTTTTATATGAAGAATTCAGTGAACAACGACAGCGTTTATACCGTGTGTATCACAAAAGCTTCCAGGATTTTTTAAGAGACGAAGTGGACCCCCAATTAAAAACCTACCACCGGATGATTGCCCATTACTATTTAAAACTGGCCGGGAAAGATCAATCGAAGTACTCGATGACGGACAATTGGCCTAAAAAAATCCTCATCCTGGCAGCCAATCCCAGGTCTGCCCCCCGTCTGCGGCTGGATGAAGAGGTTCGTGAAATCGAGGAGAGGGTACGAGGAGCCAGACATCGCGACCGCTTCGAGATTCAAACGAGATGGGCCGTTCGTCTTCGGGACCTCCGCCAGGAACTGCTGGATGTTGAACCACATTTCGTCCACTTTATCGGACATGGAAGCGAAGACGGTTTGCTGCTGCGAGATGAAGTGGATTTTCCTGAGCAAATCACAACAGAGGCACTCTCCGGTTTATTTAAATTATTTTCTAAGCAAGTGGAATGTGTGATTCTGAGTGCCTGCTATTCGGCGCAGCAGGCGGTGGCCATTAACAAGCATATACGATATGTTATCGGTATGCAAAAGGATATCAAGGATAAAGCGGCGATTGAGTTTGCGGTGGGTTTCTATGATGCCTTAGCTGCCGGACGCTCCATCGAGGACGCCTTTGAATTCGGACGCAACGCCATCCTGACAAGATTTCCCCATCAATCTGACCACTTGATCCCGGTTTTGTTGTTCAACAGGCCTACAATGCGTTCATCGATGGACCGGTAGCCAGAGTCGTTCAACCCTACCTGGAAACCTTACCGCCGGAGACGTGTATCATTCTCCATCATGTGGAATCTCCGCGCTGATTTACCTCAAAAGCCTGAAGGAAACATCGGCTCATATACCGAATATTGTGCCTACTCGTTTGATGGTAACGTGAAGGTCAGCGGGAAATTTAATAAAACCCTGGAAGTATGGCACAAAGGGAGCCCGAGTCCGAAACGGATAAAAACAGATGGGGAGATCAATGTTTTGGTTTTATCCGGGAACGGTCAAGTGGTTATGGCCGGTGGCTGGTCAAAGGGATTGCATTTGTGGAATACCCAAACCGGCCAATTTTTAGGAGAATTAAAATTAGAATGCCACAGTTCCCTTATTCGTGCGGCAGCGTTGTCTGTGGATGGTGGAACAGCGGCTACGGTTACCAGTTTTGAAGTCCTTCATATATGGGATGTGTTCTCTAATGCTTGCTTGAGGGAAATCTTTTGTGATGTCTTTGCCGTGGTTCTTTCGGCTGACGGAAGTTTTATCCTTACCTTACCGGCGGTTCCGACAAAATTATCCAGAAGTGGGATACCGCCAGCGGTAAATGTTTACAAGAGATCCCGGGGCACACCGGTTATATCAATTTCATTGCCCTTTCGCCCGACGATAGATTGGCATTTTCGGTCAGTGCCGACAGTACCTTGCGGGTATGGGATATAGAAGCAGGGATATGTATCGGGATCAAAGGTCATGATTCTGAGTTCACAAAGGTAGCCATTGTTAATGAATACATTAAAGCTTCTGATTTTTTCACCGGCGGGGTGGTTACCATGGAGTTGAAGAATTTTTCGCTACCTTCCCCGGATGAAATTAAACAAATTTTAAAAAATATAAAAAACGTTCGATGATAGGATAAGAAGGGGAAAGGATTTTTACATGGCTGAATTTAATAATATAACCAGAAAGCTGCATTTGTAGGGGGTTTGCGGTGGGGGGGTTCTTGACTTTTAGCCGGATTCAAGTTATAAGTATCCCATGTGCGGCGTCATCGGCATTTACGAAAACGAAGATGTAATCGGCAAGCTCTATACTGCCATGCTCACGATTCAGCATCGGGGCCAGGACTCTGCCGGTATTTTAACCTACGGCAAACGGTTTCACTTAAAGAAGGGCAACGGCCTGGTGAGAGATATCTTTGATCAGCGCAATATTGCCCGGTTAAAGGGGAATATCGGCATCGGTCACACCCGCTACCCCACGGTGGGAGAAGGCTCGGTGGAGGATGCCCAGCCCTTCTGGATCAATTATCCCTTCGGCATTGGCGGTGCCCACAACGGCAATGTGGTCAATTTCCTGGAATTGAAAAAAGAATTATTTGAGAAGTCCCATAAGATTATTAATTCCAATTGCGATGTGGAGGTGATCTTAAATATTTTTGCCCAGCATCTTGAGAAGTACGGCCTGAAAAAATTAACGCCGGAGGTGGTGTTTAACGCGGTCCGTCACGTGTACCGGAAGGTGAAGGGCAGCTATTCCGTCGTGTTCTATATCGCCGGTGAAGGTATGGTGGGTTTTCGGGATCCCTACGGCATTCGTCCGCTGGTGTTCGGTATTAAGAGGGATAAATTGCTGCCGGCCTTTGCCTTTGCCTCGGAAAGTATCTCTCTTGATGCCATTGGCTTCAACCACATTGTGGATGTGGAACCCGGTTCCGCCACATTTATCGACAAAAATAGAAATGCCCATACGAAAAAAATTGCCCAAAAGCCGTTTCGGCCCTGTATTTTCGAATATATCTATTTTGCCCGTCCGGATTCTTATCTGAACAAAATTAATGTCTATAGTTCCCGGGTGGAACTGGGCAAGAGGTTGGCCAAAAAGATCAAAGAGGGGCAATACGATATCGATGTGGTGGTGCCGGTTCCCGACTCCGCCCGGGCCGCGGCCATTGAAATTGCTCGAAATTTAAAACTAAAATATCGAGAAGGATTGGTCAAAAACCGTTATATTGGCAGGACCTTCATCATGCCGGGGGATCATCTGCGCCAGGAATCGATCCGTTATAAATTGAATCCTATCCGGGACGTGTTCAGGGGGCAGAACGTTTTGCTGGTAGATGATTCAATAGTCAGGGGAAATACCTCCCGATCCATCATCCAGATGGTGCGCAATGCCGGTGCCCGGAAAGTCTATTTTGCCTCCTATTCCGCTCCCCTGACCAATCCCTGCGTATACGGCATTGATATGCAGACCCGGAACGAATTTATTGCCCGGGGTTCCACTCCCGAACAGATTGCCAATAAGATTATCGCCGATGCGGTGATCTATCAAGATCTGCGGGAGATGGAACAGGCGGTGCGGCAGCAAAATAAGGATATCCACTCCTTTTGTAAAGCCTGTTTTACCGGCAGCTATCCCACCTGTGATGTCTCCAGGGAGCTGCTGGCTCAAATTGAAGCGGAAAGAGATTCTTTCAATAAAACCAGAGATAACTCCCCGTTGTTTAACTGAGTGATGAGTGATTATGAGTGAAATTTTTTCCCTTTCAGGCGTTCTAAGTGAGCGGGGGATTCCCTCCATTTTGTATGCCATGTACAAACAATTTATCGATGGGACTTTAGTCGTCGCCTCCGGCGGATCAAGCAAGAAGTTCTTCGTTTTTAACCGTAAGCTGATGTTTGCCTCATCCGGCGCCGGCGAAGATTCATTCGGCGCCTACCTGCTTAAAAGTAAGGTTATCGATGAGCACATCCTGCAGAAGGCCCGGCAGTACCGGTCGGAGAGACAGGTCAGATTGGGGCGTGCCCTGTTGGAACTGGGTCACCTGGATGCCGATGATTTGTGGTGCCGGGTGATTGATCACCTAAAGGAGATCGTTTTTTCCTCATTCCATTTAGTAGAAGGAGAGTATGAAATTTTAACCGACTCTCCGTCGGTAGAGGAAAATATCGTGCTGGATGCCGAAATTCCGCCGTTGATCGTGGAGGGAATGAGGAGATTCAGAGCGGCAGAATGCCTCGATCTTTTGTTTCCGGATGTGGAGAACCTGTATATAGGGAAGGGTGATCTGGTTTCAAAATTGGCGCTTAGACCCTACGAACGCCATGTCCTGGAGTTGGTGAGAAGGGAACCGGCGGTTGAGGCGATCATTGAGAAGAGTGAACTGCTGGAGTTTGATACCCGTAAAATTCTTTATCTATTTCTGGTTCTGGAGATCGTTTCTTCAGAAGATAGCGGTGACCAGGCAGGCGATCAGGCAGAGCAGCATATTGCCGCCGGCAGAAGCTTCGCCTCCTTTGAAGAGGCCTTGAAATATTATAACATGAAGTATGAATTGATTTTCCGCGTCCTATCGAAGGAGATCGGCCCCATTGCCCTCTCCATTTTGGCCAAGGCCATTACCGGCATCATGGGCAGCCTGCCGGCCTATTTAAAGAAGGTGCAATTGAATGCGGATGGAAGTCTCAAAAAGGACTTCATTATTAAGTCCCTCTGGTATCATGATTTTGATACCTATATCGGGGAGTTTTTAAGGGGCCTGGAGGAGATTTTGTATGCGGAAATTTATGCGGTAAAAGAGAATCTGGGTATTGAATATGAACAGCAGATATTACAATGGATCAATCAAATCGGCAATTAGTTTTACTGAAGAAACAGTTATTGTTTCTGTTCATTCTTTTTATTATCATCTTTATTTTCTTCTATTAACCGCAAATGGAAGTGAGGAGGGCGGCGCAGCGTTTTGGCCATGAAACAGATCATCCAGGTTTTAGGACCCACCGGAGTGGGAAAGAGTCGGTTCTCCATCCAACTGGCGCAAAAGATCGATGGGGAAATTATATCTGCCGATTCCATGCAGGTGTACCGGGATTTTGATATCGGCACCGCCAAAATTAGTGAAGATGAGAGGGGAGGTGTTCCCCATCACTTTATCGATATGATCGCCGACTGCTCCCAGTTTAATGCCGCCATTTTCCTGAAAAAGTCTTTTGAAATTTCCGAAGGAATTATTCAACGGGGTCGGCTGCCCATCGTTTGCGGCGGCACGGCTCTCTACCTTAGGACCATGGTCCGGGGTATCTTTCCGGAGCCGTTCCCTAAAAAGGTGAGCCGGAAAGAGTTGGATGAGCTTGTCGATACAAAGGGATTGACCTATCTCTGGAACCGGCTAAAGGCGATCGATCCTGAGTATGCCGAAAAAATCCGGGCAAAAGACCGCATCCGTATTGTCAGGGCAATGGAAATCTACGCCAACACCGGGGTTCCGCCCTCGGAGATTTTTAAGAGGACCGAAACCCCCTTTAAGGGTTACCGTTTCTGGCGAATCGGTCTTCATCGGCCCCGGCAAGAACTTTACCGCCGGATCGAAGAGCGGGTGGACAGAATGATGGCCTCGGGGTTGGTGGAAGAGGTCAAAAGGCTGCGGCAGATGTATCCCGCCTCCTGTCCCCCCTTTAAGTCACTGGGATATAAAGAGATATCGATGTTTCTGGATGGCACCGTGGCCCTGGAGCAGGCTGTCGATCTCATCAAGCAGCATACCCGGAATTTTGCCAAACGCCAGTTGTCCTGGTTCAGGCAGGAGGAGGATATCGATTGGTTCAGCCCGGAGGAGTATCCCGGAATCGAGGTAACCGTGTTGGAGAAGCTATGGAAAAAGCAGTAATTGTCGGCTTATTTGATCAGCGAAAACGGGATTTTGAGATCCACCAGATCCTGGAGGAGATGAAACTCTTAACCGAAAGTGCCGGTGGAGAGGTGCTGGAGTTCTTTTATCAAAAACGGGAGGCCCCGGACCGGAAGTACCTGATCGGCCGGGGAAAGGCCGAAGAGATTAAGGATTTTATCGATTTGAACCAGATCGAATTGGTGATATTTTACAACCGCTTGAGTAATATGCAGCAGCGAAACCTCGAGAATTTTTTTGAAATCAAGGTGATCGACCGTTCCCGTTTGATTCTGGATATATTCGCCACCCGTGCCCGTTCATTGGAGGGCAAACTACAGGTGGAGCTGGCCCAACTGCTCTACCTGCTCCCCCGTCTCACCGGCCGGGGGATTGAATTGTCCCGGCTGGGGGGCGGAATCGGCACCCGCGGCCCCGGTGAAACCCGTCTGGAGGTGGATCGAAGGGGGATCACAAAGAGAATTTCTATTGTCAATAAAAAATTGACAGAGGTCATCAAACATAGGGAGCTGCAGAGGAAAAACCGGAAATTATACCCGGTACCGGTGGCCTCATTGGTGGGCTATACCTCTGCCGGTAAATCGACTCTGTTCCGGGCCCTGACCGGTGAGGATGTGGCCATATCCAGCCAGTTGTTTTCCACCCTGGATCCCCTGTTAAGAAGAGTTGAATTGGGGGAAGTTAAAAAGGGTTACTATTTTCTTTTATCCGATACCGTCGGTTTTATTCGGGAGATGCCCCAGGAGCTCTTTAAGTCTTTCCGGGCCACCCTCGAAGAGGTGGTTCAATCGGATATTATTGTGCACGTGGTCGATATTGCCAATCCCGATTATCTGGTCCAGAAGCGGGAGGTGGAGAAGGTTCTGGTGGAAATGCAGGTGCCCGCCCAAAAGGTCATCACCGTCTATAACAAAATCGATCTACTTGAGGGCAGAAGCCCGGGGCAGTCGGCGGCACCGCTGGATACCGTTGACCAGGTGGTTTATGTTTCGGCAAAGGAGAAGTTGGGGATTTTGAATTTGAAACAGGCGATCTTCGGGAAATATTTCAGTGATTTTGATCAATACACCTTGAGCCTACCCATCGGCTTAATCCAGCCCGAATCCATCGGCCGCTGGGCCATCGTGCTCAATAAAAATATGGGAGATGGGCTGCTGCACATGGACATTTTGTGTTCCCGGGGAAAAATGATAAAATTCAAAGAAAAATATGGAGGTTATGTCGAATGAAGATACCGAATGTTCTGGATAATAGAGTTAACATCGTCATACTGCTGTTGATTTTTTTAGGGGTGAACTGCGGCGGAGGCCCGAGGGTCAATACCGATGTGGGTATTCCTGCCCTGGATGCCTCGGAGGCTTACGATTCCCCCTATGTCGCCGGCTGGGAAAAATTGCAGGCCGGCAAAGCAAAAGAAGCCCTGGAGAGTTTTCAGCAGAGCAGGATGGCAGACGACAAACTGCATGTGGGATTTGGTTATACTTTTTTAGTCCAGAATAAATTCCGGTTGGCGCGGCAGAATTTTGATCGGGCTCTAGAGTTAAATCCGAATAATGTCCAGGCCCAGATGGGGATTGCCTCCATTTATGAGACCATGAAGGAGATGGACAGGGCCTTTAAGCTGTATGCCAGGCTGCGGGTCAAGTTTCCCGAAAACCCCTGGATCAAAGCGCGTTACGAATATATTAAATCCACCGAGACGGAGAAATATTTAAAACAAGCCCGGGGGTATCGGAATGATGAAAATGATGAAAAGTATATTGACGCCCTGGAAAAAGCGGCCCACTATTCCCCTGAAATCGTCGATATCAAATTACAGATTGCCGATTCCTATTACCGGCAGGAGCAGTATAAGATGGCGGCCGGTTATTATGAGAAAGTGCTGGAAGTAACGCCCGATCATGAGGATGTACTCTACAAGCTGGCCAATGTCTTTGAGAAGATGAAGGCCTATGATTCCGCGGTGGTGGTTTATAAAAAGCTGCTGGAATTGAAACCCGGCGATATCGACATCACCAATCGCATCAACGATCTGAAAGTCAAATTTTACGATTGGGATCTGCCGGTAAAATTCAAAAATATATTTTTTAAAAATGCCGTCACCAGGGAGGATTTAGCCGCCCTCATCGGCTATTATTTCGACGATTATTTGAAGATCGAGGGTGAGGCTCCCGTCATTATAACAGATATCGGCAGCTCGTATGCCCGGGAATATATTATTAAAGTGTGTACCCTCGGCATTATGGAAGCCCGGCCGGATCACAGCTTCGGTATCGGGGATTTCCCCGATACCATTGTTAACCATGCCAAATTTGCAGAAGTGATCCACTCTTTGATTCGATATTTAGAGAGGACAGGCCGCGACGTGGACATGACTCCCCGGGACAGGTTAGTCGAGCCGACGGATATTTCGCCGCTCCATAAACACTACAAAATCATCAAATACCTGGTCAACAGCGGCATCATCCAGTTGGACGCTGGGGATAAGTTTAATCCCACCGCCAACGTCTCTCCCTCCGCAGCCCTGGTCTCGCTGCGAAAACTTTTGCGCAGTCTGGAATGAACCGGATTTATTTTCTCTGCATCTCCTCCATGGACATCTTATCTTTTTTCTGATAACCCGCTGGTACTGAATAGGCGTTACTGCCGGGCGCCTTTTCGGCGATTTCCAACACTTCGGTTCTGGATTTGATGTCGGCACCCATTGCGTTCATGTTCATTTCCATCAGGATCCAATACCCTTGCACTTTTTGCATCTCTTTGACCGCCGCGTCGCTGAGCTGCATCTGGGTTTTCATCATGTTGCCCAGCATCTTTTCCGCCACCATCTTCCAGTCAAAGGGAACATCCGTTGAGGCAAAGACCTTCATCTTCATCTGCATGCCCATCACATTCATGGTGACGTCATAGCCTTTGCAGTTCCAGCTTTTGATTGTTTTGCCTTCCCCCGTGGGTTTCACGGTGACGGTAATCGAACTCATCATGCCCTTCATCATGCCGGCCATCTGTTCCGGCATATACGCGGTCATATCCACCGGCATCGTCATGGGAATATAGGTTTTGGAGCCGTGGTTAACCATGTACATGATCTTTTTGTCCATGTCCATGATCATGGACACGGCAGTGCTGTGCATGGCCATTTTGTTTTTGCCGATCCAGTACTCCTGCACTTCATCCTTTGCCGGCTGGGATTGGCCCATCATGGTCACCGGATCGGTATGCTGGTTCTGTTTGATATAGATATCCGCATTGAGCCAGGCGACCGATATCAATACAATACTTAAAACAATCACTAATTTTTTCATGTCTCCTCCAATGGACGTGAATTTGATTTATTTTGAAAATCATATAGTATATTTTTCGCCAGCAATTGTCAAGACAAAAATTAACTGGAGTTACTCTAAAAAAAAATTCAATCTCCGGAAATAGTCAATGTCCCACTCACTTTTCGATTGTCCCCAATTTTCCAATTTATCCGATTAGGAGTAACTTTTCACTCTTTGTTGGTCGTTAAGGTAAGATATATTTAAATTTTTTGACGGTACGATTTGGGGTCAGGCCAGATTGTAGAAAAACGCCTTGCCAAAACGAGGAGTTATCCATCTCCATGATCTGGGCAAGAGATTTGCCTGGGCTTCCGGCAAACAGGAAAATAAAGAGGACAAAGAAGAGGAACCCGAATCAACCCAGGATGGATAAAGTTTGTCCGATGTCAGACAAAATTTCTCTGACAATCGCTGAGTAAAATTCACTCGGCGTCGAGTAAAAATTACTCGTGAAACCATAAAAAAGTCTGGCCAAATTACAGTTCATTTGTCGATAATGATAAAAAAACACTCGATATCGAGTACCATTCATTCATTTGGGAGTCAACAATGCTTACAGGAATCTTCGCCCCGGAAACTGAACAGTCAGATTCTAACTTGACAGGGAGGGTTGAAAATGCTACTATAATTTCCTTAAATGAGGTCAATCCAATGAAAAAGAAAGAACGTGCACATTTAAAGGAAGATCCCTTTCAGAAGTTCATCGAAAAGGTTTTAGGAATCCTGAAAAAATTTAAAAGAGAGCTTATTATAGGCGGTGGGATTGTCGCCGCCGTCCTGATCGTAATTATTGTGATATCGGTATTCAAAACCCATTCCACCTCGGTGGAAAATCGTCTGTACGCCCAGGGAGTGCGCATCAAAAATAACCCGGACCTCAGCATCGATGAAAAAATCGGGAAACTGGACCAGTTGAACAACAAAGGCGGCATTTCCGCCGTCAATCAATTATTCCTGGCCAGCCTCTACTTTGAAAAGGGAGAGATCGAAAAGGCCGACGCCGCACTGAAGGAAGTCCCAGACAGTAAAATCAAAGTCATCGACGACCAGAAGAAATTGATAGAAGCGGATATCTTGAACGCAACGGGCAAGCAGCGAGAGGCCCTTGACCTACTGAACAAAGTCATGGCCGATACCCAATCGGGCCTGCCTAAGGACTTTTTGCTGATAAAAATTTCCCGGCTGCAGATCCAGACCGGCCAGAAAAAAGCGGCCGCCGGCAGTCTGCAAAAATTAATAGACGAATTTCCCCAGTCCGTCTACTTCACCGAAGCCCGCACCCTCTTAGAACAAACCAGATAATCCGACATTTTCATTAAGGGGCAGTCATATATAATATTGAAAGCAACAAAAAAAATTGACATATTCAAAGAAGAGAATTGCCGAAATTTTAAATGTAGACCCATCACTCATCACCTACTATGAACAGGGAAAACGGACCCCGACGGTAGGCAAATTAAACCAATTGGCAGAGATCTTTTCGATCCCGATGGAATGGTTGATAACGGAGAATATCGGTAACATCCAGGTCGTTGCCCGATCTCACGGCAAGGAAACTCCAGCAGATGGTAGCCGATTTTATCGAACTATTAAAAAAAACCGGGATGCCGGATTACAAATATAAGGGCCCCCAATATCCCAATAAATCTCCTGTCCCGTCCATTATTCGGGACATAAAAACACTGCTGCGGCTTGAAGAGGTCGTATGCTATGAACGGCTAAAAGATTCGCTACAATCGGAATTTAGCGTCTACATATTTGAAATCCCCTTTCAAAACGAAAGGATTTCCGGCATAACTTTTTTTCGGGACCAGGTTTTCTCTGTTTTTATCAACAAGGGCCATACCAAACAGAGACGGCTCTTTTCAATCGCCCATGAACTTGGGCACATCCTTTTTCACGTCCACCAGGAATCCTACCTTATCTCAAGACTGACCTCCACCGACCCACTGGAAAAAGAAGCCAATCAATTTGCCCAGATGTTTCTGATTTCGGAAACCCAACTAAAAAAACTCATCAGTTCAAAAAAACTTCACCTATTCAGAAGAGAATATATCCAGAGATTAGCTGACTTTTTCAACGTTTCCCCTGAATCCATTTTCTATACCCTGGCCAAAAAAGGATCGGTGCAGTACAAATGGAAATCCTATAGACCCGACACCGATTACCCCAAAGGTTACGATAAATCCTGGTCCTACAAGGATTTACCCTGGTTCTATGTGCTGACCTGTTACCTGGCGGTCAGGCAAGATCTAATTTCCACCTCACGCTTCTCAGAAATGCTCTATACCGATATCCGGACCGCCTCTGAAATTTTCAAAAATATCGAGAAGATTTTCAACCAGGATGACATTGAAAGCTAAAATCTACTTGCTGGACACCATGGTATTGATCAACTTTGCCGAACGTAGATACCAACCGGCTGACCGATCTAATCGACAGGGGATTCGGCAAAGGCGAGCTATTCTCTGCTCTTTATTTCATTTCTCAGCAAAACCTAATATTTGTTTCCGATGAAATGGTGGTGCAAAACACATTCAAAAAAAAGTTCAATATTAAACTCACCCGAACATCCGATTTGCTGACCCTCCTGGTTGAAAAAGGAGTAATCACCGAAACCCAAAAAGATCAACTATTCAACGAAATGATCCAGAACGGCCTCTGGATAAAAAAATACAAAAATCACGGCATTTTTAGAGTGTAGCCCAAAAAAGTTGCGATTTTTGGGGAGTATGGTATAATTTAACCGTGGCGGGAGTAATATTAAAGGGAGTTAATCGGTGTCCAGGACGGTGCGGACTTTTTGGGCTAAGTCGTGGATGGAATAGGGTTTCTGGATAAAATTTATCCCCGGCTCTAAATCACCTTTATGCACAATGTGACTGTCTGTATAACCCGAAGTAAAAAGGACTTTAACGGTGGGCACCATCTCTTTTACCCTTTCGGCCACCTCTTTGCCACCCATCTCCGGCATGACCATATCGGCAATCAACAAAGCAACCTTCGGTTTTTTTTCTTGCAGCAATCTCAGGGCCTCACTCCCATCCCCCGCCTCCAGTACCTGATATCCAAACGATTTGAGGGCATCCCTGGCAAAATCCTTCACCTTATCATCATCTTCAACTATCAAAATGGACTCTGTACCCGTAAGGACTTCATCCTTTACTTTCTTGACAACTTTGGCTGAAGGCTTGCCTTTGGCATAGGGCCAATAGATTTTAAAAGTGGTGCCCTTATCGGGTTCACTGTAAACATAAATACAGCCGTTATTTTGTTTGACAATCCCATACACAGTCGAAAGGCCCAGTCCGGTGCCTTTGTCCTTCTTTTTGGTGGTAAAAAAGGGTTCAAAAACTCTGTTTGCCACTTCCCTGGTCATGCCTCTCCCGGTATCACTCACGGCAATGAGAACATGCAGCCCCACATGGCTGCCGGGATGGAATGAGACATAATCCTCATCCAGGTAAAATGCACCGGTCTCTATTGTAATTTTTTTCTCAAAAGTCTCTTCAGCATTTTCATAAATTGCGTCCCTGGCATTGATAATCAAATTCATGAATATCTGTTCAATCTGCCCTGGATCTGCCTTTATCGGTGGGAGATCCTGAGCCAATACGGTTCTTATTTTTATATCCTCGCCAATCAATCGAATGAGCATTTGTTCAAGATTGGTAATGACTTGATTGACATTTATAATTCTGGGTTCAATAATTTGCAGGCGACTAAAGGCCAGGAGGTGGCGAACCAGATCACAGGCCCTCTCCCCACCATGCAAAATCTCCTTTAAGTGTATATTTAGGGAATTCTCTTTTCGGGTACGCCTCATGGCCAATTCGGCATGCCCTTTGATCACCGTCAGAATGTTATTAAAATCATGGGCCACACCGCCGGCCAACTGGCCGATAGCTTCCATCTTCTGGATCTGGTGCATCCGTCGCTCAAACTGTTTACGCTCGGTAATGTCCCGGATAAATACAAGATACGCCGCTTCCCCCTGATATGAGATGGTATCGGCATTCATTTCCACCACCACCTCACTTCCATCCTTGCGTCTTAAAACTGTCTCATATATTCGCGGTCCCCTGCCTCTTTTCATCCGGCGCCTATAACGCTCAACCGCTCTGGACAGCTCATCGGGATGAATATACTCACTGAGGGTCTCTCCAGTAACTTCTTCGACCGAATAACCGGCTATTTCTGACAGACGAGGGTTCATAAATTTAACGTTACCCTTTTGCACAATTAAAATACCCTCACTGGCACTCTCAACCAGACTTCGATACTTCTCTTCACTCTCTTTTAATGCCTCTTCTACCAGTTTCTGGCCGGTAATATCCTGAATCATCCCATCCCGATATTTGATCCTGCGATTCCGGTCATATACCGCCACGGCGGTCACAGAGCACCAAATAGTGGCGCCATTCTTTTTCTTTAATGGGGCCACTTCATTTCGGACGAATTCCTGCTCCAGCATCTTGTGAGCGAGCCGATCCCTGTCCTCAGGAGCTTGATAGAGGGCTGAAACGTTTAACTGGAGAAGTTCCTCCTTACTTTTATAACCAAACATGTGAGCCAACGCCTGGTTCACTTCAATGAACTTACCTTCTTCCTGGGGATCAGTCCGGTAGATCCCCACATTAATGTTTTCGATCAGCGTTCGATATGCCTCTTCGCTTCTATGTAGCTCTTCTTGCACCCTTTTGGCATCGGCAACCTGTCGGCTCAGGGTCACATTGACTTCTTGAACCCGTTTTAACTTCTTACGGATATTGATCGTTCTGATCATAAATAACAGAATTATCACCAACAAAATGACTCCAAAAGCCAAAAATTGAAATAATCCTGCCTCCCAAAATGATCGAGCCGAATCCATCGGTGGTGCCATACTCTGCCCATATAGGCATATATCGGTGAGAAAAGCCACCGGCCCCCATACAAAACAGAGCCTAACACTTTTTTTCAGCGTCACATAACTAGATCTCATGTTTCTTCTGTCCAATGCCTCAACTTTCCCATCCAAACCGGATACCGCTTAACCCTTTTCCGCAACTTCATCTGGCCAACATCCACTTCTACAAAGGGTCTGGAAAATTGTAATTATACCATCATAAATACAATTGTTCAAAATTTTCCCCAAACTTTAATGCAGTATTTATTGACATCGTTAGTTTCGTCTGCTATAACCTAAAGTGTTATTAATTAAAAAGAGTGGAGGTAGGTAAAAATGAATGAAACATTAGAGGAACATACAGGCCCAGAGGCCCGTCTAAAAGATAGGATCTACAATTTGAACAATAAAGGACATATTCGGGCGGCCATTGAGGCGTGTAATGAGTATATCCAACTCTACCAGGAGAATTCTTACATCTTCAAGATTAAAGGGGTATTGCTCTACAAAATTGGAGATATCGACGGGGCTATCGAAAACTTGAAAAAATCCGCTGAGCTAAAACCCGACAGCCCCGAAACCTACTACAACCTGGGAGTAAATTACTTTCGGAAGATTCGTTTTACCGAAGCCATCAAAAGCTTTAAGAAATGCCTGGAACTGGATCCCGATTTTAACATGGCCAACTACTGGCTGGGATTGGCTTACTACCACAAAGGGGAAGGACGGAAGGCAATCGAATCTTACAAGCGGCTGTTGGAAAAGAAACCCGGGTCCCTGATGGCCCACTATCACCTGGGTACGATTTACAATTCTTTAGAAGAATACGAACAGGCCATCCCCCATTTCAAAAAGATCATCGAATTCAATTCCGAAGACGAGGCGGTATTATACCACCTGGGGGTCGCCTATTTTAAAACCGGTAAGATCTCCGAAGCCCTGAAAACCTTCCGCAAGGCCATTGAATTAAATCCCGACGACAAACGATCTAAAAAAATGGTGGACATCCTCCTTAACATCCCCGGCTACGGCTGAGAAAAAAAATTTTTATTGTTCGTTTTACGGTTAATGAAGACGATTGACATGAAAGGTCATTTATACTATATTAGACGTAATACGAGCCTGGAGATCATATGAAGATTTCATTCAACATAGAAATCGTAAAGAAGGGAAAGCGGTATATGGCCCGGGCGCCGGAACTGGATTTCGTTACCCAGGGACCCAACATTGCCAAAGATTAACCCCATCTCATATCAGAAACTCATAAAAATCTTCCTGAAAGCCGGCTGCGAATTCAAAAGAAAAAAAGGCTCCCATCATATTTTACGCTGCCCGGGCCTCTTCAAAAAGGCAATCATAGTTAGTCGTTATATAAACAGGGCAAAAAAGAAGAGCCAAGTAGGTAATGCGCAATAGTCGGTATTTTTACAGAAATTACCTTTTTCCTTAATTTAGCCTGAAGCTGATCCTCTCCTATATCATGAGCAATCAATTCTGCTTGCGTTAGTGGATCATTATCAAGATGAGGGTCGGAAATATAATCACTAGCAATACCCAACTCTTCAAGCAAACCTCGCCACGTTGGAATACCTGGGGGGAAAGAAATCCCTGAGCTAAAAAACGGCACAAGCGATCCATTAGGCCATCCCCCATTTCAAGAAGATCATCGAATTCAATTCCGAAAAGGGGCCATTTTACAGAAAAATAGGCTGTAAAAATTTTTTTCCTCTTAAACTATTGACAAAAAGATCTTTTTTTTTTAAATTAAATCGGCATGAGAGATGCAAAAAGAAAAAAACCCTGGGCCGCCACCGGTCCGAAAGGGATTCTTGTCGATTCGGACTGGCGGTATGCCGGGGAATAAAAAAAATAAAGGAGGAAAGGACATGAAAGATCTACGACGTACCGTGTTCTTAATTTTTATGGTGGGTTTACTAAGCCTCGGCATAGGTGTAACTGCCTTTTCAAGTGAAGTCACCGCCGGGCATGAACCTGAGATTTTCCAGGAAGTGAAGTTTTTCCGTGTATACTTCGATGAGCTGGCGACGGCTCACAAAATTGTGATCTCCATGAACACCGTTGAGTCCAGATACGAAGAAGGTTACGTGATCGTGGAAGTGGCGAATCGTGCTGAATACGACCGCTTACTGAGAACCGGCCTGATGATGGAGGAAATTGCCGATCCCCTGAAGGAAAAACTGGAGGCGATTCGCCGGGCCGCCCTGTATCAAATCGAGGCCATACCCGGCTATCCGTGTTATCGCACGGTGGAAGAGACCTTTACCACCGCCGAGTCGATTGCCGCCAATTATCCCCAACTGGCCACCTGGACCGATCACGGCGACTCATGGGAAAAGGACAATGGCTTGGGCGGCTACGACCTGAAAGTATTGAAGTTAACCAACTCTGCCGTAGCCGGGCCCAAGCCCAGGATATTCTTAACAGGGGCCATCCATGCCCGTGAATACGCCACCGCCGAACTGGTTACCCGCTTAGCCGAATACCTGGTGGACAACCACGGCACCGACCCCGATGCCACCTGGATGGTAGACCATCACGAAATCCATATTATGCTGCAGGCCAACCCGGACGGACGGAAAAAAGCGGAGACCGGACTATCATGGCGTAAAAATACCAACCAGAACTACTGCAGCCCCACCAGCAACTACCGGGGCGCAGATCTCAACCGGAACTTTGCCTTTAAATGGGCGTGCTGCGGCGGTTCCAGTGATTACGAGTGCGACTCGACCTATCACGGCGCCTATGCCGCCTCGGAGCCGGAGACCCAGGACATTCAGAATTACATGCTGACCCAGTTCCCCGACCAGCGGGGTCCCAACGATAACGATCCGGCACCCCTCGATGCCACCGGTGTCTATCTCGACATTCATAGTCACGGCCGGCTGGTGTTGTGGCCCTGGGGCTGGACCCCCGATCCGGCACCCAATGCCACCGGGCTGCAAACATTTGGCCGCAAGATGGCTTACTTCAACGGACATACCCCCAAACAGGGTTACGGTCTCTATCCCACCGACGGCACCACCAAAGCCTTTGGCTACGGTGAACTGGGGATACCGGCTTATACCATTGAAGTGGGTACCACTTTCTTCCAGGACTGCTCCTACTTCGAGAATATCCTCGTACCGGATAACATACCCGCCCTGTTGTATGCCGTTAAGGTGGCCAGGACCCCTTACATGACACCGGGCGGGCCCGATGCCGTTAACGTTGCCCTCGATTCCGGTTCAACACCTCCGGGCATACCCGCGGGAACGGTTGTCACCTTAAGTGCTGCGGCCGACGATACCCGCTACAACAACAGCAACGGCACCGAACCGTCGCAAAATATCGCCGCGGCCGAGTACTATATGGACGTACCCCCCTGGGTAACCGACCCTGTGCCGATACCTATTGCCATGTCACCCTCGGATGGGAGTTTCAACAGTACGGTCGAGGCCGTTGAAGCTGCCATCGATACCACCGGCTGGAGTGAAGGGCAGCATATTATTTTCGTGCACGGCCAGGACAAGGATGGCAACTGGGGTGCCTTCAGCGCCGTGTTTCTTTATATTGACAACAGCGGTACCCCCCCACCGGCCGCCCCATCGAATCTAACCGCCGGTGCGGTATCCTGTAACCAGATCGACCTGGCCTGGACAGACAACGCCGACAACGAGACTTCATTTAGGATTGAAAGAAGTACCAACGGCGCCGTTTTCTCCGAAATTGACTCGGTTGCCGCCGATATTACCACTTACAGCGACACTACGGCGGCAGAGAATACGACCTACTGGTACCGGGTCAGAGCGTCCAACCCCTACGGCAATTCCGACTATTCAAATACCGACAGCGCCTCGACTCCCGTATGCCCCAGCAATCCACCCGCCGCGCCCACCAACCTGAACGCCAGAGCCAAAGGTAAGGCCAAAATAAACTTAATCTGGACCGACAACGCCGATAACGAAGACGGTTTCCACATCTACCACGGCACCGACGGCGTCAATTTCGACCTCCTCGATACAATCGGCCCCAACATCACCACCTACGACGACTTCACTGGCCAGTCCGGCAACACCTACTACTACAAAGTCTGTGCCTACAACGGCGACGGCGAAACCTGCTCCAACATCGCCTCGGCCTACATAAAATAACATAAGCTGCAATCTGCGTAAACGACAATACTTAAATCCATATACGACACCTGACGTTAACAGCCTCGCCTCCGGGGATTCCAGTGTTGTTAGAGTCAAGAATGACTGAAAATACAATTTTAAGGCATCTGCAAATTCACCTTTGTCGTCTCTTCTCTTTTCGTTGATTTTCATCGACTTGTTGTAGCGTTGCAGGGCCGGGTCGTATTGGCCGAAGTGGTGATGGTGGACTTGCCGATGCCGCCGGGACCTTTGAGCACCAGCGGACCGGCAGTCATGGCCAATATTTTGCAAATCCCGGCGGATGATCTTAGTTTTGGCATCCTGAACAAGGGGCAGCGATTGCATAGGTTTTTTTTGAGTGAGTTTGTCTAAAAAGGTATCTTGATGTTCTTTCAGACACTCCGCCATCAGGATGACCGTCAACTCCCGGTACTGCTCTGTCAGTGAGAATTCCGATACCAGGTCTCCGGCGAGGGGGCGGTGATACTCGTCCTGACCAGCGGGCAAGAGGAAGACGTGAAAATCCTCGATATTTTCGGCAACGATCTCCAGAAACCGCTGGCTGTTTGCCCTGACCGATTGTTTCAACTCCTTGAGCAAGTCCTCCAGATGCCCTGTCCTGCTTCCGGAGAACTTTATAGGAGTATTTAAAAATAGTTCCCGGAAGTGCTGGCTGTCGATATTCCGGGAGAAGGTCTTGATCTTGTCATATCCTTTTAATATCCCTGAAACGTCTATCTAAAAAATTGATCCAGGTGAAATAAATAACACAAAACCAAAAAAATAACATGAGATGACAGTCTTGCCTGATCATTCGACCACTTAGCCTTAACGTTAAAAAATTTTATGTTGAACTAAATTGAGAATCACCTGGCAATGTGATAAAATGGCCTATGTCCAAAAGTAGACTTTTTTTGATATTGTTGTTGGTTATTTTTATATACCCGGTGTTGGCCTATGTCGGACCGGGGGCCGGTTTTGCCTTTGCCGGTTCTTTTTTGTTTATCTTTGCCGCCTTTTTCCTGGCTTTTTTCAATTTTCTGACCTTTCCCATCCGGGCCTTGATCAAGTTTATAAAACGGTACAAGACCTTGAAACATGCCAGATACAAGCGGGTGATTATCATCGGTTTTGACGGCATGGACTATAAATTGATGAACCGGTTCATGAAGGCGGGCAAACATTTTCCCCATTTTGAAAAGCTGGCCGAGCAAGGCACCTTTGCCCCCCTGCTGAGTACGGAGCCGCCCATTTCGCCGGTGGCCTGGTCTACTTTTGCCACCGGCGTCAATCCCGGCAAACACAACATCTTCGACTTCCTGACCACCGACCGCAAGACCTACATGCCCAAGATTTCTTGCTCCGAGATCATCCCCCCCAAACGGTTCTGGCACATCGGCAAATGGACCGTTCCCCTGTCCAGGCCTAAAATCGAGCTGAAGCGAAAGAGCCAGAGCTTCTGGAAGATCGTGGGCGACCGGGGTATCTTTGCCTCGGTGCTGCGGGTGCCCTATACGTTTCCGCCGGAAAAGTTTTACGGCACCATGCTCTCCGGTCTGGGTACACCGGACCTGCGGGGCAGCCAGGGCAGCTTCAGCTTTTATACCACCGACGGCGGCGGGCAGTCGGACATCTGGGAGGGGGAATTTGAAAAGTTGGAGAAGGTGGGGGAGCACCGGTATACGGGCAAGATCAAGGGCCCGGCCAATCCCTTTGTAAAGGGTAATCCGCCGCTGAAAATCCCCTTTTATTTGACCCTCCACCCCGAGAACGGCTCGGCGGTGTTTGAGGTGAATAAAGAAAAGGTGACCATCGAAGCCAATAAAATTTCCGACTGGGTGAAGCTGGAATTTAAGGCCGGCCTGGTCAAAATAGCCGGGGTGACCCAGTTGGCGCTGTCCAATACCGACCCGGTCCGCCTCTACCTCGCGCCCATCAACATCGACCCCGAAAGCCCCTCCATGGCCGTGTCCCATCCCCGGATTTTCTCCGTCTACTTAGCCAAACTGTTGGGCCCCTTTGCCACCTTAGGCATGGTGGAGGATACCACCGCGGTAAATGAAAAGGTGTTGTCGGAATCACTCTTCGTGGATCAGGTGTACAATGCCCAGCGGGAGCGGGAACAGGTATTTTTCGACAGCCTGAAGAAATTGAAGAAGGGCCTGGTTGTCCAGGTGTTTGAAGCCACCGACCGCATCCAGCACATGTTCTGGCGCTACATGAAAGACTCCGGATCACCGGCACCGCAGCCGTCGAAGGATGAACAGGTCAGGCAGGCCATCTACCACTCCTACCGGGCAATGGACGATTTCCTGGGCAGGTTGTTCACATTTTTAAAGGACGACGACTGCCTGATGATCGTGTCGGATCACGGGTTTAACGCCTTTAACCGGGGCTTTCATCTCAATTCCTGGCTGCATAAAGAGGGCTACCTGGTATTAAAAGAGGACAAAAGCGAAAGCGACAAGTGGTATGCCGATGTGGATTGGTCGAAATCGAAGGCCTACGGCCAGGGGCTGAACGGTATGTTTTTGAATATGAAGGGCCGGGAGAAATACGGCATCGTGAACAGCGGCAAAGAGGCGGAGGCCCTCAAGGAAGAGATCAAGCGGAAGCTGTTGAAATTGAAGGACCCCAAAACCGCCCAGCCGGTGGCGAAGGGGGTCTGGAAGCGGGAGGAGATTTATAAAGGCCCCTATGTGCAGAATGCTCCGGATGTGGTGGTGGGTTATAATATCGGCATCCGGGTCTCCTGGGAGTCGTCGGTGAATTATGTGGGCAACGAGATCTTTGGCGACAATACCCGCATGTGGAGCGGCGACCACGCCTTTACCCGCGATCAGGTGCCGGGAATTTTCTTTTGCAACAAAAGAGTAGATGCGGAACAGCCATCCTTGATGGATATTTCTCCCACGGTACTGTCGGTGTTGGGGATCAAGCCCCCGACTTTTATCGACGGTAAAAATTTGGGGATCCATTGAGGACGGCTATGGGAACAATAAGGATCTAACAATGAAGAGAAGGGAGTTTGTCAAGAATACAGGGCTGCTTCTGGCGGCTTCGCCCTTTATGAATTTTGCCGCCGGCAGTGCCAAAAACAAGAAGATGATGGTGCTGGGCATCGACGGCATGGACCCTGGGGTGGTCTACCGTTTGATGCAGCAGGGGAAGTTACCCCACATGCAGCAGTTGGCCGAGCAGGGCACCTTTACCATGATGCGTACCACCATTCCGCCCCAGAGCCCGGTGGCCTGGGGTAGTTTTACCACCGGGACTGATCCCGGGGGCTACGGGGTCTACGATTTTTTGCACCGTGATCCCGCCACCTATTTCCCCTTTTCCTCCCAGGCCGAAACGACCCCGGCCAAAAATATCGTCAAACTGGGTAAGTACCGCATCCCCCTCACCTCCAGCGATGTGAAGCTGCTGCGCCAGGGTAAGCCCTTCTGGAACTATCTGGAAGAGCGGGATATCCCGGCCACCCTGTTCAAACTGCCGGGCAATTACCCCCCATCGGAGACCGACCAGAGAAGCATTTCGGGGCTGGGTACCCCCAGTGTCAATGGCGATGATTACGGCACCTATATATTATATACCAGCGATGAGGTGGAAGCGGAGCGGGACGTCTCCCCCAATAAAATCTATTACGCCTATGTCAACGAAGACAATGTCATGGAAGACGGGGTCATCGAGGGCCCGGTGAATGACCTGGTGGAGAACGGCGAAGTGGTGGAGATTCCCTTCAAAGTGTATGTAGATTATACCCACAAGACCGCCCGCATCGATGTGCAGGGCCAGGAGATATTGATCGCCGAAAAAGAGTTGTCCGATTGGGTGGAGGTGGAGTTTCCCCTGATTAAAGGGATCAGCAGCCTGACCGGTATGGTGCAGTTTTACCTGCTGGAATTGGGGGAACGATTCCGGTTGTACGTTTCACCGGTTCACATCAGCCCGGCTCACCCCGCCCTGACTATCAGTACCCCGTCATCCTACAGCACGGAGCTGGCCGATAAGGTGGGGCTCTTCCATACCATCAGCCTGCCTTCGGCTACCAAACCGCTGCAGCATGGGGTCTTCTCGATGGAGAATTTCCTGGAGCAGCACCTGTCGGTGCACCGGGAGAGTGAGAAGATTTTTGCCTTTGAATTCGAGCGGTTTTTGCAGCAGAAACAGGGCCTGCTGTTTTTTTACTTTTCCACCCTGGATCTGGGCCAACACATGATGTGGGTGTTAAACGATAAAGACCACCCCTTTTATCATCCCCAGGAGAGCCAGCGTTTCGGCGCCGTGCGAGATGAACTCTACATCCGCCACGACCGTGTCCTGGGGGAGGCGCTGAAGAGGCTGCCGTCGGATGTGGCGGTAATCGTGATGTCGGACCATGGATTCGGCCCCTACCGGCGGCAGGTGAACCTCAACAACTGGCTCTTCGAAGAGGGTTACCTCAAAGTGGAAGGGGGTGAGATCTTCGAGGAAATGAGTATCCTGGAGTATGCCGATTGGGGCAACACCAGGGCTTATTTTCTGGGATTGAACGGTTTCTATCTGAATATGAAGGGCAGAGAGGCCCAGGGGATTGTCACCCGGCAGGAACGCCGGCAATTGCTGGAAGATCTCAAGGCGAAGCTGGAGGCGATAACCGATCCCCAGAACGGCCAGCAGGTGATTTCCACCGCTTACATCTGCGAGGATCATTTTTCCGGAGATTATCTGGATCGGGCACCGGATATCATCATCGGCTATCAGAAGGGGTATCGTTCCGAAGATGTCTCGGCCATGGGCAGCTTTTCGTCCCGGCTAATTGGAGATAACATGGACTGGTGGTCCGGCGACCATCTCATCGATCCCAAATGGGTACCGGCCAGTTTCCTGGCCAATTTCAAGATCAGTCAAAAGGTTCCGGCCATCAAGGATGTGTCTCCCACCATCCTGAAATATTTTGGCATCGACAAATTTCCGACCATGACGGGTAAATCATTAATTTAGGAGAAAGTAGCATGGCGAGTAAGGTTAAACTTAGCAAAGAGAGTGTTCAAAAGGCTGAAGAGATTATTGCTTTTCACGGTTATTCTTCCCTGGATGAGATGATCGAAAATATGATCAACAAAGAGTATGAAATCATCAAGTCCGAGGACAGTAAAGAAGAGTTGGCCGATAAATTGAGCGGCCTGGGATATATTTCGTGAATTCGTGAATATCCTATAACCGGATACATGATAACAGGAAGGCAATGATAGATGATCCAGACAATTAATTATGCCATAACAAAGATGTTCGATGTGATTTTATACCCCTTTTCGTTTATCAACGATTTTTGGGGGATTCTTTTTTTGAGTATCGTCTCCTCGGTGGTGGTACTGGTGATTTACAAATATGCCTCTTCCCCCCGCCTCATCCGCCGGGCCAAAAATCAGGTTAAGTCCAGTATCCTTTCCATCCGCCTATACAAGGACTTCTGGCGGGTGATTTTGGCTTCGTTTGCCAAAAGCCTGGCCTATACCTTGAAGTATTTTGTTCTCAATGTCGGACCCATTTTGTTCATTATTCCCATCCTGATGCCGGTGTTTGCCCAGATGGATGTGCGCTACGGCATGCAGCCCTTTGAGGAAGGGAAGATTCTTGTGGTGAAGGCAAAATTCAACCGGAGTGTCGAAGACCTGGATGTTCAGTTGCTGGCTAACCGCCACGTCGAACCGGTGATGAATCCGGTCTTTATCAAGGCCCTGAACGAGGTGAACTGGAAACTGAGGGTGGTAAATGGCGGCGCTACCGCCCTGGAGATCAAGGTGGGGGATCGGGTCGTGCAGAAAGCCCTCTTTGCCGGCGATTACCGGGGCACCATTTCCAACAAGAAGTTCAGCCGCTCCCAACTGGACCATTTTATCTACCCGGTGGAGAGTCTGTTTCCGGAAGACAGCCATTTAGAACATATCTACGTCCGGCACCCCGGTAAGCTGGTCTCTTTCCTGGGTACCCGCATTCACTGGATCATCCACTACCTGGTGCTGGTCCTCATCATCGTGCTCACCTTGCGTAAAAGATTCAACGTCGAATTTTAGAAATTTTCTTTTTTTAATCCCTTATACGGATGGTTTTGAGGCGGCCGGCGATAGAGATGGTGATTTTGTAGGTATAGTGTTCGTTCCGGACATAGACGGAACAGAGGGGGGCCACCGAACCGGCGGGGGTAAAGACCGGCGAGGCGTTCATATCGACGTCAACATGCTGCTCCAGGTGGAAGCGCCGCACCTCCTGCCAGTCGCCGTCGTTGCTTTGAAGCAGCAGAAGAGTGCTGCCCTGAATCGTGACTTTGACGCTGCGGTTGTCTTCGATAGCCTTGTACCGGGCGGTATTGAAGGCCGAGGTGATGGTTCGCAGCGTCTGCTGGATATAGGAGCGGCTTTGATAGGAGCGAAATCCCGAAAAACCGCCGACGATGATGAGGGCGGAGATGGTCACGGCGATCAATAGCTCGATCACCGTAAATCCCCTGGATGTTTCTGTTTTAGTTATTTTCATGGGTAAACCTCCTCGATAAAATCGATAAAGAAACGCTGGATATACTTAAAATCTGTGGTGATAAAATACTCTGCCGGGTCGAGATTCGATGGCCTGAAAGCGATCTCGATACTGCCGGTATTTTCGAGATCCCTGGCAAACAGGCTGCCCGATATTTTGAGATCGCTGCTCCGGTTGGTTACCTTACCGTTGATCATTAGGGAGAGGTCCAACTCGGTTTTGGCCGAGTCGGCAATGGTCACCTTAGACTGGCCGTCGGCAGAAGTGTAGAGCCCGTGGCCGGAGGCGATCAACGTCAGGCCGGTGGATTTGAATTTTTTGAGATTCAGACTGTCGCCCCTGGTCTTCAGGGAGGAGTGGATGACCGTCTGGCCGGAAACTAAAAGCGTAAGAGCGGTCTGCTCCAGGAAGGCGTAATCGTTTTCCTGGGCCAATGACCAGAGATTGCCGTTGACGATGATCTTTTCTTGAAAAAGATAAGGGCCGGTTATCCAGTTGTCGGGACACAGGAAATCGTACTCTCCCGGTTTATAGCTGATCTCATAATCCTGGCCCTGCCGGGTCAGGCGGATGATCTGGTTTTCGTTTAAGGTGGAAAAAACGAGTCCTTCGACATCCCCCTGGATAAAGATCGATTCGATGCAGTCGCCTTCGATGAGGAAATAAATACCCCCTTCGATGGGGGCATCGGAAGGGGGCAGCCCGAATTTTTCCCGGATGTACCGCCAGTCTAAGCAACTGCCCTGTATCTTCAGCGAGTGGAGGAGGAATTCCGCGGTATTGAATTCGCTGTCCATATCGCTGATGATGGGCCGGGGTTCATCGGTAATGGTGATGCGGTTCTCTTTAAGAAAGGTGTTCTCAGGTATATCGATCTTTTGATTGAGAAAAAAGGGGAAGAAGGTTAAGGGGA
Source organism: uncultured bacterium (assembly GCA_965603365.1). Taxonomy (GTDB): domain Bacteria; phylum Acidobacteriota; class Aminicenantia; order UBA2199; family UBA2199; genus JAHELQ01. The sequence continues at coordinate 36,098 of CBFDCR010000030.1, forward strand.
TCCGGCCGCAAAGAAGCTCGACCGTCACCCCGGCCTGGAGCCGGTAGGGATGCCTGATGGAGAGGGCGGTCACGGTATGATCGATGGTGATCTTCCGGTAGATTTGTCTGTCTGTACAACTGTGGTAAAAAGAGTTCTTCATTTCGATGTCCTGGTTCTGTTCATCCGGGAAGTGGGCCTGGTTGAAGTAGTCCTGTTCCGGTTCGGCAAATTTTTGCCACTCCCCTGAAAAAACGGTGTCTCGCAGTTGATGGAGATACAGGATGAGATGTTGATACAAGCGGTCGGTTTGCACGGTTTTCCTGGTCCTGGCTCTGACGATTCTCTGGTGGGTGATGACATGTCCCAGCATCGACAGGCCGATAAAGGAGATGAGCAGGATAAACAATATGGCCAGGCCGATGCTGCCCCTTTCGTTTTGTAAAGTTGCTATCCGGAACTTCATCATTTCACCATGTTGGTTAAAAAGACGTATCCCCGGATCTGTTCCTTTTTGTTGACTTCGATGCGGTACAACACGGAGTAAGCCTCGGGGAAAAAATTGACGGAAAATTCCGTTACATTTTCGATGAGGGGCTGAAAATAGCCGCTGTCGGTTTTCCGTTTTAAGGTGTTTTGCTGGTCGTACAATTTGTAGGCCACTTCCTTGAGTACCACGATAACGGAATTTTTGAAATAATCGTGCTCGAGCCGGTTCAATAATGTGATCCGGTCTTTTTCCGTCTCCTTGATCTCATTCATTTCGTAGGCCCGGCTGTCGAGGTTGTAGAGCAATACCCTCTTTCTTCGTTTAAAATAGTCGTCCCTCTGCACCTGGATGGTACTGTCTCCCTTAAAGGCGTCGGCGTCGAGTCGGCCGCTGGACAGTCCATACAGCACTTTGAAGCTGCTGTCGGTACACTCAAACAACTTCAACTCAAAGCAACTGTCCGCCTCCTGCAGTCTCATGCCGCAGTTGGTGAGATCCGATTTGATGGTATTGGCGGTGTGGAAGATGGATTCCATGACCTCCTGGCTGTTCATGATTTTTTTGGAAACGCTGGAAGTTTCCGTTACATTGGCAATCACGATGGTTAAGATGCCCAGACACAAGGTCAGGGCAATCAGCACCTCGATCAGGCTGAAACCGTTACTCATTTTTGACCTCCTTGATAAATTTTGATTTGTATAGATCACTTCTTTGTTTTAACCCTTTATAGGAAGTCATGAGTTCGATCTTCTTTAATCCTGCTTGAATATCGTTTATGGCCCAATGGATAAAAAAGTCTTCTTCGGCCCTGGAATGGTTTCCCGCTAAAAGTTCCGCCGATTGAGATGGTGTCGACAGCAACAGGTTCTGGTAGTATTCGTGTTTTTGTAGGAGCCTGAATCGGTACAGGGATCTTTTCCCCATGTCAAAAGACAGGACGATTATTTTAGCTGTAAATAAAAGACCCAGGAATACAATGAATAGGGAGATGACTGTTTCGATCAGGCTAAAACCCTTTGTCGTTTTTTTCATCATGACCTCCTAAAAAAAGGGAATCATGTCCGCTGCCAGGTTTTGATTCCGGTAAGAATCTTATCTGGAGGGGGTTTGGGGTTTTTTACTCGAAAGGGCCAGTAAAGTATAGTTGACTGGACAAAAAAATCAGTAAACTATTCTTTACTTTAGCTTTTCTCTTGATCCCGGTAGATCGTAACCGGGAATCCCCTGTAGGTGAGTATTCTGACGTTTTTTTCGAATATTCCTGCCAATTGGCATCCGGCTTGTTTCCCCTGTTTTCAGGAGGTTAACATGATAAACTTAAAAAAAGGTATTTCAGTTTTGTTGGTTGTTTGTTTTGTGTTGGTTTTTTGTAACGGCGTCATAGCTCAGAAAAAGGCGGCCGCCAAATCGTCCTTGATCAACATCAATACGGCCGGTGCTGCCGAACTGGTCAAGCTGCCCAGGGTAGGTGAAAAGATCTCCCAGCGGATCATCGACTTTCGGAACAAGCACGGCAAGTTCAAACGGGTGGAAGATATCATGAAGGTCAAGGGTATTGGTGAGAAGACCTTTGCCCAGATGAAAAAGATGATTACCGTCTGATCTGCTGCTCCACCAGTATCATGTACCAGGTAGGAAACATGGAAGAGAAACTCAAGGATTTAAACCTGCTCCTGATCTACCTTTCCGGTTGGGAAGAGGACTCCCGCAAGAATCCCGGTGAGAAGCTCTACCGGTCCTGGAAGGGATATTTATTCGAGGTGCTGAGGACCCTGCAGGACGAGAATTTGATTGTCCAGTTCCCCAAGTCGTTGCTCCTGACGGAAAAGGGCCTGACCAAAGCCAGACGCCTCAAGGCCCAATATCTTTAAAGAATGAGTGGTCAAGGGGTCAAGGGGTCGAGATTGTTTTCACTTGGCCACTTGACCCCTCGGACCCTTGACCACTTATCTTTAAGGAAAAGTTAAATTTTTGTTTTAAAAAATTTTGATAGTAGGGGCGTTATGTACTATAATGGTCCAATGAAAATGAATGTTTTACTTTTTCTTTTTTACGAAAGTCCTGAATGTCAAAAAGAATCGTATAATATCCATTATGGAGGTAAAAATAAAATGAAGAGAACCGTTTTTTCGTTGTGTGTTTTCATATTGGCCGCATCCCTTTTCCTGCAGGCGGGAGCGTCATCAGATCAAAAGGGGCCGTGTACGTATTTTCTTCTGTTCCAGAGCACCGAATACAACTCCAAGATCGCCGATGCCGTCGACTTTTTCTTCCATAAAGTGCTGCAAACAGGGGATCAGTTGGCGATTGTGACGCCGGTCAAACAATATGGATTCAATCAGCAAACTTTGCAATCAAAGACGAAGGAACAGTTGGCCACTGCAGTCAAAACTGTGCTGAAGCGGGATACCGCGGTGGGGGCGGCCAACTACCGGGCCATTGTCGATCAGATGAAAACCATCGTCCTCAATATTCGCAGCGGTGTCGACCGGACGGCAGGGGCAATGAGCAGAGGTGAAACCGATATTAAGTCGGACCTGGTTAACTATCGTCAACTGTTAGAAAACCTGGATAAGATACGAATGGTGAAAGAATCGCTGCTCTTAAAGCTGGCCCAGATAGCCAATCAGCAGAAAGGACAGAAACAATTATTTGTTTTTTATGATAAAGAAATTATCCCTATTCCGACTCGTGAGACGATGGACAACTTAAGGCAAAGCAGAACTCTGGGCTTTGATGCCACCGAAGTTTTTGAGGCCGATGAGGCCGAAGAGCCGATCGTCACCGAGAAGGTGGGACAGGCATTTGCCACTGCTTCGGTTATCTTCAATCTTGTATACATCAACAAACAGATCCCCCGGGACCGGCGATTCCAGATGAAAGATCACTCCCAGGATATGTACAGTTGTTTATCCAAACTGGCCGAGCTCACCGGTGGAATGGTGGAAACCACTGCCAAGCCGGAGATTGCCTTTAAAAATTTGAATAGATAAACCGGTAATTTCGATTTATTTCAACCGGGGGTAATATAATAAACAGCCGGTGTCAAATAGGGGCTAAAAATGGGAAGAAAAGTTGCGATTGTCCATGACTGGCTCATCGGCATGAGGGGCGGGGAAAAAGTCCTGGAAAGTATGCTGGACATATTTGCGGAAGCAGATATTTTTAGCCTGTTTTTTGAACCCAGGCATATCTCGGAAAAGATCAAATCCCATAACATTTTCACTTCCCCCCTCAACAAATACGCCTTTATTCGGAATCGGCATCGCCATTTCCTGCCCCTGTTACCTGCGGCGGTGGAGTCGTTTCCTTTAAGGGATTACCATCTGGTGATCAGCAGTTCCCACTGTGTGGCCAAGGGAGTAATCCCCGGGCCGGACTCGCTCCATATCTGTTATATTCATTCTCCCATGCGCTACATCTGGGATCAATATGAGAGCTATTTCGGACGGCTAAAGGGACTAAAAAAATCTTTTATCAAGCGCCAGGTCTCTAAGCTGCGGATCTGGGACGTTACCAGTTCGGCCAGGGTCGATTACTTCGTGGCCAACTCCAATTTTGTCAAACAGAGGGTAGAGAAGTACTATAGAAGAGATGCAGTTGTCATCCATCCACCGGTGGATACCGATTTTTTTAAACCGGCAGAGAGTCCCCGGGAAGATTATTTTCTGACGGTATCCGCGCTGGTGCCCTATAAAAACAACCACCTCCTGGTGGAGGCCTTCAATCGACTCCGGGAACCCCTGGTCGTAGTGGGAGCCGGGCCGGAGGAAAAAAGATTAAAGAAAATGGCCGGGCCGAACATTACGTTCAGGAAAAATGTGACGGCTCAGGAACTGCGCGCCTTGTATCAACAGGCCGCCGCCTTCGTGTATAGCGGGGTGGAGGATTTCGGCATCGCTTTTGTAGAGGCTCAGGCCTGTGGTATCCCGGTGATTGCCCTTAAAAAAGGGGGAGTACTGGATATTGTCGAGGATGGCCGTACCGGCATACTCTATGAAGGCGAAGGCATCGACAACATCGCCCGGGCGGTGAAACGGTTGGCAGATTTCCGTTTTGAACCGTCGATTTTAAGGGAAAATAGTTTGAAATTTTCCCCGGAAACGTTTAAAATCAAGATTCAAACATTCATCGAAGGGAAACAATGATCAAGCGAAGTCGAAAAAAAATGATTCGATTTTACTCCATCAGTGATATCGCGGCCATTATCCTGGGATTTCACCTCACCTTCTGGTTCAGGTTTTACTCAGGAGTGATCCCCTCTCCAAAGGGCATCCCCGACTACCGCCAGTATCTGATCGTTATTCCCTTTCTGGTTATCGTTCAACTCTTCTATTTTTCCTACCAGGGGTATTACCGGATCAAGTTAAGACGCAATCGCTTAGATGACCTGTTCCTGGTGGTGGTGAACAGCACGGTCTCTGCCTTTATCATCATCTTGATCTTCAGCTACCTGAAGAGCTACCAGTTCGTCCATTTCGAGGTCTCCCATCTATTTGCCTTCATTTATGTCCCCCTGTCGGTGGCATTCATTTTCGGCTTCCGTATATTAATATTCCGGATATTTAAAAACATATTCCTGAGGCGGAACGGGATTTCCCGGATCTTGATTGCCGGGACCGGGGACCTGGCCGTGGCCGTGGCGGAAAAGCTGAAGCACTATTCCCATTTCGGCATCGAAGTCGCCGGCTTTCTCTGTCCCGTCAAGGGCCAAAAGGAGCAAAAGGATATACGAATGCGGGTGCTGGGTCATTTTAACGATCTCGAAAGGGTGGTGAAGAAGCATGAGATTACCGATCTGTTTATTGCCCTCTCCTTAAAGGAGTACAATACCATCATGAGCTTGATCGAGGTGGCCAACAACTTGCTCATCGACATCCGCCTGGTGCCGGATATCCTGCAAATCGCCTCTTTAAAAGCCGGCATGGAGCACATCGAGGGTATCCCCACCATCAATCTGGGGGATATTCCCCTCCAGGGCTGGGGGCTTTTCTTAAAACGGTGTTTCGATATCCTGGTGAGTGTGGTGGGTCTAATATTGTTGTCCCCTTTCTTCCTGATCCTGGCCCTGCTGATTAAAATCGATTCTAAGGGTCCCTTGTTTTATTCCCAGGCCAGGGTGGGCCTGGACGGCCGGCACTTTAATATGATCAAGTTCCGCACCATGATACCGGATGCCGAGAAAGAGACCGGGGCCGTCTGGTCCCCGCCGGACGATCAGCGGGTGACCCGGGTGGGCCGGGTACTGCGGAAGCTGTCTATTGACGAGATGCCCCAGTTGATCAATGTGTTGAAAGGTGATATGAGCCTGGTGGGCCCGAGGCCGGAGCGGCCGGAATTTGTGGAGAAATTTAAAAACGATATTCCCAAATATATGCTGCGCCACCGGGTCAGAACCGGTATTACCGGCTGGGCCCAGGTGCACGGCCTGCGGGGCAATACGCCGCTGGACAAACGCATCGAGTTCGATATCTACTACATCCAGAATTGGACCTTCAAGCTGGACCTGGAAATCTTATGGCGCACCATCCTCAAATTTAAATTCATCGACCGCGGCCAGCCATCCATCGACAACCCCTAACCCCGCTAAAAAATATGAGCAAAAGAAAAGCCCCTCACTCCCACATCAGATCAATTTTTTTCCAGAGTATCGCCATCTCCCAGGTTTTCCTTTGATCACAATTTTCGCAGGAGTTACCCCGAAATTTTAAATAGGATTAAAAATCTTTGTCTGACTCCACTCCGTTTCAATATTCCATCTCTCTCAAACGATTGTTTTGCATTTTGCAATGATAACGCGGCAGGGATCGAAATAAATTGCAGCAAGAGGTTCTTGACATTATCGAACGAATTTGATAAAAGTTTAATTGACCATGGAAGCAGCAGACATTCAAAAATTGATTCAACAGGAGACCAGGGGACTACCTGAAAATGCCCTGTCTGAAATTTTAGATTTTATCCTCTTTCTAAAGCAAAAATTATCGAGTCATACTTCCCGGGATAGAGAGTTTGAATTTAATATTAACCGGGAGTTGAATGAATTAAACTCCACGGAACTGACACATTTAGAGGAAGAGTTCAGGGGTTACCGGGATCTTTATCCCCATGAAAAATAGTTACATCACCGACACTATGGCCTTAATACTAAGGCTCGAAAGGCGAAAATTAAATACAAAAATCAAAAGAATATTTGAAAATGTTGAAAACAAAAAAGTGCAGCTCATTATCCCCACAATGGTCTTAGCCGAAATTGGCTATTTAGCCGAAAAAAAGAGAATTGATACCACCTTAGACGAAGTGAAAAACTACATTTCCATATTCAATAATATCAGCGTTCAGCCAATAACCGAAGAAATCATCTACACCACTTTTGAGATAGATGATATCCCGGAACTGCATGATAGAATTATAGCAGGTACGGCAAAACATCTGGGATTAACACTCATCACCAACGACCCGGCCATCACCGACTCCAGGCATTTATCCGTCAAATGGTAACATATTCGCCGACACCTGGCAAAAGATCCTGGCCCGCCGGCAAAACCGGTAGACTGCAAATTGCATTTTGCATTGGTTGTTTGCATTGACAAATGGGGGGAAAAGACTTATATTAGAGGTGGAGTCAAAATGGTTGTGCCAATTGATTTTGAGAAGATAGCCGGATTTTTAAAGGGGCACAATACCATTCAATTCGCCGTTGTGTTTGGCTCCGCGGTCCAGGGACAGCTTACAAAGCTAAGCGACATCGACATCGGCATTCACACTGCAGGGGAATTGCCCCTCCTGGAAATGGGCCGAATGATCTCCGGCCTGGAAAAGGTGGTCAAAAAAACCGTAGACCTGGTGGTCTTAAATGATCTATTCAAAAGCAAACCCTATTTTGCCTTCCAGATCGTCAAAAACTCCAGGCTCCTCTTTACCAGGGATGAAAACACATGGGTCGATTTTAAACGGAATGTTCTCCTCTATTACCTGGACACCAAACCCCTGATCGAGCGGGTAAACGCTTCCTTCCAAAAAAGAGTGGAAACCGGCGCCTTCGCCGAACGAAACTATGCGTGACCGTCTAACAATCCTCCCTTAGATTACATTTATCTTCATCTTGACATGAACATCTATTTTCTTCATCTTTTCATCTTTCCATTATTCCAACATTCCAATATTCCACCTCTCCCAAACGATTGTTTTGCATTTTGAAATGGTTGTTTTGCAATTTGCATTGATACCCTCTCGTGCTTTGGGGTGATTGCGGAAGAATTGCCAGGCAAAACCTTTGTTCTCCCGAACTGAAATATTGAGGTCGCCAGCTCAATCGTTGATACTCGAATATGAATCATCCAGGATTCAATATGAACGGTTGAATTTTGAAATTGAACCATTGATATTTGAATATGAATGGTTGAGGTTTGAATATGAATCGGTCAGGTTTCAATATGAAACGTTGAGGTCTCAATATGAATGATTGAACTTTGAAATTGAAATATTGATATTCGAATATGAATCACTCAGGTTTGAATATGAATGGTTGAATTTCAAATATGAACCGATGATATTCGAATAAGAATTGCTGAGGTTTCAATATAAATCATTCAGGTCCGAGGGTGAATTGTTGAGGGCTGAATGTGAATTATCCAGGGATTAAAAAGAATTAGGGACCAACCAAAGACTTCTACACATCTATACCACAGAATTTAAAAATCACCCTGTCCCAGGTCTCTCAAAAAAACAACTTCGATTTCTATTGAAATCTATCTAAATTTCCTTTAAAATTATTATTCTGGAAGAAGAAAGGAGTAAGGAACTCCGATGAATGGGTTTGATTTTACAAAAGAAGAAATTTTAAAATTTGCACAATTCCTGGGATTAGGATTTTACCGGGTGACTGAAAAGGGGCGATTTGTAGAATGCGATGCCAAAGCACGGGAAATTTTCGGTATCCCCCAAGAGGAAACCGATCTATCAAAGCACTCGATTATAGACCTATATGTAGTCCCGGCAGAAAGAGATCTCCGAATTCAAAAACTCATGCAGAACAAGTGTAAACCTTCAAGCGGCACTCTCTCTCTGAGAATTAAAGGTGAAAATAAGCTCCTGCTCGATATTTGTAGATATGACGAATCGTACAAGGATAAGGGAAAGTTTGTCAGTTTAGTCTCAGGAATTGAGGAAGGCACGATATTTCCCAAAATGTTTGATACGTTTCCTATGGGACTGTACGAGGTGGATGATAAGGGCAAAGTTGTTCGGGTAAATAAGAAATTTGTAAGGGTTCTTAAATATAAAAGCGAAGATGAAATACTTAAAAGAAATATTAAAGAATTTTATGAAAATAAGGCTGATCTTAAACGGTTTATTGGTAAAGTCAAAAGGAAAGGCTTTTCCCATGAAATTATAAAATTAAGAGACGCCGATAATAAAATTATTGAGGTGGAGTGCTTTTCCCAGATAATCAATGAGTTTGGTAAAGCACGCTGGGGCATGATAAACGACGTAACGGAACGCATGCGTTCTGTTCGGACGGTTGAAAGAATGCCAACCGGCTTTTATCATATAGAACATCCTGAAAATGACAGAAATCATAAACACGAGCGTATAACCCAATGCAATGACCGCTTTGCCCAAATTTTGGGATTTGAGAAAGCGCAGGATGCCATTGGTAAAAATATGGTGGAGCTCTTCCACATCGACAAAGAAATCGGCGAAAAGTACTTCGGGGATCTATATTCAGCAGATGAGTATGATCAACCTTTATTAAATTATCCCTTTAAAACCAGAAGAATTAACGATGGTGCAATTATTTATATATCAATAGATTCTCATCTGGTCAAAGACGGTAGTGGCAATGTGATTGGCAGGGAAGGGACAATTCGTGATGTTACTGAGGAAATTGAGTTAAAGAATCAAATGGAGAAAATCCAGGAAAGTCTGAAAAAAACCACTGCCGATATAAACAAACTCATACATACATTTCTTCATCCTGTTGTTAAATTTGCCGGAAACTCGGAGGTGCTGCATCAACTGGGCGATGTGCTGCACAGAACCATCCAACCGGTAATGCCGTCAACCTCAGATTTCAAAGAATCAGGTAAAAGACTGCTGACTGAACTTATTGAATTAAGGGATACACTCCCTGATACTGATGAAAAAAGAGAGATCTTTCACGAGGAGGATATACATAAACCTTTAGTTGTATCTACACTAAAGGAAAAATTGACAAAAATAGTGAATACTTTTGACTACAGTTTACATACGGAAAGCAGTAAAATATTATTAGATAATACGATCAGGGACACGGCATTATGGATTTTGGCGGAATTAAACCGGATTAATTATTTACAGCAAAGTAAGCTGAAATCCTTAATTAAAGAAGATTTCATTGAATTTCTACAGGGTATTCTCTTTAAGTATCTCATTCGGGATGCTAAAATTTTAATGGCAGAAACCGAAATAATGAAACGGGAAGTAGAAGCGTTTCGTGCTTATATCGGTCTGGGAAAGGAAAGAAGAATTTCATTTGTGAAACGTGATATAGGTAAAATATTAGAAGAAAACATCGAACGATTTAGGCCGATCCTTTCAGAAAGGGGACTCGAAATTGTATATAAACATAGAAACAACCTGGAAGCCGAAGTATCGCCCAACGATATTGACCGGATTATATGTAACCTCTTTCACAATGTTAAAAAGTATTCTTACGCAGGAGAAGGTCGGTTTTTCAAAGTTATAGCCAGAGAATTACAACCAGCCAATATGGTTGAATTTTTTATTGAAAGTTTCGGCATCCCTATAAAAAAAGAAGAAATAGAGAGTGGGCGCATTTTTGAATTTGGTTATCGTGGTGAGTTGGCCGTTAAAAGCGATAGAGACGGGACCGGGGTTGGGCTCGCCGATGCCAGGGATATTGCCGAGGCCCATGGAGGTACATTAATATTAACCAGTAGACCCGCAGCAGAGGAAACCGATCCACCAGAATATAAAGTCCCTTATGTGACGAAAGTTACGATAAGAATCCCTAAAGCTAGAAAAACAAAGGAGTAATCAATGGAAATCGAAAAGATCTTGTGGTTGGAAGACCAGTACGAGGATTTTAGTGCTTACCGAGGTGCGTTATTTCGGTCCGGTTATATAGTTGAATTTGTCCCTTCTGTTTCCGAAGCCATAGAAAAAATAAGAGAAAGTAAATATATCGCATATATATTCGATATAAAAGTCCTACCCGGAGATGAAGGGGAATTGATAAAGCTCGATAAAGAGAAACGAACAGAGTATTCCGACTTTGATTCCAATTTAGGCTTTGAGCTGCTTCATTCACTATTTGATCCTGACAATGCAAGAGTAATACTTGACCCCCCAATTAAGATCGATCCCCAGAAAGTTATCGTATTTTCGGTGGTATATGATAAAGCAGAGGAAATTTCATCCCTCGGAATTCCAGAAGATCAAATAATATACAAATCTTCCAGTGATTTAAATACTCTTCCACAGCTTATAAAAAAGATTGAAAATGAAAGAGAAAAAAAATAGAATAACGATCACAATAATTTTTACGATTATTATCATCGGCTCAATTTTAATTGCTTATAATATAAAAAATTCGCCGTCTAATTTACCTCTGGCTGTGTTTTCTATAGCCTGCACCATCTTAATAGCTTCATTGGCATTACCCAGTCTCCTGGGAATATCTGACAGTAAAATCGTTAAAGGTCTATTTTTCATACTATATAACGACTTCATTCATATCTTTTTCCCCATCTATCAAGCTATGCTGGCTGTGGTCGCCTTAATTACCGAATACTCTCAAGCTGGGAGCAATTTTCACACTTTTATGTCGCGTCTTTTACTGGTATTGATGATTTTTGATCTTTTCTACATACTCCTCTATTTGCATTATCTCATCAATGTAATTGGCTCACCCGGCAAAATGCTGAGGATATTTGAAAATCGCATCTTGAATAAGATCAAGAGACGAACGAAAAAGGGGCGTGAAGAAGAAATTTATTCTGAAATTCAAATGCTGGTAAAAATTTCAAAAGATACATGTATGGGTGATGAGAAATCTGCTGCTTTAAGTATTTTTAATAAATTACTGGAAGAAATAACCCGACTCCCTGCAAAAAGTGAAAATATTCCAACTGAGTGGCAATATAAATTGTGGAAATTATTGATAGAAAATGTCTCAGAGATATGCCATAACCATAACGACTTATATTCAGCTAATGATAAGAACGTATCCAGAGCGATAGACATTCTAAATAATTCCTGGCAATTAATAACTCATTGGCGTAAAACCGGTTTTGATTATACGATATTTACCAGAACTCTAAAGAAGATTGCCTATCTTGCGATTAAGAAAAGTTACAATGATAGTGTCCATAAAGTTGTAGCTGTGCTTGGTAAAATGGGGGAGCAAGCCCTTTCCAACCAGGCGACGCCTCACGTAACGCCGTCTGAAATCGCCTCTGATATGGCTGAACTGGGGATCTTTGGTGCTAAAGCAGGTAAAGATGATTTAACGTATCAACTGATCAATCATTTGCTCAGTTTTTATAACATCTCCCAAAAAGAAGAGTACCTTTTCTGGACTTTACGTCTAATGTCGTTTATCTGGGATAACAATAAGGATGCGCTGGAAGATTTAGGCAGACACTTAATCGAGATGGAGAGGATTGAGATCGAAAGCGCTGTGGAATACGGTTCAATATGCTATCTAAGAGAGACCGTGCGCATTAAAAGATTTCTTGATGCCGTCGCAAATCTACCATCTGAATAAACCAATAGCTGGCTGCTTATATTTTCGTCAGGTTTTGGGGGCTTTGATTTTTTTGAGGCGGTAGTCTTTGATGGGGAGACCGGCTATGCCGTAGTTTTGGGGGGGCATTTCGTCGAGGATGATGCGGACGCTTTCGGGGGGGACGTCGAGGGTGTCTATTACTGCGTGGGTAACGTTCTTGATTAATTTTTTTTTGGTCTCCGGGTCCCGGCCTTCCAGTAGATGAACCGTGACAATGGGCATATGTTCCTCCTTTTTTTAAGATTTGAATGTTAGTTTGAGGTGGCCGGCGCTTTTTTGGGTGAGGGCGCGGGTGACGTCCTGGAGGGCTGGTAGGGGTATGTGGAGGCGCAGGTGTACGCCCTGGTCGGTGTAGTGCTGGGACAAAATGTCCAGGGAGAAGGTCTTGACCAGGTGCATGACTTCGCCGGTGAAGTCGTAGGGGAAGGTCAGGCTGGCCTCCTTTTTTACTACCGATAACAGCGGTTGGGAGCGGGCCAATACCAGTTGGGCGGCCGCGGCATAGGCCCGGGCCAGGCCGCCGGTGCCCAGTTTGGTGCCGCCGAAATAGCGCACCACTGCGGCCAGCACATTGAGGTAATCCCTGCCCTTGATTTCGTTGTAGATGGGCAGCCCGGCGGTGCCGGAGGGCTCGCCGTCGTCGTTATAACGGAAATAGTCCTCCCGGCCCTCTCCTAAGCGAAAGGCAAAGCAGACATGGCTGGCGTCGTGGTACTGCTTTCGCAGCCGGGCAATCTCTGCCTCGGCCTCGGCCTGGCTGGCCACGGGAAACAGGTAGGCGATAAAGCGGGAGCCCTTCTCCTTTAATTCTAGCGGGCCGTACCTGCGGTCCACCGTCAAAAATTCCGTATTCTTTTCAACCATTTATCCGTCGGCGGTCTGGCCCTGGCAGGAGGATCCGCAGCCGGCAGTGCAGCCATAGCAGTGGTTGGCGATCACAATTTGCCGGTTCCGGAGTCGATCGAGGTCAAAGTCGTCGATATGATCGGGGGCACCGTGATTAACGGGCAAGGCCAGCATCTGGTTAAAGTCGCAGTCGTAGAGGGCGCCGTCCCAGCCCACCGAAACGGTGGTCTTACACATCACCCTGTCCACGGCAGCCGGGTTAAAGGCATTCACCATCTCGCTCATATAATCCTCGAAATTCCCCGTTTTGAGCAGATACTCCAGGTAGCGGCCCACCGGCACATTGGTGATACAAAACAGATTGTTGAATACAACACCGTACTCCTGCCCCAACCGCCGCCGGTACTCGTGTTCCAGTGCCTCTTGTGAACCCGGCAGGTAGGCGCCCACCGGGTTGTGCACGATATCCAGAATCAAGCCGCTGTCCTCCTGGCCGTATCCTTTACGGTTTAAAACCTTGATCATCTCCACGATGCCCCTGAAGGCTCCTTCCCCCCGCTGCTTATCGGTGCGGTCTTGCCGGTAGTGGGGCAAGGAGGCGACGACTTCCACCCTGTTGTTTACATAAACATCGATCAGGTGCTCATATTTCTCATCTAAAAGGATCAGGAGATTGGTACGCACGATCAGGCGCCGCTCAAACGGCCCCACCTCTTCGATGAACCACGACAGGTGGGGATTCATCTCCGGCGCTCCGCCGGTGATATCTACGGTGGGGATAGCGGATGCCCCAAAAATTTCCAGGCATGCCTGCAATACCTCCCGGGACATCACCTCCCGTCGGTCGGGTCCGGCCTCCACATGACAGTGCCGGCAGCGAAGGTTGCAGACCTTGCCCACATTGATCTGCAAAATATCCACGCCGGTTGACGTCAGCGGACTGCGGCCGATCTGCTCTATTTTATCGGCAAAAGAGGGATTGGGCCCGATATCCCGGAGGGTTTGCAGTTGCTTCTGCTGTTCCATCATAAATCCTTTTTCTTGATGATTTTTCTCATTTGTGTCGAGTGCACCAGGCTAATACCGGCCATCATGGCTGCCCCCACATGAACGGCTTCCATCATCTCCTCTTTAGACACACCGATGGACAAACACTTGTTGGTGTAGGCATCGATGCAGTAGGGACAATTCTGGGTGGCTGCCACAGCCAAAGCGATCAGGGCCTTTTCCCGCTCGGTCAACTCGCCGCCTGCGGTGACGGCGTTGTAATAGCTAAAAAATTTTTCCGCCAGTTCCGGCGAATACTCCCCGATATTACCAAAATCCAAAAGATCCTTCTTCTCGTAATAATCGCCCATTTCATCATCCTCCATAAGGACATTGTAATATAAATCGACCCTGCTGGCAAGGAGTTAGAGGTTAATACCGATGATCGAAAATTTTTTTCTATAAAAGAACCAAACAGTGGATTTTGCTGTATAATTAGAGTGTAAACATGACTTGTGGAGGCAAACGATGATATTAAGAGATCATAAATTAAGCCATTTCCTGGTGTTCCTGTTCAGCCTGACCCTGGCCGGGGCCCGGGCCATCTCCCAGGAGCCGCTGCGCTACGACGTGGCGGTGGATGTGAAGGTGGTGCCCATCTTTGCGGTGGATGCAGAGGGAAATCCGGTCTACGATTTAACCCAGGCAGAGCTGGAGTTGTTCGTGAACGATAGGCTTGTCACCATTGCCGATTTCCAGCGGTATACGTTCGAGGATATTCAAGAAATAGAAAAAACCGTAAAAACCGAGGGGAAAAAAGCTAAAGCAAAACCCCTCAAACAAACGGAGCGGGTGGTCTTCATCATCATCGATTCCATCTATAACAGCAACTACGGGTTCCGGCGCAGCAAGAAGATCGCCGAAGACCTGATCCGCAGCGGCCCGCCGGGAGATACGGTTATCCTGCTGCAAAACACGCCGGCCGGGGGCTTGAACTTCATCGCCTCATCCCGGAAGGACCACCAGGACATCTTTAACAAACTCCAGAAAATGAACTTGCCCCATGAAAAATGGAGCCGGGACATCTTTCAATCCCGGGCCTACGACCAGTTTACCGATTTTGGCCTGCGGGACTCGGCCGCGGCCAGCCGCAGCCTGAAATTGCTGCAAAACCAGCAATTGGCAGTGGAGCGGATGCGCTACCAGAACCAGGTCAAGTACTTCGGCCGTTCGCTTTCGCAGCTCAAGTATGCCCTCAACACCATCACCAGGCCCAAGATCGTGTTCCTGATCTCCGAAGGCATTGCCAGGGGCGCATTTAATGCCTCCCTGGGGGAATCGGAGCCGGATTGGGGCAAGAACTACTCGGTATTGCTGGCCCCGGAAAAGACGGTCCGGGACACGGCCATACCTTTAAACACCCGCCTGTTCAAATACCTGATGGACGTGGTCAAGGCCATCAACCGGGGCGGCAGCGTGCTCTATGCCATCAACCCGGCCCGGGTCAAACACGACCGGGAAAACATGGGTGACCTGAGCCTGATGACCCTGTCGGGCGAGAGCGGCGGCCAATATTTTGCCGGTTCCGATATCGAAACCGTGGTCAAAGAGATCCGCAAGAACACCGCCGCCTACTATGAACTGATCTTCTCCCTGCGAAGCGTGGCCAGCCAGACGATGGATATAAAGGTTACCTGTAAACGGCCGGGGGTAAAAATCCATACCCTCAACCACGCGGAACAGGAAAATGCCTATGCCTATATGGAACCGCTGAAAAAGAAACTCTTTGCCCTCGACGTGGTGAACCGGGGCAACTGGAGCCGCATCGTGGGCAAGGTGGTGCAGTTTAAGGCCCACAAGACCGATATGGAAAAAACCGCCCATAAAATCCTTTACAACGTCACCATCCCCCTGCCCAGGAAAATGCAGCACCACGACCTGGATGTCTTTATCCTCATCATCCAGCCGGAATCCCAGAAAGTGGATATCCGTCTAGCCAACAGGAAATTGAAAGATAAGGTCACCTTCAAAATCCAGGCTAAGGAAAAACAGCAGTTGTACTTTGTCATCGTGGAGCCAAAGAACACCTACTGCATCTACAACCGGATTCAATAGATTTTGACTGCATATTTTAAAGTTTTTAACCGCGTGTCTAAACGTGATAGGGGTATATTTTTCAAGATTGCCTTGACTTTTAGAGGTAAACTCATTAATATTAATATATTGAGGCTGCAAAAATTGTCCGTATTAATCCCGATAGACTTTAAAATCGACCCGGATGAATTAAGATGAGTACAAAGAAAAAGCAAAAAGACCCGACGCCGGTCAACAGTTGGCAGACGCTATCGAATCAAGTAGTTGACTATTCCAATATGGATCTGCCCAGGGTGGACTTTCTCAAAGAAGTGTCAAAGACATTACTCGATTTTTCCGGCAGCGATGCCATCGAGTTGTGGCTTAAAAAAGATGAACAGGGGAATTTTTACAAATTAATAAGAAGTACGAAGCGAGCGTTTTATTTTAAAGTTCTTTATTCCATATTTGATGAAGACGAAGAGAATACCCGGGACAAACAAATCAATTCCGATTTAGAGCGCTTCCTGGGAAATCTGATAGATGGTGACATCGATTCATCTTTCCCCTTCTACTCCCCCAAGGGGAGCTTCTGGACAGGTGATATAGATAAGACGTCAAGGGAATACTCCAGGATTAAAACAGAAAAACATTTTGACATCTTTTTTACATTAAATAGGGACTATAAATCCATTGTCCTGATTCCCCTCAAGGTTGGCAAAAGGAGAGTGGGTATTTTTCAGTTGATGAGCCGAAGAAAAAATTTTTTTACAAAATCGGAGATAGATCTTTATGAAAACTTTGCCCCCACCCTGGGCCTCTCCTTGTTGAACCAGGGCGCTCAGGCGGCATTACGGGAAAGGGTTAAAGAGTTAACATGCCTGTATGGGATCGCCCAGACAGTCGAACGATACGGAACCTCACTAGACGAGATCCTGAACAGGACGGTAAATCTCCTGCCCCCGGCCTGGCAGTATCCACAGATCGCCCAGGCCAGAATTTTGCTCAACGAAAAACAATACTTGACCCCGGGTTTTAAGTCGGGCCTGCAAAAACAAACTGCCGACATCGTGGTAAAAGGGATTAAACGGGGTTACATTGAAGTCGTGTACACCGAGAAGAAACCCATCATTGGTGAGGGGCCCTTTCTTAAAGAGGAGCGACACTTAATCGATACGGTGGCCAAAGAGCTGTCTTTAATCATCGAACGGAAACATTCCGAAATGGACAGGACGAAGTTGCAGGAGCAGCTTCTCCATGCCGACCGGCTGGCCACCATTGGTCAACTGGCCTCAGGGGTAGCCCACGAGTTGAATGAGCCATTGGGCAATATCCTGGGCTTTGCCCAACTCGTTCAGAAAAACCCTGAATTACCGGATCAGGCCAAAAAGGATACCGAAAAAATTCTGAACGCCTCCCTCCATGCCAGGGAAATCGTCAGAAAGCTGCTCATATTTGCCCGGCAGATGCCGACAAAAAAAACCAGGATCAATCTCAATCAGGTGATTGAAGATGGACTTTTTTTCCTCGAATCCCGCTGTCAGAAAGAGGGAATCGAAATCGTTCGCCTGCTGGCCCGGGATATGCCGGAGGTTATTGTAGACCCGTCTCAATTCACCCAGGTCCTGGTCAACCTGGTGGTCAATGCCATCCAGGCCATGCCCGCAGGGGGCAAGCTGACCATCCAGACACTGGTCGGAAATGACTGTGCCTCACTCATCGTGGAAGATACGGGAGTGGGGATGAGCAAGAAGATTTTAAAAAAGATATTTCTTCCCTTCTTTACCACCAAGGATGTGGGCCAGGGAACCGGTCTGGGTTTATCGGTGACCCATGGGATCGTGACTTCCCACGGCGGCTCGATTAAAGTAGACAGCCAGGTGGGCCGGGGATCGCGGTTTGAAATAAACATACCCCTGACCGATTCGAGTGTACAGGAGAATAAATAATATGACTAAATCCCCTGATAAAGAAAATATTCTAATAGTCGATGACAGCCTGGATACCCTGGAAATGCTCCAACGAAACCTGAAATCACAGGGATACCGGATTTTCCCGGCCACCGGGGTTGAAGAAGCAATCAAGGTCCTCAATTCGACGACCATTGATCTGGTTATCACCGATATCAAAATGCCCAGGCTCAGCGGCTTCGATTTGATACAACATGTGAGAGAAAATTTCAAAGATATTGAGATCGTTGTTATAACCGGTTATCCCACCATCGAAGGTGCGGTTAAGGCGGTAAAAAACGGTGCCGAGGAGTATTTACCCAAACCATTTACCGATGAGGAACTCTTTTCGATAGTACAAAGGGCCTTTGAAAAACTCCGCATGCGCAAGACCATGAAGGCCCAGTTACACAAGATCCCCTCTGCTCCCTTCGGCCTTATCGGGAAGTCTAAGGCCATGCAAAAGGTGTTTAATGCCATAGAAAAGGCGGCATCGACCTCGGCAACAATCGTCATTACCGGGGAGAGCGGCACCGGCAAGGAACTGGTGGCCCGGGGCATCCATTACTCCAGTTCCCGCGCCTCGGCTCCCTTTGTACCGGTAAACTGCGGCGGTATACCCGAAAGCCTGCTGGAAAGCGAACTCTTCGGCTATGTCAAAGGCGCCTTTACCGGGGCCTTTGAGTCAAGGGCAGGATTCTTTCAGACCGCCGATGGGGGAACGATCTTCCTGGATGAGATCAGCGAAACCAGTGCCGCCATGCAGGTGAAACTCCTGCGGGTACTACAGGAAAAAGAGATCTGTATGGTGGGTTCAAGACGCCCCCAACGGGTAGACGTCAGGATCCTGGCGGCCACCAATAAAGATTTACTCAACCTGGTAAATGCCGGGCGTTTCAGGGACGATCTCTATTACCGCCTTAATGTAATTAATATCGATATTTCGCCCTTGCGTGAACGGGGAGACGACGTTCTGCGGTTGATCCAGCACTTTGCCGCCAGGTTTGCCGGGGAGGCGAAAAAATCCGTGCCCAGGTTTTCCGACGATGCTTTGCAGGTTCTCAAACACTACAACTGGCCGGGAAATGTAAGGGAACTGGAAAATATCATCCATCGAATCGTGATCATGAACGAAGAGGGTACGATAGATGTTCCGGATCTTCCTTCCCTGATGCGGTTTTCGGCCAGGCGGGGAACAGGATTGAATCGAACACTGGCCGAAGTGGAAGCCGAACACATCCGCAGTGTCCTGGCCAGCGTGGGGGGCAACAAAACAAAGGCAGCCGAAATACTGGGTATAGACCGTAAGACGTTGAGAGAAAAACTGAAACAATAGGGGAATTATTCCCCACTGAGGTCAATTTCCCCACTTTCTTGTGTGTATAAAAGCGGATTTTTTTATCAAAAAAACTTTTAAAAGAAATTGACAGTCGCCCGAAATGCCCGATTTGACAGGGATATCGACCTCTATAACCAACCTCCTGTCACTTTTTTTCATGTCGTAAGCTAAATATTGGCACAGACATTGCATTCTCTCTTACTTACTGGAGGACATATTATGAAACGAGAAAAAATGTATAAAAAGGTGAACATAAAGGCGGAGGCAGAGACTTACAACGATATTTGTTCAACCTGCAACCATGTCCATGGTTGTGTAAACTTGAAGAGAGGCGACCGGCCGGTATGGTTTTGTGAGGAGTTTGACAATTACGTCCCGGTTGAAGAAAAAACCAATGATGAAACCATTTTTCAACCTGTCCAATCTTATATCGAGCAGGACTCCATGGAAGACGTCGGCCGTCAGTTCCAGGGCCTCTGCATCAATTGCGAGGATCGCCATACCTGCAATTTGATGAAGCCCAACGGCGGTGTCTGGCATTGTCAGGAGTACAGATAGAATGATGATATACAGTTAAAATGACTCAGCAGATTTTAGGTAATGAGTAAGGAGATGTCATGACTCACAGTATGTTAAAGATCGTGGAAAAACAGAAAAAAAATGAAGGCGGACTCATTTCGATTCTCGAGGAGGTCCAGAAAAAGTACGGCTATCTTCCTGAAGAAGCGTTAAAAGCCGTGGCCGGTGAGACAGGCCGTTCCCTGGTGGATATCTACGGGGTGGCTACCTTTTATCGGTATTTCAGCCTGAAGCCCCGGGGCGAGCATTTGATTTCCGCGTGTCTGGGTACCGCCTGTCATGTCCGCCAGGGACCCGTTATATTAAAGGAAATCGAAAATCAACTGGGGATCCGGGCCGGCGAAACCACCAAAAACAAGGAATTTACCCTGGAAACGGTTAACTGTCTGGGTGCCTGTGCCCGCGGGCCAATCGTCGTCGTCGACGGCCACTACTTCTCGAATGTGAATAAAGCCCAGGTTGCCCAGATCATCAAAAAAACCCGCTATGGTCTGGACAGAACCGATGTCAAACATGACCGGCGAATCTTCCCGGTTAAACTGCGCTGTCCCCACTGCAACCACAGCCTGCTGGACCCAAACCATCTTATCGATGACGCCCCATCGGTGCGGTTGACCGTCTCTTTTGGACGCAAGCACGGCTGGCTCAGGTTATCTTCACTGTACGGGAGTTACAGCATCGAATCCGAGTATGAAATCCCCATCGATACCATCGTCAATTTCTTTTGCCCCCACTGCCATACCGAGCTGATCGGCGCCTCATCCTGTCCATTATGTAATGCCCCTATGGTGCCCATGATCATTTACGGCGGCGGCATGGTTCAGATCTGTTCCCGCCGCGGCTGCAAGAATCATATGTTGGATATGGTCAAGGGTATTTGCGTTAATTGTGATAACCGCAACACTTGCAAAAATATAAAATCCAATGAGGTTGTTTGGTTTTGTGAAGACTATAAATAGAGTTTGTTATGGTGTAGGTCTGTTCTCCCCATGGAGGCAGAACTTATATACTGTGCCGAAAGACATCAATGTATGATCTAACCTTCACAACATGGATCAACAAAAATATAAAAGTGAACTTAGATGAGGAGATAATCAAATGGAACGATTAACATCAATTGAAGATTTTGAATTATATCGCAATCGTGTTGTTGCCGACTTGAAATCAGACATACCCACCATAATTATTCCGGCAGGAACGTGCGGGCAGGCAAGCGGTACAAACGATCTTATTCGAATAGCCAAAAGGGAACTCCTCGAAAAAGATCTGATGGATAAAGTAAGGCTTCGGATTACGGGATGCCACGGATTTTGCGAAATGGAACCGTCGGTGCTCATTGTTCCCTCCAGAACATTTTATCCCAAAATTGGAATTGAAGATATGGTTCGCATTGTTGAAGCAGTATCCCAAAATAAAGTACTCGAAGATTTACTCTATATGGACTCTGAAACCGGTAAAAAGATAGAAAAACAGGAAGATATCCCATTTTACAGGCAGCAGTTAAGAAACATACTCTCTCGTATTGAAAAAATCGATCCTATAAAAATTTATAATTACATAGAAGTCGGTGGTTACGGGTCAATGGTCAAGGTCCTCCAGCGGAATGATCCTGAATGGGTGGTGAATGAAATAAAGACTTCTGGAGTTCGTGGTCGCGGCGGTGCCGGTTTTCCCACCGGATTGAAGTGGGAGATGTTAGCAAAGCGGCCAGATAATGGCGGTAAATTCATTGTTTGTAACGCTGACGAAGGCGATCCGGGAGCTTACATGGATCGTAGTATACTGGAAGGAAATCCTCACAGCATCATCGAAGGAATGATAATTGGCGCCTATGCTACCGGAGCCACCGGAGGCGTGATCTATGTCCGTGCTGAATATCCGTTAGCCATCAAACATCTGGTCATTGCCTTACGTCAGGCTCGTGATCTCGGTTTCATTGGTGAGAATATACTCGGAACTGGCTTTTCATTTGATATCCAGATCGTAAAGGGTGCGGGAGCCTTCGTGTGTGGGGAAGAAACCGCTTTAATAAGGTCTATAGAAGGACAAATGGGCGAGCCTCGTCAGCGTCCCCCATATCCTATAGAAAAGGGAATTAATGGCAAACCCACTGCTATTAATAATGCAGAAACCTGGTCCAATATTCCTTACATTATTCAAGTTGGGGCACACGAATTTACACAGATTGGAAACAAAAATAATTCTGGAACAAAAATTTTTAGTTTAGTCGGCAAGGTAAAAAATACAGGTCTGGTAGAAGTACCGATGGGGATTACGTTCAATAAAATCATTTTTGATATAGGAGGGGGCCCGGCAGGAATAAGAAAAATCAAGGCGGTTCAGACCGGCGGGCCTTCCGGCGGCTGCATCCCGGTCAAGAAATTTGATCTGCCCATCGACTACGACAGTTTGGCCAAAGCCGGTTCCATCATGGGCTCCGGCGGCATGATCGTCATGGATGAAAATACCTGTATGGTTGATGTGGCCAAAT
>CBFDCR010000031.1:0-57564 GCA_965603365.1 uncultured bacterium
TAAACCTGAAGGATCAATACTGCCAGGTGTTTTACGACAAATTGACCTATGTGTTTGTGGAGATGCCGCGGTTTACAAAGAGTGAAGAGGATCTGCAGAGCCACAAAGAGAAGTGGTTGTACTTTTTAAAGAACCTGGAGAGTTTCGAGGATATCCCGGACATATTAAAGGAGGCTGTGTTTATCAAGGGATTCGAGATTGCGGAGATTGCCAATTTCGATGCCCGTCAGTTGGCCGAATACGAGGAGAGTTTGAAGGTGTACCGGGATTTAAAGGGGGTGGTGGACACCTCCTTTGAAGAGGGTAAGAAAGAAAAAGCCCTGGAAATGGCCCGGATGATGAAAAAAGAGGGCGAACCTGTCAAAAAGATTGTCAGGTATACCGGTTTGACCCCCGAAGAGATCGAGAAGTTATAAACTTTTTACCTTGATTAAACTGGTGCTGATATTTTCCGGTGCAGAATTAAAATACATCGCCCCCATCCGGTAATGAGACGGATTGGGGCCAGGCAAAAAGTTTTAGCCTCTTCATCGCAGTTTTACGAAGCCTATTTAAAATTTCAGGGTAACTCCTGTAAATTTTCTGGAGTTACCCCAAAAAAGAAAACCGGAAACCCTAAAACGTAGGTTAAATGAAGTTTTTCGGTTGTACTTTTCCCCCTTCGGTCTGGGGACCGTGCAAGTTTGCACCTATTTTCTCCGTTATCGGGTGAGGGAGATACAAGTTTGATACAATTTGACGCAAGCTTGCACCTAAATTGCACAATTTTGAGCCTTTTCCGCTCAAAAATGCACCTGATTTCCTCGACGCCGGGTAAAATTTACTCAAAATTGCACCCAAAAGAGCCGTTAATGGGTAAATTTGACTCAAAAATGTGCGAAATTCACTCATCTTTGCACGTCATTTGCCCTCAATCGACCCTTATTGTATCAAGTTTGCGACAAAAAGCATCAAACTTGAGACAAGTTGATGCAAACATGTTCCTTTTCGTATCATTAATGTTGCTCAAAGGCCCGAATTACACCAAAACAGCAACAACTTTGCACCCATTTGCCCCAAACCTGCCCGGCTTGAATACATTTATGCAACCGAGAATAAAAAACAGGGACAGGTGACCCCTAATTTTGGCCTTCCACCCTTCCGTCCTTCTTTTTGTTTCCACAAATATTGAATAAAATATAAAATGATCTTATAATACTCATATGGAAATCGAAGAAAAGGTTAACTATTGGGTAGAGATATCTGAATATGATATTGAGACGGCTGAGGCAATGTTTCAGACCAGAAGATATTTGTATGTCGGTTTTATGTGCCATCAAACCATCGAAAAGATATTAAAAGGATACTACGTTTGGGTCCATCAAAAAACACCTCCCTATACCCATAATTTATCTTTTTTGGCCGAAGAATCGGGAATTTATAATGAATTCTCCGAAGTTCAAAAGGACTTTATTGATTTGTTGACGCCATTAAACGTAAGGACAAGGTATCCAACCTATAAAGCAAATTTAATGAAAACGTTAAATGAGACCAAATGTAAAGAAATTTTATCTCAAACTAAGGAACTCCACCAATGGATAAAAGAGAAGTTGTCGAAAAGGTAAAAAGATACGCGAATTTAATCAGAAATTATTTTCCTGTGGAAATGGTTATTCTTTTCGGTTCATATTCCAGGGGTAACGCGCGGGAATACAGCGACATCGATGTGGCGGTTGTCGTGGACAGGGCGGAACATGAATGTCTTGAATCGGAAGTTCAATTGTATAAACTGAGAAGGCAAATCGATGTCAGAATTGAACCGGTTTTAATCGACAGGAGCGGGAAAGATCCCGCCGGTTTTTTTTCAGAAATACTAAATAGCGGTGAAATTATTTATCAGAATTAACTCCCCTTACTCTAAGATGTCGAGCCTGCGCAAGGGGACGCAGATCTGCGTCCCCTTCATCTGGAAAAATAAAAGGGGGCGGGGGGATTTTTGTGGCTTTTTTGTAAACCGCAGGGGTTGTGTTTTCGTATTAAGTATTAATCATTAATTATTTTTTGGCTAAATACAGGGTTTTTTTTAGATGAAGCGATAGTTTGTGTATATGGAGGCATGAATGAAAAGAGTTTCACTGGTTTTGATATTGGTGGTGTCGGTGTGGAGTGCCGCCTACGGCCAGGAAGACCTGGCTAAATGGCTGGCGGCTGCCGGAAACGTCGACGATTATAAGGGTTCGGCCTATTTGACCATTTTTGAACACACAAAGGTCAAGGTCATGGATTCCGGGTTGAGCCATGTGGATGAGGTGGTCTTCCACAAAGTGCTGACCCCGGAGGGGGCCAAAACACTCAAAGGTATACCCTTTGACTACGACCCCCAGTCCGCCTATGTGGAGGTCAAGGCCGCCAAAATCGTCAAGAAGTGCGGGAAGATCATCGAATTGTCGCCCGCCACGGTAAAGGATTATCCGGCACCGGCCCGGGCTATTTACTGGGGGGCCAGGCAGAAGCTTTTGCCGGTGGGCCGACTGGAGCCGGGAGACGGCATCTGGTATAAAATCTACCGCAAGGGCTTTACCTATGCCCTGCTGCACCAGCAGGAGGATAACCGGTATGTCCCGCCCATGAAGGGGCATTTCTACGACATCGTCCTCTTTCATTCGCGGGTTCCGGTCAATCGCAAGACCTACGAGGTGAGTGTCCCCATAGATAAGAAACTGCAATTCGAGTTTTACAACGGCGAGGTCAGGCACTATGCCCACACCGAGGGCGACCGGGTTCACTATCTCTGGGAAAAAAAGGATATTCTGCCCTATAAAAGAGAATCCGGTATGGTGGCCACCTCGGATGTATTTCCCAAACTCCTGCTCTCCACCTCTCCCGATTGGCAGGCCAAGTCGGTGTGGTTTTGCAAGGTCAACGAGGATTACGGCTCCTTCGAGTACGATGAGGCAATCAAGCGGAAGGTAGACGAGATCATCAAGGGTGCCAGGGACGATTGGCAGAAGATTTCCCGCTTAACCCACTGGGTGGCCGAGGAGATTCGCTATTCGGGCATTTCCATGGGCGAAGGCGAGGGATTTACGCTGCACAAGGGCACTATGACCTTCCTGGACCGCTGCGGTGTGTGCAAGGATAAGGCCGGCATGTTGGTGACCATGCTGCGGGCCGCAGGTTTTACCTCCTATGCGGCCATGACCATGGCCGGTTCCCGCATCGATCGCATCCCCGCCGATCAATTTAACCACAGCGTGACGGTGTTAAAGCTGGACGGAAAATATCATTTGCTCGATCCCACCTGGGTGCCGGGGGTAAGGGAGCTGTGGTCTTCGGCCGAGCAGCAGCAGGAATATTTGATGGGGCTGCCGGAGGGCGCGGATCTGAAAACCACGCCCTTGAGTCCGCCGGAGAACCATTACCTGCGCTACCACATCGACTCCCGGGTTAGCGCAGACGGGAATTTAACGGCCTCTGTCTCCATGGAGGCGGAGGGCCAGTCGGATGCCCGCTTAAGAAGATTATTTGGCCGCCACATCCGAAGTCAATGGCCTCAGATACTGGAATGGGAGTTGTTCCAGATGGTGCCGGCAGCCCGGGTGTCCCGCCTGGTGTATCAGTACCCCATTGATCTCTCCCGCCCCTTTAAGGTGACCTTCACCCTGGAGGTGGATCATTACTTAAAGAGAGGCAAGAGGGCCGATTATCTAACCCCCCTGTCGTCGTCACTGCCTTTCTCCGGTATTATCTTCTTCAGTCGTTTTCAAGCCGGTCAAGAGGAGAGAAAACATCCCTTCCGAACCCGCTGTTCTCAACTGGTGGAGGTGAAAGAGACCGTTAAATTGCCGGGGAAATATAGAGTGGCCAATCTACCGGAATTCGAGAAGGTGACCGGCAGCGGTGCCGATTTCAGCGGCTCGATCGAGCAAAAGGGCAGCACCCTCGTCATCCATAAAACCGTTACCCAAAAGAAGCGAATCTACCCGCCGGAGGATTGGGACAGTTTCAGCAAGAGTGTACTGGAATTTAAAAAACCCGTCGGAGATGTGTTGATTTTGAGTAAAGGAGGGGCAAAATGAAGAAGATGAACATGAACATAAACATTAAGGCAGCGGTCGTTCTCTTGCTGGGGTTGAGCCTCTTCGTGTCGGCAGCCCCTCAACAGGACGGCAGCTATTTGAGCAGGGAGATTACCTATACATTGAATGACGACGGTTCCTGGATCAGGGATTATCAGCACCAACTGCGTTACGGCAGCTACTTTGCCACCCGCCGCTTAGGGGAGACCTTTATTACCTATAACCCGGCCTATCAAAAGCTCGAGGTGTTGAAATCGGTCACCACCATGAAGGACGGCAAAAAAGTACCGATCCCCGCCAATGCCTTAAACGAAGTCCTGCCCCGGGATGCCGGAAATCAAGCCGACTTTTCCCACCTTCGGGAGATGGTGGTCACCCATACAGGGCTGGAACGGGGCGCGATGGTGGATCTGCATTACCGTATCGTTACCAAAGCCGGTTTTATGCCCTATTTTTCCGCCAAAGAGTTTGTGGATGACCGACTGCCGGTGGATCACCTGAAAATCAAGATATCCGTTCCCGCTTCCCTGAAGCTGGGGTATCATGTGTTCCGGGCAAAGGCCGAACCGAAAATAGAACCGGCTGGGAGCCGGCAGGTCTATACCTTTGTTTTTAAGGATCTCCAGGCTGCCCAGCGGGAACCCTTTGCCGATGATCATGATCGCCCCCACCTGGTAGTGACCACCGCTTCTGATTGGGCCGCCGTATTTCCCCCCATGGACGACGGGGCGGAGCTGCCGGCGCCGCTGGTAAAGCAAATCAATACAGTGAAGGATAAGCGGGCCGAGGCCCATGTATGGTACTTTAAACTTCACAAGATGGTGGCCGATGAGATCGACAACACCGATTTAGGACCCGGTTTAACGGGGATTCATTATAGAACCCCGGAGCAGGTTTATCTCTCCAACTACGGAACCCGCTGGGAAAAGGCGGTGCTGCTGCGGCAAATTCTTAAACACCTGGAAGTCCCGGCCGAGATTTTAGCCGTGCCCTATGGCAGGGAACCGGCTAAAGATGTGCCCACGGTTTTCCAGGTGGAACAATTCCTGGTAAAAATCGCCGCCGGCACCGATGAAGCTGTATACCTGGATCCTGTCGGATCGCAGGATCACCTGTTTCCCTATCCCTTAGCCGGGAAGAAGGTGTATAACATCGACCGCCGCGGCTTTGAGACCCTGGCGGAAACCGACTGGCAGCAGCAGGGCCTTCACATTAGCGGCCGCCTCAAGGTGGGCACCCAAAAGGGAGAGGGCGAACTGTACGTCAGCCTGAAGGGTGACTTTCATCCCTATCTGGCCAATATGGAGGACTCCGGCTCTTTACTGTTAAAAACCCTGTCCGGGATCTTGCCGGTGGACAAACTGGAGATCAAGCGCATGATCCTGCTGCAGCCCCACGAGTGCCGGGCGGTGGTGAAGGTAGAAGGCGGATTTCTCAAAAAAGTAGCGGAAAAAACGTTTGGATTGGAGAAGTTCGGATTTCCCCGGATCTTGCCGGAGACGGTGGGGGTAAAACAGTGGCAGAGGACGCTGCATCTAAAGGTGCCCTGTCAACTAACCGTGGATGTGCAGGTGGAGGCGGCAGACGGGCTGGTGTATGATTTTCTGGCCCCCGAGGCAGCGGTAGAAAACGAACTGGGCTACTACCGCCAGAAGGTAAAAGCTGCCGAATCGGGAGAACTTAAAATTCATCTGGCAATCGGCCTCAAAAAACCGGTCATTGACCCAACCGAGTATCCCCAACTCCGATCTCTTCTCCTCCCCTATTTCACCCCTGGACCCTTAGCCATCTTTACCAAACCCGAATAAATTCAATCCCACCGGGGACAGCCCCCCTGTCCCCGGCAATCTTTAAAATTCCCTCTCTTTGGGTG
This sequence comes from uncultured bacterium, assembly GCA_965603365.1. Classification (GTDB taxonomy): domain Bacteria; phylum Acidobacteriota; class Aminicenantia; order UBA2199; family UBA2199; genus JAHELQ01. The sequence continues at coordinate 5,932 of CBFDCR010000031.1, forward strand.
TTTTCAGTATTTTAGTTTTATGTTATAATTTTTCCCTATTTCTAAAATGGGTTGGATTTAAAATTGTGGAGTAAAGGTTTTGATTCGCAGCGTCAATTGATGGTGGCCCAGCAGATTCACAGCCGGGGTATAGAAGATCCGCGGGTTCTGGAAGCCATGAGAAAGGTTCCCAGAGAAAGGTTCATCCCGACAGGCAGCCGGAATAGAAGTTATGAAGATGGGCCGGTTCCTATCGGCTGCGGTCAGACCATTTCCCAGCCCTATATTGTGGCCTATATGACGGAACTGTTGATCCTGGATGGCAGCGAGAGGGTTCTGGAGATCGGCACCGGCTCGGGATACCAGACGGCCCTGCTGGCCGAAACAGCAACCCGGGTATATACGATCGAATTTATCCCTGAGTTGGGTGAACAGGCCAGACAACTGCTGGTGGAAGAGATGGGTTATGGGAATATCAGCTTCAAAATCGGCGACGGCAGACTGGGTTGGCCGGAACATGCTCTTTTTGATCGTATTATTATAACCGCAGCCCCGGAGAGATTTCCCCGAAACCTGTTTTCTCAATTAGAGGATGGCGGTATTGCCGTGGCTCCGGTAGGCGCCGGCGACCAGCGCATAATGCGTTACCAAAAATTAGGAGATGAAATAAAGGAAGAATCCCTGATCGGGGTTTATTTTGTGCCATGTGTAAGAGGACAATAATTATTGTGTTGCTGCTGTTGGCCCAATTTATTTTTAGTCAGCCAGAGTTTATCCCGTTGTATATCGGCCCGGAAAAATTTACGGTGGAGATCGCCGATACCCTGGAAAAACAGCTTATGGGACTGATGTTCAGGAAATCGATCCCTGATGACTTCGGCATGTTGTTCGTGCATGAAGGGGAAGATACCAGGAGTATGTGGATGAAGAATACCCTGGTTCACCTGGATCTTATTTTTCTGGATAAAAACAGGCAGGTGGTGGACATCTATACGAATGTACCCCCCTGTAAGAGCGATCCCTGTGAAAGTTATGTTTCCCGCAAACCGGCTCTGTATGTACTGGAATTGAGAGGAAATCGGGTTAAGGAACTGAATTTAAAGGTCGGAGATTTTGTGTTTTTTGTTCTCCAATGAGAATAGACACAAATTTTATCGACTCTTGCTTTTTCTCTCTTTTTTTGATAGTATATAATTTCAGAGTGGAATGCAGTCGGGAGTAAAAATGGGTAAAGAGGCTACAATATTGGTCGTCGATGATGAAAAAGACGTGTGCGCGGTCTTAAAAGATTTTCTAATCGATTACCAGTTTGAAGTCTTGACGGCCGAGAGCGGTTACGAAGCCCTGGAAATTATTGAAAGTGAAAAAGTAGACGTGGTCATTTCCGATCTGGTGATGCCCAGGATGGATGGAATTGCCTTGACCCGGTCCATAATGGCGATGGGCCTCAATATACCGGTGATTATCATGACCGGCTATGCTTCCATAGACTCGGCGGTGGCGTCCATGAAAGCCGGTGCCGCCGACTTTATTGCCAAGCCCTTTAAATTTAATCATACATTATTTATCATCAAAAAGGTGTTGGAGACCAAACGGCTCGAGGAGTTGGCCCGGCAAAGTGATTATTTTAAAACGCTTTCTTATCTCGATGACTTAACCGGTGTTTCCAACCATCGTTATTTTAAGCAGATGTTGGACAATGAGATCCAGAGACATTCTCGTTATGAACATCCTTTGAGCCTGATCATGGCCGATATCGACAATTTTAAGATTGTTAACGACAGATATGGACATTTAATGGGAGATCAAGTCTTAATCACGGTGGCCGATTTAATGAAACGATCTATTCGTGGGTTCGACCTATTGGCCCGTTACGGCGGCGAGGAATTTTGTGTCATCCTCCCGGAGACAGCCATGGAAGAATCCCTGGTGGTGGGCAAGAGAATCGTTTCTACAGTCAGCCAATATCCCTTTAAAATTGCTGCCAGTGCCAGTGAGAATACCTTTAACTTGAGCCTCACCGCCGGTCTTGCCTCTTTTCCAGAAGACGCCGATGACGCCAAAACATTGATCGATGCTGCTGACCGGGCCTTGTATCTGGGCAAGGAGTCGGGCAAGAATTGTATTTGTACCTATAGGGATACGAACTGATGGCCCCTCTTTATAGCATTATGGAGAAGCCCGCTGAATGGTAAAATCAAAATAGGTATCAGCACCTGTCTGCTGGGGGAAAGAGTCCGTTATGACGGTGGTCATAAGTTGGACCGATTCCTGGTTCATACCCTGGGTCAATTCGTGGATTTTGTTGCGGTATGCCCCGAGGTGGAGTCCGGCTTCCCGGTTCCCCGCGAGGCCTTCCGGCTGGTGGGCAGCCTCGAATCCCCCCGTCTGGTCACCCAGAAAACCGGAATGGATGTAACCGAAGGGATGCAAACCTGGGCCCGGCAGCGTCTGGCTGAACTGGAAGAGGAGAGACTCTGCGGCTTCATCTTTAAAGCCAGGTCGCCCTCCAGCGGCATGGAGCGGGTGAAGGTGTACAACGATAAAGGGGGATTTGTAAAAAAAGGGGTGGGGATTTTTGCCCGGGCGTTTATGGATCGTTTTCCCCTGATGCCGGTAGAGGATGAGGGGCGGCTTCACGATATCGACCTGCGGGAGAATTTTATCGTGCGCATTTTTGCCTATAAACGATGGCACGATACCGTAGATCAGGGCAAGACACGGCGGGCACTGGTGGATTTTCACAGCCGGCATAAACTACTGTTCATGGCCCACAACCCGGCGCGGCAGCGGGAGATGGGTAAGCTGGTGGCGGCCGCCAGCCAACTACCGGCAGACGAGTTGTTTAGCCGATATGAGGTCCTCTTTATGAAGGCTCTCAAAACCAGGGCCACGGTAAAGAAGAATACCAACGTACTCCAGCATATGATGGGCTATTTTAAAAAGCAGTTGGACGCCGATGAGAAGCAGGAATTGGTGGAATTTATCGACCATTACCATCAGTCGCTGATCCCCTTAGTGGCCCCCCTGACCCTGATCAAACATTACGTCCGCAAATATGGCCAGGAGTATTTACAGGATCAATATTACCTGGATCCCCATCCCCTGGAGTTAAAACTCCGTAATCATGCTTAGGGCGATAAAGTGCTCGAGTGGGAGAGTGGTGAAGGGAAAATTAAGGCATATAGAGAATGAAGATTGCGCCGTTTCAGTTGGAGCGGTATTTTGCTCAATATGAGTTTACCGCCCCCTATCTATTGTGCTGTTCCGATTGCGAGGCTTTAACAAAGGCTGAACTGTTGGCCGCGGCGGATGCCGAAACCCGGCAGTTGTGGGAGCAGCTTGGCCTGGGTTATACCGAATCAGCAGGGCATCCCTTGCTGCGGCAGGAGATTGCCCGGCTCTATCCCGGGCTGACAGAGGATGATGTACTGGTATGCGCGCCGGAAGAGGGCATTTTTATCGCCATGAACGTGCTGCTGCAGCCGGGCGACCGGGTGATTGTCACCTTTCCCGGCTACCAGTCCCTCTATGAAATTGCCAGCTCCCTGGGCTGCAGCGTTACCCGCTGGCTGCCCCGGGAAGGGGAGGGAGGCTGGAACTTCGATGTGCAGGATCTGGAATCGGCCCTCCAATCCCCTACTCGTTTGTTGGTGATCAATTTCCCCCACAATCCTACCGGTGCCCTCATCTCGGCGGCGCAATTCACCCGAATTTTGGACCTGGCCCGGCAGCACGAATGCTGCGTATTTTCCGATGAGATGTACCGTTTCCTGGAGTACGATCCGGCCCAAAGACTGCCCGCCGCGGCTTCGGTGTATGACAGGGCCCTCTCTCTAGCGGGGCTGTCCAAATCGTTTGGCCTGCCGGGTCTGCGCATCGGCTGGCTGGTGACCCCGGACAAAGACCTGTTGGCCCGGTTGGCGGCCTTTAAGGACTATACCACCATCTGCAGCAGTGCGCCCTCGGAGATCCTGGCCATCATGGCCCTGCGGGCCCGAGATAAGCTCTGGCAGCGCAGCCTGGAGATCGTCCACCGTAACCTCGACCGGCTGGATCGATTTTTTACGACATATGCCCGGTTTTTTTCCTGGTCCCGGCCAACCGCCGGCTGCATCGGCTTTCCCCGGTTGTTGGCCGGCCTGAAAGCGGCGGATTTCTGTGCCGATTTGCTTGAACAAAGGGGGGTTTTACTGCTGCCCTCAAACCTTTACGATTACCCGGCAGAGTATTTCCGCATCGGCTACGGCCGCCGCCATATGCCCCAGGCCTTAGCCCAATTGGAAGCATACCTCAAACCCCACTCTCCCCAAAACAATCGATTAAAAGAATCGGAATACCGGAATAATGGAAAGATGTAAAAAACAGATTGGTGTAAGGGACGGGAGAATCTGCCCCTTGCGCTTTGGTGGGGATCGTTGTATAGTGGTATAGTGGTGTTGGTTCTGCTTTAGAGGAGGCAGCAAGTGGATTTTAAGGAATTGGTTTTGAAGAATCGCAGTTACCGGCGGTTTGATCGGGGGAAAATAGCCACGGCCGATTTGAAGGAGTGGGTGGCTAATGTCCGGTTGGTGGGCTCACCGGCCAACCTGCAGCCGCTAAAATTTGTCCTGGTCAATCGAGAGGAAGAGAATCGGGAACTCTTTCCCCTGTTGAAGTGGGCCGCCTATATGAAGGCTTGGCCCGGCCCGGCGGAGGGGGAACGGCCGGTGGCCTATATTATCATCCTGGGGAACCGGGAGTTGAGTGCCTTTGTCAACTGGGATTACGGCATTGCCCTGCAAACTATCCTGCTCTCGGCCGTAGACAGGGGCTATGGCGGCTGTGCCGTTGCCTCGTGTGATAAAGATAAAATACGGCAGTTGTTCGACATCGAGCCGGAACTGGAGATCGGTGCGGTGGTGGCCCTGGGAAAGCCCGGAGAAGAGGTGGTGATCGACGAGGTGAAGGGGGATGATGTCAAGTATTGGCGGGATGAGAGCGGGATTCACCACGTTCCCAAGCGCAGCCTCGATGATTTGATATATAGAATTATAGAATAACAAGCGTTGGTGATAGTGTTGGTATCCGTTCTATCTAACCAACACCAACACTAAATTTCGCTTAACTTTTTGTAATACTGGTGCTTTTGCTGTTTGAATTTGACCGCCTGCCGGTAGAGATCGTTGGCCACTTCCGGGAACTGCCGTTTCAGGGCGTTGTAGCGCACCTCGTTCATCAGGAAATCCATCATGTCCAGCTTGGGGTCCCGGCTTTCGTATACGAAGGGATTCTTGCCTTCCCGGGAGAGCATCGGGTTGTAGCGGTAGAGGTGCCAGTAGCCTGCCTGGACCGCATTCTTCTCCTCTAAGTAGGTCTTAGACATGTCGAAGCCGTGGGCAATGCAGGGGGAGTAGGCGATGATGATGGCGGGGCCGTCGTAGGCCTCGGCCTCTAAGAAGGCCTTGATGGCCTGGTTGGGATTGGCGCCCAGACAGATCTGGGCCACGTAGATGTAACCGTAACTCATGCACATCAGCCCCAGGTCCTTTTTACCGGTCCGTTTACCGGCGGCGGCAAACTTGGCGGTAGAGGCCAGGGGAGTGGCTTTTGAGGCCTGGCCGCCGGTGTTGGAATAGACCTCGGTGTCCAGCACCACGATGTTGATGCTGCGGTTGGAGGCCAGCACATGGTCCAGACCGCCGTAACCGATGTCGTAGGCCCAGCCGTCGCCTCCCACGCACCACACCGAGCGGTCTACCAGGTAGTCCTGCAATTCGATGATCTTGCGGATGATGGCTTCGGTTTCGCCGGCTGCCGATTTCAGGGCTGCCGGCAGCAGATCCTTGACCTTCTGGGCCGCGGCCATGGCTGCCTCGTCGGTCTGATCCCACAACGCCAGCGATTGGTTCAGGGCCTCTTTGAGGCCTTTGTCCGTGCCCTTTTCCAGCCAGCGCCCGATGTTCCACTTCAGTTGCTTGCGGCTGGCGTCTACGGCTAAGCGCATGCCGTAGCCGTATTCGGCGTTGTCCTCAAATAGCGAGTTGGCCCAGGCCGGGCCCTTGCCCCGTTTCGACTGGGTGTAGGGAATGGTGGGGAAGGTGCCGCCGTAGATGGAGGAGCAGCCGGTGGCGTTGGCGATGATCATCCTCTCGCCGAACAATTGAGAGATTAGTTTTACATACGGGGTCTCGCCGCAGCCGGCGCAGGCGCCGGAGAATTCAAACAGGGGGGTGCGGAATTGGCTGCCCTTGATGGAGTCGAGGGCCACGCCGTCGATGATGTTGTCGGGCAGGGCTTCAAAGAAGATTTCATTGTCCCGTTCACCGGCGGCCCGCTCCTCTTCGATGGGCCGGAACTCCAGGGCCTTTACCTTGGCGGGACAGATGTTGACGCAGTTGCCGCAGCCGGTGCAGTCTTCGATGTAAACCTGGATCTTAAATTGCAAATCACTGTCGTTTTTGCTGGTGGATTTCAGGGTCTGGAAGGTGGCGGGTGCCTTTTTCAACGGGTCCGGTTCAATCTGTTTGGCCCGGATGGCGGCATGGGGACACACTAAGGCACACTGGTTACACTGGATGCAGTTTTCGGCGAACCAGTGGGGCACCCGGGGGGCCACCCCCCGTTTCTCCAGTTTGGTGGGGCCGCTGGGTACGGCGCCGTCCAGCGGCATGTGGGAGACCGGAATGTCGTCGCCCCGAAGATGCATGATCTGTTCGATGACGTTTCTGGCAAAATCACCGGCGTCTTCGGGGATGAGTCTGGCGGGTTCGTAGGACTTAGCGATTTTGTCGACACTGTCGGGGTATTTCACTTCCTGCAAGGCTTCTTTGGTGCGATCCACTGCCGCCCAGTTCATCTTGACAATTTGTTCGCCTTTTTTCTCGTAGGTTTTCTTAATGGTGTTTTTAATCAGGTCGATGGCCTCTTTTTCTTCCAGAACGCCGGAAACGATAAAGAAGGCCGCCTGCATCACCGTGTTGATGCGCATACCCAGGCCCACCTCCCGGGCGATCTTCAGGGCATTGATGTTATAAAATTTAATCTTCTTCTTGATGATGCGCTCCTGCATATCCCGGCTCAGGTGATCGAATACCTCCTCGTTGGGCCACTCCGAATTCAGCAGGAATGTGCCGCCCTCGTTAAGGCCCATCAGCACGTCGTATCTGCCGATATAGGCGGAGTTGTGCAGGGCCACGAAGTCGGCATTTTTGATCAGGTAGGGAGACTGGATCTGGCTCTTGCCGAAGCGCAGGTGGGAGATGGTGATGCCGCCGGATTTCTTGGAGTCATAGACGAAGTAACCCTGGGCATTCATGTCGGTGTGATCGCCGATGATTTTGATGGAGTTCTTGTTGGCCCCCACGGTGCCGTCTGCACCCAGGCCCCAGAACATGCAGCGCTTGATATCTTCCGGTTCGGTATCGATCTCCTCTTTGATGGGCAGGGACCTTTTGCTGACGTCGTCCTGGATGCCCACGGTAAAATTGTGAAAGCAGGGGCCGTCCAGGTGCTCGAAAACGGCCTTGACCATGGATGGGGTGAAATCTTTTGAACTCAAGCCGTAACGGCCGCCGATGATCTTAATATCTTTGCCCGATAGGGCGGTCATCACATCCAGGTACAGCGGCTCGCCGATGGCGCCGGGTTCCTTGGTGCGGTCCAGCACCGCTATTTTTTTCACCGACGGCGGGATGGCCTCGACAAATGCCTCTACCGAGAAGGGCCGGTAGAGCCTGACCTTTAAGACGCCTACCTTCTCGCCCCGCTTGCGCAGGTAATTGACGGTCTCTTCCGCGGCTTCACAGCCGGAACCCATGGCCACGATGATTCGTTCGGCATCCGGCGCGCCGGCGTAGTCAAACAGGTGATACCGGCGGCCGATTTTTTGGGCCACCAGGTCCATGTACTTCTGCACGATTCCCGGCGTCTTTTCATAATAGGGATTTACGGTCTCCCGGCCCTGGAAGTACACATCCGGATTCTGGGCCCCCACCTTCACAAAGGGCCGGTCGGGGTTGAGGGCCAGCTTGCGGAAGTCTTCCACGTATTTCATGTCCAGCAGTTCGGCCATGGTGTCGTAACCGATCACCTCCACCTTCTGGATTTCGTTGGAGGTTCTGAAGCCTTCGAAGAAGTTCAAGAAGGGTACGCGGGTTTCCAGGGTAGCCAGGTGGGAGACAATGGCCAGGTCCATCACCTCCTGGACAGAACCGGCGGCCATCAGGGCAAATCCGGTATTGCGCACCGACATCACGTCCGATTGGTCGCCGAATATCGACAGCGATTGGCAGGCCAAGGAACGGGCCGACACATGGAATACCGTGGGCAGCATTTCGCCGGCGATTTTGTGCATGTTGGGGATCATCAATAACAATCCCTGGGACGCGGTAAAGGTGGTGGTCAGGGCACCGGCGGATAAGGAACCGTGCACCGCACCAGCAGCCCCGGCTTCGGACTGCATTTCGATAACGTCCACCTCCTGGCCGAAGATATTCTTGCGGCCAAAGGCCGACCAGGAATCCGCCAGTTCACCCATCAGGGAAGAGGGGGTGATCGGGTATATGGCAGCCACTTCGCTGAAGGCATAAGCCACATGGGCTGCTGCCGTGTTGCCATCGATGGTCTCTTTTTTTATGCTCATTTTTTACTCCTAATTTATTTGGTAAAGTAGAACTTTTTTACCGATTGCCTCGTTTGGTTGAGAAAATACTCGCTTTTGTTTTCTTTAATAACAAAATTATCACAATCTTTTGGGCATGTCAAGAAATCTAATCGTATAAAAATTTTTTTAGAATAAAATTGACAAATCGGTGATTTGATACTATATAATCTTAGATGGAACAATTGATAGAAGTAAAGTTGATGGGGCTTATTATGGATCCCATCTCCAAGACCCCGGTTATGATATTGAAACCCCTCAATGACAAAAAGATCATTCCCATCTGGATTGGCGGATTTGAGGCCAATGCCATTACCATGGAACTGGAAAATATCTCTGCCCCCCGGCCCATGACCCATGACTTGATCAAGAATATGCTGCACCACTTTGATGCCAGCGTGGACAAGGTGGTGGTAACGGATATTATCGAAAATACTTATTATGCTGAACTATATATAAAGAAGCAGAATGATGATGATTTTACGGTGGTGGACTGCCGTCCCTCCGACGCAGTGGCCATTGCCTTGAAGAACAAATCAAAGATCTACATCTCCGAGTACGTATACAGTACCTCTATCGTGTCGGACTTCTTTTCCAATTTTATCCAGGGCGACGAGAAGCTCGACAATTGGTTCAATTCCTTGAGCGACGACGACTTCGGCAACGTCGAACAATAACTATCGATTCTTCGCCTGTCCTCAACCACTTTGCAACTGGGCCACTAAATTTTTTGTTCAAAAATATTCGGCGCATTACGTGTTATGTGTCATGAAACTTTTTTATAGCCCTTCCTTGAAAAAAAGTAATAGGGGGGGCGTGGAAACGGGGTCAAACCCTCGTGGATGTATCGTATCTTCGCCTATCCCCCAAATTTTACCTGTTATTCTTTACAATCACCCACTGCCCGCCCTTCGCTGAGCCTTTTCGTTTGAGAATTTCCTTGTGTTTTAATTGGTGAATATGTTTTTCTTTTGCTGTTGTGCTAATCCCGATCTTTTGGGATAGGCCGGATATTGATATTTTACTATCCTGGGCCATTAACAACAAGATTTGTCTTTGCGTTTCACCCAACCTGTCCTCAAAATTTCACTGCCATGACTCAGAGTTTTTGTATATATGCATGGCATAGATTTTTTTGAAAAGTTGCGGGAAAAGATCATGGAGTTAAAATGGATGCCGATATAGACAACATGGCAATATTAATAAAGAAACTAAAACATACCCCAGGGAGATGTTTACTTAGCTTGCATATAGGTTAATTATTTTATACAATAGGGGTGATGAGAATGAATGATCAGGATATATTAAAGAGCATAAAGGAGAGGACCTCTGCAATTTTGAGGAAGAATGATATTGATTATTTCAGAATCTATCTGTTTGGGTCCCGGGCAACCGGCCTGGAAAGGGAAGACAGTGACTTCGATATTCTGATTGTGGTGGATAAAGAGATCGGCGCCAGGAAGAAGTTCAGGTTAAGAGGCGATATTCTTTATGAATTATTTGATTTCGACTATGCTTTTGATATTATCATTAAAACCGAATCAGATTTTCGTGAAGAGAAGGAGATAACCGGTACGCTTGTCCATTCTATCGGTCAATACGCTCAGGCCTTATGAACAAGAAAAAGATTATCGAAAAGTGGTTACAAAAAGCCCGAGAAGATCTTAGACTGGTAGAGAAAGAACTCAAAACCGCAGATCCGGTTTACGATGCCGTTGCCTTTCATATTCAACAATTTGTAGAGAAATACTTGAAAGCGTTTCTTATTTCTCAAGAAAGGGAGATCAAAAAAACGCGCAATATTGATTATCTTTTAAAACAGTGTATTAAACTTGATTCGGATTTTGAGGCGTTCCATAAAAATACAGATCATCGATTTAACCCTTTACAGTGTTGAACTGAGATATCCAGAATTTAGTGAAGAGGTAGATGAAGAAGAACTTGATAAATCCCTAAAACTTGTGTATTCGCTCAAAGAAAAGATAGAGGCGAAATTGGTCGGTATCCTCCAGGATGATGATTGATGAATGGCGTGGTGGTTCAGTCATTGGGGGCGGATTTGGCTTGTTGCCAGAGGGCTTCCATGTGGTCTAAGGAGGTCTTTTCGATGTCCTGGCCCGATTGTCTGAGATGGTCTTCGATATAGCGGAAGCGCTGTTTGAATTTCTGGTTGGCCTGTTTGAGGGAGAATTCCGGGCTGAGGTGCAGCAGCCGGGCCACGTTGGCCACGGCAAACAGCAGGTCGCCGATCTCTTCGTTTAGTTTCTCCCGGTCATTGAGGGTAATGGCCTGTTTTAATTCGGCGATTTCCTCCTCCACTTTCTCCAGGGCCTTGAGGGGATCGTCCCAGTCAAAGCCCACACTGGATGCCTGTTCGGCCATCCGTTTGGCGGTAACCAGGGCCGGCATGCTTTCGGGATAATCGGAGATAATACTCTTTCGCTTTTTCTCTTTTTTCTTGATTTTCTGCCAGTTGGCCTTGACCTCTTCGGCAGAGTGCACCGAGGTATCCCCGAAGACATGGGGGTGCCGCCGGATCAATTTATCATTGATATGGCGGATCACATCGCGCATGGAAAAGTGATTTTTTTCCTGGTGGATGCGGGAGAGGAATACGATTTGCAGCAGCAGATCTCCCATCTCTTCCTTTTGCCTTTCCGCCGAGTCTTGATCGATGGCTTCCATTAATTCATGGGCCTCTTCCAACGTGTACTCCTTGAGTGATGCCGGGGTTTGTTTTAAGTCCCAGGGGCAGCCGTTGATGGGGTCCCGCAGTTTTTTCATGATTTTTATAAGCTTATTCAATTCTTTCATCTTGTTTTCTGTGGACAAAAGTGTTATATTTTCATATATTATAATATTATGAAAGAAAACGGAGTGCAAGTAGTAACGGTTAGAAATTTTGATTTTTTTGCCAGGCATACCCGTAGTCGGATCGTGAGGATAACTAATGGGAAGAGACATTAACGCCATCATATTGATGCTGACATCCCAGGGCATGATCAACCTGGGAGAAATGCCCGACCCCGTCACGAAGCAAACGAATATCAAGCCGGGGGGCGCCAAAATTTTTATCGATTTACTGGAAGTGCTGGAGCAGAAGACCAGGGGAAATCTGAGCGCCGATGAGGAAAAATTTTTAGAAAATGCCCTGAATAATTTAAAAAGAATTTACCATGAAAAATTTTCGATAGGGAACTAAAATGAGAAGAACAGGATTATTTATTTTGATATTTTTAGTCGCTGCCTTGTTTGTATTTCCGCAAAATAACCCCTGGGGACATCTTAAAAAGATCTATGTCTTTAATGGTGTGAAGAATTACGATCTGGTCCGGGATCATTTACGCTCTATTCATTATGAAGGAATCAAATTGAGTGAGGGAGAGGAGATTTCCCGTAAATTGGTTCAATTTGGCGATTATTATGTAGGGAAAGGGGAATACGGACTGGCAGAAGATTTTTATAAAAAGGTTTTATCCCTTTCCCCCAATTTCTGGCCTGTCTACAATAAATTGGAGAAGATCAATCGGGAAAAAGGGGGTATGACCTTTAATTTTAAATATCTGTTGAAGCAATCTTTGGCGATTTTTGGCAATTTTGTACCCTCATTCCTGGTTGTCAACCATTTTTTCAATATCTTATTTTTTAGCGGAATTTTAATTATGTTCCTGTTCGCCTTAGTTTTATTTGGCCGATATTTCAAACTGGCAGGCCATGACCTGTTGATGCGGGAAGAGGGGAACTTATCGGTCAAGAATTTGATTCTGGCCCTGGTTTTGTTATTCTGGCCGACTGTTGTTTTGGCCGGCTGGATGGTTTATCCGTTTCTTATTTTTGGTTTTTTATGGATATATCTCGACGGATTTGAAAGGAGGGCCATCTCATTCCTGTTAATACTCTGTGTATGTCTGTCCCTAATATTTGCCTTTAATGGTGTATTGGAAAAATCGTTCAAGTCAGAGGCTTTTAAAAGGGAGCAGCAGGTTTATAAGGGTAAACTGTTTGAAAAAGATGTATATCAATCGTTCGATAATGAGTTAAAGGTGATGCAGGGCCTCTCTTATTATGAAGATGGACAGTACGACAGGGCCCTGGAAATTTTGGGTTCCACCGGAGAAAAATTCAGAAATACCTTGAAGTTTGATTTAATGGGGAATATTTATTTTAAATTTAACAATATCGATCAGAGCATAAGATATTACAACGAGTCGTTAAGCATGAACGATAAAAACCCGGCTACCCTGAACAATTTTACCCTGGCTCTAGCCAAAAACAGTAATGAAAAAATCTTTAACCTCTATGCCCAGCGCTACCCTGAAATCAGGGACTACCAGAAGACGGTGATGGATTTAAAAAGGGTGAAATTAAAGGAGGCTTTTTTGTGGAAACGGCTGTTTAATTTTGGCCAGGAAAGATTTAATTTGCTGGAATTTTTAAAAAGACTGGCTAAAGAATTTGTGTCCCTACCGGTTGTTTATCTGATTTTGTTGATGGTCGTATATATATTTTTAGTAAAAAAAATATTCCCTTCGGTGGGAGAGAGCACCTACTGCTCCAAATGTGCGAAGGTCATTAAAGAGGCTTCCATTCATCGTTCTTATAAATTATGCAGCGATTGCTATCAATTGTTTATGATCAAGGACGTGGTGTTCCTCGAAGCCAAAGTATTAAAGGAACAGGAATTGAATAAAAGAAATGTGAAGAAGTATCTAAGAACTCTGTTGTTCTCCCTTTTCATTCCGGGTCTAAATTTAAATTTTAAGAATAAAAACTATATGTTTGTCTTATTTTCCTGGCTATTTTATTTTCTGTTGGGATTATATATTTTTAGTCGAATTATTTTTATAGAAGTGTTTTCCACCGTCCCCCTATTCTTTAACCTGGCCGGTTTGGGGGCATTGATTTTATATGTTTTAATTAATCTGTATTCTTTAAAGGGGGATGAAAATGGCATTTAAGGGAACCTTGAAAGAGTTTAAAGTTCCGGATATATTGCAGTTATTTTCTTTGCAGAGTAAAACCGGAATTTTGACCTTTACCAGTTCCGACGGGTTTATCACTTTGATCTTCGAGGACGGCAAAATCGTGGGCGTGGATGCCTTCCCCAAGAAATTGGGGATGCGAGTGGGCAATGTGTTGGTCAAGCAGGATTTAATCAGCGATGAGATGCTGCAGCGGGCACTGGCTATTCAGAAAAGAACCAACCAGAAGATCGGGGAAATCTTAACGGGAATGGGTTTGGTGGGTGAGGAGCAGATCCAGGAAGCATTGGAAAACCAGGCGGTTCAAATCGTGTTGTCGCTCTTTAAGTGGAAGAAAGGAGAATACAATTTTAAGGTATTGGACTATATCGACGATTCCCTGAGAAGCATTAAGCCCATGCCCACTGACAATTTGATCATGGAGGGCGTTCAGATGCTGGATGAATGGCCGTTGATCAAAGAACGGATACCCAATGATATGTTGTTCTTCGAGCCCCTTCCCATTGAAAGCAAGGATATTGAGATTATAGAGGAAGATAAGGATGAGTCGCCTCGGAATGATAAGATCTATTTAAGCGAGACGGAGGCCAATATACTGAAATATGTCAACGGCAAGAATTCGGTTCGGGATCTGGTAGAGCTGGGGATTTTCACCGAATATAAATTGTATAAGAGCCTGTACAACTTGTTGAAGAAAAATATAATTGAACGAAAAGAGAAAGTAGAAGTCGAAGAAAAAATAGATGAGAAAGCCCTGGAAGAAATAATATTAAAAACCAATAGAAGAATGAACCTCATGGCCAGTTTACTGCTGATAATTTTGGTGATCCTGTTTGTTGTCAACTTTTTCCGGCCGCTCCATCCCATAAAAAAAGGGAATTTGATTTTAAAGGAAGATTTGTTTCATGCTGTTATAGCAGACATTAAAAATAATTAAATTTTTAACCCATGAAGAAAACAAAAATCGAAAATAGTGCCGTTTCAATCGGAAATTTTGACGGATTTCATTTAGGGCATGTTAGGATTATCGGAAAATTAAAAGAGGTCGCCCGCCAGAGGAAATTGCACTCCGTCATTTTGACCTTCTCCCCCCATCCTAAGATATTATTCAAAAGGGTATCATCTTTAATTCATACGGATGAACAGAAAAAGAGAATACTGGAAGCTCAAGGGGTTGGCCGGATTTTTTTTATTGATTTTAGAAAAGTTTCGGGTTTGTCGGCTGAGAGTTTCGTAAAGGATTTTCTAATCGGAAAGTTTCATGTAGAATCTATTGTGGTGGGTGGGAATTTCAGGTTTGGGAAAAACAGAGAGGGAGATATCGAAACACTGGAACACCTGTCCGGAAAATTTGGTTTTAATCTATTGGTGATTCAACCAGAATATATTGATGGAGTAAGGGTTTCCAGCTCCTTTATTCGGAATAAATTGACGGCTGGAGAAATTGAGGCGGCCAACCGGATGTTGGGACACCCCTATTGTATTGAAGGCATGGTCATCAAAGGGGAGAAAATAGGCCGAGAGCTGGGATTTCCCACCATTAATATCCGGACCGACAATACCATACTGCCGGAGGGGGTCTTTAAAACCAAAGTTAAGGTCGGTAAAACATGTTATGAGTCGGTGACCAATATCGGAATACGGCCGACATTCAGGGGACAGGAGAAACAGGGGAAAACGGTGGAGACGCATATTCTGGGTTTTGACGGTGAGTTATACGGACAGAAGGTAAAGGTATGTTTCGAAAGCAAGATTCGCAATGAAATAAAATTCGATTCCCATAAAGGTCTGATAGAGCAGATCAAAAAAGATATAGAAAAGATAAAAGTTGACAAAGACGCACTTTTTTGATAATGATAGAGTTTACAGATAAGCAAGATAAGTTACCAGGAGTTTTTATATGGCGGAAGATCAAACCGAAAAAGCCGGCAACGGTGTCAGCGAAGGTGGAAGTCAAAGTGAGGTAAAAAAAGAGCAAAAAGATGATTTATGGATAGATTTTAAAATAGAGGTGCCGGCAAGTGAAATCGAGAAACAAATCGATGAGATCGCCCGTAAATATTCTACCAGTGTTAAATTACCGGGTTTCCGCAAGGGCAAGGTCCCCATTGATATGGTGAAGAGCCTTTATAAAGATGTCATTTCCGGCGAAGCCCTGGATGAAGTGTTGGAACATTTTATTTATGAAAAGGTGCAGCAGGAGAAGCTGCACATTATCCCCCCGCCGGTAGTGGAAAATATAGATTACAAAGAGGGGGGCGATCTGAAGGCCGATGTCCGGGCCGAACTCTTTCCCCAGATCGAGCTGCCTAAATTTGAGGAAATTCGAGTCGAAATCCCCAAAAAGGATTTAAAACCGAAGCCTTATAACGAGGACGAACAGATCGATGCGGTATTGGAATCCCGTAAGCGTCGGACCCTGGTACGAGAGAGGGGGATTCAGGAGGATGACATCCTTTCCATCACCTTTCAGTCCAAAATATTGGAAACCAAACGGATGACCCCTAAGAAGAGTGCCGAATACCGGGTAAATAAAGAAACTGAATTTGAAATTTTGAATTTGTATGAAGAGGTGCTGGGTAAATTGGCCGGCGAAAAAGTCGTTTTTAAGAGAAAATATCCCGCAGACTACCGGAAAAAAGTCTGGGCTGGCAAGGAGATCGAACACTATGTGGCCATCGACAGTGTCCACCAGTTGGTGAAACCGGAACTGGGCAACGAGTTTTTAAAGGCTGTCGGATTCCAGGATGAAGAGAGTTTTAAAAAGAAGTTAAAGGAAGAATATGAAGAGTTGGCGAAAAGAGAAAAAGATGATATAATAGCCAGAAGTATAATTGAAAAAATAATGGAGGTCGCCGATTTTCCGGTCCCCCAGACATTGATTGATAAGGAGTTACAGCGCATGATGCCGCCGGGCAAAAAGTTTTCGGAAATAGGAAAAGGGGAACAGGAGAACGAGTATCTTAAGTTGATAAAAGAGAACGCCGGGAAGTCGGTTAAGTCGATGCTTGTTTTTGATCACATTCGTAGTGAATTTAAGATTGAGGTCAGCAATGATGACCTGGAAAAAGAATACAGGCAAATGGCAGACAAAACAAAATATCCGTTAGGCGAAATCAGGAAATATTACGCCAATTCCGAGCAGAAGGAAAAATTGAAGGACACGCTTCTCAATCGCAAGCTCCTGGACTTTTTAAGAGAAAAGATACAGGTAAAAGAGGTATAAAATGGGTTTAATACCGATCGTCGTCGAACAAAGTGGAAATGTAGAGCGGGCCTACGATATCTATTCGAGGCTGTTGAAAGATGGTATTATATTTCTGGGATCTCCGATAGATGATAATGTGGCCAATGTGGTGATCGCTCAGTTGTTATTCCTGGAGGCTGAAGATCCGGAGAAGGATATATCCCTGTATATCAACTCTCCGGGTGGAATGATTAGTGCCGGCATGGCGATCTATGATACCATGAAGTTCATCCGTAATGAGGTGGTCACCATCTGTATCGGTCAGGCAGCCTCCATGGCGGCCATTTTACTGGCAGCCGGGGGTAAGGGAAAACGGTTCGCCCTGCCCAATTCAAAAGTGGTTATCCACCAGCCATTGGGCGGTTTTCAGGGGCAGGCCACCGATGTGTTGATTCATGCCGAAGAGATCAAAAAGGTAAAGGAGAAGACCATCGAAATCCTGGCTTTCCACACGGGGCAAAAGAAGGAAAAAATTACCACCGATGTGGAGCGGGACTTTATTATGAATGCCGAGGAAGCTCATACCTACGGCATCATCGATCAGGTGATCAGCGAAAGGAAAAAGATTAGAGAGAAAAAAGAATGACCCAAAGACTGAACAGAGAAACCCGCTGCAGCTTCTGCGGCATTCCCCAGTCCAGTGCCTATAAATTAATCGCCGGGCCAAATGTCTATATCTGTGATGAGTGTACCAAGACTGCCTACAATCTCATTTTTAATGCCGGTGAACCTCCCAAGACCGTTAAGAAAAAGACCCAGAAGATTTTTACCCCAAAAGAGATTAAAAAGAAGCTGGATCAGTATATTATCTCGCAGGAACTGGCCAAGAAGAAACTGGCGGTGGCGGTGTACAATCACTATAAAAGAATTCAACACATGAAAACTCTCTCCAAAGTGGAGATCAATAAGAGCAATGTTTTATTGATTGGCCCTACCGGGACCGGTAAGACCCTACTGGCTGAAACACTGGCCAAGATCTTAGATGTGCCCTTTGCCATTGCCGATGCCACCACGTTGACGGAGGCCGGTTATGTGGGTGAGGATGTGGAGAATATTCTGCTCAAATTGTTCCAGGCGGCAGGTGAAAGTAAAGAGTTTGCCGAGCAAGGGATCATTTACATCGACGAGATCGACAAAATTTCCAGAAAGAGTGAAAATCCATCCATCACCAGGGATGTGTCGGGAGAGGGGGTGCAGCAGGCCCTGCTCAAAATCGTTGAGGGAACATTGGCCAATGTACCGCCCATGGGGGGGCGAAAGCATCCCCAGCAGGAGTTTTTAAAAATAGATACCAGAAATATTCTCTTTGTTGCCGGCGGGGCCTTTGTGGGGCTCGATAAGATTATCAAACACCGAATGAAGAAAAATGTGATTGGCTTCAGTAATACCAATCACCATAAAGGTCTGGTTGGCGCATTAAATGGCGGTAATCTATTCCACTATGCCGAGACCGAAGATCTGATTAAATATGGCTTGATTCCCGAATTGGTGGGCAGGTTTCCGGTGATCTCCGTTTTAAATGATTTGAATGAGGAGCATCTGTACCAGATCTTGACCCAACCCAGAAATGCCATCACCAAACAATTTAAGGCCATGTTTTCGCTGGATGGCGTTGATATTGATTTTTCCGATGGCCTGCTGCATGATGTTACCAAAGAGGCGGTCAGAAGAGAGGTCGGAGCCAGGGGCCTGCGGGCAATCTTTGAAGAAATGATGTTGGATATGATGTTTGAAATGCCACTCAAAAAAGATAAGGGCAAAACGATTGTGGTGGACTCCGGATTTTTAAAAAGTCAAAAGTGAAATCCATGAAACAAAAAGAACTTATCCTTCCTTTGATTCCCTTAAGGGAATTGGTGACCTTTCCTTCTACCATTGTTCCCATCCTGGTGGGCCGAGAAAAGTCGATCAATTCCTTGAGATACGCCAGAGAAAAGTACGACAATTTTATATTCCTGTCGGTTCAAAAGAATCAGTTAAGTGAGGTTCCGGAGCCCCATGAAATTTGCCAGGTGGGGGTGATTGCCCGGATTGAAAAGTCGGCGGAACAGAACAACGGCAGCTTCCGGGTGATCATTCAGGGTTTAGAGAGGGCCAGGGTCGAAGTATTTTTAGAAAAAGAGGACTTCTATCTGGTAAAGGTATCCATAATGGAGGAAGTTCTTCATAAGGACAAAAACCTTTTTGAGTTATCCCGGGGATTGATCGGCATATTTGAGGAGTATGTGAACCTGAAAAGGGTTAAATTGCATGGTATTGTAGCCAAGCTGGAAGCGAACAAAGTCTCCGAGATTGCCGATATTATCTTATCTGTTATCAATGTTCCCCTAAAGCTGAAACAATCATTGTTGGAAGAATTGAATGTGTATGAAAGGGGAGTAAAGGTTTACAATATATTAAAAAGGGAGGTCTTTCGCCTGCGGGCCAGCGGTGAGGGCGAGGGCAGGAGACCCAAAGATGAGGTGCCGGGCAACGAGATTGAAGAGTACAGGCAAAAAATAAATACCGCCGGATTGCCCGAATATGTCAAGAAAAGAGCGGACGAGGAACTGGAACGGTTGTCCATGATGCCGCCTTTTTCCGCCGAAAGCACGGTCTCCAGATATTACCTGGATTGGCTGTTGGCCATTCCCTGGACGAAAGAGAAGGAGGAAAACCACGATATAAAACGAGCTTCCGTGATCCTCGATGAGGATCATTACGGATTGAAAAAGCCCAAGGATCGGATTCTGGACTATCTGGCAGTTCGGCAGTTGGTAAAGAAAAGCAGCGGCGAAATTTTGTGCTTTGTGGGACCGCCGGGTGTAGGTAAAAGTTCCCTGTCCAAATCGATTGCCCGGGCCCTGAATCGCGCCTTTGTCCGGGTATCACTGGGAGGTGTCAAGGATGAAGCCGAGATCAGAGGGCACCGCAGGACCTATATCGGCTCCTATCCCGGCCAGATCATCAAGGGACTAAAGAAAGCGAAATTTAGCAACCCGGTCTTTTTACTGGATGAAGTAGATAAATTGAGTTCCGATTTCAGGGGTGATCCGGCTTCGGCACTGCTGGAGGTGCTGGACCCCGAACAGAACAGTGAGTTTGTCGATCACTACCTGGACCTGGAAATCGATTTATCCAGAGTCTTTTTTATTACCACCGCCAATACCGTCGATCCCGTTCCTCCTGCCCTGAGAGATCGGATGGAGATTATCGAATTACCAGGTTATACGGAGAGGGAAAAACTGGAAATTGCCAGGCATTATCTCATAAAAAAACAAGCGGAAAAGAACGGTTTAAAACCTGAAGATGTGGTGATCGACGATCAATCGATTTTAAAAATCATCAACGAGTACACCCGGGAGGCGGGGGTGCGGAATTTAGAACGGGAAATCGCCGTGGTGATGCGAAAGGTGGCCCGCCATTTTATTGAAAATGGCCAGGTGGATGATCCTGGGAAACGGTTTGTTCTGGAGGGAGAACACCTGCGAAAATTTTTGGGGATACCAAAATTTAATAAACTGAAGGTATTAAATCAAAACGAAGTGGGAGTCAGCATGGGGCTCGCCTGGACAGCGGCTGGCGGCGATATTTTGATTATCGAATCCCGATTTCTGAAAGGCAAAGGGGAGTTGATTCTTACCGGCCGGTTGGGAGAAATAATGAAGGAGTCCTCTTCCACCGCCTTTAGCTATGCCAAATTGAAGCTCTTTGAACTGGATCTGGATACCGATTCCCTGGAGAAGTACAACATGCACTTGCATATCCCCGAAGGCGCTGTCCCCAAAGAAGGGCCATCTGCCGGGGTGACGCTGGCGGTTTCGATGATTTCATTACTAACCGGTATACCGGTCAAATCGGATTATGCCATGACCGGCGAGATCACCCTGAGGGGGAAAGTACTTCCGGTAGGCGGGATCAAGGAAAAGGTGATAGCCGCTCACCGATACGGTATCCGGCGTGTGTTAATTCCCATGGAGAATCAGAAAGATTTTGAGGAGGATATCCCGGAGGATATTAAACAGGACATGGATATTCACCTTGTCAACACCATGGATGAAGTGCTGGATGCGGTGCTGGAAAAGCCGATCAAAATAAAGAATTTAAATAGTAGAGTCATTAAGCCCTGTGTGAATTAAATAGGTGAATTTTTACAGTGTGAGGTGAGAAATAGATCTTAGGCGGTAAGAGGTAATAAGAGGGTTTTAAACTTTTACTTTTTACCCGGGAGATGATATGAAAATAAAAGATGTTAAATTGGCACGGACAGCATTTTTAGCCGAAGATTTAATCCGTGATGATATGGGGAAGATTGTCTTTATGGGTAGATCCAATGTAGGCAAATCTTCGTTGATCAATAAGCTTGTCAATCGGAAGAACCTGGCCCGCACCAGCTCTAAACCCGGTAAGACCATTAGTGTCAATTATTATCTTATAAATGATCAATTTTATTTTGTCGATCTTCCGGGTTATGGTTTCGCTAAAGTCTCCAGAGAGGATCGCAAGAGGGTCAAGGGGTTGATCTCCCATTTTTTCGAACATATGAACAATATCCGCTTGATATTGATTTTAATTGATTCCAGACGGGGATTCATGGATGCCGATCTGGATGTATTATCAAAAATAGTCAATAAAAATTTTAAACTGTTGACAGTCTTGACAAAAAGTGATAAACTCAAAACTTCAATCCTTCAAAATCAAATATCTATTCTTCAGCAAAGTATTGGGTTGAAGGCAATTCCATTCTCAATAAAATCAAACGATGATAGATTGGAAATTCTGAAATATATAAAACAATCATTAAAGGAGTAAATATGTATTCATTAAAAGATTTACAATCAATGAAGGTGGCGGAGTTAAAAAAGTTAGTCAAAGAATATCAATTGGATGAAGCCGATATCACCGACAAGAATTCTCTTTACTTCAGCATACTGAATGCCCAGGCCAGTGCCAACGGCAAGTTATTTGCCGAAGGGGTCATCGAAATTCATCCCGAAGGCTATGGCTTTTTAAGGTTTCAGGAATATGCTTATTTATCTAGTTCGGAAGATATATATGTTTCGCCCTCACAGGCCAACAAGTTTGACTTGAGAACCGGCGATACCATTTCAGGTTCAGTTCGTCCACCCAAGGGAGGTGAAAAATATTTTGCCCTGCTCACTGTAGAAGCGGTTAATTCCGAAGATCCGGAATTTGTGGTGACCCTGCGAAGAAACAAAAAATTCGAAAAGTTGACCCCCCTGTATCCCAATGAAAAGGTCCTCCTGGAGACCGAGCTGGGAAACATCTCCAGTCGAGTCATGGATTTATTAACTCCCATCGGCAAGGGTCAGAGGGGTTTGATTGTGGCGGCTCCCCGGACCGGTAAAACCATGCTGCTGCAGAGTATTGCCAAGTCCATCGAAATCAATCATCCGGAGATCGTGTTGATCGTACTGCTCATCGATGAAAGACCCGAAGAGGTGACCGATATGAGTCGGAATGTGAATGGAGAGGTAATCTCCTCGACTTTTGATGAAATTCCCCTGCGGCATACCAAGGTGGCCGACATCGTACTGGAAAAGGCCAAGAGAATGGTGGAGATGGGAAAAGATGTGGTTGTTTTACTCGATTCTATTACCCGTTTGGCCCGGGCCCACAATGCCATTACCCCCTCTTCCGGTAAAGTACTCTCCGGTGGTATCGATGCCAACGCTCTCAACAAGCCCAAGAAATTTTTTGGGGCTGCCAGAAATATCGAGGAGGGCGGCAGCTTGACCATATTGGCCACGGCCCTGGTTGATACGGGGAGCCGAATGGATGAGGTGATATTTGAGGAATTCAAGGGCACCGGCAACATGGAGATCAATCTGGATCGTCGTTTGGTGGATAAGCGTGTATTCCCGGCCATTGACCTTTTCCGCTCCGGAACCCGAAAGGAAGAACTGCTGATCGAGGCCGATGATTTGAATAAAATCTGGGTGCTGCGAAAAGTATTATCCCAGATGAGCGAAGTGGAGGCCATGGAATTGTTGGTGGAAAAATTGTCCAAGACCAAGACCAACAAGGATTTCATCAAGATGATGTCCCAGGGGATGTAACGGAAAAGCGGATGATTAAAAGTTTTAATCGGATACTCCGGGAGGCGAAGAAAAAGAAGGGTGCCGTTGTGGGTGTGCCTTTTCCCCATGACCTTCATTCTATCCAGACGGTGATTCAGGCCAGAAAGGAGGGGGTCGCCGACTTTATTCTTTGTGGAAACCCACCGAAAATTTCGGAAATGCTGGAGGGAAATGGAGCTGATGCAAAAGACTTTGAGATAACGGCCGCCGATACGGAGGAGGAATCTGCTGAAAAAATCGTCGAACTGGCCAACGAAGGAGAGGTTCATGTTATTCTAAAGGGCTTCTTGCTCACCGGTTCATTGATGAAACCCATTCTGGATAAAGAAAAGGGTTTGAGAACCGACGGTCTCTTATCGGATATCCTGTTGGTGGAGAATCCCCTGGACAATTTTGAAGGGTTTCTGGGTATGACAGACGGGGGCTTGAATATATTGCCCGATCTTCAGCAAAAAAAGCAGATCATAGAAAATGCGGTTTCGGTTTATCATAAGTTGGGTTACGAAAATCCAAAGGTGGGGATACTGGCCGCCTCGGAAAAGGTGAGTGATGCCATGCCCGCCACCGTGGATGCCCGTGAATTAACCGAAATGAACCGGAAGGGAGAAATCAGCGGTTGTGAAGTCTATGGACCACTGGCCCTCGATATCGCCGTATCGGCCCAGGCAGCCGCCCATAAGGGAATTATGCACCCGGTGGCCGGCTTTGCCCAGATATTGGTGGTGCCCAATATCGAAGCCGGTAATGTCTTCGGCAAGTCCTTTACTTATTATTTGAAGGTCCAGGTGGGGCATGTGGTGATAGGGGCAAAAATCCCCATCTTGATCCCCTCCAGAAATGAAAGCGAAGGGGATAAGATCAACTCTGTGGCGATGGGGGTGCTTTGTGCCGACTATTAGGTCTTCAGGGCCGATGGTTTTAATGTCTTTGTTGACAGTATTGTTTTTTTTTACCCGATTTTTACCGGTACCGGCGACTGTAAGCTGCTGACCACGGTCAGAAATTCTCTCAACCAGATCGGGCCGTTCAAGGTCCAATTTCGTCAGCAGGTCTTTTTCGATGACGAACTCTCCATCGAAGAATCGGGGGAGATCCTTTTTAAAGATTCGGGCAAAATAAAGTGGACATATCTGAAACCCGATTACAAGGTGGCTGTCATTAACGGGAGTGAATATCGATTTTACGATCGGGAAAACGAACAGGTCACTATCGGCACCATTATGGAAAAGAATCAACAATGGATCTGGCAGTTATTGTACTCTCCGGACATCTCAGGTATCATTCACTGTGATAGTAACAGGAGGGTGATTTTTTTGAAAGATAAATCGGAGGAGGTCGATTACGAGTTGTATATCGGCCCGGATGATTTACTACAAAAAGTCATCCATCGGGATCCCACCGGTGCGACCAATGTATATCTTTTCAGCCAATATCAGCCGCGGATACGACTGCAGGAAGATGATTTTTTATTGGCCTTACCGGAGAAGGTTGAAATTATAGACAATCGAAAATGACAGGTGGGGATAGAAAAAAACTTTTTTGTGAGAAAAATCGTAACATGTTATTGGATGATGATCAAGTATTAATTCAACAAATACTTGAAGGTGACAAATCGTCCTTTGAGGAACTGATGAAGAAATATAATCGAAAAATGTTTAACTTTATTTTAAGAATGGTCCGAGAAGAAGAGATTGCCATTGAGTTGACACAGGATTTCTTCATCAAAATTTTTACCGTCCTTCATAAATATAATTTTCAATATAAATTCTCCACCTGGGCCTACCGCATATGTTACAATCTGGTGATCGATTATGTGAGAAAGCATCAGATTTTTGTGGATTCCCTCGACAATGATGCGATTTCGCCCAAACAATTGGTAGATTCTAAGAATTATGTGGCCGAAGATGGTTTCGATAAACTGGAAAGAGAGGAAACCCGGGAATATATCTGGAAAGTGGTGGAGGTAATGCCCTTTAAGTATAAAGAGTTAATTTTGATGAGATATATGCAGGGATTAAAATACGATGAGATCGCCCAGATCGCCAGTTTGCCAGTGGGTACCGTAAAAAATAGGATCTTTAAAGCCAAAGAGCTTTTGAGAAAGGAGATTGATAAAGATGGCATGTTTGAGTCATGAAAAAATTCAGGCTTACATTGAGAAGAACCTGGGAAATGTTGAGCGTTCGCTGGTGCGGGATCACCTGATCGTATGTGAGAAATGTCGTGAAACATGTCGGCAATATGAGAAGATTGAAAATGCGTTGAGTGAACCTGCCTATGTAGAGGTACCGGAAGTCGTTGAAAAATATGTGCTGCGAAAATTATTCTCTCAGGTGCCCACCTATACTTCCGTTTTAGCCCTGGTGGCGGTCAGTTTTGTATTTTTAGTCTCCTGGATATACATTTACTTTGATTTTGCCAATAACAGCCTGGTTCAGGCTTTTAAAATCACATCCAGCAGTACCTCTAAATGGATTAGCTCTATCATCCAGTTTATATCTGCCGTATTTTCGGGAGTTTATACAGTCATTAGGACTTTAAATAAGTTTTTTGAGATCGTATTTAATATTAACATCAGTGTTGAGCTATTCAGTGTCTTTATATTGGTCTTGACCCTCCTCATTTTTTATGGGGTATTCCAATTGGTATTTAGAAGAGGTAAGAGCAGACACGTTCATTAATGGAGTCTCACACATGAAAAAAGTACTTTTTTATATCTCTCTCCTTCTCGTTATTTCATCCCTGCTATTCTCAAGTACCGATTATAATCTGGAGAAAAAATTAACTGTAAAAACGGACCAAACTTATCCAAATAATATCATATCCTTAGGAGGAGAGATTGAGATCAATGGGAAGCTGGAAGGATCCATCATCTTGATCGGCGGCCATTTAAAACTATTGGGTGAAGTTCAAAAGGATGTGATCTGTATTGCCGCGGATGTGGATATTCAAAAAACCGGTCTGGTAAAAGGTGAGCTCATGGTCATCGGCGGTAAATTGAGCCGCCATACCGAAAGCAAGGTTATGGGAGAGCTCTTGTATTTCAGGTTCGATTTGAAAAAAATCGAAAATACCCTGATGCCAATATTGTCGGATGCCCGTACCATCCCATTTATCAAAGCAGTCAGGATTATAATATGGTTCATTATTACGTTGGTGGTATTTGCCTTGATCCCGCAGAAGATTACCCTGGCTGAAAAGATATTTTCCAGGAACATCTTGAAGGTTGGCCTGGCTGGCCTGTTGGCTATATTTTCCTTTATATTCCTGTTATTTGTGGCGATTGTGTTATTTTTTATCATTATTGGTGTGCCTTTATTGCTGCTGCTGATTGTGGCTTATCTGACGGTTTTTATATTCGGCAGAACGGTTATTTTTTATTTTTTGGGAGTTGCTATTTCTAAAGCCTTTAAAATCAGAAATGTAGCGCCGGCGGTTTTCATCTTGATCGGAGTAATTCTCTATGCCGTTATCAATTTTTTGCCGGTTTTGGGACCCTTTCTGAGCATCCTGTTGAATATTCTGGAAATTGGCATCGGCGTTGCTTTTTTCTTAAGAAAAAAGATCGCCTTTCAGAGTTAATCTTCTATAACCAGTGCCCATAAGTTAGTTTTATGAAAAATGGAGGGTTGAGTAAGAAAGTCAAATACCTGCTCGGTGTCGGTGTTTTTATTCTCTTTTTAATCCTGTTGACAACCTTTACTAATATCTATAAAATATGTTTAAAACCCCTGGATATCGGCGAAACGATCACAGCCGATTACGGGGAGGCCATACTGGTGTTGGGCGGGGGGTTACGACCCAATGTCAAAATCGGTTACAGTACCGGCGAACGGCTGATGCTGGCGATTCAATTATATCGGCAAAAGAAAAGGACCATAATAGTCTCAGATGGCTCTTTGTACCGCAGAAGCCCGGCCATAAAAAAAATAAAGGCTTACATGATCGATAGGGGAGTAACCCCCTCACACATTCATCTGGAAGGGCAAAGCCAGAATACCTTTGAAAATTGTGTCAACAGTCAAAAGATCATTAAAGCGAACAGATTTAGAGAAATTGTTGTCTGTACTTCCCCCTATCACCAGAAGCGTACCCAACTGATCTTAGCGCATTTAGATTTTGAAAATTTTAAAATGGCCAGAATGGAAGAATCCGAGGTCTATGAGGCCGACAGTATCGGCCAGCGTTGGCGCAACATCAAATTAGTATGCCGGGAATATTTTGCCATCCTGAAGTTTAAACTTTTTAAAAATTAAGAAGTCGGGAGTCAGAATCCTGAATTTTTAGGCTCTCTTTTTATTGACAAGGGGAGGGGAATTTACTACAATTTAGCATTAAAAATTGTGAGGAGTGTTCACCATGGCTAATATTCTTCTGTTCTTAAGCGCGCCTGTTTCGGCAATTATCGCCCTGGCTTTTGCCTATGGCTTTTACAAAAAGGTCATGAAGCTGTCGGAGGGCAATGAAAAGATGATTGAAATTGCCCAGGCGGTACGTGCGGGGGCAAAGGCTTATATCAAGCAGCAATACAAGATTGTGACGATATTTTTCTTTTTCGCCGCCCTATTTCTGGTCTTTCTTTCTTATATTTTAAAGGTACAGTCTCCCTGGACACCGTTTGCATTTCTGACCGGCGGATTCTTCTCCGGTCTGTCGGGATTTATCGGTATGACTACCGCCACCCTGGCTTCGGCCAGGACCACCAATCAGGCCCGAGAATCTCTGGATAAGGCCCTGAAAGTGGCATTCAGGAGCGGTGCCGTCATGGGCCTGGTGGTGGTGGGTCTGGCACTGCTGGATGTGGCCATCTGGTTTGCGGTTTTACACATCTGGTTGAAGAACAGCCTGATGGTGACCACCGTGACCATGCTCTCTTTTGGCATGGGCGCCTCGCTGCAGGCACTGTTTGCCAGAGTGGGCGGCGGTATATACACGAAGGCTGCCGATGTGGGGGCCGACCTGGTGGGTAAGGTAGAGGCCGGTATTCCGGAAGATGACCCCCGAAACCCCGCCACCATCGCCGACAATGTGGGAGATAATGTGGGCGATGTGGCCGGTATGGGGGCCGATCTGTATGAATCCTACGCCGGTTCCATCCTCTCTTCGGCGGCATTAGGGGCTGCCGCTTTTGCCATGCTGGGTTCGGGATTGGCTTTTAATGCCGTCATCTTGCCCATGGTCATTGCCGGTATCGGCATCGTGGCTTCGATCCTGGGCATATTCCTGGTGAGGACCAGGGAGGGGGCATCCCAGAAACAACTGCTGAATGCCCTCGGTTTAGGCATTAACGTCAGTTCCGTAATAATCGTCATCGGTTCTCTGGTGGCGGTTCATTTTCTACTGCCCGGTCATTTTGGTATATTCGGTTCTATCGTGGTAGGATTGGTGGTAGGTATTGTAGTGGGAAAGAGCGTGGAGTACTATACGTCCGCCAGCTTTAAACCCACCAGAGAGGTGGCGGAAAAGACCAAAACCGGCGAGGCCACCGTGATTATCGGCGGGCTGGCCTCGGGCATGATCTCCACCACCATTCCGGTATTGGCGGTTGCCTGCGGCATTATGGGTGCCTTTGCCTTTGCCGGCGGCTTTAAAAATGCCATCCTGGGGCTGTACGGCATCGGTGTGGCGGCAGTGGGCATGCTCTCCACCCTGGGCATCACCCTGGCCACCGATGCCTATGGGCCGATTGCCGACAACGCCGGCGGCAATGCCGAGATGGCGGGTCTGGATAAGGTAGTACGGGAGAGAACCGATGCTCTTGATTCATTGGGAAATACCACGGCGGCTACGGGTAAAGGTTTTGCCATCGGTTCGGCTGCTCTCACTGCCCTGGCCCTGTTGGCCTCTTACATCGAGGAGATTAAGGCCGGAATGCGCCATATCTTTGAAAAGACCCCCAATGCCATCGAGCAGGGTGTTGAATTTGCCGGTAAAGTGTTTCGCTCAATCGGGGAGATCAACAACATCTCCATCGAGAGTTTTATGGAATTGTTCAGGGTCCACCTGATGAATCCCAAGGTCATCGTGGGTGTTTTCCTGGGTTCCATGATGGCCTTTATGTTTTCCGGTCTCACCATGAAGGCGGTGGGCAGAGCCGCTGCTAAAATGGTGGACGAGGTGCGCCGCCAGTTCAGGGAGATCGAGGGGATCATGGAGGGAAAGACCAAACCCGACTATGCCTCCTGCGTCCAGATTTCCATTCTCGGTGCCCAGAGAGAGATGATACTGCCCTCATCCTTAGCAATGTTGGTGCCCATTATTACCGGAGTTATCCTGGGAGTGTCTGGTGTCATGGGTCTGTTGATAGGCGCTTTGGGGGCCGGGTTTGTCCTGGCGATTTTTATGGCCAATGCCGGAGGTTCCTGGGACAATGCCAAGAAGTACATAGAACAGGGCAATCTCGGCGGGAAAGGCTCGCCCGCTCACAAGGCCGGTGTCGTGGGTGACACGGTGGGGGACCCCTTAAAAGACACCTCCGGTCCCTCTTTGAATATTCTCATTAAACTGATGAGTATGATCTCCATTGTGGTGGCGGGATTGACGGTCGGTTATTCGATCTTGTAGTCTATAATCACGGAGAACACGAAGAATACGAAGTTGCCGAAAGACAGTTAAAAAAATATGGGGATTTTTAAATGGATGCTGTTGATAAAGTGAGCTTACCGTATAAATTGTTTAAGCGGGGAAAAGTCAGGGATGTATTCGAAGTCGATAACCGGTTGTTAATCGTATCCACCGACCGGATTTCGGCCTTTGATTACGTATTGCCTTCCCTGATTCCCGGTAAGGGGAAAATTCTCAATCAAATTTCCCTTTTCTGGTTTCGTTTCAGCCGAGATTTGATCGCCAACCATGTCGTTTGTGACGAACCCTACAAACTGGAAGAATTTAGCGATTTTTCTTCGATTCTGGAAAATCGCTCAATCCTGGCTAAAAAACTGACTGTTTTCCCCCTGGAAGCTATCGTCCGCGGCTATATTGTGGGCTCCGGTTGGAAGACTTATCAACAGAGCGGAGAGATCTGCGGCGTTAAGATCCCGAAGGGGATGAAATTTGCCGAAAAATTCCCCGAACCCATCTTTACCCCCACCACCAAGGCGGATGAAGGCCATGATGAAAATATGACCTTTGAAGAGCTGCAGCATCTGATCGGAAAAGAAGATGCCGAAAAAATTAGAGAGTATTCGATTGAACTGTATCAAAAGGTTAGTGAACGTGCTGCTGACAAGGGTATCATTATTGCCGACACAAAATTTGAGTTTGGTCAGGATGAAGGGGGCTCCATTGTTGTGGTTGACGAGATATTTACCCCTGACTCTTCACGATTTTGGAAAGCAACCGATTATGAAGAAAAGATGGCCATCGGTGAAGAACCACCGGCTTTTGACAAACAATATGTGCGAAATTTTTTATTAAAATCTACCTGGAACCGAAAATCACCGCCCCCTGAATTACCCCAGGATGTTGTCAGGAAAACTGCGGAAAAATACGAGGAGATATTTCGTATTTTGACCGGAAAAGAGCTATGAGCGGCAGCCTGAACCTGTTGGATGTTTTTTTCTTTGTCATCATATTGGGCTCTATTATTTTAGGGATCATTAAGGGATTTATCAGAGAATTGTTCTCCCTGGCCTTCTTTATTATTGCCGTCATTTTGTCGTTTTTATTTTATGCCGACCTGGGGGATGTTTTCGTTAAGCACATCAAAAATCGGGATGTCGCCAATTTTGCCGCCTTTGCGGCCATTTTTGTGGTGGTTTTGATTGTTGGATCTCTGGTGACCTATTCTCTAAAGAAGTTATTTGTGATCGGCCCTCTTAAATCCATTGACCGGATACTGGGCGGTGCCTTTGGCCTGGTAAGGGGGATTCTGATTTGTGGAATTTTTATTTTTGGATTGATTGTGTTTCCCATTCATGATAAACTGGTCAAAGAGTCGCAAGTGTGTCCCTATATCATGAAAACGGTGGATGTTTTCTTGAACTTGCTGCCGGAAAACTTCCGGGAAAAGATAGATATTTTTTATCAAGGAAATGGACAAAAAAATAATAGAACTGGCCGAGCAGTTTGAGGGTTTGACCATTAAGAAACAGATGAAAATTCTGGCCCGTAAGACGGCCTATTCGAAGTTGTATTTTAAAGAAATTATGGAGGAATTTGAAAAGACTTTATTACAGGCGGTTCTGGAAAAGAACGATTATAATATTTCGAAGGTGTCGATGAATATAAAACTGCACCGCAATACAGTCGCCAAAAAAATGCAAAGAATGAATATCAAAGATAGACGAAGTATTTCTAAAAAAAAGTAAGTTATTAAGAGAATCAAACAATTTAAATCTTATTATTTTTTAATAAATTTTATTAATCCAATTTGACAATAAATCCCTCTTGATATATAATACCGGTCTAAATTTTAAATGATTGGGTGACCTAAAACGGACTCAATACAAAGGAGGTACAAATGGCGAAAGACATTACTTTAGGAGAAAGTGCGAGACAGGCCGTTCTCAGAGGAATTAATCAATTGGCTGATACAGTAAAGGCTACCCTGGGACCCCGGGGCCGCAATATTGTGCTCGACAAGAAATTCGGTTCCCCCACTATTACGAAGGACGGAGTAACCGTTGCCAAAGAAATCGAGCTGAAGGATCCCCTGGAAAACATGGGTGCGCAGATGGTCAAAGAGGTTGCTTCCAGGACGTCTGATATCGCGGGAGACGGAACCACTACCGCTACCGCTCTGGCCCAGACCATTTATAAAGAGGGATTAAAAATGGTGGCTGCCGGTGCCAATCCCACTCTCATTAAAAAGGGAATTGATCAGGGTGTTTTAGAGGTAGTTAAAGATCTGGAAAAGATGAGTAAAGATGTATCCGGCAAAATGATCGCCCAGGTGGGCGCCATTTCCGCCAATAACGATACCTTCATCGGTGAGATCATTGCCGAGGCCATGGACAAGGTAGGTAAAGATGGTGTGATCACTGTTGAAGAGGGAAAGTCACTGGAAACCACCCTTGATTTTGTGGAGGGAATGCAGTTTGACCGGGGATTTCTCTCTGCTTATTTTGTCACCGATGCCGATAGGATGGAGGCGACTCTGGAGAGTCCATTTATCCTGCTGTATGACAAGAAGGTCTCGAACATCAGAGAGATGCTTCCACTGCTTGAGCAGGTCGCTAAGTCCAGTCGCCCCATGCTGATCATCGCCGAGGATGTGGAAGGTGAAGCTCTGGCTACATTGGTATTCAACAAGGTCCGGGGTATGATCAATGTGGTGGCCGTCAAGGCACCTGGTTTTGGAGACCGCAGAAAGGCCATGTTGGAGGACGTTGCCATATTAACTGGCGGTACTGTGATTTCCGAAGAGCTGGGCATGAAGCTGGAAAATGCCACTCTCGACCATCTGGGAGACGCCAAGAAGGTGGTAGTGGATAAAGACAATACCACCATTGTGGAAGGTGGCGGTTCAGATGACGATATCAAAGCCAGAATCCACCAGATCAAGAAACAGATCGAAGATACCACTTCGGATTACGATCAGGAAAAATTACAGGAACGACTGGCCAAACTTTCCGGCGGCGTTGCCGTGATCCAGGTCGGTGCAGCCACCGAGACCGAATTGAAGGAAAAAAAGGCCCGGGTCGAGGATGCCATGCATGCCACCAAGGCTGCTGTGGAAGAGGGAATCGTACCGGGAGGCGGTATCGCCTTGCTCAGGAGCATCGATGCCTTGAAAAAAATTAAGCTGGATGGGGATATGCAGTACGGGATCAATATTCTGATGAAGTCCCTGGAGACCCCCTTAAGGCTAATCGCTGAAAATGCCGGGCATGAAGGCTCCTCCATTGTTGAGAATGTGAAGAGAGGCAAGGGCGCCAGTTACGGTTTTGATGCCTTGCGGGAGAAATATGTAGACCTGCTGGAAGAGGGTATCATCGATCCAACCAAAGTGGTGCGTATTGCCTTACAGAATGCCGCTTCTGTGGCGGGATTGCTCTTGACCACCGAAGGGCTGGTATGGGAAATCCCGGAAGAGGAGAAGGCCCCTCCCATGCCTCCAGGCGGTGGAATGGGTGGAATGGGCGGAATGTATTAAAAATCCCGGAAAGCCCTTGACAGTGTTCTGAAAATTTGTATAATAAGACTTTGTGTGCTGGGAAGTCGTCTAATTGGTAGGACATATGACTCTGGATCATAGTGTCGGGGTTCGAGTCCCTGCTTCCCAGCCATGACATAACTCCAACATCGGACGGCGCTATCGTCTAGGGGTTAGGACAGGTGATTCTCAGTCATCAGACCGGGGTTCGAATCCCCGTAGCGCTGCCATTTTCCCCCATTTATTAATCTCTATATCGCTCGCCTCCTGAAACTGATCCCCAACCCGGGCAGTTACAAAGGCAAAGTGGCCGTCAGTTTGAAATAGAAGATCATTTTTTTATCCATATGATCATCCATACTATAAAATTAAAAATTTAGATCCTCTGGTCTTGAATTTTATTTAAAAACGGTATATAGTTGGGGGTGTGTCGGTAAAAAATCTTAAAAAAGCATACACATATTAATTTATATAAAAAATTAAAAAGGAGGATTATTAAACAATGGAGGCCAGGATTGATATCGAGGAACTAACGGAGCTGTTAAATATCCCGGAGTTTGAAAGAATTCTCTACCATAAGGTGGAAGAGCTAAAATGTGTCATGGCGGATCGGATCAGCCTTTACAGAAATTTAAAACTCAGATTCAAGAAAACGGCATACAGTAATATTCAGCTCTATGAAAACGGTACTCCCCTAAAGTCACCGACCTATCGTTTCGAGTTGGATCGGCGAGAGGATGAGAGTTGGATTCCCAGCATCGTTGAACCATACTTGCCTTACCATTATGATGTGGAGCGCATCATCCCCGGTTCAGTGATCAATTGTTTGGTTCATTGCAAAACAGATCCCCAAAAAATTTATCACCTTACCGTCAAAGATGGTTGTTCAAAGGGAGGAAAAGCCGATCAGACTTATCGGATTGAATTTTCTAAATATTCCGATCGTCATGTGATGGGAACCATTCGACAGGATAAAGAGGGGGAGGTGGAGAAAATTCCCTGCCCCAAAAAAAGTGGCATCATCGATACCAACGACCAGTTTGAACAGATTCCCGACGAAGTGAAGTACAATGAATTGTTTTATTACATGCAGAAATATTCCCATTTAAGATATCATATTTTTTCACTCTTTTACATGAGACTAAAAGCCGATTTAGACAGCCCCGACTCCTCCGCTATTTACTTTTAGTTGATAGGAAATATAGGCTCCACCTTTGTACTTGAAAATAGCTTGATTTTAGGGTATGATTGGTGTTTCATAGGAGTAGAAAATGAGGTTAAAAAGATCAATGGCATGGGTGTTGATGGGCCTGTTTCTGACGGCAGTCATCTTTATTGTAGGTTGTAAAAATTTTGGCAGTCCCGAGTATGAGCTGAAAATTGAGATCGGTGATGGGGCAGCCGGAACGCCCCTGGCCGGGACGTACGTTTATGATGAGTTTGAGACTGTCGAGTATGAGTACACATCCGAAGATGAAAATGTGAAGATAGAGGTAGTGGTCAACGGTAATAAGAAAGTCGTGGCCGGGGAACTTATTATGTATACCGACCTGGATGTACAGGTAAGAATCATCGACATCCGGGGAGATTGGACGTTTACCATGAAGAGAGGAAACGATAGTGAGGAAGGATACACCATTAATTTTTTTGGGGCCACCGCCTTTGAGGGCACTTTTACGGATGATCGAGGTTATACCGGGAACTGGACCGTTAACGGCGATACACTCACCATGACCTATATCGATTGGCAGGATTATGTCTTTACCGGTAGTATTGACCAGCCTACCGGCAATATGGAGGGAACCTGGTCTGGTGATGAAAATACCGGTGAATGGGAGGCGCTTCGGGGGTAATCATTCGGGCAGCCGGTTTTGCAATTCGATGATGATTTTGATTAATGCTTCCCCTGAAGGTAGGCGCTGTCCCGGGTCTTTGGCCATCATCTTATCGAGCAGCGGTTGAAAAGGTTTTATTTTTTTCGGGAGTTTTGGAACTTTTTTTTTCAGGTGCTTCATCGCTAAAGTGATGAAGTCATCGGCTTTGTAGGGTACCTCGCCGCACAGCATTTCATAAAATACCACTCCCAAACTGTAAAAATCGGATCGTCCGTCTATTTTTTTCTGGCCCTGGATCTGTTCGGGGCTCATGTAAAAGGGCGTGCCCACCGATACATCCGTTTTGGTCAATTTCTCCTTTGAGTGTTTAATTTTGGCCAATCCGAAATCCACCAATACCGGCGTGCTGTCGGCCCGGAACATGATATTTTCCGGCTTGATATCCCGGTGAATCACGCCCCTTTGATGGGCATAGTCGAGGGCCTCTGCCATCTGCATGAGGATGTGTAAATCCTGGGGGTGAAATGTCGGAGACGCCGCCGCCTTTCGGGCGTTTAGTCTGTCTCTTAAGGTGGTTTCCAGGTATTCCATTATCATGAAATGACATCGATCTGTGCAGCCGGTTTGATAAATTTCGACAATATTGGGATGCTTCAAATCTGCCCCGGTTTGGGCCTCCCGAAGGAAACGCTTGGCCAGTTCGTAGTCCCGGGTATATTTCCGTTCCAATATTTTGATCGCCACCGGGCGCCCGGTTTGGAGGCAAGATCCCCGAAATATTTGAGCCAGGCTGCCCTGTCCGACTCTTTGCTTCACGCTATAACCAGGTATTTCAGGTAAGCTATCCATTTGTTTTTTCAAGAAAATTTTTGCAATCATATTATCTTTTTTATGAATAAAAGTCAAATGGAATAACATTGACACCCCGGCATTTGCTGGCTATAATTGTACAGGACAGTTAAATCAACGGTTAAGGACGTTATCATGAAAGATTTTTTACAATATAGAAAAAACATCATCGGCGTGGAGCGGGTTCATCCCTTCCCCTATGGTGAAAAAAGAATACTGTATGCCGATTGGACAGCCTCGGGTCGTCTCTACCGGCCCATCGAGGATTACATTTCGCAGGTATTGGGCCCCTTTGTGGCCAATACCCATACCGAAACCACCCTGACCGGCACCACCATGACCGAGGCCTACCACCAGGCCCAACAGATCATCAAACAGCATGTGAATGCCGGTGCCGACGATGTGCTCATGAGCGCCGGTTTCGGTATGACCGAGGTGATCAACAAGCTCCAGCGTATCCTGGGGCTGCGCATCCCCGAACAATACCAGGCAGACGTTGAACTGAAAGGGGATGAGCGTCCCCTGGTCATCATTACCCACATGGAGCACCATTCCAACCATATCTCCTGGAATGAGTGTGCCTGCGATGTCGAAATCGTCCGCCGCAAGGAGGACGGTTTGCCCGACCTCGACCATCTCCGCCAGATACTGGACGAGCATAAGAACCGGAAGTTAAAAATCGGCTCCTTCTCCGCCTGCTCCAACGTGACCGGTATCCTGACCCCCTATTATGAGATGGCCGAGATCATGCACCGACATGGCGGTGTCTGCTTTGTCGATTTTGCCGCTTCGGCCCCCTATGTAAACATCGACATGCACCCCCAAAATCCCCGGCAAAAATTGGATGCCGTGTTCTTCTCCCCCCATAAATTTTTGGGCGGCCCCGGCGCCTCGGGCATCATGGTTTTCGACAAAGTCCTGTACAAGAATAAGGTGCCCGACCGGCCAGGCGGGGGCACCGTGCTGTGGACCAACCCCTGGGGAGAGCAGCGCTATTACGACAATGTGGAGTTAAGGGAAGACGGCGGCACCCCCGGGTTTTTGCAGACCATTAAGGCCGCTCTGGC
Source organism: uncultured bacterium (assembly GCA_965603365.1). Lineage (GTDB taxonomy): Bacteria > Acidobacteriota > Aminicenantia > UBA2199 > UBA2199 > JAHELQ01. The sequence goes on from CBFDCR010000031.1 coordinate 42,708, forward strand.
GATCTTGTTGAAGGGGGAGATGGGTATCCCGGACATACTGGAGCGGGAGGAAGAGCTGAAAGAGGTATTGCTGGCCGGACTCAACGATTGTCCCGACATGGAGGTCCTGGAGCGTTCACAGCGAAACCGGCTGGGCATCGTCTCCTTTTACTGTCCCGATAAACACTACAACCTGATTGTCAAACTGCTCAACGACCGCTTCGGCATCCAGACCCGGGGCGGCTGCTCCTGTGCCGGTACCTATGGCCATATCCTTTTAAACATGGATCAGGCAAAGTCCCACGCCATTACCGCCCGCATCGATCACGGCGACCTGAGTGTAAAACCCGGCTGGGTCCGGGTTTCGGTTCACCCCACCATGACGGTGGAGGAAGTAGAGTATATCGTGGCTGCAGTCCGGGAGGTGATCGAGAATTATGATGAATACCGCCGGGATTACACCTTTAATCCCCATAACGCCGAGTTTTATCACCGGCATTTTTCTCAACAAAACGTCGATATCCTTCGGGATTTCACCGGGTACCTGAATGCCCCATGAATTTTTTGATCCGCCCCATCCCTTTCTGGCCGATCTCCTTGATTTTTTTCTTTTTGTCAACCGCCAACTTCAGCAGTGTCCGGCCAAATAACTGCCGGAACTTTTCCCCCACGCCGGCCCCGTTGAGGGATACCGCATCCTTAAAATCCCCTTCCGGGATACGGAAACGAAACTCGAGGGCCAACTCCTGGCCATGATCTTTGATGTAGGCGGCCAGCCGCTTCGGCCCCCGCACCTCGATGTCCCGGAAGACCAGTCTCCACTGCATCTCGATTGCCGGTACTCCTGCCGTCTGCAAGCGGTTGAGCACCTCGATGTCCAGGCTGCCCCGGTCGATAAAGTTGAAGTCGCCGAATAGGTACTCTCCTGCCCGGTCCAATTGCAGGCGATGAACCGTCCAGTGGGCCCCACAGCCGCCTTCGCCGTCTTGCCTCTCTACCGTAAAGGGAGCCTGGTTGACCAGGCCGCTGACACTGGATTTAAACAGGATGTCGAATAGGGCCATCCGGCTGCGAAAGCCGCGGCTTTCCAGCCTGTTGATCTTCACCGGCAGCACAATAGGCTGGGTTCCCCGGGTGTGATCGGTGATGGTCATCTCTAAATTTTTCACCAGCAGTTCATCGATATTGTAGGCCCGCCGCGGCTTCTGCCGGTCTACCTTGCCCGTCCGCTCAAACGTGCCCTTCAGGCCCTCCACCCGCAGGTATTCCAGCGAAGGCCGCAGGGAGAGCAGGGCCAGCAGGTCTAAGTCCACCGCTATTTCCTCGGCCGTCAGCTTAAAATTGCTTTTTTGGTGGTGTTCCCGCCTGAGGCGGGCTTCCTTGAGTACCACCGTGCCCTTAAAAATATTGCCCGAGGCTGCCCCAAAGGTCACCTCAATACCGGTCCGCTGCTTCACCTTATCCAGCACCAGCCGGGCTGCCGGCTCAAAAAACAGGTAATTGACAACCAGCAATCCCAGCAGGCTAACGATAAGCAGCGACACCAAAACAATGGCCGCCCGTTTCAACCAGGGTCGCCTTTCCCCCGGGTACACCATCAGGGCCGGCCGTTCCCGGCCCGACATCTCCCTCTTTTGCCCCCCGGCAACAGCCCCCACCAACAGCGAAATACCGCCCACTATCAGGGTCAATACCGCCTCCGCCAACAACCAGATCCCCAAAAGCAGCGGCACCACCAGACATTCCGCCACCAAAACCACCAACACTTCCATAACCTATACCTCCTTCATTACGCCGGTCAACATGAAATACTTCTTTAAAGGCTTTAAAGGAACAACAACACCCCCATCATAATCAATCCCCCCCCGATTGTCAAACTTTATGCCCCCCATCTCATGTAGATCGGCTTATTTCAGCAGTTAAAACTCACCCCTTGATCCCCTCTCTTGCCAGGAGAGGGGAACCACCGGGTGTTTTTGAAAATGGCCAATGTGGGCATCGGCGGCAAGGGATTCTGGATGTGGTCAAGGATGTGGCCAACATCTTTGCCGGGGTGTGCGGTGGCCAACTTTGCCGCATTTGCCTTTTAAGGGACGCAGATCTGAGTCCCCTACCTCTCACAAAACCTGGGGCGGTGCGTTACCACAAATTCGTTACTTCACGAGAAATTAAAATTTCGACTGCCCCCGAATCCACGAATCCAGGTTTTATTCTGTCATCTATTGCCGGTTTTACAGTTATTATGTTTTTAGATATTAGGGAAAGGTAACAGGCATAGACATCACTTCACGCCATAAGAATAGACCGGCCGCGATAAAGTAGTCATATTGTCATGCACCGTGCACGACTCTCGATTTTCCATCGAAGAGCACAGATCTATTCCCCACCCTTCGGGGTTTTGACCCACCCCTACGCAATGTTGACCCCTTCCTACGGCTACTTGACTCATCCCTACGCAACTTTGACCCGCTCCTACGCACTTTTGAGGCGTCCCTACGGGATGTTGACCCACCCCTACGGAGGTTTGGGCCGCCCCTACGGGTTTTGGACCCATCCCTACGGGATAATACAATGCAAAATGGCTGTTTTGCAATTTGCCATGAACATCTGTTTTTCCCATCTTGCCATTATTCCATCATTCCACTATTCCTATTCTTGTAGTTTTGGCGGTGTTTTTGCTATTGTTAATAAAATTTTTCAGGTTATTTGAAAATTTTTGGGGGTTGTGGGTTGATTTTGGCGGAAAAAATGGGTATAATAGATCTGTTTATGAATTTATGTGAAGGTACGGATTATTAGAGTTGAAAATGAAAAGGAAACGATTGAAAAAAGGTGAAAAGAATGGCGTGCCACTGGAGCGGATGGGGGATATAGGGGTGAAGGGATTTGGCAGGGAGAGGGGTGATTGGGGGGCGTTTTGGGAGGTAATTAATATATTTGATAATATTAGATATGTTTATTTTAGCACTGAATTGTTATTTAATAAGGTTGTATAACATGACAGATTTGACGAAAATGGAAGATTGTAGTAAGGATGCCCTGAAAGCAGCCATTGGCGAGCGGTTCAAACGGTTCCGGGAGCATGTGGGGATTTCCCAGAAGGCACTGGCCGAAGAACTCAACATCCTCCAGTCCACCGTGTCCCAGTTGGAGAGCGGACTGGTCTACCCCGGTTTTGTCAGCCTGGCCCACCTGGTCACCCAGAGGAAGCTGAATCCCGCCTGGCTGATTACCGGCGAGGAGGAGATGCTGCTGCACCAGGACCAGGTGGTCTCCCGGCTCAAACGCAAACGGGCCTACAGCGACCGCTACCTGGAACTGCTGGAGATGATGGAAGACCCGGACGTGGAGCAGATCATCTTTGCCAAGATGCTGGAACTGAAACGGTTCTCCTCCGGTGGGGGGGAGTAGAGGATTATCTTAAGCTGGTGTTTTCGAGTTCATAGTAGGTCAATAGGTAGTCGTTGTATTTGATGACTCGTTCTTCGATGGGCGCGGCACTGTCGAGCTTCCGTTTACCCAGGTAGACCACCGTTTTTCCCCTTTTCTTCAGTTCTTTCACCAGGGAGAGAAATGCCTTCTCAAACGACCTGGATTCACCGCTGAGGAAGTCGTTGATGATGAGGGTATGTTGGGGCACGGCCGTCAAGATTGCGGCACAGAGTTTTTTCAGAAGATCGGCCCGGGGCCGAGAGATAACGAAGGGCCCGGTAGGCAATCTACCGGCGGCCTGCTGCTTTAAGGAGGGCAAACAGTGAACATCGATTCCCTTAAATCGCAAATCAGGTTGTCAAGAGCTTTGACACCCTGTTGATCGACAGGCGTTATAAGACCATTAAAGGGGCAAAAGATTTATTGGTGAGGACACTGGAGTTGGATGGGGTTAAATTAATGGATTTAAATTCCCTGAAATGGAGCCGACTATTTTACCCGGACGATGTTTTCTATTATAATATAGTCAGAGGTATCATGGTATTTTGGCGCTATAAAATGAATAAAGCCTGGCCGCTGACAGCTAAGACGGTGGAGGCGTTTGTGGGCAGCGTAGAGGGAAAGTTCGGTACCATCCTGATCGATCCACCCTGGCGGTTTCGCAACCGCGCCGGCAAGATCGCCCCGGAGCACAAGAGACTCAACCGCTACCACACCATGTCCTTTGAAGAGATCCGGGACCTGCCCATCTTTCACGTGGCGGCCGAGCAGAGTCATCTCTACCTGTGGGTGCCCAATGCTTTGCTGGAGCAGGGCATGACCTTGATGCAGCACTGGGGATTTACTTACAAGACCTACCTGGTGTGGTGTAAGACCCGCAAAGACGGTCTGCCCAACCGCGGCGGGGTGGGCTTCTATTTTCGCAATGTTACCGAGATGGTGTTGTTCGGCAGCAAGGGCGAGCTGCGAACCCTCGAGCCGGGCCGCAGCCAGGAAAACATCATCTTTTCCCCCAGGACCCGGCACTCCCGCAAGCCCGAAAAGTTGTATCGGATCATCGAGGCGTGCAGCCCCGGCCCTTACCTGGAGCTCTTTGCCCGGAGTAGGCGGGACAATTGGACCCAGTGGGGCGACGAACTGGACAGAGAGACAAAATGAGTCCCCCAGAAAACTAGGGACGGATGATGTGTGCGCCAGGCGAAGCTGGCGCAATCTAGTGGGTTAAAATCCCACACGGGCAAAGGTTAGCCACCAGCCCGTTATCTAAGTTGCATCTAAGGAGGTAACAAATTAGATGAAGCCAACGGCTGAAAGATACCAGGCCGCAACGCAAGTGAATGCTGTAAGTCCCGAAAACGTCGTCGTCGTGGAGGCCGACAGTGTACATCCGCTGGAAGGCAGCATGGTTGTGAACGAGTTGGCGAGTATGCAGCCACTCCACCGGGATCTCAGGCAGTGGCATGGTATCGAAAGGATTGCGTCGGAACCTGGGAGAACCTTTGTGCTCCTTGCGCAAGAGGCACATTGCGGAAATGTGCGTATAAACAATCCGGGCCGTGATGGTTAGATGCCCAACCGGAAACGGCGTTAAGAATGAAGGGCATCCGCGGAGGTAGATATTGACAAACCGAAAAGGTAAGGAAGTATCGAGGGCACAAAGGTAGTCGGACAACTCCATAGTACTCTGAGCGTGGGAAAGCCATGTACATGGGGAAGGGAGTTGCTTTGTTGTGCAAAGACTTAGGGACACATCATCCCTTGACACAGGTCAGGAGGTAAAGAAATGATGGCAACAAAACTAAGCTTTATATCGAAGCGAGCGCGCGAGGATAAGCGGATGAGTTTTAATAACCTGATGCACCTTGTCAACGAGCGTAATTTGCATGAGTGTTTTGCCAGGCTTAAGAAGGGTAAGGCTCCAGGAGTAGACAGTCTGACCCTGGAAGAGTATGGTGAGAATCTGAAAGAGAATGAGGAGAGTCTGGTGTATCGGATGAGACGGCTGAGCTATAGGCCCCAACCGGTGCGTCGAGTCTACATTCCCAAAGCCGGAGGCAAACATCGTCCCCTCGGTATCCCGACAGTAGAGGATAAGTTGGTGCAGATGGTGTTTGCCCGAATACTTGAGGCTATATGGGAGGAGGATTTTGTGCCTATCTCCTTTGGGTTTCGTCCCTGCCGTGGTTGTCACCAGGCGCTGGCTCGGCTGGATAAAATCCTGATGAGCCAGTCGGGGTGGTACGTGATCGATGCGGATATCGAAGGTTACTTCGATAATGTCGACCATCACAAGATAGTGGACTGCCTGAGGCAGCGCATAAGCGACGAGAGGTTTCTCCGTTATGTTGTCCGTATGCTCAAGAGTGGAATAATGGAGGGCCGAAACTACTATGCGATGGAAAAAGGAACCCCCCAGGGCGGAGTTATCTCACCCATCCTTGCCAACATTTATCTTCACTACCTATTGGATTTATGGTTTCTCCGGGATATTCGACCCAACAGCAGGGGCAGAGCGGAGATGATCCGCTACTGTGATGATTTCGTGATATGCGTAGAGAGGAGAGAGGATGCAGAAAAGATTCTGTCACAATTGTCACGGCGACTGGGAAAGGGTAAGCTGAAGCTGTCGGAGAAGAAAACCCGGTTAGTGAGGTTTGAACGTCCGAACCACCGGGACAGAGGGAAGAATGGCGGAAAGCCGGGAACATTTAATTTCCTGGGTTTTACCCATTACTGGGAGAAAAGTCGCCAGGGGTTCTCTAAAGTGGGTCGGCGGACTGAATGCAAGCGGCTAAACAGGTCGATAGGCAAGGTTAAGGTCTGGCTGCAAGCGAATCGAAACCGTATACCGCTTAAGGATATCTGGAAACGAATATCGCAGATGCTGACAGGTCATTACGGTTATTATGGGGTAAGTGGTAATTATAACAAGATCAAACAGTTCCATTACCTTGTTGAAAGATTGCTGTTCAAATGGCTGAATAGGCGCAGTCAGAAGAGGAGCTGTAACTGGGTGCAATTCAGCGCCTATGAACGAAGATTCCCTCTACCTAAACCCAAAATATACCGCAAACTCTGTTAACGTCCGTAAGCTCCTGCGGCTCGCGGAGGAAGCAGCAAAGAAGAGCCGTATGCGGGAAAACCGCACGTACGGTTCTGTGAGGGAGGGAGCATCTCTAAAAGAGATGCCTCCCTCTACTCGACAAACATATAAAATAGCGGCCACTCCAAACACATTGATTTACCATTTAGACATTTCGTTTAAATGACGCTAGCTCAACTGACAAAAGAAGTGATGGATAGTGCTTTACTTTTTTCGATTGTAGACGTCGTTTAGAATCCAAATATATTTTCCCTAAGGAATTGTGTTTTAAATTATTAAAAAGGGGTATTTTGTTTATTTTTACCATATGTTAACCCACCTAAATCCTTAAGGCATATGTTTCGGCTTTCTATATTGAAACTGGCGCCGATCAGTTTGATGTTTTTGGGGGAGTGCATATAGGGGGCATAATACTTTTTTGTCTTTATCTGGTTCAGGGCCTCCTGGGCGCTGCCCAGCTTAAACTCTATTACGTAGATGTGGGTTTCGGTCTCCAACACCGCATCGATGGGGCCCGAATGGGTTTGAACTTCTGCTCTTATATTGACTCCCACCAGGCTCAGGGCCAGGTAGATGACGGTGTGATAGTAGCTCTCCCTGTCCTCTATGAAGATATTGTAGGGGATCGCCGAAAATATGGAGCGAAGAACAGAAAAGAATCCGTCGATGCGGTCGGCCAGGATATGCTCCACCATCTCCAGTATGCGGCTGCCTGTGTCGGCAACCGGGGATTCGATCATGTCGGCCAGGAAGTATTTCAGGAAAGTTTCCTTGACTTCTTCGTTGGGGTAGGAGAGGATGAACTGGTTGGGGGTCTCGCCGGTGAGGGCCCTGCTTTTCAGACGGATCTCAAATAGTATCGAGAGCCCCCTTCTTCTCTTAAAAAATCTGGGAAAATTTTGTTAATCATGCTCCCCCCTTTTTCAAAACCGGGATCAAATGCTCAGGCAGATCGGGGAACTTTTGCAGGATGGCATTGCAGCCAAATTTAAAAGCTTCTTCAACAGACCGACCTGCGCCTAAAGCATCGTAAAAACCTACGGCAAATTCAATTGCGGCTCTATCCTTAATCTCTTTGCGCATGCCAATGACATAATCAATATGCTTTTTGATGGCCGCCGCCTGGTGCGCCGAATAACAGGCATTGAGAATGACACATTCTACCTGACTTGAGAACAGTTCAAATAGTCCGGCCAGTGCCTTTGCCGAAATAGGCACGGCCAGTCGCATCTCATCTTCCACGATCAGGCCATCCTCTTTGCCGTGGCCGGTAAAGTGTACAATCTGTGGTTTATGATCCAGCAGCGCCCGCCGGATATCCCGAAGACGCACCGCCAATCTCGCTTTAATCTCGAATTGACCACGTTGTTTTGAGCGCAGTAAGCCTTCCTCGATTTCACGGACTTCTTCATCCAACCGCAACCGGGGAGTGGTTTTGGGATTTGCCGAAAGGATGAGAATTTTTTTTGTATTGTCCGGCTTTGCTTCTTGCTCTCCCGCTTTCTCAAACCTTTCGATTGCGTTTGTCACCAATTTTTTCGCTTTTTCAGAGTATTTTTCAACAGCCATTTTGATGATATGCCTGCTGTCTTCTTTAGTATAAATTTCAGTCAAAAGTTTTGTAGTGTAAATCCTGAAGTGGCAATCGCTTCGAACGATAATTTTCCTGGTTTCAACGGAATCGGCCACGGCTTTCCCTGCCTTTACGGTTGTTTTTCCATATACTCCTTCGATATTTACATAGACCATGACTGACTCGAAGCGATAAGTCTTGGAAATATAGGAAACACTTTTCAGCAGCCCCCATCCACTGAATAACAGAACACCCCCTTTGGCAATTGTCCATAGATAATCGATTGCTATTGTTGGAACGGTAAGGACGGAAATGTTGTCGGGCGGAAGTTTGGTTAAAAAAAAGAAACCGATGATAAACAATATGATGGCAAACAATAAATAGAGGTGCTCGATGGGATGGATTTCATATTGAATAGGCTTTGGTGGTGTTTCAATGAACAACTTTCTTTCTATTTTGTGGGTATTAACACCCCCATCTGTTTCACTAAAATCGGGACAAAAAACAATGTTGGGATTTCCATTTTGGTGTAGCGAAAGTAGTGCTTTTTCGATATCCGGTGCGAATGTATAGGGATGGCCCCCTCCTTTTATAGATTTTATTTCCTCGGAGACTTCCTTCGCCAGGTTGTCATCACGGGCGTGAAAAAAAATCGATACCGATCTAAGAGCCGCAACCGCGGTAAGAATAACGGTAAAAGACAGGGGAAAAGAAAAGTACCCGGGAGTGAGTTTGAGGTCCCAAAAAAAATCATCCGGGATAAAATTTTTTACAATCAAAAATAGGGTCACACAACCCAGAAATAAGAAAAATTTCATCCTGAAAGATTTGTCTTTCTGAACAATAGTGTTCGAACCAGTCTTATAAGGCGGTATTTGTTCCCGTACCAGGGCATTCTCTACTTCATCGTAGTCTTCGAATTCTGTGGGTACAGGTACGGAATAGCGGGCCATATCTATAAAGTTTGAGATAAGAGTTATGAATCCCCAAATCAAAATGAGGACACAAATGGTTAAAGTAAGAATAGATGATGCCAGGTAGGGTTCATTTCCCAAATAAGATTTATCCTTTAGCAGGTTTTTGACAATTTTAGTCAGGCTTATAAAAGAAACCGAGGAAATAATGATGCCTGTGGTGCCAATGATAATCCTGGAAATTCCATAGAGTATTAACGGATTTTTTATCTTAACGATTTTTACATGCACGTTCTTCAACACGTTTAACAAGTCCTTGTACATCTTCATTTTGCTTCTCTGCTGACCATCTGGGCAATGAATAATTGTGCAAATTTCATTGTCCGTCATGCAATATGGCGACTTTGCCAGCTCTCAGGAGCTCGAAAATGTGACCCATCCTTTGGGCGTCCTTATTACTGATCATTATATCGGATTTATTTACCACCTTGATTCCTTTTACTACCAGGGGGTGATGGGCTATCTTCTTATATTTTTTGGCTCTTTCGATACTGCCTGCCAGATAATCGACAATTGCACCACCGCTAACCTCCGCGGGTATTATTCCGATCCCATACATTTCCTCTTCCCTTTCGTTTAATATGGTTGGGGCAAGGGCCGGCTTCAGATTGAGTCCTCTGGCATCTACTAACAAACCCGTATAATTTTTTTGATCCGCATAATCCGGTTCATTTGAGTGCCCCCTTTTCTTTGGCTCATGTGGTTCTGGAGGGGAAAACCGTTCAAGCCTTTTCCCGGTTTCCCTTTGAATTTCTTTTATACGGTGTATATATCCCAACAATCTCTCTCGATCGAGCATAGCAACTAAAGCAGCATCGCTGTACTTTGCAATTTCGTCTGATAACTTATCCAGCTCTTTTTTCTTTTCAGAAAGAAATGTCCTGGTCATCTCCAGTTCCTTTTCGTTTTTCGTGAGTTTGATTTCCAGGATGATGAGTCTGGAATTCAGTTCATTGACAATATGTTTTGTCTTTTCCAGCTCTTTTTCGGCTGATACCAGTTGGGCTTTTAATTGGGATTCTGTATTATCGGCAGCCTTCAGTCGTTCTTCCATGCGTGCCAGTTGTTGATTGGCCTGAGTCAGTTCTTTTCCTTTTCTCCTGAAGGCAGCCAATAACGAATTATATTTCCTCTGGATGTCTTTTGTTTTCTTTTGCAGGGCCACCCAGTCGACTTTCGGATAGATATCGATCATCATGACCTCGCCGGTATTAAGGGCTGTCAACAGGAACCTGCCATCTTTGTCGATATCGACCTCCACGGTAACTTCACAGCCGCCGTCATTGGCATAAATAACCTCCTGCACCTTCATGCCTTTCACCATCCCCCCGGCTTTTGCCTTAATCCAATCGCTCTGAACCATCATATCTTCTACACTGCTGCAGGAGGTAACCTGTATCCCTTTAACCACTTCAATTAAATTTCGATAAGCATCTAGTAGGGCTGCCCGTTTGGCCAATATTTTTCTTCTTCCCAGTTCTGCAATTTCAGGGCCAAAGCCGTTTCCTTTGACTCTTAAGGCCTTTGTTGCCCAGTTCATTGATGCTTCGTTCTTGAATTTTTCAATAAAATCCAGGTAAGGCCCCGTGTCCAAATCCCGTGGAATTACTAAAAAACTGAAAAATCCAGAAAGCATGAGACACACCGTACCTATTATGATAAAAATATTTTTTCTCATTTTAAGCTCCTTATCACTCTTTTCAGAGGATTATCGATAAGTTCAATGCAGATCCAGTCTCCATGCGAGATCGGAACTTTGGCCTCTAAACCCATCTTCTCTAAAATGGTATAAACGTTTCCCAATAAAGTATCGATATCACCGACATAAGTGATTTCGTACTCTACTGTATTTGAGATGGAATCTCTATTTAGAATATTTTGAACTCCGTGAGTCCTTCTTAATTCATCGTTAAAGTCCACCAATAGTTTAAAATTGTTGACGTTTAGCAATTCGAGAATTACCACCCTCCCGGAGACAGTTTCCCCTCCCCATTTCGCTACCAATTTGTCTTCCAAAAATTTGGCCGCTAATTTTCCTGCCTTTCGGCCTGCTTTTCTAAAAGCAAAATCGATAGAGTCTGTATCCACTCCCATTACTTTTTTGTTTTGGCTGGCAAGAACCTGGCCGGACGATGTACTAATGATTTTAGCCGAAATCATCACCCAGCCTTTTTTAAAGATGTCGGTCGATTCCTGATTCCCTCTTTTAATGTTATAAACCAGAATGTACTCTGCTTTCTCTCTTGGTCCCCGCTGGATGGTTGTTTTGCCGGGATCTTTTAAGGATGTCAGTACAGGAAATTCCCTTTCTGCCAGATATTCGACAATGCCTTCGTAAGCTTCGGAGACCACAGGGTGATGTTGTCGGTAGATGCCGCCTGTAATTTCCGGATCATAAAGTACCGTAATGCGAGGATTTCCCATCTTATCGCGCAAGATCCCCAGGGTTTTAAGGCTGGCTTTTATTTTTTCATCTGCTACCTCGCACTCAATCATCACTTTCCAGTTGCCGTCATCCTGTCTTTCCTGTGAAATAACCGTGTAATGTTTCACATATCCCCTGGCTTTTGAAAATATTTTGTCTCCCACCAACATCATGTTCCTGGAAAGAGTTTGTGAATCCACCAGAACGCCGACACCTTGTTCGACGGCTTTTCGCTGAGCGTCCATCAGGGCATCTCTTTGGGTAGCGCCACTACCTGTGGCCGTAATTTGAGCCTCTGCCGCCCACGCTATGGTAAAATTTACCGCCAGGAGCAGCAGTAACCATATTTTCCCCATTTTAGATTCTCCTTTTTGTTTGCGTTAACCCTTATCTGGCCTTTCTAAAAAAACGCAGCGTATTTCCCAGGATGGCGGGGTCTTCTTTCAGGTTCAATTCCATTCTTCCCGGGACTTCAAAGAGCAAATCATCCAATGGGCCGTTGTACCAGACGATAAACGAAGCGATGTTCCCGGCTTTTTTCAACAACTTTACCTGGGAGGCCATCTCTTTTAACACCCGACGGATTTCGGCAAATTCGCCGAAATCATAATCGTAAAATACCAGCTTATACGGTTTTCCATCTTTCACGTAATCTTTCCAGAAGAGGCGTAATTTATCCATGATATCATGCATGGCACTATTTATCGCTTCTTCGATCCCGGCGGAAATGGAAGCGTCTTTTGAGCTTAAACTAAGAGGTCGGCTGTAACCGGTTTGGGAGGCTATATTCTCGGCAGTCATTACGGTATAAACGGTTATGGATATACTTACTTTAAAACAGGTGACGCCTTCCACCGGGGTGCCCTCTACATGCCCGACTATTTTTATGTAGAGATCAGCCCTGGTATTGCGGGCCAGTTGGAGTATTAAATCTTCCTCGCCCTTATCGGCGGACGCGGACTTTTCCAGGGCGATAATTTCTTCGTTTTTTTCGATATCTTTGATCTCTTCTTCCCCGATAAATGGGATATGTTGGTTCTGGAGAAAGGAGCCGATTTTCGCGTAAACAATATCTTTTCTTTCCTTAAAATCACGGGAAGAGTTTTTCTCATCCACATAGGGCATGAGAGTAAAATTATCCAGCTCTCTCCTCAGTTCAATGGATGCCTGGATGATGCCGCGATTCTCCAGTGCTTTTCGTAATTCTTCCTTATTAATCAGCAGTTCCAATGTCATTATCATCTTGTATTTTTTGCCGCTGTGTTCTCCTTTTTGCAATATTTTCCGTTTAATCTTATAATCGAACACATACTTTTCGGCCTCTGTCAGGAAAGACTCTTTTTGTTCACGGAATTTCGCCGTCTCTTCCCGGGTGGTGAGCATATCTTTTACAACTGTCTCCACTCCTGTTCTTATGGCACTCATCCTGGTGTCGCCGACTTTTTTACCCCATCCTTGAGCAGTGACCCAGACGGTTTTCTCATCCTGACTACTAATCTGGGAAAAAGAGAAACCGACTATACAGACAATTAGTGATAGTAAAATAATAATTTTTTTCATCCCCGACTCCTTAAATTAAACCTAAAAGGTGACTTTTGCTCCCAGGTTAAGGCTCACTCCTTTGGCATTCCATTCCCAACCATCAGGCAAATCAATTTCTGTTCCATTGTTTTCATACTTTGATGGATCAGGGTATAAGTCCAGGTTAACTCCCCCAAATGCGCTAATAGAAGGGGTAATCATGGCCTCGATACCTGCGTTTAAAGTGCAACCGAAACTGGAGCCTTTTGTATCTATCGAATTGGTAGTGAGGGTGGCGGAGTGAAGCCCGATATATCCCCCAAAATTAAGTGCCAATCTTCTAAAGTAGATTTTTTTTACAATGCCGACATTAACAAATAGCTGGGAAAGGTTGTGGGCATCGGCATATGTTTCTTCCAGGCGAGGTAAACCTATCCGAAGATTCAAAGCCGTATACAATTCCGACAACCTTAATATGGGGCCCAATTCATATTCGGCACCCAAAAAGAGGCATAAATGAGAACCCGCTGCCACATCATCTTCTAAATTGATGTGAAGGGGGGCCATGCCCAAACCACCCACAACATTGATGCCCACTTTGGGATCTTCCTCTATCTGATCTCCTTCTTGTGGCCTTCCCAGTAAAGTTTGAGCCTCGGAATAAGACGCCTCGACCTTTCTGATCTTGCCGAACCCGGTCATTTTTTTGCCGCCGTCCGCCTGGCTCACATAGATTTTATACCTGTGGTCGATCTTAATTCCGGTATCATGGCCCATATCGAACCCGAACCTGGAATGGCTCGTCATTGACAGTGGCGCCAAAACAATGAATTCAGGCATTTTTTTCATTTCCTTTTTCAGTACTAAGAGTAGACCTGCGATTGCGTTTCTAAACTTCTCTTCATCCTCTTTCACCTTTTCCGGCAGCCCTTCAAAGTCACTGTTATCTGCCTGTAAACTACCCGAAACAGAAGACAAGATCCCAAGCCAGTCCTTTTTATTGTTTATTTTCAGTGTCTTTATTTTTTCTTTTGTTTTGGTATTGTAAATATCAAAGTGAACAGCCATTTTATACACATAACGGGTAGATTTTTTTTCTTTATCCTTATCCTCTTCCTCTATCTTTTCCTTTTCAAGCGAATCGAAAAACGGCACTATGGCAAAGGAATTCTCGGTGGTTTTTAAAAGATCCTTGGCTGTCACCATTGCCTCTTTGAATTTTCCGTCCGGCTTCATCCGTTTAACCGTTATTTCTTTGACGTTTTTACGCATATAGGCGTGAGCGTCTTGTAAGAAAGTGTCAATGGAATCGTTGGATTTTACATCAAAAAAGTTAATTCTTTTAAAATCGGTGACAAACATCCTGGACATCAGGTTGGATAGAAACGTTTTTCGTTTGTCGGTCAGCAACCCGGGATCAATACTCTCTTTGTAAAAGATTGGAAAAATGAACAAGGATTTTCTCTCATAGAGTTTCAATTCCTCTGCTGAAATATAATCGTTTTTTAACGCCAATTCCTTCTCTTTTTTTTGCTTAAGCAGCAATTGCTCCTGCCGAAGTTCCGCCAATTCTTTTTCTTTTTGTTCAAGCAATTTCTTTGCCTTTGCCACTCTTATCTCCGCCTGCCTTTCGGCTTTTTCGCTTCTCACTGCCCAGTGCCTCCTGTTGTATAAAATCTTATCCCATTTTTCCACTTCTCTCCTTGCTGTGGCAATCTCTTTTTCCAGCTTTTCTTGCTTTTCAGTCATCTTTGATGTTTCATCATCCTTTGATTCAACTCCAGGTAACGCATGGGTGAAAAAACAAGTGATGGAAAAAAACAAAATTAAACCTAACAAAATATCTTCCC
>CBFDCR010000032.1:0-57393 GCA_965603365.1 uncultured bacterium
GGAGAGGTTGCATAATCCCGATATGGTTCTCTATTTTTTAAAAGAGTATTTTAAAGTCCAATCCATACCGGGTGATTTAATCGATAGTAATGTGCGCATAGATTATGGCAAATTAAAGCATCTGATTGTTGTAGATAGGGGTAAGACAAAAATCACCAATGGAAATTTCGACCGGTTAAGAGAGATTATAAAGGAGGGAGAGACGTCATCGGAACTGGCAAAGGGATTTCCCTTAGAAAAGTTAATGGACCGGGAAAACTTCATATCCCTGTTATTTTATTTCGGTTTACTGACAATAAAAGACACGGAAGCCACAGGCTTGATCCTGGCCATTCCCAATGAAACCATTCGCCGGCTGTATTATGATTACATCAAAGAGGGGTATGAGGAGACCGATGTATTTTCCATCGATTTATACACCTACGGCCGTTTAATGAAAGAGATGGCCATGAGCGGGCAATGGAGACCCTTACTCGACTACATCACCGGCCGCATGAGGGAGAGTATGAGTTTGAGAGATTTGATCACCGGTGAAAAATCCATCCAGGCCTTCTTGAATGTTTACCTGGGATTGACGAATCTCTACATCATTCACGCGGAAAAGGAGATGAACAAGGGATATGCGGATATTGTCATGGAACCCTTTTTGGCCCGTTATGAAGGGTTAAAATACACATATATCCTGGAGATCAAGTATATAAAGTCGGGCGTAAGCCCGGGTGATGAAAAGGTCCGGCAATTAAAATCGGAAGCGGAAGAACAACTGAAAAACTACAGCATCGATGAAAAATTCAAAAAAACCATAAAAAAGACCACTCTAATCAAAATCCTCTTGATATTTTCAGGTCATGAATTGATCGCTATGGCCGATGTGAATGAGTGAAAAAAAATAAACCGGAAGGGAACAGGAAGGATTTAGCGAGAGCGGAGCGAAGGGGGATCTATGTTGATGGAGAGGGATTTTAGGGCGGTGAGGAGGGTGCCGGGGGTGGTGTAGAGGATGGCGGCGAGGCCCAGGTTATGGGCGGCGGTGACATTCTCCTGGAGGTCGTCGATGAACACGCACTCTGCGGGGGGGAGGTCAAGCTTGTGCAGCATGTCTTGATAGATGCGGGGGTCCGGTTTCATGGCCCCCACCTGGAAGGAGAGGGAGACGGCATCGAAGAGGGGGAATACGGCGGTGTGCCGGATCACCCGGTCGAAGTGCCAGGGATTGGTGTTGGAGAGCAGGCCCAGGCGGTAACGGGGTTTTAGCCGAGGCAGCAAATCGCAGGTGAAGGAAATGGGGGAAAAGATATCGGCAAATATTTTAATCAATGCCTCTTTACCGATCCGCAGCCGGGCCAGCTCGACAAACTCCCGGTAAAAGGTGTCGGCGGGGATTGAACCGGTCTCAAACCGCTGGAAAAGGGGTATGGATTGGCGCAGTTGCTGCTCCAGTTCCGCGGTGGAGAACCGGGTGAAAGGGGAGAGCCGCTGCAGAACACCCTGATAGTCGAAGCTGGCAATCACATTGCCGAAGTCAAAAATAACCGCCCGGATCACGGTTCCCTCCATTGTTATTCTCAAGATTATCCAAAAGCCTATTTTAAAGGAAACCAGAAAGAATTTCAACTCCATACTTAATTCTGCCCGCCAATATTGCAATCCAATCCCGATCTGGTATAATTTTGGCATGGTTCACCCCCCAGGTCGAGAATACGCGGGTGCTTTGTTAAACCCGGCTTTTCCAATCAAGTTCCATCCATATCGAAACGCAGCATACCAGAAAACTATAAATAAAAGGGAGGAAAAAATGCACTCACCCAGATTCAACAAAATTATTCCTGTATTACTGGGAATGATATTATTCGTATTTTCCACCGCCCTGTGGACGCAAAATCTTGAGATTCACTACATCAATGTCCAGCAGGGCCAGAGTACTTTTATTATCGGCGCCAACGGCACCACCATCTTGTTCGACGGTGGTAACGAATTTAAGGGCACCGACGAGGTGGTGCCCTATCTCCAGGGTTTAGGGTATACCACATCCCAGCCACTGGATTACATCATCGCCTCTCACCGGGACACCGACCACTACCGGGGCCTTACCGAGGTGATGAACTATGGCTACGATGCCCTGCACGTATATGACAACGGCAGCGACAAGACCAACATCTTCGTGGAGGATTTCCTGGCCGCCGCTGCCCAGACCACGGCCGGCGGGGTAGCAGCCATCCCCTTAGGCCAGGTCATCGACCTGGGCAATGGGGCCACCGCCACCTGCGTGGCCACCAATGGCTCGGTCATCGGTACCGGACCGATCCAGGGCGGCCAGGACAACGAAAACGACCGTTCCGTCTGTTTGCTCATCGAATTCGGCAACTTCGACTACCTGGTGACCGGTGACCTGGGAGGCGGCCCGGACGACTATGCCTGCACCGGCCGTTCCACCAGCCAGGTCAACATCGAATCACCGCTGGTGATGGCCATCATGCCGGCCGGTTCCAACCCCATGCTCTCGGCCTACGGCCTGGAACTTGCCCATGTGGGCCACCACGGCAGCGAAAGCAGCACCAACTCCGACTACATGAATCTCCTCACTCCCACGGTGGCCTGCATCTCGGTGGGCGCCGGCCAGGGAGACGGCTGGTATCATCCCCGCATCGACGTGGTGGAAAACGTGCTGGGCGCACTGGCCCCCTGTATCACGGCCCCGGCAGCCCTGGTGCTGCAAACCGAGGAGGGCGCACCCACCGGTGAGAAGACCAGTTATGCCGGTTACTGCGTGGGCGACATCGTGATCACCACCGACGGCGTCAACTCATACAACGTCAGCGCCAACGGTGCGGTCAGCCAGGGCCCGGACGAGCGCACTGCCGCCGGTCTGCCCGCCACCTTCTACTTCGACGAGTACATCGGCACCGATAATCCGCCGATCCTCTACAACATCCATGAAGAGAACGTCAGTGAAACCACGGCCGACATCGTCTGGGACACCAACGAACCGGCCACGTCAATGGTCCGCTACGGCACCAGCCCGGGTTCATACCCCATGAACGTCAGCAGCAGTAACCTGACAGTCAACCACAGTCTCAACCTGCCCAGCCTGACCCCCTATACCACCTACTATTACGTGGTGGAATCCACCGATGCCACCAGCCATACCACCATTTCCGACGAACACTCCTTCACCGCCATCCACCCGGACAACGTTAAAATCGTCTTCAGCGAAGTCTTTTACGACACCCCCGGCACCGATGCGGACGAGGAGTGGATTGAACTCTACAATAATTCACCGGTGACCATCGATGTGGGCGGCTGGAAGATCATCGACAACAACGGCGCCGGTGCCTCCTACACCATTCCCGGCGGCACCGCCATCGCGGCCGGTACCTTTCTCACCATCGCCGCCGACAGCATCGGTTTCACCAATCTTTACGGTTACAACGCCGATGTCTACGGCTACCTTCCCGCCCTGAACAACGACGGCGAGGCCCTGATCCTGAAAGACAAGTCCGGCAATACCAAGGATGAGGTCGGCTGGGAGGGCGGCGCAACCGCAGGTCTTCCCGTGGGCTGGGGCAGCAGTACCGAACCGTCGGCCTCCACCGGCTACACCGTCGTACGCACAGACCCCATGGTGGATACCGATACCTATGCCGATTGGTCGACCGACCCGGACAACGGCTTTCCCCAGACCCAGGTTTTAAGCGATCCGGATCAACATAAGGTGGTATTCAGCGAGATCTTCTACGATACCCCCGGTTACGATTCGGAGGAGGAGTGGATCGAACTCTACAACAACACGGCAGTGGGCCTGGATATCGGCGGTTGGACCATCACCGACAACAACGGTTTAGGCTCCACCTATACGATCCCGTCAGACACCGTCATCGCGCCCTACACCCACCTCACCATCGCCACCGACAACACCGGTTTTAACGCCCTGTACGGCTACGATGCCGACCTGTCCGGCAGCATCCCGGCCCTGAACAACGACGGCGACACCCTCATCTTAAAAGACGACGAAAGCAGGATTAAGGATAAGGTCGCCTGGGAAGGCGGCGCCACCGGCGGTATTCCCGACGGCTGGGGCAGCACCAGCCTACCCAGCGCGCCCACCGGCAGCTCCGTTGTGCGCACCGACCCGGCAGTGGACACCGATACCTATGCCGACTGGTCCACCGCGCCGGACAACGGCAACCCCGAGATCCAGTCCAGGGTGGTCATCAGCGAAGTGTTATACGACACCCCCGGCACCGATTCAGTGGAGGAGTGGATCGAACTGTACAACAACTCGCCGGTAGCGGTGGATATCGGCGGCTGGAAGATCACCGACAACAACGGCAGCGGCGCCACCGTGGTCATCCCGGCGGGTGAAACCATTGCCCCCGGTACCTACTACACCCTGGCCGTTGACAGCACCGGCTTCTACTCCCTGTACGGCTACCAGGCCGACCTGTATGCCGCCATCCCGGCCCTGAACAACGACGGCGACACCCTGATCCTGAAGGACAGCTTCGGTACGGTGAAAGACGCGGCGGCCTGGGAAGGCGGCGCCTCTGCCGGCATTCCCGACGACTGGGGCAGCACCTCCTTACCCTCTGCCTCCACCGGCTACACCGTCGTGCGCACCGACTCCACCGTGGACACCGACACCTATGCCGACTGGACCACTGCAGCCAACAACGGCGATCCCCAGACCCAGGGCAGCGCCCCGGACACCACCCCGCCGGTCATCTCCGATGTCCAGGCCACTTCCATCACCCAGGACAGCGCCGTCATCCAGTGGACCACCGATGAAGCCTCCGACTCGGTGGTGGAATACGGCACCTCATCGGGCAATTACACCCACAGTTCCAGCGACAGCGCCATGGTGACCGCCCACTCCGTCTCCCTGTCGGGCCTCACCGCCTCCACCACCTACTACTACCGGGTGAAATCCACCGATGCCTCAGATAATACCGCCAACTCGACTGAGTACCAGTTCACCACCCTGGACCCGCCGCCGGACGAACCGATGATCAACGTCATCTACCTGACCACCCAGAAACAGGGGTCCAAGACCAAAGCCATTGCCACCATCACCGTGACTTCCAACGGGTCGCCGGTGGAAGGGGCAGTGGTGGATGTCACCTGGAGCGGCAGCTACGTCGGTACCGATCAGGACAGCACCAATGCCAGCGGCGAGGTGACATTCGAGTCCGGCACCACCAAGGACAAGACCTGGTCCTTTACCATCACGGTGGACGACATTACCAAAACCGGGTACTACTGGAATTCCGCCGGCAGCGAAATCAGCGAAACCATCAGCAATTAAAGAATAGAAACACGAAACACAACAGGGGCGTTTTAACGAACGTCCCTGCACCTCTTATTTCCGAAGCAGACAGTTGAGGGGGTCCTCATAGTATGGTATGATGGTGGTGGAAAATGGAAAAAGAAGGAGGCGTGTTATGTTGAAAAAATTAATCGGTACCGTCATTTGTTTATTCTTTATTTTGCTGTTGTCTAAATGTCCCCCCCAGGATGGCGAACCGGAGAATCCCGTTCCCACCCTGACTGCGATCTCGCCGGCCGCAGAGGTGGCCCACCTACTCTCTTTTAGCCTGACCGCCACCGGTACCGAGTTTGTGCCGGGGGCACAGATCGTCTTTAACGGTCAGGCGCAGCCGACCTCGTATGTGAGCGCGACTCAATTGACCTGCCAGATCGAGCCCGACGATACCCTGCTGCCCACTGCCGGCATCCAATCGGGCAACCGGCCGGCCACCATCCAGGACGAAACGGTTCCGGTCCTGGTGCGCAATCCCTCTCCCGGCGGCGGCGACTCCAACTCCCTGGACTTCACTATCTACAGCAACCCGGCCTTCACCTACCCGCAGGGTATCGGCGGTACGGAATTCTATTCCGGCCGGCCGACAATCGGCGTCGACGACAGCGGCCATGTCTCGGTGGCCTGGAACGAGATATGCCATGTCTGCACCAACGACTTTCTCTGGGTCTACTTTAACCACTCCGCCGACTACGGCAGCACCTGGGGCACGGCCCAGAAGATCTCCGGCGACTTGCTGGATGTGGAAGACCCCCAAATAGCGGTGGACGGCTCCGGCAGCATCAACGTCTGCTGGTGGGAGGAGAGCCAGCATCCGGACCCCACTATCTTCGGTAATTTTCGCCGGTCCGAGGATCAGGGAACCACCTGGGGCAATATCACCAATGTTTCCACTATTTCCAACTGGCTGTACGGACCGGCCATGGCCGTGGATAACGACAATACCATCTATATGATCTGGAGGGGGCCCTTTTACGAGTACATGTATTTCTCCTATTCTACCGACGGCGCTGCCACCTGGGTCCCGGCCATTAATATTCCCAAAGCCAATGCCAGTTGGAGAGTCAGTTATATAACCGCCGTGGCCGTGGATGAGGAGGGGCACATTTTTGTAGTCTGGCGGGAAGAGAGCGGCTGGTACGACCAGGCGATCTACTTCAGCCGCTCCCCGGATTTCGGCGCCACCTGGAGTACGGCCCAGGATATCTCCCAGAATCCCGCGGACAGTTGGGTCACCCGGGTCGCCATGGCCTGTGATACCTACGACAACATTTATGTGGTCTGGAGATATGAGTATGGGGGCCAATATAAAATCCAGTTCAACGTCTCACGGGACGACGGGGGTGCCTGGGGGCAGCCGCTGGATCTATTCGATGTCGGGGTCAGCTACTCGCACCCGGTTGTGGCCGCAGACGCCCTGGGCAATGTGAACCTGGCCTGGGCCGACAATATTTCCGGGATCACCGATATCTATTTCAGCCGCTCCCTGGATAACGGCGCCAACTGGACCCAGCCGGTCAATGTCTCCAATACCAACATTAACTCCAGCCGCCCGGATATCACCGTCGACGGCTCCGGCCAGATCTACATCGTCTGGGAAGACTCCATCATCGGCAAAGGGGAAATACTCTTCACCACCACCCCCGGCAGTTAAAACAGGCAAGTAGAATCCTCCCCCTGCAGCAGTGCTTAGTGGAGGAACATATGCTGATTGGGAACCGCCTACAAAATAGGGCAATCACTTTTACTATTCTTTTATTTGTCTTCATAATCTTTATTTATGTTGGTTTTGAAATATCCAAAAACACGGTCTCGGTGGTTAAAGAAGAAAGATTATTACCCCGCTGGGATGAATCCACCCATGCTGTGGAAGGCTGGTACGCCTATCACTATTTAAAGCATCTCAATATCCCGCTGTTTATATGGCACCTATGGGCCAGAAGTTATTGGCCCTTTGTGCAGCCGCTCTATTTAACTCCCTTCTATTTCATCCTGGGTTCATCTTATCATAGTGCCTTGATGGGGAGTATAGCGGCTTTTGTGGCCCTTGGCCTTCTCTGCTCCTTTCTGTTGATATTACTCCATAAAAACATGCCTGTCCTGGCAATCGCGGTAACCCTATTTCTTCTCATTACCTCACCTCTGTACCTGGGCTATTCTTCCCTCTCCATGCTGGAAATGTTCGGCAGCCTGGTCCAGGTATTCGTATTTATCACCTATGTTTTATCAAGGCAAAAAGGCGCCGAAAAAAAGGGGAAATATGCAACGCTATTTGCGATCTCATTAACGATCCTGTTTTTTACGAAATTCAACTATTTTCTGCTCTTTATCATCCCCACGTTAATCCATGAATATTTTATTTTCACGAAAAATTGGAGACCCCGGGACCATTTTAAGGCCTGGATTAAGGCCGGGAAATGGCTGCTCTCCAGTATAACCGGAAAGATAGTGGCCATTTTCAGCATTTTTATGGTTGTTATATATAAGGCAGGCGGACTCGAATTTTATATTTTTAATCAAAAAATATCGATTCATACGCCGGGGGCTGCTGGTTATATCATACTGTATATACTACTGCTGAAACTCTGGTTCCTGCATCGAAAAAAGAAAATAGACCGGGAAAAAATTTTTCACCTGGATGCCCGGATACGGCCTCTCGTCATTTTTTTGGGGATTCCCTTACTGGTATGGTTCGCCGTACCCTATCCGAACCATATCGTAGACTTCTTTGGGCCCCTACTAACAACGGAGGGCAAGACAGAAGGACTGAATTTTTTTACCGGGATATTCCATTATATTAAAATATTACGGACAGATTATTTCCTCAGCGGTGCGGTGTTTTTTTTGGGCCTGTTGATATACTTAATCTCTGTCGCCCGATATAAAAGGCAAGACACTTTTACAAAATGGCTCATTTTGATCCCCCCCATACACATTCTATTGGCGGCCCTGCATCCCCTAAAACATCCGAGGTATATTTTCCTGAGCCTTATTCCTTTAATCCTGGTCATTGCCCTGGAACTCAACCATTGGTTCAGCCAGCACCTTATCCTGAAATATACGGCCGGCGCCCTCTCTATATTGATCGTTTGTGCCGGTTTTATATCCTTTCACGGTATTTTACAAACCAGACCATTCAAACATACGGCATTGGGAACATATACTCAAAATGCCCGGCTTAATGAGGCGCTTGCCTGGCTGAGGAGACATATCAATGCAGAAGATCGACTGGCCATATTGGGAAAGTGCGATTCACTATCGCCGGCCTTATTCGAGTGGCAGTTGGGGCCTCCCCGGAAATATAAATACTTTATAGGGGTAGTGGACCCTAAGCGGTATCCTGAATTACAAAAGGCCTCTCATATTTGCCTGATTGTACCAACCGCTAAACACTCCGATCCCGAAATTCTTCAACAATACGGCGTCCATTTTAACCAGGTAAATTCATTACTGCAGCACAATAGAGTGGTCTATATCGACGAATTCGAGATAAACAGCCTGAAACTCACATTTCGCCTTTACAAATTTTACACCTATCCCGGCCAGGACTTCGACCGGCAGATCTTCGAGAAAACCTTCCAGGTGTTGGATCTTTACAAATAATCCACACCCCTGGCCCGTTGTTAATTGAACATACTTACAGGCCGGTTATGCGTTGGTATATAATATCAGCGATTTCGCGGCGGCCGTCAAAAACAGCCATCACAAAGACGGTTCTCTCCTTTATCATATATATAATTCTATAGGGAGCGTGGATGATTTCCCGATATTCTTTGATCCTGATCCGCCGCAATTCAGGCACAATCCGCCCCCGATCAGGAAATTGAGATAGATGGGATACTTTTTCCTTAATTTTTAAATAAACTTCTACTGCCCTGGTAATGGAGTCGTTTTCGGAAATGTATTTAATCAATTCATCCAGATCCTGCTCCGCCCAACTACTGAATTCTATTTCATAATCCGCCCTGGAATTCATATGTTTAATTTTTCCTCGATGGCTTTAAACACCTCATCGGCAGCTTTGGTCTCTCCCCTATCGACCTGTTCTCTGCCCATGGCGACCAGTTTCAGCATATCCAGCGACTCCTTCAAATTATTGTAGGATTCAATATCCTGGACCACCATCCTGGGCTCTCCGTTGTGGGTAATAACGATTGGCGTATGGGTTTCCGTCACTTTTGCCAGGACATCGGCGGCATTGGTCTTCAAATAAGTAATGGGACGAATCGTCTCTTTTAAACTCATCCGATCCTCCTTGTTTTCACCAAATAGTATACCTTATTTGGTACAAAATTTCAACTATCCCCCATGATTCTCATGCAGTTGGGGGCTTTACTGGGGGGTTAGTTGAGGGGGGCGGTGTGGAGTTCCCACTGTTCTTCGTCGAAGTTCTCTTTTAGGTAGTAAAAGCGGTCATCTACCATGGTATAAGGGGCGGGCTGGATGACATTTTTTTCGGCACCCGGCAGCATCACCTTTTTTAATAGTTTCCCCTCCAGATCGAGGACCACAAACTCCACCCGGTCATTCTCCTTCCTATACGTATGCACATATACTCTACTGCCGATGATGCGGAAATCCTTCATGATCGGTAAATAATCGGGCAAATAGATCATTTTGACGATATCTTCGGGTACCGATTTATAGCCCGGCTGGGTCTCCAGCCACGCCATCACCTTCTCTTTAAAATCCCCGGTCAGCTTTATCTTCTTGTAATCCAGTTGAATCGTCTTTAACTTCTCTCCCTTCACATCGAACACTTCGATATAAAATCCCCTGGCCTGGTCAAACATGTACAACCGATTTGCGGAACGCCTCATCAAGATAATGTTGGGTAAGATTTCGACTTTACCGGTCTTTCGAAAATCGAGGAATTCCTGCTCGTACAGCTTCTTTACTTCGTTTAAATCTTTATCAAAGAGTATCACCCCCTGTTTATTGACCCCGTCGTTGCTGCCGGTATATTTGGTGGCGGCATAATTTTTGCCAAAGGGAAAAATCTGGAAGGCGATAAAGGGCAGCCGTTTCTCCCCGATAAACCTGCCGTCGGCGGAAAATTTAACCCACTTAAACGGTGTATTCAAAAAGACCTCGCCGTCGAGTAACTGCATCTGCGCCCTCAACTGCGAATTGGTGCTGAGCTCACCGGGCCCGTTTCCAGTTTTGCCAAACTCCCTCAACAACTGAAAATCTGCCATCGAATAGACAAAGACCTTAGATCCCTCCAGGACATAGAGATTGTTGTCCTCTATATCCATGGCATCGGGATTTATCAATTCCGAAAGCACGGCCAACTCCTTCGCCTGAATCAGCGAAAAAAACAAAATAGTGATTAAAAACACTACCAGTCGTCTCATGATCATTACCTCCTTACAATCTATAAACATGCATCGACAGGCATTTTAACTAATTGATTACAGGTACAGTGCCGCCGAGGCGGTGGATGACGGCAGTGGCGGCATTAAGACCGCTGTGCAGAGCGCCTTCGATCCAGCCACCGGCCCAGGAAACGGTCTCCCCGGCCAGAAATACCCCATTGTGCCGCTCAGGAGACGGTGTCAGGGGTTGATGATAGAGGGTCTCTTGATATTCATATTGACCGGGATAGGTTAATTTAAAGGCACCGTTGTACCCTTTGGCCTGCTCCCAGAAAAAGCTGACACTCTCTTCCATCTGGCCCGAGATCATATCCCGGCCATAAATCTTCTCCAGGGTGCGGATACAGAGTTGGACCCGCTCTTCATGCTCGAGGCTATTGAACTTAACCGCTGAATCTCCCCAGGTGTAACTCAGGCAAATCACCCCTGAGGGGGTGTTGTCAAAATCAAACAGGTAAGTCCCCCGGGTGGCCTCGTCCGTGATGGTACAGGTCAGGGTGGCAGCCGGGTCCTGCCCTTTCCAGAAAGCGTTTTTGGTGCGGATGAACACCTTGCCTGAGCATATCAGGTGGATATTCCGCAGGGCGGTCCATACCGCATCTGAAAAGGTGTGCCGATTCACGGTGATATCCATCTCCAGCGCCCGCAACGAACAACTCACAATCACGGCATCATACTGCCGGGTACGACCATTGATGTCGATCACGGAAATCTGTTCGGAGGGATCGGTCGGCGTCCATATCTCCTTTACGGCCGGCAGGGGCCGGTCATTGTTCAACTGCTGCACACTCTTTTTTCCCCAGTGGAGGCACTCACGGGAACGGGACCAGAAATTCACGGGCACTTGATCCACACCTCCTTTGATCAATCGCTGGTTCGCCTCCCACTTGCAGACTACGATTCTCAGGATCTCTATGAAACTAATTTGATATATGGAATCGAAGCCGCCGGTACCGAGCCCTAAAGAACCGAACAGTTGAATCTCCTGCCGGGACAATCCCTTCTCACGAAGAAATCCGTAAAAACTTTTATCGGCATATTCCTCCACCACAGCCTGCCACTGCTGGCTTCGCCTGGCTGGATCATCCCAGACCCGGACAAGCCGGTCGATCAGCGGCGTAACAGCCATGTTCCAGGCATTGGCTGCCTTCTGAATCGCCGCGGGAAGGGGGCCGCCCACGGGAATGAAGTATTTTTTCCCTTCAAAGTGCACGGTGGTGGGTACTACCAGGGGATCGGGGAAGTCCTGGCTGTAATCAATGCCGAATCGGTCTAAATAGTAAAGCAGGGTTCGATGGCTGGGTGGAAATCGCATGGCACCGATCTCTGCTAAGGCGTCGGGGTCGCCGGGGAATCGATAGGTGTAGGTTCTTCCGCCAATTCGGGGCGTGCCGTCCACATTTTTTTCCGCTTCATACACCAGCGGGTGCAGCCCGATTTTCATTAGTTCATAGGCGGCACACAGTCCGGAACAGCCGGCGCCGATGACGGCCACTTTTGTACCCCGTTTATGCGGAGGAATAGTGCCGATACCACCGGGATTGCTGACGAAGGATCGGTAATCGAAGGGATCTTCCGGGAATTGCCACGGCTCGTACGCTCTCATGTTAAAACTCCGGCTAAAAGAGCCGGAGGGAAACTCATTTCCGCTCCGTTAAATATCATAGAAACATTTTAATAGAAATGAAAGAAATTTTCAATCACATCACGGCAAATACTCGATTTTGGGAAAAATCCTTTAGCCCGTTTTTTTATTCAATTTTTCGGGCCGACGAAAAGATAATGTCTCCAAACAGGTGGGGCAATAACCGTGGCTAAAACTGGCATCGCTGTGTTTGCCGATGTATTGCTCCACCTGCTGCCAATATCCCTCATCATCGCGTATTTTTTTACAATTGGAACAAATGGGAATGAGACCCTGGATCTGGTTGCGCAATTTTGCCGCCATATTCTCGAGTGATATCAACAGCCGCCCGAGTTCATCATTCGCCCTGGACTTCTCATCGACCCGAACCGACAGATTCCCGGCGGTGATTTTGTTGGCCACCTCTACGGCTGTGTTTAACGGACGGGTGATGGACAGGGTAACATACAGGGTCACGAGAATGGCGGCCGCCATGCTTGAAAACAAAAGCAGCGCCACCCATATGACGGTCTTCCGCCGTTCCTCCCCGGCTTCGGCCAGGAATTCGGCGGCCTTGCGATTGGCAAAATCGATGACAGACTGGAAATGGGATTCCAGATCTGCCAAATAAGCGGCTCCCTTACCCTGGGTAATCGCCGCCGCTTCTTTCCAGCGATTCTCCCCGGCCAGGCGGATTACCTCCTGCCTGATACTGCGCCAGCCGGGAAATTTTACCCGCAGGGCATCGATTTTGCTTTTATCTCCCAGGAAACGCTCACTTATTAGATCAAATGCCCGCTGAACCTTTTTTTCCCGGGCCCTTACCGCCTCGACCAGTCGAGTGACCGATTCTGCATCTTCGGATAGGGCAATATCTTTCATATCCCGATGTATCCTGATGACATCGGCCTCGATCTCCCGTATACCATTACTCACCGCTAAAGGGTGACGGTACAGCTTTGTGGTAAGCATGGAAAGGGCATTCACCTTATTGAGGATAAAAATACCAATCACCACAAAAACAACCAGGATAACGCCGTACCCCAACAATATCCGATTCCGGATTTTAATATTTTCCAGCATAGAACCTTAATACCTCCACATTACCGGGTATCAACCTAAAAGGCGACAGGCCTGCATCTCCCGGCGCCCTCAATGGAACAACACATTTTTTAACGTTATATATTAACACTAAATAGCAAAAGATACAACCCTTTTTTTATTTTTCTTATTTTTCAGTTCCCCCTGTTATCCCCCGGGCCCGGGCCGATGCACCTAAATTTTCTTAAACTCTACCCTGTTTTGAAATAGGCTTCCATGCGGTCGAAGGCCTTGTCGATGGTCTCTTCGGGCACGCAGAAGGAGAGCCTGAGGTGGCCCTCACCTTTAAAGGCCACGCCCGGCGTGGTGGAGACCCTGGCCTCCCGCAGCAATTTTTTGCAAAAAGTGGCCGAATCACGGCCCTCCCCGATTAAAATCCGGGGAAACATCAGGTAGGAACCCCCGGGCCTGGTGTAGGCAAAGACATCGGCCAACCGGTCCAGCCGCTGACACATCAGGTCCCGGGCAGTCAGGTAGTGCCGGCGAAATGCCTGGACGCACTCCTGGGGGCCTGTCAGGGCAGCCAGGGCCGCATACTGGGAGGCCACCGGCGCGCATATGGCAAAGGGGATATGGGCCTTGTTGATCTGGGGGATCAACTCTTCATGGGCGTGCAGGTAACCGATGCGCCAGCCGGTCATGGCATAGGTCTTGGTAAAGGTGAAGCAACTGACCGTCTGCCGGCGCATTTCCGGGATCGAAGCGATGCTGAAGTGGCGGTGGTGATCAAAGACAAAGTATTCATAGGCTTCATCGGTGATGACAAAGAGATTGTGCTCCAGAGCGATGTCTGCCAACCGACGAAGCTCGGCTTCGGGAAACACCGTACCGCTGGGATTGCTGGGGGAACAGAACATAATGGCCCGGGTCCTGGGGGTAATGGCCCGGCGCAACGCCTCCATGTCCCAGGCAAAGTCCCGGTCCTCGATTAAGGGCACAAACACCGGTTGGCCCGAGGCCATCACCACCTGGCGGATGTGGGTGGAATAGGTGGGAGTGGGAACGATTACCTCGTCGCCCGGGTCCACCAACGCCATCACTGCCGCGGCCAGGCCTTCGATGGCGCCCACAGTCACCATGATTTGATCAATCGCCGCCTCGATATGGTTGTCCCGCTTCAATTTCTTTACGATCTCCCGCCGCAGTTCCGGCAGCCCCAGGTTGGTAGAATAGCCGTCCACCAGGCCCTGGCGTATGGCCTCAATCGCCCCTTCCCGGATGTGATCCGGTGCGCCGGAGGTGGGTTTGGCCCAGGATAGAAAGGCCACATCCTCGATTTCCTGGGACAGCCGCGTCATCTCATGGATCGCGGATTTGGGGATCCGGGCAACCCGCTGCGACACAGTCAACTTTTCATGCCTTTCAGCCATGTTTCAATTCTCCTTATAGTACCCCGGTCGCGGATCACCACGGCGGGTTAAATAGACAACTTTTTCCAGTAGTCCCTGGGCATCTCCTGGGCTAAGGCCAATGCACCGCCGGCACCGGCAAAGAGCGGATCATTGACGGTCTGTACCTGACAGGAACCATAATCCTTCAACGACTCCTTCAGGTATTCGATAATTCCCCGTATCTGGCTGCCGCAGCCGGCCAGCACGATGTTATTCCTGATTTTACCCTGGTATTCCGGATCAAATTTTGCGATCATTTCAGTAGCCGTCTCAATAATGGGCGCTAAAATGCTCTCGCAGGAACGCCTCATCTCTGTCGTAATATCGTGCAGCACCGGTTTGCCTTCCACCGGTATCGCCACCTTCACCGGATCCTGGCTGTTGCCCACGAAACTATTTTGTTCCTTAAATATCCGCACCATATTCAGGTTGAAGGTGGAATCGGGAAACTTCTCGTTCAGCAGCTTATACAACTGTTGATCAATATAATCTCCGGCTGTCAATATGGTTTTCTGATCTTCCTCGGCCGGGATGGTGCCGTGCATGATACAAAAGTCGATGGTACCGGCGCCGACATCGATAATCATGGCATTGTTCAGCAGGTTCATGCCGTAGGCAACGGCAAAAGGCTCCGACACCACCACAATCGAATGCACAAAATCGGAAACCGCATTCCTGATGGCGAGCCGGTTTACCTTAAACGACTCTGCCGGTACCCCCACCACGGCCAACACTTCCTGGTCTTTCTCCGGCTTGACCAGGCCAATCAGATGCCGCACCAGCTCTTTCACCGATTCCGCTTCCCTGTCGGTGCCCTCTTTGATCACACCCCGCTCAAGGGGCCGATAGATATCCATGGACAGTCTACTTTTCAGAGCTTCGGTGCCAAACAGGATAGACTTGCCGATGACTTTGGCAGAAATAAAATCTTTTGGCCAGCCCACATAACTTTCCACCCACTTTCGCTTGCCGCTGCTGGCCACGATGGCACTGCTGGAAGTCCCCAGGTCAATGCCCACATATAACTTATCCGGTTTGGTTTGAGACTCTTTTTCCTCCATAATGGACCTCTCTCTTATCGGTATTTATTTTTAAATATCTAATAATACCCTCTTCCAAATACCGGGTAATCTCTTCCCTGTAGCCGGCATCATTCAATTTCCTCTCCTCCTCGGTGTTGCTCAAACAGGTCACTTCGGCCAGCACACTGGGCACATCCACGCCCAACAGCACCACAAAGGGGGCCGATTTTACGCCGTAATTGTAACTATTCTTATTCTGCTTGCGGATATTTCGGTAAAGGCTCTTCTGGATGGAGCGGGCCAGGACATTGGATTCCTGGGTTTTCAAGGTGTTCTCGATCTTGCGGAAGATCTCCTTAAAATCGCTCAATGTATACTGGGTGCCCCTGTTTTCTTTCTCCGCCAGGACCAGGGAATCCCTGTCGGTATGGGGACCGAAGTAGTAGGTCTCGATCACGTTAAAGGGTTTATGAGGGATATAGTTGACATGAATGGAGATGTATAAATCGGCGCCGTGGGCATTGGCAAACTCGACCCGATCCTCCAGGGAGAGGGTGAAATCCTCCTCCCGGGTCATCAACACCCGGTATCTCTGCTGTTTTAGCAGTCTCTTCTTCAACCTCCTGGCAATGTCTAAGGTGATGTCTTTCTCCATTGTCCCCAGCTTACCGATGGCCCCCGAATCCTTGCCCCCGTGCCCGGGATCGACAATGATGGTGCCCACCTTCAGTCCAAAAATCCTGCGCAGTGGGATCGGCAATTGACCCAGATAGGTGCGGTAGCCGGAAAGCAGGTTTTGCCTATCTTTTCCCCGAAACGCCGGCACATTATCCCGCTTAACCGGTTTGGATTGGGCAAAACTGAATCGTTTCACCTTAAACACAGAACCTTCAAATAGAGAAAAATTAGTCAGGAATAGAAAAACGATGACCGGCAGGATAAAGGCAAAACCGTACTTCAACAGGTTGATTCGCCGGCGCCTTCTTTTAGAATATTTCCCCTTTCCCAGCAGTCTGAGATTATCCGCAAGCACCTCCTTCAGCATGGCCTGCTTCATCTTGTCTCTTTTTCTTTTCACGCCCGGAAGACTCACTTTATACCTGCTTAACCTACCTCATAAATATATTACACTAAAAGTATAACACAGAAACAATCATTTTTCCAAACTGGAATTATCTGCGTAGACAATAATATATATCAACAAGGGGCGTTTTATAAAACGCCCCTACACTGATATTGACAGGTTTAAGCGTTCTAAAAACTTACTTCAGTTTTTTCTCCAACTCCAGGATCCTATTTTTCAGTTCCAGTATGACTCTCTGCTGCGCCTGCATGGCGTTCTGCTGCATCTGCATGGCTTCCTGCTGCTGCTTCACCACCCTGGTGAGCACCGCGGCCACGTCCATGGGACTCATCCCTTTGCGGTCTTTGGTGGCCACCAGGTCGGGCACATCCTCGGCAATAAAACCCAACCACTCTTCGCTCTTATCTGCCTTGTAGTTGAACTTCACCGGATCAAGGCCTTTCAGGGTGGCTAAGGCCTCTTCGCCGCTGAGGGTGCGGACGTTTTCCTTATACTCGAGGCTGGAGCCGTCCACCCAGTTACCGCCGTCGCAGTAGGCCCCGCTGGTGCCCACTACCAGTTTGTAACCGGGATTGGTATTGCCGATGCCCACATCGCCGCCGGGCTCGACGGTCATGACCACATTGTTATTGGCCACGATCCTCACGTTGTGGTCGGAACCGGAGCCGATATAGACTTCGCTCGGCCTGGCGGTAAACTTACCCGTTGCCCCATCGGTTCGCTCGAATACGACGGCGGCATTCTCGCCGGTCCTTTCGATCTCAAACTGGGCCGACGGTGACCCCGTTCCCATGCCCACCTTACCGTCGCTTTTGATGAAGATGCTGTTGGTGGGGGCTTCGGGCTCGATGCGGAAGGGCAGCTTGGAAGCGTGGGTGGCATCCCGGATAAAGAAATTGGATTCGTTGCCGCACAGATCCCACTTCTGCGGTGTCCAGCCGTATGAGCCGTCCTGATCCAGCCTGACAGCCGGAGAGTCACCGTCCACAATGTGCAGTTCATAATACGGAGTAGAGGTGTTTATACCGACATCTCCATGAGAGTCTACATAGAGGGAATTGTCCGGCGCCCCGGCTTCGAGGACCAAAATGTTTGACACCTCGGTGGCATCTTCGATGGCAAAGTAGTTGCCGCCGCCGTCGGTACTGTCGTTGGCGATAATACGCCAGTCGTTTCGGGGATAGTTCTGGATGGTGCTGGTGTCATCAAAAAAGATCCGCAAATTATTCTCCATCAATACAATGGTATCAAAGCCAAAGGCCAATCCACTGTAACAATCATTACCCACACACAGGCTGCCGTCGATGATGACATCATCGCTGTGGATGATGTCCATGGGGCTGGCAATGGTTTCCGGGAGGCTGGGGGTCACGATCGCCCCTGCCCGGATGGTAAAGTAGCCGGTCTGGGTTAGGGTCTCGGTGGGCTGAGGTAGTTCTTTGGCGGTTTCAGAATCTTCCCGAATCCTCCTGGGTTCCACCGGAACCACCCGCAGTTCATAGGTATAAGAACCATCCACAAGGGGAATACCCCCAATCTCAGAGAGCTCGAAACCGGGAGTGGTACCGGCCTTGAAGGTTTTCTGAAAATTGGCGCCTTCAGGCCGGGAAATGGTCAATACCAGTTCCGCATAGTTTACCCTGGGCATCCAGGTAATTCCATCGGCCGTGATGGTCAGATCGGCCACCGGATTTTCGTCGGGCCCAGTGCCGGATCTGGCGGCCCAGGCTGTGGTGGCCGTAAAACACACCACCAATAGTACTAAAATAACTGTGGGTAGAAATTTTGTGCTAAAATTCATGATATTATCCTCCTGATAAATTTATTGGGGACCACGTCCCTTTGTGATATCTACTTTAATTTTTTTTCTAACTCCGCAATCTTATTTTTGAGTTCATCTATGATTTTCTGCTGCGCCTGCATGACTCTCTGCTGCTGCTGCACGGCTTCCTGCTGCTGCTGCATAGTTTCCTGCTGCTGCTTCACCACCCTGGTGAGCACCGCGGCCACGTCCATGGGACTCATCCCTTTGCGGTCTTTGGTGGCCACCAGGTCGGGCACATCCTCGGCAATAAAACCCAACCACTCTTCGCTCTTATCTGCCTTGTAGTTGAACTTCACCGGATCAAGGCCTTTCAGGGTGGCTAAGGCCTCTTCGCCGCTGAGGGTGCGGACGTTTTCCTTATACTCGAGGCTGGAGCCGTCCACCCAGTTACCGCCGTCGCAGTAGGCCCCGCTGGTGCCCACTACCAGTTTGTAACCGGGATTGGTATTGCCGATGCCCACATCGCCGCCGGGCTCGACGGTCATGACCACATTGTTATTGGCCACGATCCTCACGTTGTGGTCGGAACCGGAGCCGATATAGACTTCGCTCGGCCTGGCGGTAAACTTACCCGTTGCCCCATCGGTTCGCTCGAACAGGACAGCGGCGTTCTCGCCGGTGGTTTCGATCTCAAACTGAGCCGACGGTGACCAGGTGCCGATGCCGACTTTGCCATCGGACTTGAGGCACAGGGTGCTGGAAGGGGTTTCGGGCTCGATCCGGAAAGGCAGCCTGGCGGCATGGGTACCGTCCCTGACAAAAAAGCTGGTCTCGTTGCCCCCGATATCCCAGATCTGTTCCGGCCAGCCGTACGCGGTGTCCTGGTGCAGCCGCACCGTGGGGGTGTCGCCTTCCTTGATGTGCAGTTCAAATACCGGCCCGGAGGTACCGATACCCACCTGGCCGTCATCGTCTACATAGAGAGAATTGCTCTTGGCCCCGGCCTCGATGGTAAAGGGGGTCAGCCCGCCGCTGACATCCTGAATGGCATAATAGGCACCGCCGCCGTCGGTGGTATCGTTGATGACGATGCGCCAATCGTTGTTGGGAAAAGAGGAGGTGTTGCTGGTATCGTCAAAGTAGATCCGCAGGTTGTTTTCCATCAACACGATGGTGTCGAAACCGAAGGCAAGACCGCTGTAGCAATCATTGCCCACACACAGGCTGCCGTCCACGATCAAATCATCGTAGATCACTTCATCCAGGGGTCTGGCGATCTGTTCCGAGGTTTTGGGGGTCACGATGATGCCGCCTTTGACAGTAAAATAGCCGGTCTGGGTCAGGGCTTCCCGGATAGGGGGGACCACGCCTGTCAGCGATTGCTTATCCCGATCTCTTTTCGGAAAAACAGGAGTGACGACCAGCTCATACGAATAGGAACCGTCGCTGAAGGATTTACCGTCATTTTCCGAAAGATCGAAACTGGGGGTGTCACCGGCCTTGAAGGTCCGGCAATAGACCGTTCCGTCGGGCCGGGACACGGTCAGTTGCAACTCCGCATAGTTCACCCTGGGCACCCAGGTGATGCCGCTGGCACCGAGGGCGACCTCGGCCACCGGCTCTGCCCCCTGGGTCATGCCGGTAAAACATAGGATTAAAACTACCAAAACAATTGTGGGGAGAAAGTTTGTTTTAAGGTACATAATATTACCCTCCTGATAAATTTATTTGGAACCTCATCGGTCCACTCGCTAACTGTTCCGCCTTTTCCACCTCTGCATTCTATAATAAATGGATCTAAATTTCAATAGACACACCTACTTTTTCCCCCTCCCATTTTTCCCCAATTTAAAATGTTATAATCCATAAATCACCACTCTGCCACAATTATGGCCAAACTCTCCTATTTTGTCAACATATTTTTATTTTCTGGAGCGCACAATCTGGCCTGACCCCAAATATAACACTCGTCATCGAGTAAAATTTACTCGTCGATGCAGGGTAATGTTAATTTTTACCTTCTCGGGGTGGTGCTTTCCTCTACGATCTTGATCTCCTCGTCGGTCAACCCGTACAACTCATACACCAGTTGATCGATCTGCCGATCCAGGATGTCGATCTGCTTCCGAAACACCTCCCTCTCCCTCTCCATCTTAGCCCCCTGAAACCTCCCCTGCACCCCCAACATCCCCTCCACCATCCCCAACATCCTGTCATGTTTCTCAACATCACATTTATTTTCAAAATCAATTGTGCGAATAGGTATTTTTTTTAGATTTATAACCTTGACTTCTGCAAAAACTCTATTCTTTTCTGGTATTAGATTTTGATACCACCACGAAATTAATTTTGAATTAAGTATGCCTAACAAATATTTATAAGCGATACCACTGGATGTTATACGTAAATTATGAACATTTTTTAAAGATAAATATTTGTTTGTATCTATATTTGCTATTATAGAATCTGCTGTTTGTCTAATTACAATTTTTTCAGTATCATCAAATGGGGCCGAATAACGAGGCTCAGCTAAGCAATCACCATACTTAATCCATCTTTCTTTCTCAATTTGCCAAGTATATCTGTGAAAATCTCTTCCCATAATGTATTGACGATAATTATCATCAACTTTATAATCACTATCGTAACTTCTATTATTCACTATTTCTTTGGTTTGAGGAGGCTTTCCTTTTCCTTTTCTATATGGTGTTAAACCACAAATGATCTTTGATAATGTGTTTAAATGTTCAAACATTTTTTGAATTTTTGAAAAAAGTTCAGAAGCTACTGCATTTTGACTATGATAAAGCATTAAATTTTTTCTTTTTAATATATCGCTCTTTTTAATATTATTTACCATACCATTTAATTCTTTTGGATCATTAATAATTTCGGAAAATTTAATGCTGTAATCTGGAGAATCTTTGTTTTCAATTATTTCAATACAGGTCTCAACAGTAACCTTTTGGAAAATAAATTCCCTAAAAAGCATCACTTTATGAATTTTAAAGAGGGACAATAGTTTTTCCCTTATTCCAATAAATGAAGTCATATATAGCCATGTAGATGGCACAATGAAACTCTGAAGCCCCTTTATTTTTAGAATTTCCAGCGCTTTTAAAATGAAAAGAATAAAAGAATCGGTGATAGGAACAGGAACTTTATACTTCTTAGATAAAAAATGACGCACTTCTTTTGAAAATTGAGCTCCATACGGGGGGTTGCCGATGATGGTGTCGAAGCCGCCGTGGGTGAGGATGTGGGGGAACTCCTTTTCCCAGTCGAATACGTTGATGCGGCGCACCGTGTCCTCGTCCTGGAACAGACTCATTTGCCCCGTCTGGTAAAAATCCGAACCAATCAGCGAGTTGCCGCACTTGATATTGGCCGAAAGATCAGGCAGCAGCTTGATGTCCGAATACTTAAACAACATGCCCGTAGATTCCTGGCTCTCCCCTTCCATCAACTTGAGCAGCAAGGAGAGTTTGGTCACCTCCACCGCCTGGGAGTCGATGTCCACGCCGAAGATGTTGTTGAGCAGGATGCGGTGCTTCTCGGCAACGGTGAGGCGGTACTCCCTCTCTCCCAGTTGGTAGATGTTGTTGTCCCTCAAGGACTTTTTGATGTTCCTCTCTTTGGTGTAATAGTCCAGGTGATAATCCAGCAGCAGCCGGTAAGCCCCCAGCAAAAAGGAGCCGGAGCCGCAGGCAGGATCTAAAATCTTGATCTTCTCGATCTCCCCGGGGGTTTTGGGCGAACCACTGTCCGTGCCTATCAGTGTGCCCACGGTATTCTTGACGATGTAATCCACGATGTATTTGGGGGTGTAATACACGCCCCCCGCCTTCTTCACCTCCGGCTTGTCCTCCACCTTAGCCTGGTGACCGGCGGTCAGGCGGATGGTCTTGCCCAGGAATTGCTCGTAAATATTGCCCAGGATCTCCACGTCGAAAACCGAAAATTCGTAGGGGGAGTCGGGATAATAGATCGACTTGATGATCTCTTTCAACACCCGGTCGTCGATCTTGAGACGGGGGGTCAGTTGATCGGCCTTGAAGTCGAAGAGACCGGAGTTGTACTTCACGTCCGCCTGGAGGAACAGGCGGATGAGGCAGGGATAGAGATCGCCCTTGTGTGCGGTGATCTCCTGCAGCCGTGCGTAATCTTCCACCTGGCGGTCTTCGGCGATGCGCAGGAAGATGATGCGGTCGATGATCTTTTGTACCGCGTAGTTCAACTCGTAGATGCTCAACGCCTTGTTGCGCAGGGCGATGTTGCGGGCCAGACTGTCCCGCCAGGACTCGATGAGTTTTAAAAACTCCCGGTCCACCTCGGAGGTGCCCTTCTTGCGCCCGGTATCCTCGATGTAGCGGTCGAAACTGCCCTTTAAGATGCCCTCCCGGGAAAAGGTATGGAAGATAAAATCAAATTCTTGCCGGTAATCGTGATAGGCGCAGTAAAAGATCCGGGCCATGGACGCGGCATCGTTTTTATGGGGCTTGATGCGGGTATCGTACACGGCAAACTCCTCGAAATCGGTGAGGATGGAGAGGGGCAGTTTGGCGGTATAGGCATAGCGCCGCAGTTGGAAGGCCGGTTCCACGTCGTATTTGATGTCCACCGAGGGTTTCTTGGCCTCCACGAAAAACTTGCGCACCCCGCCGATGCGGAAGCAGTAGTCCGGGGCCTTGACCTTGCCCTTCACCTCCAGCCGGTCTTCCCGCACCACGTCCCGGTACTGTTCGGAATAGCCCTGTTCGTTGTACACATCCCAGCCCAAAACCAGGAAGAATTTGTCGATAAAGTCGGCCCGTGTCTTGGCCTCGTCGTAGTGTCTGCCCTTGTACTGCTTGATGTTGAACTCGAAGAGATCGACCAGTTCTTTCAGCCTTATCAGGTCATATTCACTCATTTCAATGTCACCATGCTCTCCAGGAGAGTACCTTCCATCATAAAAAAACCCGCCCCATTTGTCAAGCACCTTAGCAAAAATGAAACGAGCCAGGCGGCTAATTTTAAGAAATATTATTGGTCGGAACTATCAATATCACTGTCACTATCACTTTTACTGTCACCGACACTGTCACTATGTTGGAGGATGCCTAATTGTTCTTGCCAACGATTCCAGAAGAGTCGATGAAATTCGGCGTGGAGGGCTTTTCCGCTGGCTTTATCGATATCGACGATGGTAAAATCCATGATCGGGTCTCTTTTGGCCACCTCGAACCGCTGGTTGATACCGGTGAGAAACTTCTTGATGATGGGATCTTTCTTCATACCGATGATAGAATCGAGAGGACCGGTCATGCCCACATCGCTCTGAAAGGCAGTACCGCCAGGCAAAATGCGCAAGTCACTGGTTTGCACATGGGTATGGGTGCCCAGCACGGCACTCACCCGGCCTTCTAAGAAAAAACCCATGCTCTGTTTTTCGGCTGTGGCCTCGGCGTGAAAATCCACCAAAATCAACTTCTGATCGACACTCTTCAAAAAATCATCCACAATGGTAAAGGGATTGTCTACCACCGGCTCCATAAATACCCGACCCTGGAGATTGATGATCAGCAACTGAGTATCGTCGTCTATAATAAAGTTATAAAACCCTTTGCCGGGATTACCGGGATGGTAATTGAGGGGCCTGATGATGCGGACCTCGGTCTTCAGTAGATCCAATACCTCTTTTTTGTCCCATATATGGTTGCCGCTGGTCATAAAATCGACGCCGCTGCGGAAGACTTCATCGGCAGTAGCTTTAATGATCCCCAGTCCGCCGGCCAGATTCTCACCGTTGGCGATTACGATATCGGGGGCAAATTTTTCCCTCACCGGAGGCAGTACGGTTCTGATAAATCGCCGGCCGTATTTGCCGGTGATATCGCCGATAAACAGAACCCGTAAAACCTTCAAAACATCACTTGGCATATTCAATCGCCCTGACTTCCCGAATAACGGTAATCTTAATCTGTCCGGGATATTCCATCTCCTCCTGGATTTTTTTGGCGATATCCTTGGACATCAGAAAAGTCCGACTATCATTCAGTTCGTTGGCATCCACAATTACCCGGACCTCACGACCGGCCCGCAGCGCATAGGCTTTATGGACACCATCAAACGAGGTACTCACCTCTTCCAGCTTTTCCAGCCGTTTGATGTAAGTCTCAAAGATTTCCCGTCTAGCCCCGGGCCTGGCAGCAGACATGCTGTCCGCAGACTGAACCAGTACCCCTTCTGCCGAGGTAAAATCCACATCCATATGGTGGGAGGCGATGGCCTCCTGTACCCACTTGGATTCGCCATGCTTCTTGGTCAGTTCCACCGATAACTGGGTATGGGTGCCTTCGGTCTCCCGGTCAATGGACTTTCCTATATCATGAAGCAGCCCGGCCCGCTTGCAAACACTGACATTGAGGCCCAACTCCCTGGCCATGAAGGCGGCAATGAGGGCCACTTCTTTGGAATGCTGCAACGCGTTCTGGCCATAAGAGGTTCTAAATTTCAATTTACCGAGGTAGTAATAGAGTTCGGGGTTCACATCTT
This sequence comes from uncultured bacterium, assembly GCA_965603365.1. Taxonomy (GTDB): domain Bacteria; phylum Acidobacteriota; class Aminicenantia; order UBA2199; family UBA2199; genus JAHELQ01. The sequence goes on from CBFDCR010000032.1 coordinate 25,220, forward strand.
TAATACCCAGTTCTACCACCATGTTTTCCCCAATTTCCCGCAAAAAGTTATCAAAATTGTTTTTGATCTTATCCACAATTTCTTCGACCCGGGCCGGATGTATACGGCCGTCGGTGATGAGGGTTTCCAATGCCATCTTGGCGATCTCTCTTCGCACCGGGTCAAAGGATGAGACGATGATCGCTTCGGGGGTATCGTCCACGATGAAGTCTACACCTGTAGCATTTTCCAACGCCCGGATATTCCGGCCTTCACGCCCGATGATCCGGCCTTTCATCTCATCGTTGGGCAGATCAATGACGGTAACGGAAGATGAGATGACATGTTCGGTGGCAATCCGCTGGATACCGGAGCCGATAATATCTTTGGCCATGAGTTCGCTTTTCTCTCTCAATTCCTCCTCGATTTGCTTCAATTTTTGAGCCGACTCAAGCCTTGCCTCACTCTCATATTTTTTAACAATCATCTCTTTGGCTTCCTGCACCGTCATACCGGATATCTGTTCCAGTTTTTTCTTTTGTTCTTCATACATCTGGGTAAGTTTGGTTTTAAGAACCTTTAATTCCTCATCCTGGTAGTGTAGGTCCCGTTCCTTTTTTTTGAGTTCCTTCTCCTTATTATCCAGGTTGATATAGCGGCGATCCAGATTTTCCTCTTTGTGGATCAACCGCTTCTCCATTTCATTTAACCTGGAGGTTTTATAGCTCTGCTTGCGGTTATATTCGTTTTTCCACTCGATGAATTCATCTTTCAACTCGATGCTGACGTTTTTCTTATGACTTTCAAGCTCCCGTTCATTTTTGTCCTCTATCGCGTTTTTATAAAGCTCTACCTTGTGGTATTCACCGGCAAATATGGTTTTTTTCAATAGGATAAAAACAACGCTGCCTACCATAAGGCCTACAAAAAAAATAAATATATATATAAAGAAATCACTCATAATCTTCCTCCTTTTTTTATGGGGACGAAAACACTCCCAAATTTTTCCCCTTGCTTGAGATCCACGATTTTGGGCGAGTCAAATTCTCCTCGAGAGGAGAAATAATTTGATCGATCCTATTTAGAATCACCTTCAAGCTTTCATTTTCCTTTTTCAACGAAAATAATTCTTCGGCGATATTGATTGAAGTTAACAATCCCAATTTAAAGGAGTCGAGATCGATGGTGTCGGTTTTGATTTTATTTATTTTGTTCTCTACATAATGGATGATTTCCAGGAACTCTTCGTGTTTGAAATCTTCGGGGATATTGAACACAAAATGTCTTCCCAGTACTTGAACCTCAATTGTCTTAGCCATCTCAATCTAAAGAATCAATCAACCCGATCAATGCCTCAATTTTCTTTCTGATTTCCGTCCTTTCCCGATCTTGAAGAGTGGCACTTTCTTTGTATGCTTCAACCTGTCGTCCCAACTCTTTGTTTTCATCTGATAATTTTTTATTTTCCTCCTTTATTTTTTTAAAATCCTTGACCAGATTACCGATTTTATCTTCTAACTTTTTAAATCCATCGATATCCGTATCCATTCAAGCAGACTCCCTGGGTTTCTTAAACCCCTTCCTTTGGCCGAGATACCGATCCCTCAGTTCTCTCACTCGCTGCGGAGATTGAATGTCTGTGATGTCGGTTTCAAACGCCTCGCCTATCCCTTCAATCTCCTTTTTGAGTACATCGATCATAGGGATGACTTTGCCTGTTCAACAATCTTCTTGAAGGCATCTGGCTCTGTGGCCGCAAGGTTGGCAAGAACCTTACGGTTCAAATGAATATTGGCCCTATTTAGTCCGTTGATAAAACTGGAATAATTGATACCGTATTCCCTGACCGCCGCATTAATACGAATATTCCACAACTTCCTGAAATCCCGTTTCCGGTTTCTTCGATCTCTATACGAATAGGTCAGGGCTTTTTCCACCGCTTCTCTGGCAGTTCGATAGTTCTTCTTCCTGGCACCAAAAAATCCTTTGGCCAATTTTAATATCTTCTTTCTTCTGACTAATTTACGATTTCCTCTGGTTACCCTGGGCATTTCTTCCTCCAATCATACATTATGAATAGGGTAATACGCTTTTTACCCTTTTAAACTCCTCTTTTACAAGAATAGTCGATTTTCTTAATCTTCGTCTCCTTTTGGCACTCTTTTTCGTCAAAATATGAGAAGCAAAGGCTCTCTTTCGCTTAATTTTGCCATTACCGGTAAATCGAAATCTCTTCTTGGCTCCCCTATGGGTCTTTAGTTTGGGCATCTTTCTCTTTTCCTCCTTTCTTCTGCCCGATCAGAATATGTGCAGAAAATCTTTCTTGCCTGGGCATAGATTCAATTTCAGCAAACTCTTTTAAAATCTCCAAAATTCGTTTCGTCATCTGCCCCAACATCTCGGGTTTCCGTTTCTGCCTCCCCCTCAACCATATGGTGATTTTAACCTTGTTGCCGTCTTCCAAAAACTGTTTGATCTTTTTCAGTTTAACCTCGATATCGTGCTCTCCGATAACGGGAGTGAATTTAATTTCTTTAATATGGACTTTTTTCTGATGTTTCTGGGCTTCGTGAGCCTTCTTTTGCAGGGAATAGAGATATTTCCCATAATCCAGTACTCTACATACCGGAGGCTTGGCATTTGGAGAAATCTCTACCAAATCCAGCTCTTTTTCGTCCGCAATTTCAAGTGCCCTTTGTAGAGGTACAATGCCGATCTGATTTTTGTCTGCATCAATCAGCCTGACCTCCAGGGCCCTGATTTCATTGTTAATTCGATGGGGCCTTCGTTTAACCCTAGGTCTTCTTGGTCTCATACTGAAAGTTATTTTTCTCCTATTGGTTTTTTATTTTTAGCAAAAGAAAATATAAAATTTCTATGTTTTTTATCGACCATCTTCCCGGAATCTAATAGGCGCGGGCGGGCTCGAACCGCCGACCTCTACCGTGTCAAGGTAGCACTCTAACCAAAACTGAGCTACGCGCCTATTTATTATAGCCAATTACTGCACTAATTCCTTTAATTTTTTTCCCGGAACAAATTTTACCGACCGTCTCCTGGAGATCTCTATTACGTCACCGGTTTTGGGATTCCGACCTTTCTTTTTCTTCTTCACAGTGGTCTTAAACGTCCCAAAACCCACCAGGGTTATTTTCCCATCATTCTTAGCTAATTCGTCGGACATGACTTCAATCATCGTGTCTATAACCTTCAGGGCATTGCCCTTTGTAATACTGGCATCTTCAACCATCTTAATCGCCAATTCATTCTTGTTCATCTTTTCTTCGTGCCTCCTTAGTAAAAATTGAATTTACCTTAAATTCCTTGAAAAGTCAATACTATAAAGCAAAAAACTCACTTTGTCCATTTATATACTCAAGAGTGAACCCTTATCATAAATATCCTTTTGCACTCTGGAAAATGGGGTGATGACAAACGCTTCGCCGGTGTCGAGATTTTGCCATTTTCCAGACAGCAGATCGATTTTTATATTTTGCCTATGGGCAATCTGTTTTTTAGCTGTCAGATCAGAAATATTATCCGAAACCATTATGGGAAAGCCCGAATTGATGGCATTGCGTTTATATATAGCACCGAAGGACTCGGCAATGATTAAGCGAATACCCAGGGCTTTGAAACAGTCCACCGCTTGTTGGCGGGAAGAACCGGAACCAAAATTTTTACCCGCCACCACTATATCTCCAGGTTGAGCGATTTTGGGGAAATCCCTCCAGCCCTCCAGATTACCGAAGGCATACCTTCCCATTTCGTTGATGTCGGTAATGTGCAGATGGGCATTGTGAAATATCTGGTCCGTATCGATGTCTGCGATCAGTCGACCCTCGGAATCGGTAACGAGCAGCACTCTGCCCTTTATTGCATAGTCCATCATTCACACTTCTCCCCTGGCGATATATATCCGTTCAGCACTGAATAAGCCACCACCTCAGGGGAGGCCAGGTAATTGTCGCCATCCCCCTGTTTACCGGGGAAGTTTCGATTACCGGTGGAAACCATTACCTCACCCTTGCCGGTCATGCCAATATGGCCCTGGGCACAACCGCCGCAGCCGGGATTGGAAATAATGGCCCCGGCTTTAAATAGATCGGCCAACATCCCCCGCTCCATGGTCTCCCTGTAGACCTTCTGGGTGGCCGGTACAACGGCCAGCCGGACTCCCTCGGCAATGTGTTTACCTCTTAATATCTTCCAGATCTTCTCAATATCTTCAGTCCTGCCGTTGGTACAGGAGCCGACAAAACCGAAATCAACCTTCACCCGTCCCAATTCCGATACTTCCCTGACATGGTGGGGATAGGGCGGAACGGAAACGATGGCTTCGATATCGGCTATATCGATCTCGATGGTCTCGGCATATTGGGCATCATCATCGGCCCTGATCTCTGCCGGCAGAGTGGTGAGGCCACTCATCGACTTAATCTGGCCAACGGTGTTAGGATTAAAAGGGATAAAACCCACGATGCCCCCCATCTCGGTTATCATACTCAGCAGCGTCATTCTCCCGGTTATATCGAGATTTTCGATCTGCTCGCCGTAAAACTCGACTGCCTTTCCCAGGACCCGATGGGTCTGCAAGACCCCGAGGATTTTTAGTGTCAAATCTTTGGCCGTAAATGTCCTTTGGGGGGTACCCTTAATGATAACTTTGGCAGTCTCGGGGACCTCAAACCAGGTACGGCCATAACGGTAGCCAAAGGCAATGTCCACATCCCCCATCCCCTGCCCAAAGCAATTAAAGGCGCCCAGAATATTCATATGGCTATCTGTACCCACCACAACGGAACCGGGAAGGGATAGTCCGTTTTCCATTAAAGTGTGGGTGCCGATCCCCTGATCCACATCAAACACCCTGATACCCTGGTCCCGGGCAAATTCCCGGCAAATTTGCTGATTGTTGGCATATTGTATGGTCTTGGGGGGAACAGTTAAATCAAAGGTGAAAAAAATTTTTTTACGATCAAAGACCTTCTGGCCCTGGTAATATTTTCTGAAATTCTTGACAACGTTGGGCCCGGCAAAATCCCTGGCAGTTACTACATCCAGATCGATCCAGACAATGCGACCCGGGGCAATCTCTTCCTGGGAATGAAGTTGAAATATTTTCTCAATAACGGTTTTTCCTTTCATTTTTGAGGCCTACTGCAATTTTTTCTTCACATCGATCATGACCAACTTGGAAATACCCTTTAAGGTATCGATCACCCCCTGGCCCTGGTTGGCGATGGCTTCCACCACCGGTTCATCCTTTCTTCTCAGAGAGGCGATCATCTCATCAACCGGGGAAATATTGGGTAGATCTCTCTTATTCAACTGCAGCACATAAGGTAAGGCAGTGAAATCAATTTTGTACTCCTTCAGGTTCTCCATCATGTCATCAATACTTTCAATATTGGCTTCAAATCGTTCCCTCTGGGAGTCGGCCACAAAGACCAGGCCGTCGACACCTTTCAGAATCAACTTTCGCGAGCTGCTGTAATAAATCTGTCCGGGCACCGTATACAGGTGGAATTTAACTTTGTATCCCTTCACCGAACCGAGATCAAGTGGGAAAAAATCGAAAAACAAAGTCCGCTCCGTTTCGGTGGAGAGACTGACCAGTTTACCTTTGTTGTCGGAGCGAATTTTTTCGTAAATATACTTTATATTGGTTGTCTTTCCGCTCAACCCGGGACCGTAATACACAATCTTAAAATTTATTTCTTTAGTGGAATAGTTAAGGAACGACAATTTTAATCTCCAAATATTTCATCAATATCTTCATCGGAAACCCCTTCAAAGGGTGAGATGTTTCCCTTAAACACATCGGACTTCAACTTCTCATTGATGGTTACAAACACATCGCCCAATTCCTTAGTAGCTGTTTTAACCCGGAACCGGACCAGGCCGAGATTGGCCGTTTTATCAAAAATGATGATCAGCATGGTACGATCGTTGATTAAAGAAACATATAGGCTCTTGTCTGAAGACTCGGTCAGGACATTGGCAAACTTATCGATCTTGAGCATCTGGGCAATGCTGTTTACCGCTGATATACTACCGGCAATCAATGAAGAAATTGAATTCAGATAGGTGTCTTCCAGTTCGCCAGTCGAAGCGATACAATGGCCCTCGGTATCGGTGATGAAAACAATCTCCGACTTCGTATCCTTTTTAAGGTCATTCAGAATGCTTTTAATCAAAACATACTCTTCGTTGTAAATTATAAAATTTTCCTGCATCTTAGTTAAGTTTACCCTTATTTTCCTGGGAAATCAACCATTCCCAATCCTTATCAATTTCGTCCTGGATTTCTTCTAAAATCCATTTATTTTCTGCCTTCAGTAGATGTTTGAATCTACCTTGAAGCTCAAACCACTGTGTAACGGAGACCCTTTTGGGGGGCCTGTAATTGATCGTTGTTCTATCTCCAAAGACTTCGTAAATCGGCCACAGGCACGTATCGGCAGCGACCTTAGTTAACTGCACCGACTTTTCGGTAGGGAACTTCCAGACCGTCGGGCAGGGAGTTAAAACATTCAAAAAGGCCGGTCCCTCGACCTCAAAAGCCTTTTGAGCCTTCTTATATAAATCCTGCCAATTCCAGGGAGAAGCCTGGGCGGTATAAGCCACCTTGTGGGCAGCTACTATTCTGGAGAGTTTCTTCTCCAATTGCATTTTACCCGGTAGTACGCTTCCCGCCGGCGTCGTCCTGGTGGCTGCCCCCATAGGAGAAGCGGATGATCGCTGCCCACCGGAACAGGCATTGGCCTGATTATCTAAACAAAGATAAACGAAGTCATGTCCCCTCTCAATCGCACCGGAAAGAGAGCCCAGGCCCCGATCATAGGTGGCGCCGTCTCCACCTATCGCTAAAAAATTGATCTCTTTATGATCGGCTAACTTCCCTTGCTTTTTTAAAGACTTATACATGGTCTCAATCCCTGATATGACTGCTGAGGCATTTCCAGAACCGCCATGAATCCAGTTTATTTTCCAGGAGTTCTGGGGAAAGTAAGCCGACCCAGCGGCCAAACAACCGCTGGCATTGGCAACCACGATGGGATATTTAGAAGCCCGTAATACCAATTTCAGGATAACAGGAATACCGCAGCCGGCGCAGAGTTTGTGCCCCGAAACAAAAAAATCTTCCTTTCTGCTGAGCTCTTTCAGGGCAACCATGCTATTCTCTTAAGTTCACATACTTCTCTTCAGGATTTTTATTACCCTCCCGGCAATTGACCTTTAAATCCGAAAAAACATCCTCAAGATGTCTCATACCAATGTCTCTGCCTCCCAAACCGTAAGTATAAGGGCAAATAATTGGCCTTTCTTCGAGGTCATAAAGAACCGATCTGATTTCAGCAAACAGCGGTCCGCCAAAAGTACCGGGAGCAAAAACCCTATCCAGCACGGCAATGGCTTTCAACCGGGAAAGGGATTCTCTCAATTCATAGTGCGGAAAGGGTCGAAACACCCTCATCTTTAAAATCCCAAAGCTTTCACCCTTACTTCTCAGTCGATCTACCACCTCTTTCGCCGTACCAGCGGCTGAACCCATTAACACCAGGGCATAATCTGCATCTTCCAATTTATAAGACTCAAAATAGCTGTAATAGCGCCCAAAACGATCGCCAAATTCTTTGCCGATATCCTTTATAACTCTTCGGGAATTTTCGATCCCCTGCATCTGGTTTATTTTGTGTTCAAAATAATAATCCGGCATGGCCAGGGAACCAACGATCCTGGGATTATCCGTATCAATCAGAGAATAGGAAGAATTAAATCGATCGACAAAATCACCGACTTCTTCATTGGCCTCTATCTGTATATTTTCCAGCGAATGAGACGTCACCAGGCCATCCTGGCCCACCATTACCGGGGTTCGTACATCCTCATGTTCGGCGATCTTGAAGGCCTGAATGATATTATCATAGGCCTCCTGGGAATTCTCAGAATAAATCTGAATCCAGCCGCAATCCCGTTGAGCCATTGTATCCGAATGATCGGCATAAATATTCAAAGGCGCGGATAAGGCCCGATTGCTCACTCCGATTACAATAGGCAGCCGCAAAGATGAAGCCACAAAGAGAAATTCCTGCATCAAAGACAGGCCCCTGGAGGCAGTGGCGGTAAATACCCGGCCCCCGGCGGCAGAAGCACCAATACAGTTACTAATGGCACTGGATTCAGACTCTGCATTCAAAAATTCCGTGTCCAATTCTCCGCCGGCGACAAAAGAGGCGATGTCTTCAAGAATCGATGATGAGGGCATTATCGGACAGGAAACGACTACATCCGGCTTCAACTGCTTTACGGCATTGGCAACTGCCGAATTTCCACTGAGAACCTTCATCACCGACATTCCTACCTCATCTAAATTTCAGGTTTTTCCTTAACCATGAGCAGGGGTTCCGGTTCCTTTTGCACTGGACACTCATTAGCACATATGCCGCAGCCTTTGCAATAATCATAGTTAATACCACTAACCTGTTCATTTTCCAGGATTATAGCATTTTCCGGACAAAATACCCAGCAAAAAAAGCAATTAATACAATTTTCCGGATTAAATTCAGGTCTTAAATCATGCCTGGAATAATTATCTCTACTTTTCAGGGAGCTGCCTATATCGTAATTGACACCACCGAGTGCCATATCCTGCCAGGCTTTCAAACTCATCGTTTATTCACCTCGCTCACGGCCCGGTTAAAGGACCTCATATTGTCCTCCACTATGTCCTTGTCAAATTGTAAAGATAGACACTCCTGTAAACGGCGTTTATAATCGTCAAGGGAAATCATATTTAAATGGATCAATACAATGGATAAAATGGAAATTCCCGGTATCACCCGGCCAATCTCTTCCCTGGAAATCGTATGGGCATCCAGCGTATAAACCGAATTGCCTGGCAAGTCGAACTTTTTTTTAATCATATCCGGATCTGCCGGAGAATTAATGACAAAAGCCGTACTCTCCTTCCGAAGGTTCACAAAATCGGGGGAAAAAAATTGGGGCGAATCGATAATGGCCACTACATCAACCTGCTCTGCCCATGAATGAAGTCGAATCGGGTCATCGGAAACCCGGTTAAAGGCCATTACCGGCACTCCCCGCTGCTGCAAACTCAACTCAAACAGAGACTGCACATATCTGCCTTCCGAAGCAAAAATCCTGGCCAGCGTACGGGCCGCGGTTAATACACCATGGCCAGCTTGTCCAAACCACTTAATCTCAACGGTCGTACTCATCTGCTGTTTGTAACTATATCTCCATTCTGCCTTCAAAGGCTTTGGCTATGGTTACGGAATCCACATAATCCATATCTGCGCCAACCGGAAGCCCCAGGGCAATCCGGGTAATCTTAATTTTATACTTTCTTAATAATTCTGTCAAATAATAGGCGGTGGCATTCCCCTCGGTGGTGGGGCTGGTGGCCAGAATGGCCTCCTCTACATTCCCTTTCGCCACTCTCTTTTCCAGACCCGATATCTTCAATTCATCGGGACCGATACCCTTGATGGGGGACAAATTACCGTGCAGTACGTGATATAATCCGTTATATAAATTAGTGCGCTCGATGGAATAGATGTTAAAAGGCTCCTCAACAATACATATCTGGGTACTGTCCCTTTTGGGATCCGAACAGATCTCACAGATTTCCTGAATCGTGATGGTATTGCAGAGGGGACAAAACCTGGTCTTTTCTGCTGCCTCGACAATGGCCGACGCCAGCGCCAGGGCACCTTGCTTCGTCGATTTTAAAAGATAAAAACTAATTCTCTGGGCAGACTTTCGGCCGATTCCGGGTATTTTTTTTAACTCTTCGATCAGCCTGGCTACCGGCGGCGTAAAATTGTACATAATAAAATTATCCGAAGGGGAAACCACCGGGCATACCCGGAAGGCCACCCAGGCTGCCCTTCAATTCCTCATCTACCCTGGACTGGGCATCGTTGACGGCCGAGATGACTAAATCTTGCAGCATCTCTATATCATCGGGATCCACCACTTCCGGAGAAATGGTCAGAGATAACAGATTCTTGTGACCATTCATCACCGCCTTGACCATTCCGCCGCCGGCATTACCCTCCACCTCTAAATTACCCATCTTCTCTTCCATTTCCTTGGCCATACTTTGAGCCGCCTTCAACATTTGATTCATATTGGGTATCTTAGGCATTATTTCCTCCTTTTAGTTCCTCTTTCACATCCTCAATGGTTACGATTTTACCTTTAATGGTATCCATGAGGCTGGTGATTTTTTCATCTTTACCCAATTCCGCAATTTTGGCCTTTTTATCGTCGTTCTCTTTTACTTCCTTTGCCTGTACTTGCTTGACCTGCACATCGATCTCAAATTTCCAATTGCCTACATTCAACAACTGCTTATTTAAATAATCTCTATTCGCCGTAATGACTTTTTCAAGATGTTCCTGGCCCGCCGACAGTTCAATCAACAGGATCTCGCCATTCAAAAAAAAGGAAGCCCCGCTCAAGGCCGCTTTCAACCGGGGTTCGTGGTTGCCAATGTGTTCCAGCAGCAGGTTTTTTACTTGAACCGCGGAAACATCTCCCTCTATCTCTTTTTCTTTAGTCAATTGAGAGGAGACCGCCTCCACTTTAGGGGGAGCATCACCTTTAGGGAAATTCACGGGTGGGGGATTGACTTTGCCGGAACCGATCTTTGTTATTACGTCTTCGATGGCGATCAATGAAGGAAAATAGGAGAGTTTCAAAAAGAAATACTCCAGCATGATTCTGGGATTCTCGGTATACTTCATGGTCATTTCCAGTTCCTTGGCGGCATTGAAGTATCTCAATAGTTCTACATCCTTCACATCCTTAATCATCTCCCGCAGTTCCGGTATATTCTCCGGATTTAAATTATGAAGACCCTCCGATTCGTTTAAGGACTTCAAAATAATCAGATCCCGGAAAAATTTTAAATATTCTCCGAAGAAAAATCGCAAATCCACCCCCCTCTCGGCCAGGGCATTGATCTTCTCGATGATCTCTTTCCTGTTTTGGTTCAGAATACTGCGGGTGAGATCCATAAAGATCTCCTCTTCGATAATCCCTAAAATATCGATGACGTCACTGTCCTGAACATTACCGCTGGACAGGGCGATGGATTGGTCCAGTATCTTCTTGGCATCCCGCAGACTGCCGTCCGCAGATCTGGCAATGAGATACAGGGCATAATCGGAAATTTTTATCTTCTCCTTCTCACTAATTTCCTTCAGCAGGGTCTTGACGATCTCATAGGGTATCCGCTTGAACTCAAAGTGCTGACAACGGGACACAATAGTAGCCGGTATCTTGTGAAAGTCGGTGGTGGCCATGACAAAATAGGTATGGGGCGGGGGTTCTTCAACGGTTTTCAACAGGGCATTCCAGGCCGAGGTGGACAACATGTGAACCTCATCGATCACCACCACCCGGTACCGGTTTTTAATGGGTTTGTATTTAACGGTTTCCCGCAGGGTTCGCACCTCCTCGACCCCGTTGTTGGAGGCGCCGTCTATTTCAATGTAGTCGGGCGATTTATCCCCGGTGATCTCGGTACAAATCTCACACTCATTGCAGGGTTCTACGGCCGGGCCCTTCAGGCAGTTGAGGGACTTGGCCAGTATCCGGGCGGCCGAGGTCTTGCCCACCCCTTTCATGCCGGAAAAGATCAGGGCCGGGTAGAGTTTATTCATGCTGATGGCATTTTGCAGGGTACGGATGACGTGGGGCTGGCCGATCAGTTCCTTAAAGGTCTGGGGCCGGTACTTGCGAGCTAAGGCTAAATACATTTTTCGTAATTCGTCATACGCAAACTGTTTGCATTTTGCAATGGCTGTTTTGCAATTTGCAATGTATATGAAAAGGCCCAGGACATCCCGAACACATACGGATCACTGCTTAGTGCTGCTACCTCTCGGTCCTGACACAGTTCACAGGCCCGCATTGTCAGGCTCCTGGACCCTATATATTCCTTTTTATTTTTTATCGTCATATATTCTACTTACACACCAAACGGAGAGGGTGGGATTCGAACCCACGGTACCGTCTCCAGCACACACGCTTTCCAAGCGTGCTCCTTAAGCCACTCGGACACCTCTCCAGGTGTAAAACCTATTTTATACTTAAATCCAATTAATTTCAAGCACCAAACCCCAAAATCTTTCATCCCCCCCAATTTTGTCTCTTTCTCCCCAGAGCCCGGAGTAACTTTTCGTAGCCGCCGGGTTCCGAGAACCGTTCGTATTCGAACCACGAACCAGACGAACCATGCACGGGGGAGCACGGCCTGCGAATGAAAGGTTGGGCCGCGTCAATGAGCATTAACAACTCTCGCTGGAGGTTCTACGCCCCTCGGCGGCGATATTTGAGAGATTTGGGGACGGGCGAAAATTTTGGATGGTTGATTGACAGAAAATGTGAACTCTGTTATAAAGGTTTTGATATTGGCCAATGATAGGAGATGAGGTGCGGCAGGAAAAGGCATTAAGGTAAAATTGAATGGAGAAGATAAAAAAGATCTTTAAGATGTCGTTTAAAATATTGATCGCCGTCATGGTGACGATTTTGCTGGCGGAAATCGTGTTTAGAATCTACAACGAGATTCGACCGTCGATGATCTTTTATGACGATTCCTACAACCGGTTCAGGGGTAAACCCTTTGGCCCGGATTATAAATTTAGATTAAATTCCCGGGGCTTCAAAGATGTGGAATACGCCATAAAGAGAGACCCGGAGATATACCGGATAGTGGGGATCGGCGATTCATTTACCTTTGGGGTGGTGCCCTACCGCTACAACTATCTTACCCTATTGGAGAAAAAATTAAACCAGAAGACCAGGCAATTTGAGGTGATCAACATGGGTATTCCCGGTACTTGCCCCCATGATTACCTCTCTATTCTCCTCAGAGAGGGGCTGGCCTTAAAACCCGATATGGTGATTCTGAGCTTTTTCATGGGCAACGATTTTATCGATAAACCCTGCCCACGGCCCTGGTATTCCTGCTCGTATGTGGCGACATTTGTAAAATACCTGTTCACCCTCTCAAAGATCCGGGATGGACAGTTATTTCACAAAAGGCCGGTCTACCAGGACTACAAACCCACCCTCGATGACAAAACATTCTTAAAAATAGAGACGGATCGCAGTATAATCTTTCGAGCTGATTGGCGCGAAAATTTTCGCCAGACATTGGCCGATACATTTGAGAGTATAGAAAAAATGAAAAAGATCTGCGACCAAAGGGAAATCCAATTACTCCTGGTGATGATCCCCGATGAAGTCCAGATCAACGCTCACCTGCAATTAAGGGTCAAGGAAAATGTGAAGGAAGGGGAATTTGACTTCACCTTTCCCAACCGCTGCCTCGGGCAGGAATTGGCGGCCCATCACATCGACCACATCGACCTGCTGGATATCTTTAAAAAGGTTTCCGCCACCCAGAGACTCTACAAACCCCACGACTCCCACTGGAATATCGCCGGCAACAGACTGGCCGCCAACATTATATATAGATATATCAACCGAAAAGTTCCCCTTTGACTTGTATTTTACTGCCGTTTGTGTCATATTTATATTGTTAAAAAATAAATAGAGAAAAGAAGATAAGGAGGTAACATGGCAGACAATGTCATTGACCTGGAACAATTTCAGAAAAAGTTTACCCCCAAACGAATCGGCCTGATCATTCTGGGCCTATTTATCATCATCGCCGCCTTTTCCAGTGTCTATATGGTGGATCAGAAAGAGGAGGCGGTGGTACTGCTGTTGGGGCAATACAACCGCATCACCGGGCCGGGACTGCAATTTAAACTGCCCTTCGGCATCGAGAAAAACTTCAATGTCCCCACCCAGCGGGTACTGAAAGAAGAATTCGGCTACCGGACCGAGCGTCCCGGGGTCACCACCGTCTATTCCGCCAGGGAGTACCCGGAGGAGTCCCTGATGCTCACCGGGGATCTCAATATTGTAGATGTGCAGTGGGTCATCCAGTACCGGATCGGGAATCCCCGCTTCTGGCTCTTCAACGTGGAAAACCAGCAGAAGACCATTCGCGACATCTCCCAATCGGTCGTCAATCTGCTGGTGGGCGACCGTACCATCTTCGACGTCATCGGCAACGAAAGAACTAGCATCGAACAAAAGGGACAGGACATGATGAACGACTTGTTCGATCAGTACAAACTGGGGGTACGGGTCACCACCGTGAAGCTCCAGGATATCGTGCCGCCGGCCGGGTCGGTGCAGGATGCCTTCGAGGATGTCAACAAGGCCATCCAGGACCGCAGCCGTTTAATTAACGAAGGCAAGGAGGCTTACAACAATGCCATCCCCCGGGCCCGTGGCGAGGCGCAGAAAGTTATCCAGGAGGCCGAGGGCTACGCCGCCGAGAAGGTCAACCAGGCCAAGGGCGACATCGCCCGCTTCCTGGCGGTCTACACTGAGTACCGGAAGAATCCCCAGATTACCCGCACCCGGTTGTACTACGAAATGTTCGAAGACATTTTGCAAAATATCGAAGGAACCGACCTCATCGATAAGAAACTGAGCAACTTTATCCCCTTCAAATCACTGCAAGACAAAAAGGGAGGTGAATAATGAAAGGCGCCAGAATCACTTTTGTCATCGTCCTTGTGCTGCTCATCCTCTTTCTCCTGATGGGCCCTTACTACATCGTTAAAGAGGGGGAGCAGGCGGTGGTCACCCGCTTCGGTAAGATCGTCAAGACCGAAACCGAGGCAGGCTTAAAACTCAAGATGCCCATCGTGGACAACGTGGTCAAGTACCCCAAGAAAATTCTATCCTGGGACGGCGATGCCCAGCGGCTGCCCACGGCGGAGAATCAATTTATCTGGGTGGATGCCACCGCCCGCTGGCGGATTACGGATATCCAACTGTTTTACGAGTCGGTGGGCAGCATTGCCCAGGCCCACTCCCGGCTGGACGATGTCATCGATTCCAGTGTACGCAAGATCGTTGCCCGCAACTCCCTGCGGGAGGCGGTACGCAACTCCAATGTCATCAACGAAATCGAACGTAAAGATGTGTTTCGCACCCAGAGCCAGGTGGAGGGCGAAGAGGGCGAATCCCAGGATATCTCCCTGATCTCCTCCACCTTCACCGTTGCCAAATACGAGGAGATTAAAATAGGCCGTAAGATGCTATCGGAAGAGATGCTCACCGAGGCCCGGCAAAACACCCCCAAGTACGGCATCGAACTGATCGACATCATCGTCCGCCAGATCAAATACTCCGAAGACCTCACCCAGAGTGTGTACAACCGCATGATCAAGGAGAGGAGCCAGATCGCCCAGGCCTTCCGTTCCGACGGTGAAGGGAAAAAGGCCCGCTGGCTGGGGCAGATGGAGAAGGAACTGCGCACCATCCGCTCCGATGCCGAACGGCAGGCCAAAGAGTTTAAGGCCAAGGCCGACGGCGAAGCACTGGAAATCCGCAACCGCTCCTACAGTTTAAACCCGGAATTTGCCGACTTCTGGATGGCATTGGTGGAGTACCAGAAGCTGCTGCCCCAGATGAGAAAAATCCTGACCACCGACTTCGAATTCTTCAAGTTCCTGTACAACAAAATGGGCAGGTAAAGGCTGCCTTCAGCTCAGGCTCCGGAGTATATTAACCGACAGGGTAATGAGCTGTTGGATCGCCTTTTTAGGGGTGTAGTAGCCTTTGGCGGTATCGGTATCCTGGCGAATCACCACGATATCGATACCGTCCTTCTGCTGCTTAAACTGCATGAGGAGTGAGTGCCGCAGCGCGGCAGCCTTATGGGAGCCGTCGATTGCCGCAAATTTTTGTCTTAAACCGAATTCCCGGCGGGCCACCACCACCCCGTAAAAATAGGGGTACTTCTTATTCTGAACGGAGTTAAGGGAGAGGGAATATTGGAGACCCAGCAGACCCGGCGGCGGCTTCCCCTTCACATTCACCATCAGCTTGGCATCCAGCGGCACATATTGATCCTGCTTCTCTTCCACGTAAAACTGCGGCTCCACCACCAGACCGCCGGGCCAGTTCTTGTTCACCAGGGCATCGGCAAAGAGCAGCCATTCCAGTTTCATCTTGAGTCCCGGTGGATTCCAGATGGTGCGGTTGCCGGAGCTGAACACCACGAAGCCGATCAAGAAGAGATCGACGGCCAGGAAAATGATCTCCCGGGACAAATCCCGATAAAATTCCTCCAGCAGGGGAATCAGGATGAAAGACAGCACCACGATGACCACCACATAGACAATCCCCGAGGCACTGGTATTGACAAAGCGGGCGGTCTTTTTGATCTTCCGGTAAGCCTCGATAAACTCCGCCCGGCTGGTGGGCTTCCACTCCCGCTGCCGGGAATAAAACTCCTTCTTCACATCCACCTTCCTGACCCAGTTAAACAGTACGAACAGGAGCATCAGGAAAAAACCCAGGCCAATGGCCCCGGTCTCCCCCAGCCACTGCAGGTAAAAGGCTAAGGATACCAGGAAAAAGCTCACCACAATTCTCAGTAACAGGGGAATCTTATTCCCAAAAATAAAATCTTTAACTTGCGATTTCATGACAACCTCGTGCTTGCCAGTACAGGGGACAGGCCCCGGCACAGATCTCTCTCTTTTCACAGCCCCGGCAGGTCTCCGGCAGGTAGTGCATCCGGCGGAAGTAGAGGGCCTGGGGGGAAAACCACAGGGATTTGAAATCCCGCTTCAGCCAGTTGCCCAGGGTTTGGGGATAGCTGGAACAGGGCCGCACCTCGCCGCCGGGGTCGACACTTAAGAGGCCGTGACAGGCGGCACAGGAAGATACCCCCATTCCCTTCGCCATGGGATTAAACACACAATAGGGCAGCGGCGAGTACCAGACAAACTCCACCCCCTCTGCCTCGGCCGCCGCCTTCAACTCCCGGATCACCGGGCCGATCTCCCGGTAGTCCAACCATAGGGCCGCATTCTCCCCGGCCCGGCCCACCGGGATGATCAGGTTGGCGGAAAATTTCTTCACCCCGATGTCTTTTAAAAAGGCGGGATAGTGCTTCATACAGCGGTAATTTTCCCGGTTGACGGTGGTATTGGTGTGGACATAGATACCCGCCTCCAGCAGGTTTTGAATCCCCTGGACGGTGCGGTTGAAGGAGTCGGCACCGGTCAAGCGGTTGTGCAGCTCCGGCGACGGCGCCTCCAGGCTGATCTGGGCACTGCCCAATCCCGCCTGTTTCAACGTCGCTACCCTCGCCTTCGACAACAAGATACCGTTGGAGATCAGGTTTACCTTGAGGCCGATCTCCCGGGCATAGGCAGTCAGCGCCTCGATGTCTCTTCTTAACAGCGGTTCCCCGCCGGTAAAGCTGACAAAGGGGACTTTGGCCTCGTTTTTGATCTTATGGATAATCTTTTTGGCCCGGCGGGTACTCAGCTCCCGGCCGATATCGCCCGTCAGGTAACAGAACCGGCAGCGTAGATTGCAGCGGTAGGTAAGAGCAAACTCCGACAGCACCGGGTAGGTGTAAAATTCCTTCTTAAACTCCAGGAACTCCAGCCCCGGCGTGGCGGCATCGATTTCACCCTTGATGAGGCGGTGAATGCCCGTTAACAGATCCTCGATATCCGCATAGGCCGTTTCTGACCGGGGCACCGCCTCCAGTATCCGGGCTGCCGCCCCCCCCTTTTGCAGGAAATCCAGCACCCTGAAGGCAGTCGGATTTAACGAATAGACCTGGTTGGGGGGCAGGATCAAGGAATGATCTTCCTCCCGGATGAAGATACGCTCCCTTAACCCGCTAAACAGCCGGTCCAACTGCTTTGAATCGGAGACAGTCTGCTTCAATGGGCGCCCCCGGACACGCAAGCTGAGTGACAGGCCGAGTGGCAGGCAGAATGACAGGCCGAGTGACAGGCTGAGTGACAGGCCGAGTGACAGGCTGAGTGACAGGCATCGTGGGAAAAACAGGCGGAATGGCAGGCCTCCGACTGCATCACCCCTTCATAATTGACCTGCCCCTGACCGGCCAGATCCTCGGACTCCAGGAAACGGAGGTGGGGGTAGTGGTACCTGATAAACAGACCGCCCACCTGGTCATCCTGCTGCCGCCCTCTTTTATAGTCTCCTTTGGCCGGGATCATTTGCCGGAAGCGGTCCAGGTAAAATTTCCGGGTGGCCGCCAGGTCGGCATCCCAGGTCTTCTCCGAGACCCCGGTGGCCAACTGCCGCACCAGCGATTGAAACGCGCCTTTAATCAGTCCCCCTTTGCGATCATAGCAGTTGAGATACTCCTGTTCATAGTAGCTGAGACCGGCCTTACCCTTAGCGATTCGCCGGATCACCGGTGGGTCGACACCCGCCACTTCGATCACTCCCTTTTGCTCCAGCAGGTGGTTGATCAGGGAGCAAAGCTCGCTAAAAGAGACCCCTACAAAAAACAGGGCCTCCACGTCGTCCAGCTCCGCCACCTTGCCCTTGATCCGGGCCTCCGGCACTCTCACCCGCGGCGGCACCCACTCCGACGACACCCACTGAAACTCATCCAGTTCGGCCAGCATGGTTCGCCGTTTTTTTACCTTACCGGCGATAAAGGGGGAGAGCAGTGCCAGGAAGCCGTTTAAAATCAGGAAATGGATCAAGGAGGGCCCCTTTTTTGCCGCTGGGGAATAGTCGGCAGGCTGAGAGGTCGGGGTGGTGGAGGGAACCGCCGCGGCGAGGTGAAAGTGCTGCCGGGGCAAATAGAACTGCACCTTCATGTGGTAGCGGGAGCCCGGGGCCGGCCGGTGTACCAGGAACGACAGGAACCGTTTACCCTGCCACTCCTGGCCAAAATAATCGATCCGGTAGTATTCATTCATGAAAGGCTCGGTCAGCACCCAGCCATTGGCCGCCACCTCTTCGAAGGATATCTTCTCCCGGTCCACCGGGATGGGGGTATAAATATAAATGGTCTGGTGCTCCAGCGGGTACTCCCACTGGGTGGGAGCCCAATTAAAGTAAACCAACTCGCCGTGTTCGTCACTGCGGGTCAGGCCCAGATTGCCCTCCCTAACAAAATTGATGGTGAAGTTCACGATGTACTTCGCCTCCCCCGGGCCCACCCGCTGGGGGTAATAGACATCGTACTTGCCTGAGGCCACCCGTTTAATGGACACCGGGTAACTTTTACCGTTAAACAGGATACGGCTCTTTTCAAAGTTAAAGCGGGGGTCGCTGCCGATGCCCTCGAGGTAAAATCCGCCCATGGTGCCGGACAGGATGTCCCAGTCGGTGATGTAGGTGACATCGCCGACGCCGTTCTGCTGGAGGCTGACATACACCTCCACCCAGCGCAGCTTCACCGACAGGGAGAATACGGTACAGGAACCCACCACTAAAAAAATCACCCCGAAAATAAACATCCTCTTGCGTTTCATGGCACCATTTTAAACACCTGCAAACGAGTTGTCAATAAGGGGCTGAAGTTCGGTCACCTCTAGGCCAATTTTTTTTGATTTTTTGTTTTATTTGTGGTGTAATATACAGTCATCATTGGCTAAAACTGGAAAAACAGGACATGAAGAATGAAAAAAAAGATTAATAAGAATTTCAACATCTGGTTGTTCGTACTGGCATTCGGCCTGGGATTAACGGGACAGACCGGGCCAATAGAGGGTCCCGCCCAAAAATGGCGAATCGGCATCAGCCTCGAAACCGGGCGGGGTTCATGGATTTTAGAGGACTTCGACCTTACCAAACAATATGCCGAAGCCCTAAACGAAATCCCCGGTTTTAACGGCTCTACCAATAATATCAACGGTTCGTCCTATTATGACCTCTATCTCACCGCCCAGTACAACCTGCCCAAAGCCCGTAAAATCGGCATGAGCGTCGGTTACCAGCACTACCCCGGCAGTATCTTTGAACAGGGGTGGGACTCCCCGGACACCGCTTTTAGCCAGAGGCTGAAGTTATCGGCCGCCTCGATCCCGCTGGAGCTGTTTTACAAGATACCTCTCTCCCGGATGGTCTTCTTTAAATTTGCCGCCGGCATCGATTTTTACCGGGGCAGTGTCGATTACCAATACAGCCAAAGCGGTGCAGGGGAGACAGTTGAACAAAGCGGCCGCTTTAAAACCACCAGGCTGGGCGCCCACTTCGCCTACCGGGCCGAGATATTCCTGGATCGCCGCCTGGCCTTAACGCTGCGCATCGGCGCCACCATCTGCAAGTTTGAGGACCTTACCGGCTCCCTGGAGGATCAGTCGGGCACCGCAACCCACATGCGGCTGGTCATGGTAGAAGATGCAGTGGGCAAATACCTATACCACCATCCTGCCGCCGCCCCCCTGCCCCCCAGCCACAGGCCCGCCGAGGTCAACATCAGCGGCCTCCGCTTCGGCCTCGGCCTGAGCTACTACTTAACCAGATGAGTCACAGACAATAATGAAACGCTCCAACCCCAAAATTAATTTTTTACATTACGGTGATTCGTTCCGTTTTATTTACGCCAGAGGGAATTATGTTCAGGAGTTATAGTGAAACGGATTGGGACCGGATTTATAGACTGTTCCATATATTTTTTCGTATATTTTTTTGTAAACGGTAATACGTTCAGTAATCTACGCAGGGGCGTTTTAATAAAACGCTCTACATTGATATTCCAAATGGGATGCGGCGTCAACATTTTTATAATCCCCGGGTGACGACTCGCGTCATGAATGACTGTCCCTGTCACTTGTTACTTCAATCGCGGTCAGTGGTTGACATTAAAAGCTGAATCGTTGAGGTCGTGAGGTGAATTGTTGAGGTTGTAGGGGACGCAGATCTGCGTCCCCTGTGTTTGGGTGTGGCGGTGGGAATTATTCCGGTGTCGATTCTGTTTTTTCTTCTTTTTTTCGGGACTTCTGGTGGCAGCGTTTGAGCCGGTCCAGTTTGAGGTATTCGGGTACCAGGCCGGGATTTGGGGTTTTATTTTTGGGGTGACTCCGGATTAGATTGCGAAAAATAAAGAAAGTCTCTTTAAAAGAGGGGGGGAAAGTGGTATAAATAGGGGGAGGAGAAGCAGGATGAGAAACTGGCGAAAGTATGGGTGGGTCCTGTTTTTTATAGGCCTTATTTTTGTGTTTGGAGGGATGATGACTTCTAAGAGTGAAATAGATACGCAAGAACTGTGGGAAAGAGTAGCCCGGGCAGAGAAGGACGGGCTGCCGCAGACGGCTGTCGGGCACCTAAAAGAGATCTATGGGATTTGCCTGGGGGCAAAGGATTACGATGAGGCGCTGCGGGCCCTACTCAAACAGATCGTGTTTGAATCGATTGTCCAGGGCAATCAACCGGAGGCTAAGATTAGCCGCTTAAGAGAGGAGATCCGAACCGCACCGGAGCCTTTGCAGCCGCTCATGAAGGTGGTGCTGGCCCAGTGGTTCCGGCACTACTATGACCGCAACCGCTGGCGCTTCATGGAACGCAGCCGTACCGCCGGTATGGAAAACGTGGATGAAGATGAAAACGATTTTACCACCTGGGATTTGCCCCGGCTGTTCCGGGAGATATCGTCCCTCTATCAAGAGGCTTTAACGCGGGAGGCGGAATTAAAGGCTGTCCCCATCGGCGAATACCGGGAACTTTTACAGGCGGGCAACCTGCCGGAAAACCTGCGGCCCAGCCTGTTTGATTTTATCGTTTTTGCGGCCCTCGATTTTTATACCAGCCCGGAACAGGCGGCAGCCAGGCCGGAGGATGCCTTCGAGATAGCGGCCGATTCCCCGGCCCTCTCCGCTGTCCCGGCCTTTCTCGACTACCGGCCCCAGACCACCGATACCGACTCCCCCCAGTACCAGGCCCTGCTGCTCTTTCAGAAGGTCATCCGCTTTCACCAGGTGAAACAAAACCGGGAGGCCCTGATCGATGCCGACCTGCACCGGCTCCACTATGTCTGGAATACGGCGGTGGGGGAGGGCAAGGCCGAAAGGTACCTGGAACGCTTGCAGGAAATTGCCGACCGGTATACCGACTCCCCCCTGTCCAGCCTGGCCCGCTACTATTGGGCCTCTGTTTTAAAGAGTGAAAACAGGCTGGTGGAGGCCCTAAAGATTGCCCGGCAGGGTCATCAAGCTTATCCCGATTCGCGGGGCGGTAATAAATGCAGCAGGTTGGCGGCAGGGATACTGGAAAAGGAGTACCAGTTGAAGGCCGAACAGGTGGTGACGCCCCGGCAGGCGTCCCGGTTGGCGCTGACCTATAAAAATATCGAGACTTTGAATTTTAGAATTGTTAAGGATAATTTTCAGGACTATATCGATGAAAAGGAGGGCAAGAAGTTGGCCTGGATTTCACCGCAGGTGGTTTTAGAGATGCTCCAGTCTGAACCGGCGGCCCAATGGACGGCGGAGCTGCAGCCCAGCGAGGATTACCGGGAAAAGCAAACATTGATAACGGTGCCGCCGCTGGAGCCCGGCTTGTACCGCATCTTTGCCAGTTACAAAGCCGATTTTTTGAAGGAGGGGAAGGGGAATAAAATTCAACAATCTTTGCTGTGGGTCAGTCACATGGCCCTCATCAGCCGGGGCAGGGAGAGCCGGGTGGAAGGATACGTGGTGGACAACGGAACCGGGAAACCCATTGAAAAGACAGCGGTGACCTTATATGACTATGACCATAGATCCCGACATTTCCAGGTGAAAGAGACGGTCCAATCCGATTCGTCCGGCTATTTCTCCTTTGCTTCCCCCACCGGCTACCGCCGGCGGATGGTGGTGACTCGCCATCCGGACGGGAGCGAATATGCCGAAGCAAATGTTCCCTCCGCCTATTACCGTCAGGATCAACCTTATGAAAAGACCCTGTTCTTTACCGACCGTTCCCTGTACCGGCCCGGCCAGATGGTCCATTTTAAGGGGATTTGTCTGCAGGTCGATCAAAAGGTCAATGACTACCGGTTAATAACCGGCCGGCAGTTGACCGTCTATTTCCGGGATGGGAACGACCGGGAGATTTCAAAGATGAGAGTTCGGACCAACGATTTCGGCTCTTTTCAGGGCACCTTTGCGGCGCCGGACCGGGGCATGACCGGCCTGTTTCATATTACCACCGATGCCCCTGCGGGGAGCGCCCATATCCGGGTCGAAGAGTACAAGCGCCCCAAATTCCAGGTCAGCCTGGATATACCCTCTCAAGAATTTCGTTTAAACGACGAGGTGTCTGTAGCCGGTGAGGCTCAGGCCTATACCGGTGCCCCGGTGGACGGGGCAAAGGTGGTGTACCGGGTATTCCGCCAGGTGCAGTTGCCCCGCTGGTGGTATTGGTACGGTATCGTGCCCATCGATGGTTCGGCCCAGGAGATTGCCCACGGCACGTTGGAGACGGACGAAAAGGGTAAATTTAGACTGAAGTTTACCGCCAAACCGGACCTGAAAGTACCGCCATCCTCGCAGCCTATCTTTACCTTCCGCATCCACGCCGATGTCACCGACAGCAGCGGTGAGACCCGCAGTGCCGAAGAACAGGTTCGCGCAGGCTATGCGGCCCTGACTGCCAACATGGAATGTGAGGTCTGGCAGGAGGAATCCAGGCCGGTGGAGATTTCCCTGGAGGTGACCACCCTCAACGGCAAGGCGGTGGATGCCCAAGGGGTGGTGGAGATTTTTGCCTTGAAGGGCCCGGACCGGCCGGTTCCCGCCGATTTGATCGGCGAGGTGGCCATCCCCCAGCAGTTGGCACCGGCCTCAGTTGGGGAAAAGGGCTTTTCCGCTGCCCCTGACTGGCAGAAATGGCCGGCGGGCAAGAAGGTGGGGCAGCACCCATTTCAGATCACCGCCGACAAAGGCGCCGACTGTAAGATCAAATTTAAGCTGAAGAAGGGGGCCTACCGGGCCCTGTTGAAGACCCGGGATAAGACCGACAACCCGGTGGAAGCCAGGCTGCCTATCCTGGTATTCAGTCCCGAGGACAAACAATTTCCGCTGGCCGTTCCCTTTTACCATGCTTCCCGAAAGGAAGAGATCCAGGTAGGCGAGAGCTATCGGGCCCTGTGGGGTACCGGTTATGCGCAGAGTCCGGTGCTGGTGGAGGTCTTCCGGGACAACCGGCGGATCGACCGCTATTGGACTGCCGCTCGCCGCAGCCAGGGCCTCATTTCGATCCCGGTAACGGAGACGTACAGGGGAGGATTTACCGTGGTTGTCCACTTTGTCAAGGAAAATCGCTGTTACCGTGAAGAGACAAAGGTCAAGGTGCCCTGGCTCGATAAGCGGTTGGACATCCAGTGGCAAACCTTTCGCTCCCTGCTGCAGCCGGGACAGCAGGAGACCTGGTCCCTGCGGATCAAAGGGCCGGGCGCAAAAGAGGCGGCGGTGAAGGCCGCCGAGATGGTGGCCACCCTCTACGATGTGTCGCTGGATCAGTTTTATCCCCACCATTTTAGTGATTTTTCCGGCATCTTCCGCCGTGATCGGACGTATCTGGGGGACCGGTTTTCCAACCAGGCGGTGGTTTTGACTACCGCCAGCGACCGCTTGAATCCCAGGGTAAAGCTGCCCCCGGAAATCTACAGCCATTTCCCCGACGAGATCATCGAAGATCTCTTCGGCTACGGCTTTTCCAGGAGGTCCGAGGTTGGGGTAGAGGGCGCCGTAGCGGGAGGGGTTCCCGAGGCAGCCTTGCTGGAGGAGGCTCCGGCACCGCCGGCAGCGGCAAGGGCAAAAAAGAGGAACGGCGGCGATGAAGGGGAGGCGGAGATCGATTTGTCGAAGGTATCGGCCCGTAAAAACCTGCAAGAGACCGCCTTTTTCTATCCCCAATTGTTGAGCGACGGGGACGGCGTGGTGACCATCCAGTTTAAAATGCCGGAGGCCCTGACCCAGTGGCGGTTTATCGGCTTTGCCCATACTCAAGGTCTGGCCCACGGCAAAATAGAAGGGCTTACCCGTACCCGCAAGGAGTTGATGGTTCAGCCCCAGGCGCCGCGCTTTCTTCGCGAAGGCGACCGGTTGGCGATGACGGTGAAGGTCACCAATATGGGCGATGAACCGGCTGACGGCACCGTGGAACTGCACTTTTTCGATCCCCGCAGCGAAGAGGACCTGTCGCCGGTACTGAAGAATGAGGCGAAGCGGCACTCCTTTTCGATTCCCGCCGGACAGTCCCGCTCCTATTCCTGGCCCATCGAGGTCGCCGACGGGCTGGAGATGGTGGGCTACCGGGCAGTGGCGGCAACGCCCGCTCACTCCGACGGCGAAGAGGGGCTCATCCCCGTGTTGAGCCGTTATGTCTTTGTCCAGGAGTCTTTACCCTTGTGGATCAGCGGTAAGGGGACAAAAGAGTTCCGGTTTAAGAAGCTGCTAAAGGCCGGCCGTTCTTCCACTTTAAAACACCAACGCCTGGTCTTGCAGATGGTCTCCAATCCCGCCTGGTATGCGGTGCAGGCACTGCCGTTCTTAATGGAATTTCCCTACGAATGCTCCGAGCAGATCTTCAGCCGCATCTATGCCAATGCCCTGGCCCAGGAGATTGCCCAATCGGATCCTAAAATCCGGCGCATCTTCGACCTGTGGAAGGGCACCGAGGCCCTGACGTCCCCCCTGGAGAAGAACGAGGCCCTCAAGAGTGTGCACCTCCGGGAGACCCCCTGGCTGGCGGCGGCCAAGAGCGAGACCGAGAACAAGCGGAAGGTGGCCTTGCTGTTTGACGAAAACAGGCTGGCGATGGAGCTGGGCAGTGCCCTTGAAAGGCTTAAGAAGATGCAGTATCCCGACGGCTCCTGGCCCTGGTTCGACGGCGGCCCGGCCAGTCGTTTCATCACCCTCCACATCGTTACCGGTTTTGGCCGTCTCAAACACCTGGGCGTAAGCCGGATCTCCCAGGAACCGGCCCTCAAGGCCCTGGATTACCTGGACAACTGGATCCAGGATTTTTATGAAAAGATTGTACAACAGCAAAAGTCTGATCAAGATCATCTCTCCCCCACCATTGCCATGTACCTGTACGGCCGCAGCTTCTATTTAACAGACAAGCCGATGGCCGCTAAACACCGGCAGATGGTGGATTACTTCCTGGATCAGGCGGAAAAATACTGGCTGCAATTGGAGTGCCGCCTGAGCCAGGCCCACCTGGCCCTGGCCCTTCACCGCCTGGACCGCCGGCAAGGGGCGGTAAAGATCATGCGCTCCCTCAAGGAGCGGAGCCTGGTGGATGAAGAGATGGGGCGTTACTGGGGGGAGAGCGGCTTTGGCTGGTGGTGGTATCATGCCCCCATCGAGACCCAGGCGCTGATGATCGAGGCCTTTGCCGAGGTGATGCAGGATCAGGCCGCGGTGGCGGAGTGTAAGATCTGGCTGCTGAAGCAGAAGCAGACCCAGAACTGGAAGACCACCAAAGCCACCACCGATGCGGTTTACAGCCTCCTGCTGCGGGGCGAAGATCTGCTGGCCTCAGATGCCCTGGTGGAAGTTACGCTGGGCGGAGAGACGGTGAAACCCCCAAAAGTGGAAGCCGGTACCGGTTTTTATGAGAAGTATTATTTGCCCCATGAGATCAAACCCGCCATGGGCAAGATTACCCTCAAGAAGGTGGATGAGGGCATTGGCTGGGGCGGTCTTCACTGGCAGTACCTGGAGGATGTGGCCCATATCACCCCCCACCGTCAAAACCCGCTGCGCTTAACGAAGCGTCTATTTGTACAGGAGTATACCCAAAAGGGGCCGGTTATTTCTCCCCTAAAAGGGCCTTTGTCTGTCGGAGATTTGCTTAAGGTGCGTATCGAACTGCGGGTGGACCGGGATATGGAGTACATCCACTTAAAAGACCACCGGGGCAGCGGTACAGAACCGGTGAACGTACTCTCCCAGTACAAATTCCAGGATGGCCTCTACTACTACGAATCTACCGGAGATACCGCCAGCCACTTTTTTATCGATTATCTGCCCAAAGGCACCTATGTGTTTGAGTACCCTGTGCGGGTGGTGCACCGGGGCGCCTACCAGTCCGGCCTGGCCCATATCGAGTGCATGTACGCCCCCGAATTCAACAGCCATTCGGAGAGTATGTTATTAAAGGTCGATTAATTTGATATAATAGAAGATGACATCTAAACTGCGGCCGATTATTCAGTGGATTTCCGGTAAGGCCCTGAACTGGGCCGTGTTGGTCTCCTTTACGCTGTTCATCCTCTGCCTCTATCGCTATAATTATCCGGGCCTAAGAGAGCTTCATATTTCGCCTCTCCCCTTCCTGGCCCTGTTCGGCCTCTGCCTGCTGCTGCTGGTGATGAAGCTAAAGCCCCGGGTACGGTGGCAGCCGGTCTTGATTTTCCTGGCCATACTAACGGCGGTGGTGGTGGTGAAGCTGCCGATATTGAACCACCTGACCGGTTATGTCAATTCCGATGATTCGGTGTTCGGCCTGATGAGCCGTCATTTCCTGCAAGGCCAACCCGCCCCCCTGTTCTTTTACGGCCAATTGTACCTGGGCAGCGGTTATATGCTGATCAACGCCCTCTTCTTTGGCCTGCTGGATCAGTCGGTACTGACCCTCGGCCTGACGGCCCTGGTGCTGTTTTCCGTCTTTATTTTTATCCAGTACCGCTGGACGGTCGAATTCCTGGACAAATATACGGCCTATGGCTGTATTGCTTTCTATGTATTCAGCGGCGGCATCTTGATGAAAAATATCTTCAGTGTGGGCGGCAATTTTCCCCTGGTCTACGTCTTGAGTGCCCTGATCCTCTTTTTGACCTTGAAGATCGTGGTCAAAGATGAGTCCCATTATATCTATATCCTGGGATTTATAATCGGCTTCGGCTACTGGAACCACCAGATCACCCTGGTCTTCGCTCTTCTGTCCATCCTGCTCATCCTGTTAAAGAGGAACCTGAAACAGATCGGGGCCCTGGCGGTCTCCGGCCTGCTGGGGCTTCTGCCCTTCCTCCTGTTTGAGGTCTCCCACCACTTTGTCAACCTGAGATTTATTTTCAGGGGCAGCCGGGACAGTCAGGTGCCGGCGCTTTCGCCGCCGAAATGGCGCCACCTGGTCCAGGGATTAATCGATATATTTCCGCCGGATACACCGCTGCTGCTGGCGGCGCTGTTTTACGCTATAGTCCTGGGGGGGGTAATATGGGCCGTGTATAGGACCATTCAATTAAAGAGGATATCTGTTGAGTTTGTGATCTCCCTCAATATCGTTCTATTTGTGCTCATCTATCTCTTTTCCCAATTTTCAAAGTCCTATATTCCCCGCTACTTCATGCCCCTCTACCTCCTGTTACCGGCGCTGCTGTTCCGGCCGCTGCCGCTGAAACGGGGCCGCTTAAGGTTCATCCTGGGGATACCGGTTTTACTGGTTTTGATAGGCTTCGGATTCTTTCACCACTTGAGTTTCGGCCGCCGATTGGAGAGGATAGAGGGCTACCGGCTGGCACTTTATAACCGGTTAAGAGGGGCAGGTGTCGATACCTGGTATGCCGCCACCTATCGTGATTCCTACCTGTTTGGCCTGATGAGTCGGGAAGAGATGGTGGTCAGCAATGGCCAGTTGGAACGCTATTTACCCTATTTGCTGCGTCTATACAACTCGCCGGAGAGACATATCTACCTGATCGGCAGCCGGGGCAGATATTTGAAGAAAAAACTGGACACCTACGGCCTGGCCCACGATTATGAGGAGACCCGGTTGTTTCGGCTCTTTTCCCACATTTCTGCAAAGATCAACCTGCCGGATTGGCGGGGCAAAATCCTGAGCCGACTCCCGGGCATAACAATCAAGGCCGGTGTAAAGGGAGAGGCTCGCCTCGCTGTGAATGGCCAGGGTCTGTCGCCCCAGGAGACCCAAGCCCTGCGCCTGAATGTGCAGGCTCAAAACCCGGCGTACACCTTCCTGGAAAGAGAGCCGGCCGGTCTCTCCCCCAACCAGGTGGCGGTGGATATGCCCGCTTGTTTTCAAGGCAATTCTGTGCAGGTCACCGCCTGGCTGGATCACAACGGTACCGACATCCCCGCCTCAAAGGTCGCGAAAACCATCGATATGCCCTCTTTTGAAGCCGCGGCCGGCATCATCTATTTGAACGGCTTCAGCCTGCCGGTGAACGATTTAGCGGGACGATACCGCAGCCGGGACCGCCGGTTGAATAACGACGTGCACATTAAAGGAAAGTCTTTGAGGGTCATGGAGAAGGCGGCCGTGCTCCTCTGGCGTCCCGGAGATGCCGCCGGTAAACAAAAGCTGGTTTTGATCGTCCACAGCCTGATTGACTTCGACAGGCCCATCTGGCGTTATCTGGGCTTAGGCCAGGAGTTGAATATAGCCCTCAACAACCACTCCCGTACATACAAATTGACATACGGCCCCAACCAAATCGTCTTTCCCCTACCCGCCGCTGGTACTTCTTCCGCTGCGCCGTTTTTAGACATTCATTTTAAGACAAAGTATGTCTTGCCGTTTAAATTTGGCAGGCTGGGCTACTATGAGACCGGCCTGGCCATAAGGGAGAGAGATTTTTAATGGTTAAGGAGGAGTATTTTAAGAGCGGCACCATCGATGGCCGGGCCAGGCAGTTGCTCGATTCCGTTTTATCTTTGCGAGACCGGCATCGATGGGAGTTGGTGCCCGGGGCCGCGGTTCTGCTGGTGCTGGATATGCAGCGGTACTTTTTGCAGGAATCTTCCCACGCCTTTGTGCCCAGTGCCACGGCCATCATCCCCCGGGTTAGAAGCCTGCAAGAGGTGTTTTTTCGTCATGGTTTGCCGGTCATCCAGACCCGGCATATCAATACGGAAAAAAATGCCGGCAAGATGAAGACCTGGTGGCAGGAGCTGTTGAGTCCCGACAGTGAACTTGCCGGCCTGACGGACGAGTTGATCGACAGCCGGGCCCTAGTGGTCGACAAGAGCCGCTATGACGCCTTTTTCAATACCGGCCTGGAAGGTATCCTGACAGCTAAGGAAGCAAAACAGGTCGTCGTCACCGGGGTGATGACCCACCTGTGCTGCGATACCACCGCCCGTTCCGCTTTTATGAGGGGCTATGATGTGTTTATGGCGGTGGACGCCACCGCCACCTACAACCTGGCGTTTCACCGTTCTGCCCTGTTGTGCCTCTCCCACGGCTTTGCCGTGCCGGTCCTGGCACAGGAGATCCTGGACCTGATAAATGAAAAAAGAGAGAGCATTTAAGGTGGCGATTATTGGCGGCGGGCCTGCCGGGACTGCCGCGGCCCTCCAGTTGAAAAGATATGAACTGGAACCGGTTGTCTTTGAAATGGATGAGGTGGGCGGCCTGATCAGGAACGCCCACCTGGTTGAGAACTACCCCGGGTTTCCCCGGGGCATTGGCGGCCCCCGACTGGCCGCACTTTTGCGATCCCATTTGCGGCTCAACCACATCGAAGTAAAACATGAAGAGGTCCTGACCTGCCGGTATGAAGAGGAGGGCGAGATGTTTTCCATTGTTACCCCGGTTACATCGTACTATTTCCCGGTGGTGGTGGTGGCCAGCGGCACCCGGGCGAAGGAGTTACCGTTGTTGGCAGAGTTAAATGAAGATTTAAGGTCCAGGGTGCTCAGCGAAATCCTTTCCGTGGCCCGGGTAAGGGGCAGACGTTTTTTGCTGATCGGGGCCGGGGATGCGGCCTTTGATTATGCCCTCAACCTGGCGGCCAATAACCGGGTGGTCATTGCCCACCGGGGAGAGCAGATCAAGGCTTTACCTCTGTTGAGAAAAAGGGTCGATAAGAATAAACACATCCGTTTTTTGACACACCATGTTTTGGACAAAATCGAGCAGGGCAGCCGGAAGAGGCTGCTGATTACCCTTAGACACCCGGCTGGCACGGTTCAGGCCGAATGGGATTACCTGGTGCTGGCCCTGGGCCGGGAACCCCGGAAAGATTTCTACTCTCCCCAACTGCAAGAGAGGGAAGGGGAATTGGTAAAAAGGGGAGTCCTGTACCTGGTGGGGGATGTGAAGAACGGCCGCTTCAGGCAGGGTGCCATTGCCGTGGGCAACGGTGTGGAGGCGGCCATGAAGATTTGCCGGAAATTTCCGGATTTAAGGAGCACGCCATGAGAATCGTTGGCCGGACAGGAAACGAGGATATTGCCGTTGTCTATCTGGCGGAGTTTTCAACCGGGAAGTATGTCGAACTGGTGGAGTCGGTACAGCCGCCGATTCCCAGGTCCGAAAAATGGGTGTTGATCGTCTCGACCCTGTTCGGCTGCCCGGTGGGATGTTCGATCTGTGATGCCGGCGGCTGGTATGAAGGCCGGCTGTCCAAAGAGGAGATCTTTTCCCAGATCGACTATCTTGTGGGCAGGTATTATCCGGACCGCAAGGTGCCCATGAATAAATTTAAGATTCAATTTGCCCGCATGGGGGAACCGGCCCTTAATCCCGCTGTGCTGGACGTGCTGCGGGAACTGCCGCAAATCTATGAGGCGCCGGGGCTAATGCCCAGTGTGTCGACCATTGCCCCCAGCGGCAGCGATGAATTTTTTAAACAACTGCTGTCCATTAAGAATGAGCATTATGCCGCCGGTTCTTTCCAACTGCAATTTTCCATCCACTCCACCGATTCCTTAGAAAGGGATCGGCTGATACCCATAAAAAAGTGGGATTTTGACCGGATCGCCGCTTATGGGGAGACGTTTGTCTCTGCCGGCGACCGCAAGATTGCCCTAAACTTTGCCCTATCCACAGGATCGGTGGTGTCGGCAGAAGTATGCCGGGCCTACTTTGATCCTGAAGTTTTCCTGGTAAAAATAACGCCGGTAAACCCCACCATGCGTGCTGTGCAAAATAGAATCGCCAATGCCGTCCAGGATGAGGCCGGGGCCCAGACTCTAACATGGGTCCGGTCCTTACGCCGTGCCGGTTTCGAGGTCATTGTGAGCATCGGCGAATGGGAGGAGAACAAAATCGGCAGCAACTGCGGACAATTCATAAAAAAGTTCCTGGACACCAACCTAAAGATAAAAGACTCCTACCAATACCCCATCCTCCCCCATTAGCGGCACGTTGAATGGTGAAAGAATGGATGGATGTAAAAAACAGATGGAGGCAGGGCACGGGAGGATTTTCGCTTACAGTGGCAGCCGTCGGTGCC
Organism: uncultured bacterium; assembly: GCA_965603365.1. Classification (GTDB taxonomy): domain Bacteria; phylum Acidobacteriota; class Aminicenantia; order UBA2199; family UBA2199; genus JAHELQ01. The sequence continues at coordinate 57,252 of CBFDCR010000032.1, forward strand.
GGACCTGACTAAATTTTTGCCCCTCGAGTTCCCCAAAAAAACTAAGAGAAGAAATTTTTTTACTATTCTCTCTCCCTGCCTTCGCGAATATCAAATTCATTGAAAACCTTTTGAAGCAAATCCGCGACCCCTCTTTGTTGAG
>CBFDCR010000033.1:0-56526 GCA_965603365.1 uncultured bacterium
CCCCCATTTTTCCCCCGATAACGCTATGAAACGGCCCCCTAAACTGTTAGAAAGAAATCCTTTGTGCGTAGTAGGGGACGCGGACTCTCCCGTCCCCTACACCTTTTTATCTGCCTGCTCTCTTCTAAAGATTGTTTCAATTAATTTAGTAATTAAGGGGATTTCTGTACGGAAGGTTTTTATAACCTGCCAACGGAAATTTAAATAGCGGTGAGCCAGGCGGTTTCTTAAAGGCGCAAGCCGGGCCAGCCGGCTTTGCTCCTCCTCGGTAAATTTTAGAAACCTGGCACATTCCCTTATTGCTTCCTGGTAACTTGAAACATCAATTCCATTTTCTGTATTTAAAGTACCACATACTTCAATTAATGCTGTAAGAATATTTTCAACAGTTCTGTCCATTAATTTCTGAAGTCTTCTGTCATTCTCATAATCGCTTAGGTTCTTTTCAGAGTAATCATCCTTAAACTCTTTCATTTCTGCTGAGATGAATTGGAGCGAATCTAAGATTCTACCTTTCGCATAATTAAACTCAGGCATGTTTTAGCTCTCCCAGGTTTTTTTCTATGAGCATCCGCTGCCAATTCAGACCGAAAATCTTAAAATCTTCCATATGATAAATGGCGTCATTTCTTAATTTTAAATAATCTATGTGATTTGTTATTAAGAGCGGCGTTCCCAGCACAATGGCATTGTAAAAGAGCATTGGCCTGGAGAAATCCGCATCGATAACGATAACATCGACATCGATTCCAACTTTCTCAGACAAAGAGCAGGAAATCTCCGTTATCCTGTTGAATAATTCATCTTCGCTCAGATCGATATCCTCAAAAATAACAGCTATATCGATATCGGAGCTATCTTTGGCCATACCGGTCGAGCGAGACCCATATAAAAAGACGAATTTTAACCCGAAATGTGAGGCATTTTCTTTAAAATAGCTCTTCAAAAAATTAATAAATCTTTTATTACCTGGCCTCATGCGCTTATTATAATTTAAACCCCCTTTTTTTTCAACTATCCCGGGAGATCACAACCCTTCATCTAAAAACAGATTGATCTTGTAAAAAAAATGGGGACGAGCATCATCTGTACCATTTCCCCCACTTTTCCCCCGATAATGATATTGGCACAAATGTTATACATTTTGGAACATTTGTTATAACCGCTCCCCTTTTCCTGGAACAAATTTGCTCATTTTTGGAACATATGTTATTTCGCCCCACCCCTCCCATCCCTTAAAATACCCCCAGATCGACTGACTTCAAAGTCAAGCGATCGATTGATTTAAGTAAATAAACAGGCGGTAGAAAGAATATGGCTAAGAAAGAAGAGAATGCAAATCAAAAGAGCGGCGGCGATAAGATATCGGCTCCCAACGTTTCCTTGCCCGGCGGAGGCGGGGCGATAAGAGGAGTCGGCGAAACATTTCAACCGGATACCTTTTCCGGGACCGGCAGCCTGTCCATTCCCGTTTATACTTCTCCCTCCAGAGGATTTGAACCGGATATCAGTCTCAATTACAACTCCGGTTCGGGGAATGGGACATTCGGTATCGGGTTCTCACTCTCCCTGTCCAAAATCTCCCGCAGAACGGAGAAGGGAATTCCAAAATATGACGATACCGATATATTCATATTGGCGGCGGAGGGCGAACTGGTCCCCGGGCAAATCAAGAGAGATAACCGGTGGATGAAGGATATACGGATCGAGACCGAAGCGGATGGCAGTTCCTGGAGGATCTGCCGGTACGTACCCCGCATTGAAGGAACCTTTAGCAATATTGAATATTGTACCAATGAGCAGACCGGCGAATCCTACTGGAAAGTCATCAGTAAAGATAACGTAACCAGTATTTACGGTGCCTCTGAAGCGGCCCGGATTGTCAACCCGGCAGACCGGATTCAGGTTTTCGAATGGTTGGTTGAAAAAATCGTCGATGCCAGGGGCAACACGGTCATCTTTACATATAAACCGGAGAATGCCGACCATGTTCCCCGCGACATATACGAAGTCAACCGCTCCTCTACCGCCAATAAATATATACAAAATATTAAATACGGGAATTATATAGACAGGGACGGGGGAAAAAAATTTGCCTTTGAACTGGTATTTGACTACGGCGAGCGGAATCTTTCCAACCTGGATAAAGCCGGCTGCGACCCGTACTCACCGGTAAATATGTGGGCGTGTCGCCGGGGCCCCTTTTCCTCCTTTCGCAGCGGCTTTGAAATCCGTACCTATCGCTTATGCCAAAACATTTTAATGTTTCACCATTTCGAAAAAGAACTGGGGGAAACCCCGTGCCTGGTGAGGTCTACCCGCTTAAATTATAAACAGACCAGAGTGATCTCCTGCCTGGAATCCGTGGAGGTGACCGGTCACCGGAGAGAGGCCGACGGCAGCTATGAAAGTCAGAAGATGCCGCCGCTGGAATTCAATTACTCTCAGTTTAATCCGCCCCGGAACCCCCGGTTCAAAAAACTCGAAATAGGGGATAAAGACGGTACCATACCCGGCTACCTGGAGAGTTCCCAATTCTTACCCGTCGATCTTTACCGCGAGGGAGTGCCCGGTTTTTTATATAGCAATAAGTTAACCACCCTCTATTTTGAGCCGGAGGGAGAGGGGAAATACTCGGTATCCAGGACTCCACGTGAATTTCCTCTAGAAAAAGAGATCCAGAGGGGAGAGGTATCGCTGGTTGACCTGGAAGGAGACGGTCAACTGGAACTGGTGGTCAACAATCCCTCAAAGCCGGGCTATTATCAAAACCGGCCGGACGGTTCCTGGGAGAAGTTTTTACCCTTTCCATCCTATCCCACCAATATGTTTACCCCCACCATGGAACAGGCAGGCCTGGCGGGCAACGGGAAAACAGATTTGCTCGAGGTGGGACAGAATAATATTACGGTTTATCCTTCCAGAGGAAAGCAAGGTTATGATTCGGCCAGGTTGACACCCAGAGAGAACGATTTCCCACTGAGAAAAGCGGAATACCGGGAGGAGCTGGTCACCTTTGCCGATATTTTTGGAGACGGGCTGCCGCACCGGATAAAGATAACCAACGGATGTGTCCAATGCTGGCCCAACCTGGGGTACGGCCGCTTCGCCGCCAAAGTAACCTTTGGCAATGCCCCCTGTTTTGATACGGATTTAGATATTCGCCGCATCTATTTGGCCGATATCGACGGTTCCGGAGCCGCCGACCTGGTGTATGTGTACCCGGATCGAATAAAAATATATCTCAATCAAAGCGGGAATTCCTTTTCAGAGCCCATAACCATCATGCTGCCGGAGCCCTACAGCGAGATCGACCGGATCAGCTTTACCGACATATCAGGTAACGGTACCACCAGCCTGGTCTTCACCAAAATAGCGCCCCTCCCCAGGCATTATTACTTTGATTTCAAGGGGGAAATCGAGGGGGAAGAGGGCGAAGCGGCCGTCTGCCTGAAACCCTATCTGTTGACCGAGATAAACAACAACCTGGGTGCTGTGACTCAAATCCAATATTGCAGTTCCACCAAATTCTACCTGAAAGACAAAAAAACCGGCCGGCCCTGGGTAACGAAACTGCCGTTCCCGGTCCAGGTAGTGGAGAGGGTCGTCAGCATCGATAACATTTCCGGTTCACGGTCCGTCAATACATTTAAGTATCACGACGGCTATTATGACCCGGTGGAGAGAGAGTTCCGGGGATTCGGGTACGTGGAGACCCGGGATACGGAGACTTACGAAGAGTACGAAAAGAGCAGATCGAACCCCGGTTTCCCGGTGGAGAGACTCAACAAGGAGTTATATGTACCTCCCGTTTATACCCGGTCCTGGTATCATACCGGTGCCTATATTGAGGAGGGTATTATTACGAAGCATTACCGGGAGGAGTACTTCCGGGGAGACTCCGGAGCCTATAATTTCCCCGACAGCGTGTTTCAAAAGGAGATATATGAGCAGGATTCCGATACCGTCAAGCAGGCCTATGCTGCCCTGAAAGGCCGGGTTTTGCGCCGGGAAGTTTATGCAGAGGATAAAAAGCCGGAGTCGGCCAATCCATATTCGGTAGAGGAGTCAAACGTCGAGGTGGTACTCCGGCAAGCCAAAGGGGATCAATCCTACGCCGTATTTATGGTGAATCCGCGGCAGAGCATCGCCTATCACTACGAACGAAATCCCGAAGATCCCAGGGTAGAGCAGAGATTTACATTGGAAGTCGACGATTTCGGCAATATCACCAGGTCCTGTACCGTTTTCCTACCCCGGCGGGAAAGACAGGATATCCACCCTGAACAGCGGCAGTTAAAAGCCACCGCCAACCTCGGCTGCTATATCAACGAGACCGATTCATCACGCTGGATCGGGGTGAATTGTCAGGCCCAGGAGTTTGAAATCTTCGGATTGGATTTGAAAGGGGGGCCTTACTTCGGTTTCGACGAGATCAAATCACAGATGGATGCCGCCCTGCAAAACCGTCTGCCTTATGAGGGGGAACTCACTGCCAACACACTACAGACCCGGCAGCTAACCTGGAATAGAACCTTCTACTGGAGCGAGAATCAGACCGAAGCCCTGCCGCCGGGCCGGATCGCATCTCGCGGTCTACTCCATCACCGGGCGGAGGCCGTCTTTACCAAAGAATTCATAACAGATGTATTTGCCGGCAAGCTGACGGATGATACCATCCGAGGGGAAGGCGGCTACTTCTATGACGAAGAGACCGGTTACTGGTGGAACCGGGGATTGGTGCAGCACTATTTTAAAGAACCTGCCGGTTTTTACATGCCCTGCAAAACAGAGAATTCCTTTGCTGATCCGTCATCTACTCTCTTTTCTAAAACCACAGCCGCTTATGATCCGTACTTTCTCTCACCGGTAAAAGTCACTCGATATATCGATGAAACCGACCCGGCCAGGATAATAAAAAATGTCGAAACTGTCGAATTAGATTACATCACCCTCCAGCCGAAACAATTGATCGACATTAATAACAATGTGTCGCAGGTCCTGTTTGATCCACTGGGCCAGGTGATTGTTAGCTCACTATTCGGCACGGAGGACGGAGAAGAGATGGGAGGTATGAGGATTTATCCTTACGAAGGAAAACCCGCCGAGTATAAAAGACGTCTGACCACGAAATCCGGGAAGCCCGTTACTTTTGATGATGTACTCGATGAGCTGAAGTATTACCTGCAAGGGGCGGCCAGTTTCTTCTATTATAATTTGTTTGCCTGGAAAGAGCATAACCAGCCCACATGTGCCATTAATCTCTTGAGAGAAGAGTATTATCATACCACTAAAAGTACGACATCAGCCTTTTCCTGCACCACATCAATCGCTTATTCCGACGGTTTTGGCCGGGAACTGGAGACCAAACTCAAGGTGGATCCCGGCATTGCCATCATCCGGGATGCCCAGGGTAAACTGGCCCTTGATCAAGACAACAAACCCTTGCAGGCTGAAACCCAGGACCGCTGGCAGGTATCGGGCAGAACCGTTTATAACAATAAAGGCAAACCCTGTGAGCAGTACCTGCCCTATTTCAGCAACACCCCTTATTATGAGACACAAAAAGAAATCGTAGATGAAAAACTGGTGCCGCCGCCCACCGTCATCCACTACGATCCGCTGTTGAGGGTCATCCGCACCGACACCCCCAAAGGCTTCTTCTCCAGGGTAGCATTCACCCCCTGGGAAGAGAGACATTACGATGAAGGCGATACCGTAAAAGATTCTCCCTATTATATCGATTTCATGAAACATTACCCCCCCGACCCCACCCAGGCGCAAAAGGATGCAAAGGATGCCCTGGACAAAGCCGCCGCCCTTTACGATACTCCGGGGCTAAACATGCTGGACAGCCGGGGCAGCCGCTTCCTGCAGATTGAGCACCTGGTGAACCCTCTGGATGAAACCGAGTCTGTCCTACCTACTTATTACAGGGTGGATATACAGGGACGGGTAGTGGAGGCCATTGATCCGCGGCTCTATCAAGCCAATATAACCGGAGGAACCGCTTACTACAACTTCCGCTACCGCTATGCCATGGCTGAAGAAAACCCCCTCTCTATTGACAGTGCCGATGCCGGAAAGCAGCTCCATTTCAGCAATATTTTCGGCAATCTCATCTGGTCCCTGAGCCCCCGGAATTTCGACCAGATCATTGCTTACGATCGGCTGCAGAGACGTGTTGAGGTGGAGGTCAAAAAGATAAATGAAGACGGGACAGTGGCAGCGGATAACGTAGTAGAACTGTATACCTACGGAGAAACACAAACAGATCCCGAAGACAATAATTTACGCGGCCAGGTTTTCCGGTTAATCGATCTGTCCGGTATCGTCACCAACAGTCGATACAGTATGAAAGGTGAAATACAACAGTCATCCAGACAGTTGACCGCAGATTACAAAGCAGCCGTCAACTGGGATGATCAGGTGACCCTGGAGCCCGACCGGTACACGACGCAATTCCATTATGATGCCTTGAGCCGATTGATTTCCCAGACCACCCCCGACGGCACCATTACCACCAATGCGTATAACCGGGCCGGGTTACTGGATACCGTAATCCTTCAATATAAAGACGGTACAGAACAGCCCATCGTCAACCACATCGAATACAATGCCAATCAACAGCGATTACAGATCACCTATGAAAACGGTGTTACGACCACTTACACGTATGAAGATACCACCCTTCGCTTGATCAAACTTTACAGTACCCGGCCGGTAAAAAACTCTCGCGAATCCGTGATTCAAAACATAGTATATACTTATGATCCGGTGGGTAATATTACCCGGACGCGGGACCATACCTTTGAGACCGTATTCTGCAATAACCAGCAGGTGGAACCTCTCTCCGATTATACCTACGACTCCCTCTACCGGTTATTAAAAGCCAACGGCAGGCAGCATCCGGGCATCAACAGCGATACCTATGTGAACAACAAGAAAAACAATGACTTCAAGCAGAGCAAGTTCGGTTATCTTTGTCCCCCCAATGTCAACGATCAAACCCATCTGGAAAATTATTCGGAACTGTATACCTATGATGACGGCGGGAACCTGGTAAAAAAACAGCACCAGGCCAGCTCCTCGTCGTGGTCCATGGCGACACCGGTGGAGGATAACTCAAACCGCTTGAAAGACCGGGAATACGATGCTTCGGGCAACCTGAGACAAATAAACCTGAACAGCGCGGTCAGCCTCACTTTTAATTGCTGTGAAAACTTAATCAAAGCCGGGGTGATCGAAAGACCGGATGAACCGGACGACTGCGACTATTACAACTATGACAGCGATGAGATAAGAACCCGTAAAGTATCGGAACGCCTGGCCCACGGCGGCTCCGTCACGGAAAAAGAGGAAAAAATCTACCTGGGCAATTATGAGATCAAACGTATTAAATCGGAAACAGCCGAAGGTGAAACCACTATCCTGTACCGCCAAACCCTGCGGGTCATGGACGATAAAACCTGTGTGGCCATCATGCACTACTGGATACAGGATGATTTGCATCGGGAAGTTGAAAAAGCCGGTACCCGGAAGCTTCGTTATCAACTGGATAATAACCTGGGTTCCGTTTCATTGGAAGTGGATGACGATGCCGCCCTGATCAGCTACGAAGAGTACTTCCCCTACGGCGGCACCGCCATCATCGCCGGAAATAACCGGAAGGAGGTGGCCCTCAAAGAGTACCGCTACTCCGGCAAGGAGCGGGACGACAGCACCGGTCTCTACTATTACGGTGCCCGCTACTACGCCCCCTGGCTGGGCCGCTGGCTCAAGCCCGATCCCGCCGGTCCAACTGATGGATTGAATTTGTATGCCTTTGTAGGTGGAAATCCGATAAGCAAGATCGACTCGGAAGGGAATTGGGGCGTCTGGGCCACCCTGGCTGGCACACTCACAACACTGGGAATCGGCGGTGGAGGGGGATATCAGACAGGGCATGGCATGGGGACTATGTCCGGTATATTTATGGGAGTTGCTGCCGGTGCCCTTGGCGCCGCTGTTGGAGCAACATTGGCAGGCGTTGGGTTGGCAGGGATAGGTGCTGCAGCACTCTATGGAGCCGGTACGGCAATTGCCGGAGCGGTAGTTGGCGGTGCGGTCGGGCGCGCAGTAATGAGAGGTACGTCAGCGCTGGGGGCACCACCCCTGGTGACCTCTGTAACAGGTATGGTCACATCAGGTACAAGTGGGGCGCTTTTAGGAGGAATGATATCGGGATATTCTAAAACCGGCAGCCTGGCTGTGGGAATCGCAACCGGAATCGGTAGCGCGGTTTTATCTTCAGGGGCGCACCTGGGATTGCTCGGAATGCTTCGCGGCGCAACAATAGATCCCGTTGAACTGACCGACAGTAGTAAAATCGTAAAGGCCGTTCCGCCTTCTTCTGTTGGTAGCCAATTGCTAAAAAACCGTAAGCTTCTAGTAATGGCACCTAAAAAGGAAGCGGAAGAGAGTTTTTCAGAAACCTGGGATCAAGGCAAAACACTTTCATATGACAAAGAACCCAACGAAATATTCAGGCTCCAACCGTTTTCAAGAACAGGAGATTCCTTGCATACGGTAATTGCCCATGGTTCACGAGGTTACATCATGGTCCCGACCGGGAATAAAGGTGGAGTCATGCGCCCGATGTCAATTCAAAACTTTGCTGAATATGTTAAAGGAGAACTGGGGGGGGGCAATACTCCGATAAAGTTCATCTCCTGCTTCGGCGGTGCAACCGGATTTAATGTCAACGCTCAAATACTTGCGAACATAACGGGGAGAGAAGTATATGCGTATCCGGGTAAGGAAAATCCGGCGTTTGGTGCGTTTAAGGATCAACAATGGAAAAAATTCAGTCCGAATAAGAAGAGTAATTAATAGATTGTTAGATAAGGAGGAAAAAATGAAACGAAAAGAGAATTTAAGTATCCCGGAGTGTCCGGCCGGGGTAGCGGCCGAACTGGGGGTCCAGCGGGCCTGTAAGGAGGCGGGTATCCCTTCGGCCACGCTGCTGGTGGTGGGAAAGGATGACAGGGTGTACCGGTATAATTACACGGCACCTGAAAAGAATATGGCGGCAACAGATCAAGAGTACCCGGACTGTCCCTGTGAAGTCTGCCAGAAAATTCAACCCCAGCTTCAAAGGTGGTGTGCAGATTCCAGTCACCCGCCCGACACGCCTATGCTGGTATATTACGAAGGTTCCCTCTGTTACTGCTATTGCCGTTAATACATTTTTAAAAACCAAATCAGGAGGTTAACATGGCGTCAAATAAAATTAAACTGAAAGCCAGGGCATTGAAGCCCTTTTTTAAGAGCAACCCGGCGGTGGATATCCTGCATTTCGATTTCCATGACCGGGGGACGGTATCAAAATTAAACTGGCGGGGCGTGAACAGGGCCAAGCATACCAATGAATTAAAAGCGTATCAACGGCTGCTGCGTATTCACCCCGATGAAAAAATGGCAGAAAAACTCAAAGCCAAAGGACTCGATTCGGCCCATAAAATCGCGGCCCTGCCGGAGCATCAATTTATCCGGGATTACCTGGATGTCTTCGACGGTAATGAAGAACTGGCAGCGCAGGTACACCGCCGGGCCGTGCATATTAAGACTTCGGTGAGCCACATGTACGGGGCGATAAAAGACATGGTCGCCTCACCCCATTACCGGGCCGCCGCTTTCTGCAACACCCACGCCTCCGTGGATGAATATTATAAGAATATTCCCAGCTACCAGGATCTCTTCGGCAGCCTGGATTACCTGGAGTGCGACCACTGCCAATCCATTTTCAGCCCGGCAGCCTATTTCCTGGATATCATGCGCATCGCGGATGAGTATATTACCGACCCGAACTTGAAGCCCCTGAGAAAAATTCCGCCGGGGTACACCCTGGAGGAGCGCCGTCCCGATCTGTTTAATTTGAAACTCACCTGCGCCAATACTAACACCATCATTCCCTTCCTGGAAGTGGTCAACCGGGTACTGGAGAAAAATATAGAAGACCGGCAGAAAATCGAGGACAGCTATCAGACCCTGGCGCTGGCGCCCTATCCCTTTAACCTGCCCTATAATTTGCCCCTCAATCAGATCCGCGTTGACCTGGATAAAATGGGTACATCGCTGGCCGAGCTCTACGAGCGGTTTGAGGTGGCTGACGGCACCGCCGAAGCGGTACAGCCGCTGGATGTCCGCCGTGAAAAAACCGGGCTCTCCGTTACCCAGATGTCCCTGGTCACCTCGCCCGACCCCGGTTCCGATAACCTCAGCAGGTGTTATGGCTATAATATTGGCATCCGGCCGCCGGGTTTCACCGGCAGCGGGATTCTGGGATACCGGGCCGGCCAGCCGAAGGTTACCGGCGCCGGTACGGCTTTTTCCGGTGAGCTGGCGGCCGGCGATTCCATCAGCGTGGCGGGGGAGACCCGGAAGGTGACCGACATCGCTTCCGATACCGAACTCACCGTCGACGGCGAGTGGGCCGGTACGGTGGGATCGGAATATACCGTTGTCCCTCACGCACAGCCCCCTAAACCTCCCTACCAGGGGCCCGGCACCGTCGCCTTCACCCCCGACAGTAATGTCGTCACCGGCAGCGGCACCCAATTCACCGTTGACTTCAAGAAGGGAGACCGGATCAAGGCGGCCAACGAGGAAAAAACCGTGGCCGAGGTCTCGTCTGACACCCGGCTCACCGTGGACACCGCCTGGGGCCTGATTACCCAGGGATCCCCCTATACGGTAATCCAGGTGGGAACCGGCCCGGTGGAGCCGTTTAAGGGAGAGGGGATCGTTATCTTTAGCGGGGGCGGTCTCCATGTCTACGGGCAGGGGTCAAAATTTTCCCGGGATTTTAAAGTCGATGATCATATCCGGGTGGGGGAAATCCAGCAGAAGGTCACCCAGGTCATCTCGGACACGGAATTGACAATCGATAAAGGTTGGCAGGAGTCGTCCGGGAGCGAATTTTACGTCATGCCCGGACCCCGGATAGGCAAAATCGATGATTACCTGCCGGCAGAGGGAACCGGTACTATCGCTTTCAACAAGGATGAAAAGAGTGCCGTCGGTTCCGGCACGAAATTCACCGCGGAATTGAAGGTGGGTGACCAGATCCGGGCCGCCCAAAACATCCGCACGGTCACCGCCGTCATTTCCGATACCCGGCTGGAGGTCGATACCGCCTGGAGCCTCATTACCCAGGGGGCTCCCTTTACTATCCTCAAGTCGGATGGGCTGGATGTGGTGGATATATTTCTGGCCCGAACCGGCCTCACCCAGGACAGCTTACAATCCCTGTTTACCCAGAATCTGAGTACAGGTGAGTTGGATGCCGGCCTGGCGGACCGGTTATTCATCAATAATACCGGCGAAGGTCTTCCCCGCCTCCGCACCTATTTCGCCGACGACCCGGGCAACCCGGGGCAGAGGATCGAGGGTCTCTCACTGAAACGGCTGGACCGCTTCAACCGGTTTATCCGGCTGGCCCGGATCAGCGGACGGAATTTCCCGGAGTTGGATTGGGCCATGAAGGCTGCGAATTGTACCGAAATCACCGGTCAGCTTATTACCAGCCTGGGGGATATTAAAACGTTAAGTGGCCTTACCGGGTTCAACGTGGAGGAGTTGACCGCCTGCTGGCACGATATGAAGACCGTCGGCAAGGTAAAGAATATCGATCCGCTAGACTTTTTCGACCGGATCTACAACAATCCGGCCCTGCTTCAGGGTGAGAATCCCTACCAGAGTAAAACGGTACCCTTCGATCCCTTCAGGACACCCCGCCAGAGCTGGACTATCGGCAATACAGACGGAGATAACGGTATCATCCGAAACCGGCTCCGGGCCGCCCTGGCGGTCAGTGACGGCGATCTGACCACGGCGGCCCGGTTTGTACTCTCCCTGTCGGGAAAAAGCAAATCGGATCCCCTGGAGCTGAATCTCGCCAATCTCACCTGGCTGTACCGGATCACCCGCCTGGCCGATTGTTTGACCGTAACCCTGGATGAGTACCTGAATCTTGTCGGCCTGCTGTTCTACCCCGGCAAGGACTACCTGGATCCAGGCCCGGGCGGTTGTCCGGCCGATGCCGCCGCCCTATACACTATACTTGCCGCCTCCGCCTGGCTCAAGAAATCCATCTTTACGGTCTACCAGCTTAAATATGTCTGCAAAGGGGACGGCAGCCCCTATTTTGAGCCCGCCTACAATCCCGGCGATATCCGTCAGTTTATAAACAACTTGTCCGTGACGGCCGAGGGTTCCCGCTTACAACCGGACTCCCTGAAAGTCGGCGATATCTCCAGGGAACAGGCCGACCAGGTGTGGCAAACCCTGAAGAGTGAACAATTGATCAGCGAACTGGGGATCTTTAAAAAGTATGCATTCTCTTATAACGACGCCTGCCGTCTGGTCCCGGTGGAGCGGTACGGCACGGAGTGGGTGATCGGCTTTGATGCCCGCTCCTTCAGCACTCCCTTCAACAAGATCACCGCGGAGGAGTCCGCTAAAGTTTTTACCGCCCTGACCGGCCACAAGCCTCCGATATTGATTTCGGCAGGGGGAAAACCGGTCACCCTCAGCCGGGATTTTGACGAGCACACGGACCTCGGTTTTCTCAAAAGTGTCCTGACTGAGGATAAAATCGAGGAGGTGCGGCGGATCCTGCTGCAGGTGAGGACCGATATCTATTTACTGGCCGATGTCTTGTCAAAAATAGAAAAGATGCAGGCGGATAACCTGTTGAAAGGGTTGTCGGAATTCCTGAGTACCGGCCCGGAGACAGTGGGCGGACTGGTTCCCATCGGGAGAAGGCAGAGCGGCTTGACCGACTACCTGGTCGGCTTTCTGACACCCCTTCCGCCGAAAAGCCCGCTGCCGGACCACACGGCGGATTTTATCGAGATCATTTCCAGGTGGGCACAGGTTGTGGACAGCCTGCGCCTGGATACGGCAGAGACCCTGTATATCACCTCTGTCGACGGTGCCCCCCATTTTAACATCGAAAACCTGGGCAAGATAACACTCCAAAATATCCGCTCCATATCTCTCTATAAAGGACTGGCCAATAATTTCCACGACCGGCAGCACCAATTGATCCGTTACTTCAAAACCCCTGCCGGTCAGCCCTGTCCCGGTGATAAGATAAAAATTCTCGCCGACCTTACCGGCTGGAATGCCGACCAGGTGTGCCGGCTCATTCAATACTTCTGGCCGGAGGGCAGCGCCGCCAAAGATGATTTCGACACCACCGCCGGCCTGCTCAGAATGAGTGCCTGCTTCGACCTGGGCCAACTGCTGGGAGCCGACATGGAAGTTTTGCTGGAATTCGGCGGCCTGGCCCATCTCCCCCTGGCCGGCAGTGGAGGAAAGATAATAAAGGAAAACTGGGCCGTTTACGAGAGACTGGCCCAGGCCGGCTTGAACCTGGTCGGTTCCAGATATAAAGGCAGCCGGTTCAAGGAGGTCAACAAGGAATTAAGTGCGAAGATAAATAGCCGCTCCCGGGATGCGCTGTTGGGCTATGCCTTGTGGCTGATTAACGCCGGGAATCCCTCCATCGTCAACCCCTCGGACCTCTATCAATACCTGTTGATCGACGTGGAGATGAGCGGCTGTGCCGATACCTCCCTTATTGCCCAGGCCATTGCCTCGGTGCAGTTGTACATGCAGCGCTGCCGGATGATGCTGGAGCCGGGAGTGACCGCGATCAAGGTACCGGAGATCTGGTGGGTCTGGATGTCCAACTATCGCATATGGGAGGTGAACCGGAAAATATTTCTATATCCTGAAAACTATATAGATCCCTCCCTGAGGAAAAATGCCACCCCCGATTTCAAAGAGCTCTCCCAGAACCTGCAGTTGAACGATATCACCAGGGATAACGCCGTCAAACCCTTTGAGAAGTATTTCCAGAACTTGAGCATATTGGCAAGCCTGGTGCATGTGGCCAGTTACAATTGCAACCGTACCGATCCCGATACCGGCGAAGAGAAGGAGACCCTGTTTCTTTTCGGCCGTACCAGCACCCAACCCTATACCTATTTCTTCCGTACCCTTGACGACCGGCTCACCTGGGGGGCCTGGCAGGAGATTAAACTGAGCATTGCCTCCCGGATCGTATCGCCCGTCTACGCCTTCGGCAGGATCTTCATCTTCTGGACCGAGTTCGACGTGGGTAAAAGCAACAGCATCAAGAACCAGGAGTCCAACACTGAGACCGTCAACAAGGCGACGCTCAAATACTCTTTCTACAACCACGGTGAGTGGGTGGAGCCGCAGGTGCTCTACCAGGATGCCGTGATCAACGTGTTCCCGGTCAATTATCCCAGCATTAAAGGCAGCGACATTCAGGAGATATTGAACAGCGATAACCATTACTGGCGGGAACCGTATGTGCTCTCCTCCGGCGTCGGAGTGGTGGGGGCCGGTACCGTCGACCTCTCCGCCGGCCTGGGCGTTGTCAACGGGACCCATACCCAGTTCGATAGAGAGGTAAGGGTAGGCGACCGTATCCGCTGCATGGGGGAAGAACGGGTGGTGGGGGGCGTCCAGGATGCCTTCACCCTGGTGGTGACCGATCCCTGGAGCACCGGCACCAGCAAGGCGGAGTATAAAATTATCCCGGCGGAAAAGTTCGCCCGGCTGGAATCCTTTATCGGCCAGGGTACGGTGGATATCACCGCCGGGCTGCAGTTGGTGTCGGGAAATAAAACCCGGTTCCTCGATGAATTGGTCTACGGCGACAAGGTTACCTGCGGTGATGAGACCCGGTGGGTGATCCAGATCCACAGCGATACGGAAATCCTGGTGGACCGGCCGTGGCAATCCAGTTATACCGGGGCAAACTATACCGTGGTGCCCCGGCGAAATATCAACGAGAGTATCATGGTCCTGTACGGCGCCGCCCTGACGACCTCTTACAGTCAAGAATTCGCTCCCCCCCCCGACTATTCCAATCCCACCCAGGATACCTTCCTGGAACAGAGGAACGAATTTAACCAGGAACTTTACGATTCGCTGCGGGTGGCCAAAAAGGCCAGTCCAAAGATGGAGAATATCCCGGGTGTGGTAACGGTAGGCCCCGCCACCCTGCTGGATGCTAACTTGATCAAAACCGATACCCGCCTGTTAATCGCCGACGATCAATTTACCGCCAAAAATAATCCCCCTCCCTTCAAAGCCGACCTGAACCGAAACCAGGGCCGTTTGAAAGTCCTGCCGGGGAAGAATAGTATCGTGAATAACTACTGGGGCAACAACCTACCGGGCTTGCACGATTCCAGCCGTCCCGATGATCATTCTAAAGGTGTGGATCTGCTCTATTATGTAGCCGAGGAGAATTCAGCCCTGACCAATGTAGCCAATCAACCGGGCTGGTTCTTATTCAACAACTCCGATGAAGCCTTCCTGGTGCGGGCGCAGGAAAAAGGGCTGAACAAGTTGTCCGATATCGTTTATATGCGCCCCCTGCCGATCCCCCCCGATATGCTGCAAAATATGATCGTCAGCAGCGGCGCCTACATCGTGAAACCGGAGCCGCTGGACAAGCTAAAATTTGAATTTACCCGGTTGACCACCAAGACCATACCTCAGTTGTATCAACGGCTCTTTGCCGGGGGGATCGACAATTTGTTGACCCTGGAATCGCAGCAGTTGCCGGAATTACCTTTCAACAGGTTCTACCCGCCTCCGGGGGGGCAACCGCCGGCTTCCGTTATTCCGCCCCAAACGGATAAGATGGACTTCAGCGGTGCCTTCGGTATATATTTCTGGGAAATTTTCTTCCACGCCCCCTTTCTGGTGGCCGCCCGGTTGAACGGCAATAAAAGGTATGAAGATGCCGTCCTCTGGCTCCAGTATATCTTCAATCCCACCCAACCGCCCTCCGAAGGCGAAGACCCCACCTCCGGCGACCGCTTCTGGCGCTTCCTACCCTTTCGCTCCATGGAGCGGGAGACTCTGGAGGAGATTCTCACCGATAAAACCCAGATCCGGCGGTATAATTTTTCCCCCTTTGATCCCGACGCCATCGCCACTCTCCGTCATTCAGCCTATGCCAAGGCCGTGGTCATGCGTTACATCGACAACATCCTGGATTGGGGGGACTACCTCTTCGTCCAGGATACCCGTGAATCGATCAACCAGGCCACTAACCTGTATGTGATGGCGGCGGACATGCTGGGGAAAAGGCCCCGCTCAAAGGGAAAAATTCCGCCCCCCGACCCCAAGAGTTTTAACGAGATCAAAGCGGTTTACCACGACCATATCCCCCAGTTCCTGATTGACCTGGAAAATTCCGGCGGACAGCAGTGGCAGGAGAGCGAGGTTCAATATGCCAATGTGCCCTTCAACGATATCAACTCCTATTTCTGTGTACCTGAAAATGGAGACTTTATGAAGTACTGGGAACGGGTGGAAGACCGGCTCTACAAGATCCGGCACTGCATGAATATTAAAGGCATCGTGCGCTCGCTGCCGCTGTTCGAACCGCCAATCGAACCGGGGGCATTGATCCGGGCCCTGGCAGCCGGCGGCACCGGGATATCCCTGTCGTCTCAACTGGGCCAGCCGGTACCCTTTTATCGCAGCAGCTTTCTCCTGGAAAAAGCGAAGGCCTTGATAAACCAACTCTCCTCTCTGGGGGCCTCTCTGCTCAGTGCCCTTGAAAAACAGGATGCAGAGGAATTAAACCTGTTACGGAACCAACATGAGAGAGCGATCCTGAATCTGACCACCATCATCAAGGAACAGGAAATAGAGGAGGCCAAAGCCGCCCGGAAGGCCCTGGAGGAGAGCCTGGCCAGCGCCACCTACCGGAAAACCCACTACGCCGGCTTGATCAAAACGGGTATTTCCGAGAAGGAGCAACGGAGCCTGGATGCGATGCTGGCCGCCCTGGTCTTCAATGTGCTGGGGACGATTACCAAAACGGCCGCCTCCATCGGTTACGCCGTGCCCCAGGCGGGTTCGCCCTTTGCCATGACTTACGGTGGGCAGCAGATCGGCAACGCCCTGAATGCCGCCTCCGGGGTTCTGGAAATCGGGGCCACCATCTCGAATTTCATTTCCCAGCAGGCGCTGACCATGGCCGGTTATGAACGGCGCAGCGAAGAGTGGAGCCTGCAGGAGAGTATCGCCGCCTTCGACGTAGACCAGATCAATGCCCAGATCAAGGCCAACGATATCCGGCAGGCCATTGCCGAACAGGCCTTGAACATCCACCAGGAGAGCATTAAGCAGAATGAAGATGTCGAACTGTTCTTGAAGGACAAGTTTACCAGCCGGGAGTTGTACCAGTGGCTCTCCAACCGACTTTCCGCCGTCTATTTCCAGACCTACACCCTGGCCTACGATATGGCCATGGCGGCCCAGAAGGCCTTTCAGTACGAGTACAATACGGATCAATCCTTCATCAATTTCGGCTACTGGGACGATTTGCGCAAGGGGCTGGGAGCGGCCGAGGGTTTGATGTTGGCATTGAGCCAGATGGAGAAGGCCTGCCTGGACCGGGGAGGCCGTTCACTGGAGATTGAGAAGACGATCTCTCTCTTGCAGTTGAATCCCCGGGCCCTGCTGGATCTGAGAAATAAGGGGGAGTGCCTGTTCGAGTTAACCGAAAAACTTTTCGACTACGATTTCCCCGGCCATTATGCCCGTAAGATCAAATCGATTTCCATCTCAATCCCGGCGGTAGTCGGGCCGTACCAGAACATAAAGGCCACCCTGATCCAGATGAGCAACCAGGTGGTGATCAAGGCGGATGAGGCCGGGGTAAACGCGGTCAACTTTTTGCTGGGGGGCAAGGGTGCCAAAACCCCACCCGCCGATGTGCTGCGCTCCAACTGGTGGGTCAATCAACAGGTAGCCCTTTCAAGAGGGATCGACGACAGCGGCATGTTCGAGCTCAATTTTAACGACAGCCGTTATCTCCCCTTCGAGGGAACCGGCGCGGTGTCGGCCTGGAAGCTTACTATGCCCAAAGCCACCAACCGGATCGACTTTGACGCCGTCTCGGATGTCGTCATCACCTTGAAATACAGCGCCGCCGATGGCGGCGCCTCTTTCCGGGAGAAAGTCTGTGACCTGCCAGCCCTCAAACCCTACTCCGGCGTCGGCTACCTGGACCTGCGGCAGATATATGCCACCGACTGGTATCGATTCCTGCACGATCACAGCTCGGAAGAGGAGCAGGCCATCACTTTTAAACTGGAAAATTTCGTTCCCCCGCAGGTGGAGTCCGCCACCCTGAGGGGTTTTTATTTCAAGCTGACCGCCGCCAGTTCCGCACCGGGTACTTATATCACCTTCCAGGTCACCGATACGCTGGCGGTGGATATTACACTGGCTGAGGACAACAGTTTCAATTACGATTTCAAGGAGGCAGGACAGAAGCCGCCGAAGGTCGAACAAATAATCAACAAAAACAGGAAAATAGGTTTTACTTTAAGCCAAACCCCGGCGTCATTAAAGACGTCGGACCAAAAATTTCTGAATCCCGACGCCGTCGAAGATATAGAGCTTATTCTATATTACGACGGCACGGTGAACTTTCAGTCAAACGATTGAGGCATTAAAAATTTAAAAACAAGGAGGAATATAATGGCAACACCAAAATGTTTGGAAAACATTAAGACTGAGAAGCCGCCTTACAATGTCGCCTGTACCGATGGATTCTGTTACAAGACATCTTTTGCCCGCGGCGTACACTGCAGCAGCCGGGGGCTGCCCATGGATACCCCGGTTTTAAGCTGGGATCCCGACCTTCACGGCGGGCAGGCCTGTTACTGCTGCTGCTCGTGTTTCGCCATGGATACCCCCATCGAGGCCAGGCCGGGGGAATTCATGATGATCCAGGACATCCAGTCAGGAGACGCCATCATGGCGGCCGGCCGTGACCTGGAGTGGAAAGAGACAAAGGTACGGCTGCGTACCGGGGATCTCAACCCCTCCATGGTACCCGGGCTCTACTGCGTCTACTACCTGCTGGAGGAGGAGACGGAACCCAGGTTTGTGCTGGTCACCCCCGACCATCTTTTCCTGATGAATACCACCCGTACCCTGAAGAAGGTGCAGCACTTGATCCCCGGCGACAAGCTGACCGCCAAAGACGGCCGCGTGGCCCAGGTTCAGTTTGTCGCCCTGGGCGAGCACAATACTTCTATCCAGAGTATCGAGATGGCGGGCAAGCTGGATCCCGAAACGCTGGAGGGGCATCTCATCAACAGCAACGGTATCGTCACCGCCGATTACGTGGTCCAGGTGTACCACGAGACCGGCACCATTGACGAAAAGCACATCTACCGCTTCTCCGATCCCGGCGACGTGCAGGAGGCAGGCACCGGCGAATATGCCGAAAAATTCCACTGCCAGGAACTGGAAGATTTCCTGAACGATGAGAAAAGCTGGCCCAAGGGATTCGTACCCAGGCGCCAGAACCTGGTTAACGTACCCCGCTTT
Organism: uncultured bacterium; assembly: GCA_965603365.1. GTDB lineage: Bacteria > Acidobacteriota > Aminicenantia > UBA2199 > UBA2199 > JAHELQ01. The sequence continues at coordinate 19,453 of CBFDCR010000033.1, forward strand.
GCCCAGGGTTTCCTGACCGACCAGCAGGCACGGGATGTCCGGGATAACGGCGAATTTAATGCCTATACCAACGTGGTGGGCAGGGATAACGTGGAACGGCTGTTTAAGTTCAGTCGCTCGCAGTTCCCCGGTATCACCTGTATCCTGGACTGGCACAATAAAGTGCCCAACGCCTATGCCTGGAATCAGAACAACCAGCAAATCCTGCTGGTGACCGGCGGCCTGGTCCGGCTGAAGCCCCTTTTCCTGGAGGGCCAATCCCTGATCATCGCCTTTTTGCAGGCCTACCTCGAAGGCAACCGTTGTGTCGGCAATGCCGATTATGAGGCGGTCGAAAACCTGCGGGATTTATGGCCGGACTCTATCCTGGCCCAACTGCTCCCGACTGCGATAGAGCAGGTGCAGGCTGTGTTCGATCTCGTGGATGCGAAACATGCCGGCGGCAATCCGAAAGATGTGTGCGCCGAACCCTCCCTGAAGTGCCGGATCAAGACCTACTGGAATGCCTTCAGCTTCTTCGGCATCCCCGACTGCGCCCTGCCCAGGTCCGAATACTTCGATCTTCTCAGGGCTTACGCCGACATCGATAATACCAGCGTCAGCGTGGTTTTCAGTGATGCGGTGGAGAAGGGTTCCGGCACCGACACCGACAATTACCAGTTTATCCCGGTGGTAAAGGTAAAAAAGGCGGAGATCGATCCCACCAACAGTCGGATCGTGGTACTGAAGGTTGACGGGTTGAAGAGCGCCAGCAAGTATATGTTGACGGTGGGAGAAGTAAAGTCCGTTCATGGTGCCCGGTTGACGCCGGGAGCGGATACGGTTATCGTCAAAACACAGTGAAGATGACATCTAACCAAAAGCCTGTGGCCATTGGCCACAGGCTTTTTATTAGGGGAGAATAACCATGCCGGAATTGACCGATATTCAAGATAATTCCCAATCCTGGGACCAAATGCGGCGAGAACTCGGCTCCCTTCTGGAGATACCGGGTGCGGTTCCCGGAGAGGTGTTGAGCCGGGCCGTTCAGGACGACAAATATTTTGTCTACCTCTACAACTGCCGTAATAACGCCGAATTGCTGAAATTACTCTTGAGGGACCCCCGCAATCGGCAGTTTGAGAACGGTATTGATGAGGAGTACCTGTCCAGGTCCCGGAAACGGCTTCTACAGTGGAAAAAATACCGGGCCGATCGCAGGCAAGCGGAAAATAAGACGGGGGAGCCCTGTAAAGACTGTGGGGAGAACCGGGCCGACTTCCGAATCGATACCTCCGGAGGCGTCGATGCCAACCTGGAACTCGTTAAAAGGGCGGGCCGGGCGTTGTGGAGATGGAGTAAAACCGGTTTTGCGACGGTTGATGACGAGACCCTGGCCCGCCGGGAAAATGGTTGTCTGGGTTGCCCTTACCTGGGGGACCCTGAAAGAGCCTTACAGAAAATGATCCCGGCCAAGGGGGTAACCGGAAAAATAGGCGAGCGTACCGGCAAGAGGGTCTGCAAATTGTGCGGCTGCAGCGTCGCCAAAAAAATGCGCCTTACATCGGAATCCTGCCCGGACAGGCATCCCATTAAAGCCGGTCTCACCCGCTGGGGCGAACCCCTGGGAACCTAGACGATAGGTTTTGAGAAGGTCAAAAAGCAGGCTTGCCTTTGACATCGGTATGTGGGATACTTAAAATATAGTGATTGGCAGGATTATGGATTTATGAGCTAAAAAATTGAATTAAAAGGAGGTAAAAAATGGGAAAGAAGTTTTGGGTTACGTTAATTTTATCGGTTTTATGGCTGGTGGTGTTTCCCGACTGTCGGGCAGTGGTGGTTGCCAATGTTGGGGGAGCAGAACTGTCGGCCCCGGTCTATTTTTTGGGGCTGCCCGGCGGGGACGGCAAGATCTACCTGGGCTGGCGGCTGGACAGTAAGAATCCGCAGATGGGTTACAACGTCTACCGTCAGTACCCTGGGGGGGAATTCAAGAAGGTGAACTCTAAGCCCATCGCCGACTCCACCAACTACCTGGACGGTGACGGCATCAAAGACGGGGAGACCTACACGTATTATGTCCGGGCCGTCGATACCAAAACCGGCCAGGAGAGCGGTAACTCGGCAGAAGTAGAGGTGACCGCCGGTAATGGTACTACTATCTACAGCAGTATAAAAAAGATCCATCCCAATACCGGTTCTGCCAAAGTTAAGGTCGGCGATATCGACGCCGACGGGCTGCCGGACTTCCTGGTGGTCTGCCGGACATCGCCGGACAGTGCCGCCGGAGAGCATGACGATGAGTATGAAGAGAAAGGCAGTTACGGCGATCTCCACGTGAAGGTATTGTACAATAACGGCAAACCGGCCTGCGATATCGATATGGGGGAGACCGAGAAGGTACTGCGCACCGCCTGGACGTTCTGGGATTTGAACGGCGACGGCAAGGACGAGTTGATCGGGGTGATGAAAAAAGCCCCCGGCAACAACCAGTACAGCCTGTATGTGATGGATCCCACCACCTCCGGCAAGGTGTTGAGCCAGATCGACGTGCCCAGTTCTCCGCCCGTTATTTCAACCCGGTTCAAGACCATGACTATCGCCTACCTGGACGGCAAACGGCCCTATATTTTGTACGGCGCCGGTCACGAGTACTCGCAGCACCGCTACGTGAATGCCTATACCTTTGACGCCCAATCCGGGCTAAAAATCGCCTGGTCCTGGGACAAAGCGGCCTCCCAATCCCCCAAGACCGATCCCTCCTCTTCCCACCAGTTCGAGGTGGTGGACATCGACGGCGACGGCAAGGACGAGGCCTTTTTGGGGGTTTACGTGTACGATGAAAAGGGAATCTGGAAAGATCCCTGGGGCGGCCACATGTGGTCCCATGCCGACGGTGTTCATGCCGGGCCCATCAAGTCGGCGTTGGATGTATACTTCCACTTCGAGGAGACACCGGGGGGTATTCATATCACCGATTGTAAGGGCAATATCACGTGGGAGAAGGGGGGAGACTGCAAAATAGGCGACAAAAAAGTCCTGCATGCCCATGCCGGCTGGATCGGCGATGTGGTGAAGAATTCCTCCGGCTGTGAGGTCTGGGTCATGCATAAAGATGCCAACGGTGCCGGTATGTGCTGCCCCTTCCTCTATTCCGCCAATGGCCAGATGATCAACTGCAACTGCGATCTGCGGGGCGGCACGGTGGACTGGGACGGCGCACTCCCCCTGGAGGTGATCAGCGGGAATAACATTATTGAACGTTTTAACGACAGTGGAACCCAGTTGAGCCAGGTCAAGGCCATCGGTAACAAGGTGGAGTTGGCCATGGATGTTGTCGGCGACTACCGCGAGGAGGTCATCGCCTTTGACAATTATCAAGGTTATCTGCGCCTGCAGGTCTACACCAACATAAACCTGAACAGTCACCGAAAACCCTCCCCCTGTGATGACCGCCAATACCTCGAGAGGCACCGCTGGGCCGGCCACTAAACTGTTAGAAAGAAACCCTTTATGCGCAGTAGGGGACGCAGATTCTCCCGTGCCCTGCTGTGCTTTTAGGTCTATAAAACCAAATTCGTTTAGGGCCGTATTTACTATTTATAGAGACCAGGAGGTAGAAGATGCGACCCATCAGATACTTTTTTATTATTCCGGTTTCATTTTTACTGATGTTTGCCGGGGCCGGTTCGGTCGGCGGGGACAGAAGCGGGACGGCGAAATGGAGTTTTGAAGACATTTACCAGGTCAAACCCTTCCGGGGTAAAACCGCCAGGCTGATTAAATTTTCCGAAGATGACCGGTATCTGGCCTTCTTGTGGAACAAATACGAGGATTTCGGCTGTCGGCTCTTGTTGACTGCCCGTCGATACAGAGCGGCCGGCTATGATCTCCATATCTACGATATCAAGGAAGGGAAGCTGAAACGGGTGACCTCGCCGGAACGCATGAAACAATTCGATCCGCCGGAAGATTACGAAAAGTTTATAAAGAAGAGAAAACAGATCCTGGAGGAAGAACGGAAACGGCAGGAGATGATCCTGGCCCAGCGGGATTTTTTGCAGGCTAAAGAGGTGGACCTGGAAAAATTTGAACGGCAGGAGATCGAAGAGTTAAAGAAGGAACTGGAAGAGAAGAAAAAAGAGGAGAAAGAAAAAAAGAAAGATAAAAAGAAAGAGGAAAAAGAGCTGGAATTGTGGGAACTGAGAGATAAGTTGAAGGAGAAGAAGAAAAAGGAGGCGGTTAAGATTGAAGATCTCTACCCCGGCGTGTCCGGGTACGAGTGGTCGAAGCCGGCAGCCCAGTTGATTTTTCAATACCGGGGGGATCTCTATCGCTATCTCCCGGAAACCGACGAGATCCGGCGGCTCACCATGACCGATGAGGCGGAATCCATTATATCGTACACGCCGGACGGCAGCGGTTATTACTACGCCAAAGAGGAGCGGGTCTTCCTGGTCAAATTCGACTCTGCCTATATCCGGCAAATCAATCACCAATTGAATGAAGAAAACAAATACAAAATAGCACAAACGCGTATCTCCCCCGACGGCAAGTGGATGTTGATTTTGGCCGCCAAAAAGGAGGCCAAACCCGCTAACAGGGAAGTCCAGATCATGGATTATCAAAAACGCTTTGCCGAGGCCCAGAAGATAAAACGCCGGGTGGCGGATGACAAGAGAAACGAACCCCACTATCGGTTTATCCTGAGGGATATCCGTCAGACCAACTACGGCCGGGAGCCGGAGCACATTTTCGAGATTCCCGGCGGCGATGTGTGGTACGAATTCAGCGACATCGAGTGGAGTAAAGACAGTTCCAGGTACGCCTTCATGACCTGGGAACGGGAAAAGGGAGACCTGAAAATCTGGCTGGGCCGTGCGGCCGCGGGGGAAAAACCCGAATTACTCTATGAAATGAAAGAACAGATCGGCTTTAAAGGTTTTTATGAAAATAATGTCAAATTCACCCCCGACGGCAAACGGTTGGCTGCGGTGTTAAACAACGAGGCCGGGTTCCGGCAGCCGGTGATTTTCGATTTAGAGACCAAAAAGAAAACATCTGTATTAAAGGGAAAGTTCGAATCCTATCCCATCCTGGACTTTAGCCGGGACAGTTGCTATATGTACATCGTGTCGGATAAAGAGAGCCCTGCCTGGCGCACCGTCTACAGGGTATCGCTGGAGAATGGCGGTATGACCCGCATCGGTAAGACCAGGGGCATGCACCGGCGGGCCGCCGTTTCCCACGGCGGGGAATGGCTGGCCGTCAACTTCGGTAACTGGACCCGGATGGCGGAGTTGTATCTGTTAAACACCCGGACCGGCGAGGAGAAGGTCTTAACCGACAGCCACCGCAAGGGCTGGGAAAATATTTACTTTATCAAACCGGAAATTTTCCAATACAAGAACCGCGGCGGCGATACCATCCAGGGCATGATCTTCAAGCCGGCGGGCTGGAGACCGGAGGCTAAACGGCCGGGGATCGTGTACCTGTACGGCGGGCCGGTCTTGAACCAGCATACGGTAGAGGTGGACAATTTCAGCCCCCTCTCCTATCTGTTCCAGATGTTGATGGCCGCCAAACACGGCTATGTGACCATCAATATCGACCCCCGCGGCCAGACCGGCTACGGCAAACGGTTTTCCGAAGCCAATTTCCAAAATCCCGGCAACCCCCAGACCGAAGACCTCGAAGACCTGGTCAAACATATCCACACCGGCTTCGGCGTGGACAGCCGGAAACTGGGGCTCCACGGCTGGAGCTTCGGCGGTTTCCAGACCATCAAGACCATGCTCACCTCCCCCGAAACCTTTGCCTGCGGTATTGCGGTGGCCAGTGTCACCGAATGGGAAAACTACAACTCCTGGTATGCCGGGGCCACAATCGGCAAATCGGTGCGGGACAAGCCCAACCTGCGCAAATACTCCCTCATCCCCCAGGCCCATAAGCTCAGGCGCCCCCTTCTTCTCATCCACGGCATGATGGACGACAATGTCCTCTACCAGGATACCCTCAAGATGTACAACGCTTTTCTTGGGGCCGGTAAGGAGACCCTGGTGGAGATCTTCTTAGACCCCGAAGGCAAGCACAGCCTGGGCGGCACCGTCAAATACAAGGCAGTCTACAAGAAATTCGAATCCTGGTTCCTCCGCCACCTGGGAACATACGGAAACCGTCAAAGTCAAGATCCGTTAGAACCCATGCAACCTTTCTGGCCTGTTTATCGGACAGGGTGTCGAGGAAATCTTCAATAGGACACTTGCCGGCCTGGGTTCTGAAAAATATGATTTGTTTCATGTCCATATGTTAACGCAGATGTGAACTCAAATCAACTTCAAAATTGAAGGATCCCCCCCAAAATATAATCAACTATGATTATTTCCCGGCCCATTTCAGATTGCGGTGCATGGAAATATGGAAATAGCAGGCTTTAGCCTTTGCGCTTCATCCTTTAATACCGGCTCTTCGGCTGCCGTTTAAAAGGGGTTGGGAACGATTTTTTAGACGAGTTCATTTTACTCGACGACGAGTTAGATTATCTAAAGTTTTTGGATCTCCTCTTTGGGTTTACAAATCCACACTCGATTTAATAACCTAAAGAGTGCATACATCCATCCCAACAAGCAGCAAATAATTCTGTATAACCTGAATTGCTAATTTCCTTCATTTATCGACGAACAGGGCTGGAGCCTGGGCACGGTGCCCAAAAACGAAAGTCGTTCATCCAGTAATTCACTGGACCACTCAAACATACACACTCATCCTTAACATTTATTAAAAAAAAACGTATAATCTCTTAGAGATGAAAAAGATAAAACGAATATTGATTGTTTTTTTCGCTGTTGTCTGGTTCAGCGGGTTCATATTTTCAAGCAGTGAACTGGCGGAATTTATCTCCCTGAAAAAGTGGGGTCAACTAACCGGTATCTTCAATGACGACAGTCATAAAATATTAAAAAAATATTTCGACTCAAGCCTGGACACGAAATTTGTAATCTTCAAACAAAACAAATTGACGTACAAGGCAAAATTCTTAAAACACGCCGAGATCGGGACCATCACCTATGGAAAAACCAACGACAAATACCGGAATCTCAAAATCGTCAACCAGATCAGCCCCCTCTACTATATTGACAATTTTAAGATCTATCCGATCCAGGACAAAAAGATTACCTTAGGGGAGGCACAAATTTACTTTCAACAGGGTTTCGTCTATGAATCCATGCCCTTCAAGCAGGTGATGTTTTTTACCGGCAAATGGAATTTCACCATCGAACCCACGGACCCGGAAGAAAAAGCAACGCTGCAGTACCTCTTCAACAAGGACAGGATCTCCACTAAAAACGAATGGGGCATTTTTGTATTGCAGGACAAGAGTTTTCTGGAGGAACTCACAGCCGATTTTAGGAGCCTGGCCAAAACCGACGACACCATCGCGCCGATTCTGGAGATATACAAAGAGTACTTCGGGATTAATATCAGGCAGTTTGACGAATTCTGGTTTTTACCCTTCTCCAGCGAAGACAACCTGGTTATTTCCAGAAAGGATAAAAAGGAACTCTATTTATACGATTTTAACCCCTACCTGATCCCGGATACTCAACTGAGGACCTCGAAAAGCAACCACCTCATCCTGGCCTACAATGCCATTCGCCAGGCCAAAATAACGTTAGCCCGGAAGGATAAAATAGACAACATGAAGCTGGATCTTTTCTACAACCCGGAAACAAATTTCATTTCCGGAACCATCAATATGACCTTCAAGCATCCGGCATCCTTTAGAACCCTGAAGCTGGCCGAGGGGCTCAAAATCAGGGGCGGATTAAACCCGGAAACCCGAAACCTGTCTGTTTTACGGAAACATAACCTGTACTATTTCCTGGGCCCCGACACCGACTCTCTCTCTTTCTTTTACAGAGGGAATATCCAGCCGGATTTCGTCTTTTCCGATGTATTTAAACAACAAAGGATTAAACTGGATGTCCAGGACAAAGACCCCATCTATTTTTTATCCAGGACTCAGGATTACTATCCCAACCCCGGCATCGATTTTACCGCCGCCGCCGTTTCCGTATCCGTTCCCCTGGAACTCAACTGCCTGGTATCGGGCCAATTCAAAGAGAAAAATATCCTGAACCGGAACATCTTCAGATTCAATAGCCCGGGGATAAAGGGGATCTCCTTAGCCTGTGGGAAATTTGAATTTCTTAAGACCATCCGTTCGAAAGTCCCCATCAGAATATACACGCCGCCATTCAGCCTTCCTTTGAAATATTTCAGCAGTGAGATTCTCAAGGAGAGCTTCGATTTCCTGGTAGCCAGATACGGCAAAACGGTATCAAAAGAGATCAACCTGCTGCTCCAGAAGGGAATTTCCGAAGGCGGATACAGCAACCAGGGCTTCATCTTCTTCAACTATAACCCCGATAGAAGGAGATATATTGTAAGTGAACAAAAAGTGTCGGTCCCCATCACCAAAAATAGTCCCATTAATCTTAGAAACAGGCCCACCGACTACCTCATCCATGAATTGGCCCACCAGTGGTGGGGCGGTATCGTCTCCTGGGACTCCTACAGGGATATCTGGATCACCGAAGGACTGGCCCAATTTTCCCTGCTCTATTACCTGGAAAGAACTTTAACAGAAAAACGATTCAACAGGGTTCTCAAAAAAATTAAAAGATGGATATATCAAAAAAATGAAGTCGGGCCGATTATTTACGGTAGAAGAATCCTGCTCCTGGACAGCGACACCGATGCCTTCCAGACTATCGTTTATAATAAGACGGCCTTCATTTTTCTCATGCTAAAAGACATCATGGGTGAACAGAATTTTCTAAAATCCGTTAGACTTGTTCTGGAAGAGTTACAATATAGAAGCATCAATTCCCAACTATTCATCAAACATTTCAGTCAAAAGGAACAGCAGGTCTCCCGTTTTCTAACCCAATGGCTCTACTCCAGAAGAATCCCCCGGATTACCATTCAGACCCATATTAAGGATAATATCGCCGACATCCAGATTGAACAGGAGGATACCGATTTTATTTTCCCCCTTAGACTGAAAATTAACACCAGGAAAAGGGAATCGACCCGACAAATAGTCGTGGACAGGCAATCTCAACATATAAAGTTGACGATGGACTCAAAAATCAAATCGCTTCAATTCGATGACGAGCGGTCACTCGTTAAAATCATCCGTATGCCATATGACAACTAACAGCTCTGGGAGTTCTCGGTCAACCATTTCAGATAGGTAACTTCACCGTTTTCGATGGGAATGGCGATGATTTCCGGCACCTCGTAACTGTGGTTTTCTCGAATCAACTTCTCTACTATAGGGTAATTTTGCGCCAGAGTCTTTATAAACAGCATAAATTCATCCTCGGTCTCCACTTTGCCTTGCCATTTATAGACGGAGGTAACCGGTGAAGATATCGAAACGCAGGCAGCGACGCCCTTCTTTACCAACAGGTCGGCGATCCGTTTCGCCTCTTGCCGATCGTTTGTCGTCGTAATAATCAAATAAAATGCGCCGTTATTATTTCGGCCCTTCTTTGGCTTCGGCTCCTTCATCTTTCTTTTCTTCCACCGGTTGTTCTTCCGTTACCTCCTCGGCGGCCATTTCTTTTTCTTCGGTGGCCTCCGCCTGTTCGGCATTGTAATCTTCGAGGGTCTGGATTTTCTCGATGACCAGACGGTTGGCCAGTTCTCTTTCACTGACCACGAACTTATGTCTTACCAATGTAAACACATAATCTTTCTCCGTCCCATCGGGCAAGGTTACCTTCACGTCTGCCCTGGTTCTCTCTGTATGTCCTTTATACACTTCAGGCCTGGAATCGATAGAGGCCGATAAATTCACCAAACTCTTCGCCATGTCAATTTTCTTCCTCATATCATCTCTGGCTCTAACCAGATCCTTGTATTCCGTTTCCGTTTCCTTGAAAGCCGCTTCCGCCTCTGCAATCTCTGTCTTTAACTGACTCCTTCTCCTGCTGCTCCGGGTAATCTCCAGTTCATCTTCTAAATCCAGCATTTCATCTCGCTTATCCGTAGCTTCCCTGGCTTTAGTCCGCATGTTCCCGGTAATTTCCTTCTCCGTCTCGATGAGGGCCGGCAGTTCATAATCCATTTTTTCAGGTTCTGAGACAGAAACAATTTTGTAAGATTTGTATTCAATATCCTTGGGCTCAAGCGCCATCGAAGCCATAGTGTCGTTATCATTATGGCCCATGGCTTGAAAATATTTTGTCAAAGTTACTTCTTCGGGTTTCTGACATGAGGTCATCACCACAATTAAACCGAAGATTGCCATTAACAAGAAAAATTTTTTCATTTTTGCCTCCTATAATTACAAATGATATTATACCATTTTTTTGTTAATTCAGATCCACAGACTTTTACTATATCAACATCAACTCCGTCAGCAGCCAACTTTGGTCGCCGCAAAACAGTCATTCTTTCTTCATCGCCAGCCATTCCGCCCAAATTATAAGAAATTTGCAACTGAAAATCAAGAAAAAAATAGTCAGGAAGCCATATATTTTTATTTGTTCCAGCTAAAAAAGAAACCATTTCCCCTATTTACATTCATTCATCATTTTTGTAAAATAAAGTCTCGAATAAAATGAACTCCGTTTTAGAAAAGGAGGTTAAGATGACGGATAAAGATAAATCAACAGCCAAAACAGCCAAACAAACCCACGCCTTTCAGGCAGAGACGACACAATTACTTAATATAGTAATCAATTCCCTCTACACACATCGAGAGATATTTTTACGGGAGCTGCTCTCAAACGCCTCTGATGCCATCGATAAAATCAAATTCCAATCCCTCACCCAGCCGGAATTATTGGAGGGCGATGAGGGTGAATTTGAAATTATCATGGATGTCGATAAAGAAAATAAAACCATACAGGTTAGCGACAACGGTATCGGCATGACCTACCAGGAGGTCATCGACAATATCGGCACCATCGCCAGATCCGGGTCAAAGTCATTTCTGGAACAGCTCAAGCTCACCGATGTCAAAGACATCGAACTGATCGGTAAATTCGGCGTGGGATTCTATTCCGCCTTTATGGCGGCCGAAAACGTCACTTTAATTACCAGAGCCCCCGGAGAAAAGATGGGGGTACGCTGGGAATCCGCCGGAGACGGTAACTTCACCATCGAAGAAACGGAAAAAGAGAAACGGGGTACCGACATCTATTTACACCTCCGGGAAGAGTGCTACAAAACAGACCAACCGGAAGAGGATTTCAGCAATCCTTACACCATCCGCAACCTGGTAGAAAAATACTCCAACTACATCATATACCCCATCAAAATGGACTTTGTACGGGAGGAAAAACCCCGGGATAAGGACGGCAAGACCATTGAAGATGCCGAACCCCAGACCATTGTCGAAACCAAGACCCTGAATTCCATGACCCCCATCTGGGAGAAAGACAAGCGGAAAATCAAAACGGAAGATTATTTCCAATTTTACAAGCACCATTTTCACGACTGGAACGAATATGCCGACGTCATTCATGTTAAGGCCGAAGGAAAAGTTCAGTATACTGCGCTTCTGTATGTCCCCTCCAGGGCACCGTCCGATCTATACGACAAGGACCACATCAAAGGCATCCAACTGTACGCCAACCACATCTTCGTGATGGCCGACTGCAAAGATTTATTGCCCGACCATTTCAGATTTGTGCGGGGATTGGTGGATTCACCCGACTTCTCATTGAATATCTCCAGGGAAATACTCCAACACACCGAACAATTACAGATCATCGGCAAAAACCTGGAAAAGAAGGTACGGCAATCGTTGGAGAAATTGCTGAAAGATGAGCGGGAAAAGTATGAAGAGATCTGGGAACAGATGGGCAAGGCCGTAAAGGGCGGCATTTACATGAAATACAAAAACAAAGAGACTCTCCAGGATCTGTTGTTGTTCCCATCCTCTTATCAAGACGGCAAACTGGTCACCCTGAAAGAGTATGTCGAGCGCATGCCGGAGGCCCAGAAAGAGATTTACTATGCCACCGGCAAAGACATCGCGGCCATCAATCGGATGCCGCAAATGGAAATCTTCAAAGATAAAAATATCGAAATCCTCTACTTCGTCGATAAAGTCGACGAATTCCTGACCCAGAACCTGGACGAATACGACGGCAAAAAACTCAAATCTGTGGTACGCGAAGACTTCAACTTCGATGAGATATTAAAGGACGAAAAAAAAGATAAAAAGAAAAAGAAGAAAAAAGAGAAAGACCAAAAAGAGGCCGAAGAGCCAAAAGATGAAATCAAGGAAATAGAGGAAAAAAACAAGGATTTACTGGAAAAAATCAAGTCCAGCCTGGGGGAAAAAGTCAAAGAGGTCAGGCTGAGCCGGCGTCTAAAATCGAGCCCCGTTTGTCTGGTCACCACCAGCAAAGGCGTCACCTTTAACATGGAACAACTATTAAGAGGTGCCAACCAGATCACCCCGCCGGCCGCCAAGATTTTAGAGATCAACCATCAGCATCATATTTTCTCGGTGCTGCAAGATATCTACAAAAAAGATAAAGAGTCGGAACAACTCAAAGACTACAGTGAGGTGCTTTTTAACCAGGCACTGCTCATCGAGGGCTATGAACTGGAAGACCCGGCGGAGTTTTCCCGACGCTTAACCAACCTCATGGTAGCCGCCAATAAATGATCCTTTACGAAATCCCGGAAGAAGGCCCTGGTATGAGGCGCCGGTGGTTTTATCGGTAGTCATCTACACAACTCTCTGTTACTTTAGAATATAAACGGCAGCATCGCCGACATTGGTGCCGGTATGGTCTGTTTTTATCAGGGAATGGCCAAGCTTTTCCAGCAGGGTGTGGCTGTCATACCTGTCGAGATAGGGAAGAATCTCCAGGTTTTTGGAGACCGCAACCTGCAGAGAGTGTTTGTCTACAATCGCGCCGGCCACCCCTTCCAGGTAATCCGCACCGTCGGTGCCCACGCTGGCCATCACCCACTCGCCGGGATAATTCTTTAGCGCCACCATCGATACGGCGGCATAGTGCTGGTTTCTGCCCCCCTTTCCGTGATTGTCGGGCAATCTGGGCGTTGTCTCGCCACCAACCAGGATGACATCGTAATCGCTGTATTTCGAGGCCAATATCTCCCCTGCCCGGCCCACTGCCGCAGCGGTGGGATCGCCTGTTTGCTCGGCGGTAACAAGGCAGGGTTTAAGCCCGGATTCCCTGGCCTTTGCGGCCATTGCTTCTAAGGCCAGTCTGTTATCGCCGATGATGCGGCTGCGGCAGTTATCCAGTTGTTTGGGGGTCTCTTCTATTTTACCGGCGCAGCCTCTTTTTAGAACATCGACGACATTTGGCGGTGCTTCGGCCAGTAAATGGTATTTCCGTAACACGTTGTAGGCATCGGCAAAGGTGGTGGGATCGGGCACTGTCGGGCCGGAGGCGATGGCGTCCAGATCGTTCCCCACCACATCGGATATGATCAACGACACCACCGCTGCCGGTGAGTAGAATTTGCCCAGCCGGCCGCCTTTGGTGCCGGACAGGTGTTTCCTGACGGCATTGATCTCCTGTATGGCCGGGCCCCTCTCTATGAGTAGTTTCGTTATGGCCTGCTTGTCTTCCAAACGTATTCCCTCCGCCGGACAGGGCATCAAGGCCGACCCCCCACCGGAGATGAGGCAGATTACCAGGTCGTTTTTATCGATGGAGTATTGATTTTTGAGGGCCAGCATCTGTTCTACGCCCATGACGCCTCGGCGGTCGGGGGTGGGGTGAGAGGCTTCGACGATAATAATTTTGCGTGTCTTATAATTTTTGCCGATGCCGTTTACCACACCGGCGCCGATATTCTGCGGCCCCATAATCTCTTCCAGGGTCTGGGCCATACGCCCCGAGGCCTTGCCGCCGCCGACGACAAATACCCGGCCCCGGGAGATGTCATAATCCACATCCTGGATAGACAAATTTTTTTTTAGTGGATCGAATTTCACCGCCTGTTTCATGACGGTATCGGGCAAAACCCTGAAAATCCCCGCCTCCACCATATCCAGCACCAGCCCCCTCAGAACCGTTACCGCCAATTTATCTCTATTTCTTACGATCATCCAATCCCGGACCTCGACCGGTAGCCTGCCCCATCATAACCGATCATGCCCTGAAAATCAACAAAATCCCGGACAAAAATATCACACACTTCGGTTTGGGGGTGAGACGGGTTGAAGCCAGGCAAAAGAAGTCCCAATCCAGGGAGTCTAACAAAAGGTCCGAAATGTATGTGTGGTCAGGTCAATATAATGAAGAGGCAATAAATTCCTCCCTGGAAATGACATCGGCAGAGTAAGAGAGGGCGGCAAATATATTTTCTGTGGTCAGGTTTGGATAGGCTTCTAAAAGTTCTTTTACACCCATTCCTTCGGACAATTTTTTTAAAATCAGTTCCACACTTATCCTGGTGCCTTTGATTACAGGTTTGCCTAAGAGTATATCGGGATCAACCACAATTTGCTGCCTATAATCCACTATGACCTCCTCCATTAGTATATTCTAAAACTTCTTCGGGAAGTTCAAAATTTACCTGCGCACTCATATAAATCTCCTCAAATCAAGATGCAACATCATTATACCATAAATCCGCTTGCTCCAGCCATTTTCCCCGTTCAATGTTATTCAATCTTTAAAGATAATAAAAATGTACCATATCGGTGTCAACATCGAGCGGTTTTCGTTTAGCTTAAAAAAATTGTGGGAAAGCTATTGCTTTTTTTTCTTCCCTATGGTACATAAAAATATTCAGCCGGAAAGGAACCGGAGACGTTGCGGAATTGCGGAGTCGCGGAGTTGCGAAAATCGGCTTAAGGAGATTGCGTTAAAGTTGAAAACATCCGACAGAGGCAGTGCCTTACCGAGACAGTTTGGCACCAGTGGAGGCTTATGAAAAGTGGTATGAAAAAAAAGTCCGAATTAGAGTTAGAGATTGCCGAACTCAGGGAGATAATTAATACCCTCCGGGAATCTGAAGCAAAATACAAAAGTATATTTGAGGCATTACCGGTCTCCTTGCAGGTAGTAGATGAAAACGGGATAATTGTCGAAATTAATCCTTTTCATATAAATTGTATGGGGAAAGGTAAAACAACGAAATCCACCTACTTGAATCAAAATATTTCGGCACGCCCCAGCATTGTCCGGGCAGGATTATCTGAAAAATACAGGAGTGTGCTCGAAGGAGCCACGATTGATGAGAAGGAAGTGTATTTTCCAATTACCAGTGGGGGAGGGGATGCCTATTCAAATATAAGAGGGGTGCCCATTAAGCGTGATGGGGAAATTATCGGGGCTATATATATCTCGGAAGATGTGACTCAACTCAAAAAAGACAAGGAAGATTTAATAAGGCATCGACATAAACTTGAAGAACTTGTTGGAGCTCGCACCCAGGAATTGAGAAATGCTAATGTTAAATTGCAGGAAGAAATTAAGGAGCGTAAAAAAGCTGAAGGGGAAAAGGAAAAAATAATACTATTGCTTCAAGAAGCGTTAAAAAAAGTAAAAACATTGAGCGGCTTTTTGCCCATTTGTGCATCCTGCAAAAAAATACGAGACGATAAGGGTTATTGGAAACAAATTGAGTCATATATAAAAGAACACTCAGAGGCCGAATTCAGCCATAGTCTTTGCCCGGATTGCACAAGAAGATTATATCCCAATTTAGAAATACCGCCGGATGACGAATGGCCCGGGGGGAGACGGGGACGATAAAATACCGAAATGATGCCCCTTTTGGAAGAGTTTGACGAGGACGAAGAGATAAGAGAATTTTCTCTACTCTGAGGGCTTCGGGGATTCGGGGGGTGGGGCGATCAGGTCGGGGTGGGAGTCTTTGAATTTGTAGAAGTGGGCCAGGATTTCGTGGCGCAGGAGGGGGATGCGCTCCATGTGGTCCAGCAGGGTGGTGATTTCGTCGTCCACTATTTTGGGGGCGGCAGCGGCCGGGGTCTCCGGCTTCTCCTCCAAAACCTCCGTTTCGGCCTCGGCCTCTTTCTCCTCCACCTCGGCCTTCTCCTTGTAGTACATGGGCCCCTTTGAGCAGACCAGCCAGTCCAGGGAGATACCGGTCTTATTGGCGAAGCAATGCAGCCCCATGAAATTGGGGAAGATCTGGCCGTTCTCATAGCGGCTGTAATTCATTCGCCGAACACAGAAGTAAGCGCCCATTTTCTGGTGGTTTACTTTCATGGATTCCCGGAGTTTCCTCACCTTGTAACTGAAATCTTTCAACATGCTGTCTCGATCCATTTTTTTACCTCTCTATCTAATGGCGGTTTATTAGTGTAATATGAAGGGGGGGCGATGTCAAGGTTTTCAGGAACATTTTTGTGCAAAATAGATGCAAATTTGTTACACATTTCGTTAATGTCCGACTTCGGAAGGACAAACTTGATACAAAGAGTGTCGATGGAGGAGAAATGGGGTGCAATGATGAGCGAAATTGGCACAATTTTGCACCTATTTTGTCCGATGCCGGAGAAATGAGGTGCAAGTTTGGATAAAATAGGTGAAATTTTGTGCGAAATTCGTGCAAATTTGTGCCAATTTTATCCGATGCCGGAGAAAATAGGTGAAATTATGAGCGAATTAGGTGAAATTTTGAGCCTTTTTTGTCTGACGCCAGAGAATTTAGGTGCAATTTTGTGCGAAAATTCTCCGGCGTCGGAGAAATTAGGTGCAAAATTGTGCGAAATGGGTGCAAACCTGAACCCCTTTTAAAACCGGTACCCCTGGATTTCTAAGTTGGTGAGCCCCGCTTCCCTTGCCTGGCTTACCGCCTGCCGGTATTCCTGGCGGGTTATTTTTCGGGAGATCTCAGGGTAATCAAAGGCCTTGTAAGTGGGCCTGTACTGGGACATGATATTGACGTAGGTGTCTTTGGGAAGGTTGTGGGCAATCCATTTCACTATCTGTGGGGAGCCGGACACCCCGTTGGGCATGACCAGGTGGCGGATCATCAAGCCCCGGTACATCAGGCCGTCGGCGGCCGCCTTAGCACTGCCCACCTGGCGGTACATCTCCAGCAGCGCCTGCCGAGTTACGTCGGGGTAGGTTTTGGCATCGCTGGAATATCTAGCGGCCATTTCGCCCTGCCAATATTTGAAGTCCGGTAAATAGATATCCACGATCCCGTCAAGCATCTTGAGGATGTCCAGGCGCTCCCAGCCGCAGGTGTTGTAGACCAGCGGCAGCCGCAGACCTCTGTCGGCCGCCAGGTCCAGGGCCAGCACGATGTGGGGCGAATAGTGGGTGGGGGTGACCACGTTGATGTTGTGGCAGCCGATCTGCTGGAGCCGCAGCATCATGCCGGCCAGGTCGCGGATACTTCTGTCGGCGCCGCGGCCCTCGTGGCTGATTTCCCAGTTGATGCAGAACACGCAGCGGAGACTGCAGTGGGAGAAGAATATGGTGCCGGAGCCGCCCCTGCCCACCAGGGGGCGTTCCTCCCCGAAATGGGGATGAAAGGCGGCCACCCGTAGTTGGGCCAGCGCCTTGCAGGTGCCCTCCTCACCGCGGAACCGGTTCTTCCCCGACTCCCGGGGGCAGAGCTTGCAGTTCTTCATGATGCGCCACAGCTCTTTGCCCCGCCCCTTCAGCTCCCCGCAGCGGTGCAGATCGAGATATGCTGGCTCGAAATCGGGATCGATATTGAGCCCCTTTAGCCGATGCATTCCCTTCCGATTGAAGGCCAGCACCACCGGCACCTTCGGCGTGTTGGGCCGCTTCTTGAAAATGGTGAAGATCGATACAAAGACCGAGGCGATCCCGGCAAACGAAAGATAGAGGAGTGATTTAATAAAGTTTCTCCTGCTCTCGTTCTCCATTTTTATCTATTCCTCTTTTATTTAATATAATACGTTTTCCCTTTTTTTCAACCTTCTTTTGTTTCCCGGCCTCCCCCGGGTTTCCGTCTCCTGAGGAGCGGTTGAAATAGTATGCCTGAAATGAAGCCCAGGAGAGAGAGGCCCAGGCCGTAGGGCAGGGAGTAGGGCCAGGCAGGCAGGGGAAGACCTAAGCCGTAGGCGTTGACAAAGACCAGCAGGGCAAAGCCGCCGCCAAGGCAAAGACTCAAGAAACCGGCCAAAGGCAGCCTCTTTTTGAAGAGTAAGGCCGCCAGGCCGGGGATAAACAGACCTTCCGCCATGATCTCCGAGGCAAGGCCCAATGTCTGGATAATGGACTGAAAACGCAGGGCCAGCAGCACCGCCAGCAGCCCGCAAATAAAGGTAGACAGCCGGGCCCATAATATGGTCCTTTGGGGGTTTTGAATATTCAGCACATCTTTGACCAGAGTCAGGGCCCCCAGGTTGAGGGCCGTGTCGGTGGTGGACATGATGGCTGCAGCCAGGCCGATAAAGACCAGCAGGCTGCCGCCCAGGGGCAGGCACTCTTTGACAATCGCCCCGAAACCAACCGGAGACGAAATGTCCCGCAGGCCGATGCCGATCAAGATCACCGTTACATACAGGATGGAAAAGACGGCCATCGACAACCAGAGCCCCTGCCTGGAGGCCCGGGCCGACCGGGCCGAGGCCATCCGCTGCCAGACGATGGGGGAGATGAC
This sequence comes from uncultured bacterium, assembly GCA_965603365.1. Lineage (GTDB taxonomy): Bacteria > Acidobacteriota > Aminicenantia > UBA2199 > UBA2199 > JAHELQ01. Next base: position 38,062 of record CBFDCR010000033.1, read on the forward strand.
CCAGGCCAGGGCGAACGATACCGCCATCAGTAAATGGTAATCCGGCTCAATAAACATGCGGAAATCCCGGGGCCGGAAAGCAAAGAGTCCCTCTTTGAAGAACAGGGCCAGGAAGACCAGGGCGCCGGCCAGCAGCAAAAGCTGCAGACCGTCGGTGCGCACCACCGACAAATAGCCGCCGATATAGGAGTAGATGATGACGATCAAGGCACCGGCCAGGATGGTCCATTCATAATTCTGGCCGATGAAATGGCCGACAAACCGTCCCCAGGCCACCAGTTGGGAGGCCGCCAGGATGACCATGTAGACAAAAATTAAGAAGGAGGCGAAGCTGCCGACCCGTTTACCGTAATACTGGTTCAAGAAAAGCGGCAGGGAAACAAATTGTGTGTTCCTGATCCTTCGATTCAGGACGATGAATAAAAGAATGGTCAGGACGGTGGGAATACCCAGCAGCCAGGCGGCCCGGAAGCCGTTTTGTACCGCCGCCTCCACCGTGGCCAGGGTGGCGGCCGCCCCGAACCAGGAGGCGGTCACGGTAAAAAAGACCCAGAAGGCCGAAAGCCTGCGCCCCCCATAAAAATAACCCTCAAAATCCCGGCTCTTCCGGGCCTGCCGAAATCCCAGGAAAATCAACAAAGCAAAATAGACAACCAGCGCCCACACATACATCCCCTCTATTGTAGCCAAAAACACCCCATTAGTAAACAAATTGAATTGTTGTATTATTATGCAATATGTTATAATAACAAAATGTATAATAATAGAAGAGGCGGTCATGAAGTTTTATAACAGGGAAGCCGAACTGGAACGGCTAAAAAAGTATGAAGGCCTGGCCCAGAAGAATTTTTTCTTCATCCGGGTCACCGGCCGAAGGCGAATCGGCAAGACCCTCTTAATCCGGGAATACTTGAGTCAAACAGATTGCCCGTCCCTCTATTTCTTTGTCACCAAAAAAAAGGAAAAACTGCTGCTGGAGGAATATTCCGCCGTCATTGCCGAGCGATTTGCCGGCTATGGGGGCATCGGTTTCAAAGACTTTGACGACATGTTTAAATTTCTCTTTAACCTGTTGAAACGGGAGAAATTGATCGTAATCTTTGATGAATTTCAGAATTTCAAGTATGTGAACCCGGCGGTATTCAGCATCCTGCAAAAGCACATCGATCTAAATAAAGGGCAATCGACAGGATCGCTCCTGGTGATCGGTTCCATCAACAGCATGATGCGGAGGATATTTGAAGATGCCCATCAACCCCTCTACGGCAGGCTCAGCGGCAGTTTTTTGCTCAGCCATTTTCCCCTGGAGACCATCCGGGAGATCCTGAACGATCACGGGCTGACCGGCAACGAGGACTTGCTGTTCTTTTACTCTATTTTCCAGGGCATCCCCTTCTACTATAACTATATCAGCGAGCGGAAGGGGTATCAAAAGAGCCGGGAAGATTTTTTTAAGGAGGAGATCCTGGATGAAAGTTCCATTCTCCTCAATGAGGGCAAAGAGATCTTGCTGGAGGAGTTTGGCAAGGATTACTCCACCTACTTCAGTATCCTGGAGGCCATTGCCGGCGGGGCCACCACCATGTCCCGCATTGCCGACCGTTCGGGCATCCATATCAACAACCTCAGCCGCTACCTCTCGGAACTGCTGGAAGACCATGAGTTGATCGAGCGGAAGGTTCCCTTCGATGCCAGGCCGAATAACAAGATGGGACGCTACTATATAAGTGATAATTTCCTGGATTTCTGGTTCCGCTATATATTCAAAAACAGGAGCCGCATCGAGATCTTGAGCAAGGACCGTCTGGCGGCCGACATGTCGGCGGACATGCCCGTCTTTATGGGTAAAAAGTTTGAGAAATTGGTTATGACCCATCTCGTCGAACTGAACCGCAAAGAGACGATCCGTTTCGACCACATCGGCCCCTACTGGGACCGCGGCGAAACGGAGATCGATATCATCTTTACCGACGACCAACAAAAAGAGATCACCTTTTGCGAATGCAAACTATCGCCCCACCGCTTCATCCGCAGCGCCATAGAAACCAAAATCCAGACATTCCTGAACACCCACCCCCACTACACCCCCTGGAAAAAAAACCTCCACCTCTACACCCCCACCCCCCCCAACCTCCTCCACCAATCCATTCAATTGAAATAGCTTATCTTCTTATTCGATAGCGGTTTTCCCCCAATGTTAGGATAGTCTCAAATCGTTCTAATACGTTTGTTTCCTCTATACGGGATATAACTGCGACAAACAAGACAAATATTCCGCCGAGAGGGATGAAAGATATCATAAACGAAACCAGTAGTATCTTAGAAATAGAAATCAAACATTTCATTTTCTTCACCCGTTTAAATCCTCAAAGCAAAGCAAACCCAGTGTGAAGTCAGGTCACTTCGACACCCAATATCAGCCTCTAGCAGCCTTTATATAATTTATTGTCCATCAATAAATCAGCCCCAAGGTTAAATATTAGCAAATTGAAAAGAAATATTCAAGAGATAATGAAGAAAAAAATGGAAATATTGGGGAGTATTTGTATGATGACTGAGGCATGGGCATGAGGGAGCGGAACGTGTCCGGAGTTACCCCAGAAAACAAAATCTAAAACCCTAAAACGTAGGTTATATATTGTTTTTCGGTTTTTCTGCAAGTGAGAGACCTGTGATTTCTCAAGAATGGGGTAACTCCTGGTGTCAGTTCAACTTGACAAAGAATTTAGTTCAGATTACAATAAAATCGTGCATTTTGCTTAATCTTCCGTACTTTTCAGGACGTGATTCGGTGATCCTTCAATGGTGGATATCGTTTTTGATTACGGCTCTCGTTGCCGGGGGAGGTGGAGTAATCACCAACCCTCGTCACAATATAGTAGAAAAAAATTACGTACACTTAGAAAAAGTCGGAGAGATCCGGGCCGATCTGGGAAACAATGTCTTTTTGTTTTTGCCCTGTTCCCTGGCCATGGACAATGACAACTGCCTGTATGTGTATGATCAGTTACAGGCCAGTATCATCAAATTCGATACAGATATGAAGGTTATCAAAACCTTTGGGCGGGAAGGGCAAGGACCTGGAGAGCTCAGCGGAATAGGGAAGAATTTTCCCGTCTTCATCAAAATGGGCAGAGACGGCAAGCTGTACGCCAATGATGTGAATGCCAGAAAGATAATTGTTTTCGATCATCAGGGAAAGTATCTACGAGATTTTAGATATAACACCAGATTGTTCTGGAAACCCACGGTGGATGACCGGGGCAACACTTACTTTTTTTCTCTCAAAGGGAATTTGCTTCACTGTGTTAACGAAAAAAGTAAAGATATTTTTAAAATTGATGTCAGAAAAGGGGATTTTGACAGCCTGTTTTATCCGTTGAGTCCCCTGTTTGAGGCCAAGGAAGAGAGGGAGACCGATATCAGTGCCAATGGCACTGTTTTAATATATCTTCAAACTTCTTCAACTCTATATACACTAAGAGACAAGAAGGCGGTGAGGAGGTTTAACATCTGGCCCAAAGAGGCCCTCCAATGCTATAAAAAAAGTCTTGGGGAAACGATTCGGAACCATCCGAATTCCTACGAAGTCTTCTTTGCCCCCCTGTTTGTGGATGAAGATCATGCCGACATATTCTACCTTCAATTTGGTCAGAATAAAACCAGAGGTATTAATGCGCTCTATAGCTTTACTCTGAGGGGCGAACTGGTAAAGATACTATACGTAGATTTGAAGGAGAGCCGATCCTATGTCCGCTTTGAATTAAAAAAAAACAATCGCTTTTACGCTATTGCCGGGGAGAGGATCGCCATTTATAAGGAGGAAAAATGAAAAAAAAATTTTTTCACGTTATCTTAATGCTCTCTTTAATCATTACAGGAATACTGTTAATGAATCACCTTCTTTTCCCTAAATTAGAACTGCAATGCTACTGCCGGGATCATGCAGACGCATACGATGTATGCGAGACCTTTTGTGGCTGGTACGATCTGGAATGCCTGTGGGCCGTCGCCGAACCAGGAAGTGGTACCTGTGCTGGGAACTATTGTGATACATTCTGGATGCTTTATTGCTCGAATTTTAAGACAAGAACGAAATATTTAGGAAGAACGTACTGCTGGCAAGATTGCAACTACATCTAAATACAAAAAACGACAAACGCTGATCGTTATTCAACAAGGAAAATTGGGGGCAGGCGGAAATTACTCCAATTGCCGTAAGCGGCCACTACTGCGGCGAAAGGCAAGGCGGGAGAGGTAGGCGTGTAGCGTGTGGCGTGTGGGTTGAAATGGGGGGGGGATGGTGTATAATGGGGGACTGATTTGAGTGGGCTGCCTGGGATGGCCTATAGGAGGTTATGAAGGATGTTAGATATAGAGAAGTTGACCGCTGCGGTCGGAATTAGTGGAAAACGACATTAAAAGAGGTTGAAGAGACCATCAAAGGGCGAGAAGATGCCTTCTAAGGGTGAGGGAAGAAAAAAAAGTATCCGGAAGAAGCTGGGGGAGCTTTTTATACTGATTGTCGTGGTTCCCCTTCTCTTTTTTGCGTTTGTCGAGCTGATCATGCGGGTGTCTGGGGTCGATACCGAGGTGGTGAAGAGTAAGAAATTTAAAATCGCCACGCCGGTGTGGACGGCCAATGATTTCAACTTCTTTGCCGCCGAGGGGCTCTACCGGGACATCGTACACAACAACCTGCCGGCTGCGGCGGCCGACTGGATGCAGTACTTTGAAGAGGCCCGCTACGTTCGCTACAAGATGAAACCCGACATTTCGGTGCGGGCGGTCAATACGGTGAACCGCATCGAACTGGAGAAGGGGATCAAGGTGCAGTTGACATCCAATGGGAATGGCTTCCGCAGCCGGGAGCTGCCGGTTAAAAAGGGGGAAAATGTGTACCGTATTGCCGTGCTGGGGGATTCCACCGCCTTTGGCTGGGGAGTGAACCAGGAGGAGCGGTTTTCCGATGTTTTAGAAGAGAAGTTGAATGCCGCCGGGGGAAATTATCGTTACGAAGTATTGAATTTCGGTATCCCCGGTTACACCACCTTTCACGGCCGGGCAGTGTTTGACCGCTATGTCTTGAAGTACTCCCCCGACATGGTGATTCTCTCCTTCGGCGCCAACGACGGCAAGAAGATTTCAGCCACTGCCAAGAGGATCATGCAGAGCAAGGGTGTCCTGGAGGATCTAAAATATTTTTTGTGGAATTTTAAGACCTACAAGCTGCTGCGCAAGTTGATCCTCTCCCGGTCTAACCCCTTTGACAGGATATCGGCAGGGGAAAAACAGCCAGAGCAAAAGGTGCCCTATGCCACCTTACAGGAGTTCCGGGGCAACCTGGAGTATATCATCGACCGTTCCCAGGAGCGGGGCATACAACCGGTGCTGCTGGGGCTGTGCTGTCCCATCGACTACCTGGCCAGGATGTCGGCCTTAGCCGGGGCCAAAAATGTGGTGATGCTGGACGGCATGCAGGTGTTATTACGCAGTATCCCCCTGATTCAGGCAGGCACCCTCTACCCCAGCCTGGCCCGCTATTACCGGAACCTCTACGGCGAAGAGGTACTGGCAAAGCGGCGCCTCCTCTACGTCACCAACGACACCTGCCACCCCAACGCCCTGGGCCACCACCTCCTCGCCGACACCCTATACCACACCCTCTTCCAACCCAACTCCAGTCAATAATAATCTGAAAGAAACCTGAACTATGAAACCACGATGGTTTTAAAAGATTTGTGAGGTTGAATGAAACGCAATATAATATTATAATTCACAATGTAAGAGGACAAAGAAAAATGCCGACAATTTTATTGATTATGGGCTGGCGGTTCTTCTTTTATTCAAACGAAGGCAGAGAACCCATCCATATCCATTGCCAAAGGGGGGGAAAAGAGTGTAAGTTCTGGTTAGATTCAAAAAATTTTGATGTTTCTGAAGCCTTTAGTTACAATATGAACAATAAAGACAAACGTCAGGTGAAGAAACTAATTTTTGAGTATTTTGAATTTATTGAGGAGAAATGGAATGAATTCCATGAAAGGAGAAGGGGATGAAGAAACTATATAATGTTCAAAAAATAGAGTTTTTTGATGATAAACTTTATCTTAAAGTTAATGGCAGAGAATTTAGCTTCTCTTTAGCTGAAATCTCCGAAAGATTGGCTGAGGCATCAACTATCGAGAGAGAGACCTATAGACTTTCCCCCTCTAATTACGGGATCCATTGGCCCCTAATCGATGAAGATCTCTCTATCCCAGGCCTCCTAAAGACAATCCACGACACTTCCACCAAAACAGCCCACCTGTAAATATGACTATAAACTCATCGAATTGATCGGCTTACCGCCTGGTTTTGCTGAAGTTGCGGTAGCGGGCGGCGGTGCCTTTGTCTTCGATGATGACGTCGAAGTAGTATTTGCCTTTAGACTTCAGGGGATAGGGAAGCTGGAATTGGACGTGCCGCAACTGCTGGATCTCGGTGCGCTCGAAGGCGACTGTTTTCGACGCCGTGAATGTATCGATCCTAACATTATCCCGGTATACGTAGACCTTAATGTCAAAGTCAACGACCATTTTCCCATCTTTTTCGTCGAAGGTCAGTTTGTCTATCGGGATCTCGATATGCAAGGCGCCTTTCCGGTAGTCAACGTCAAATCTAAAGGCCTGCTTGAGGTTGCCCTGGTTCCGTAAGTCGAGGCTAAATCTGGCCCGGTCCATGGCGGTGAGGAGATTGGGGGGGATGCGCACCAGTTCGAGCCGGCCCAATCCCCTGACGTCGGCAAACACCAATATCAGGCTGTGGTTGTAATAGAACCACTGCTCCATGGGGATGCGTTTGGTGCTTCGCAAGCGGCCCCGGGCAGGCCCGGAGGTAATCACATCGTCGGCTTCGCCAAACTCCCGGCGCTCCGGGAAACCCATCTGCAGCAAGATCCGGCCCCTCTCGGTATCCCAGCCTTTGGCCTTGATGCCTTCGTTAAACCATTTGTTGGCATAGGCGATTCTCTTATAAAACTCCTCCCGGTTTTCATTTTCCTCGGTCAGGGGGGAGGGGTCCCGCTTCTGCCAGAACTCTTTGATGAATTCCCGGCGATCCTGGGGCGTTGCCAGGTGGGTGTAAATCTCGACCTCCTCTTTGGTCATGATAAACCGGGCGGTCTCAAAGAAAGGATCGTTCTCCGGGGTGGTTTTTATATTTTGGGGGGCACCGCAGCCGATTAATACGGCGGCAGCCACTGTCAGGAGTATATATATTCTCATCTTTATTTTCATTGCTGCCTCCTTTTTTTTATCTTACATCTATGGTGATGGCCTCTGCCGCCACATGCCGATGGCTTTTTGACAGATCTCGACCTGTCTCGGGTCGAGTTCTGCCCGGTGTTCGGACAGGGCGGTCTCCATGCTCTTTAGCGCCTCGGGAATTCTTTTCATTTTGGCAAGCACCAGGGCATGGTTAAAGTAGTATTTACCGTTGGGCTTTACCTCGATTGCCCTTTTCAGGAGTGCGGCGGCTTTTTTTAGGGTGCCGTATTGGGCGTTAAACAGGGCCACCTTGTAGAGCAGGTCGGGATTGGCGGAGATTTCCCGTCTCTCCAGCAGTTCGTCATACAGGCGGAGCGCGGTTTCATACTTCTCTTTTTCGATCAGCAGTTCGGCATACTTCAGTTTCAGCGAAATATTTTGGGGTTCCAGTTCCAGGGCCCGTCCGTATTGTTCGACGGCTTCATCGAGATGTCCCAGTTTTTCTTGAATTTCACCCATTAAGATGTAGGCCCGGGTGAACCGGGGATTCAGTTTGAGGAGCTGTTGACAGGCGCTTTCGGCCTCCATCAGGTTGCCCAGATCGAATACCTTTAGCGCATACATGATATGGAATCGCTCGATGTCGGGGAATTTTTCCCTGGCTTCCTGTAAGATCCCGATCTCCTTGGGGATTTCATTTCGCTGCTTGTACAACAGATCTTTTAAATCGTACATCACCGGCAGCCGGATATCCGGGTATTCCGACTCCAGGACCGCCAGCTTCTCCCCTGCCAGTCGGGTTTTACCTTTCCTGAGAACATCAAAGAGATCCTTTATTTTGTTATCCAGGACAATCCCCTGTTTGGGGTCCATATTCCGGAATTGATCCGATTGGGCCGAAAAAGGTGAAATATAACCCAGGGACTGCAGGTGTCTCTTGTCCTCTGGGGATAAACCTCGCCGGGACTCCCCACCGGTCTTCGAGAGTTCCGCCACCCATTTCATCAATTTTTGGTCCAGCTCTTTGGCCAGCCGGCTCTGTTTCAAAAACAGGTTCTCCTTTTCCTCTTTGTCGGCAGCGAGATCGTACAGTTCCGGCCTGGGCAGCGAGATGTATTTGTACTGCCCGTCGATGAGACCCGTCAGGGGCGCCCAGCCCATCTCATCCCGGCCGTGCATGCTTTCAAAGTAAAATCCCCGCCGGTCTTTCTCCTCATCTCCGGCCAGCAGGGAAGCAAAACTCCGGCCCTGCACCTCCGGGGGTATGGACAATCCGTAGAGTTCCAGGATGGTGGGCATGATATCGATGAGATTCAGCCGGCTGGTTAGCCGCCGGCCCCGGGGAAATAATCGGGGATTGTAAAATATCAAGGGAACTTTCAGGGCCTCTTCGTAACAGAAGATGCCGTGGCCGTATTCCTGGTGTTCGCCGAAGGCCTCGCCGTGGTCGCCGACGACGACGATTAAGGTGCTTTCTAAAAGATCCAGGGATTTTAGTTTTTCTACAATTTCCCCTACACAGGAGTCGGCAAAGGCAACTTCACCGTCGTAGCGGCCCTCCTGGGTATCCTCGAATTTCTCGGCATACTTTTTGGGGGGGGTGTAGGGGGTGTGGGGATCGTACAGATGCACCCAGGCAAAAAACCGGCGCCGATGATTTTTTTCAAACCACTGCATGAACTTGCGGAAAACGTCGTCGGCGGGGATTTCGGACGTATAGTTGTTGTACATCTTGTGAGAATTCAGGGAGTCGTCGTACAGATCGAATCCCTGGGCCAGGCCGAACTTGCTTAACAGGACGAAGGCGGCGATTACGGCAAAGGTGTGGTAATTTTTTTCTTTCATCTTTTCCGCCAGGGTCACCTCCCCTTCGCCCATTATATAGGTGCCGTTATCCCGGACATTCAGGGAGATGGGATATTTGCCGGTAAATAGTGAACAATGGGCCGGCAGGGTGAGGGGAACCGGGGTGTAGCAGTGTTCCGCCATTATCCCGTTTCGGGCCAGGAAGTCGAGGTTGGGGGTTTGGGCCGGCTCATAACCGTAGACCCCCAGCCGGTCGGCCCGGGTGGTATCCAGGGTAACCACCAGGAGGTTCAAATCACCAGCCTCGATCTTTTTATGATCTTTGCTTAAGAATAAGAGCGCGGTGACAGCGGCCGCCACTAAAATACAAATCACCAATACAACAATAATTTTTTTACTTTTACGTTTATGTTTAATCTTCATTGCCCCGATCCTCCGGCCTCCTTGATGAGACGGCCTAATCGATCCCGGTCCCGCCTGGAGAGCTTTTGCAAATATTTCTCCCGGCAGACGGTTAAATACTTCAAGGCTTCGGCTCTGGCGCCCAGTTGCAGGTAGGTGACCCCCAGGTTGAGATAGGCATCGGTGAAGTCGGGTTTGATCAAAATGGCCTTCTTCCAGTCCCCTAAGGCCTCGTTAATGCGGTTGGCAAATTTATGGGCCGAGCCGCGGCCATTTAAGGCGGATACCAGGTTGGGGTCGAGTTCCAGTGATGTATTATAGGCTGTCATGGCCCGCCGATAAAATGCCGGCTCCCGCTGTTTCAAGAACATGGTCAGATAGAGGGTGGCCAGATTGTTGTGGGTGACGGCCGCCCGGGGGTCCAGGTCAATCGATTTCCGGTAGGCCGAAAGGGCTTCATCGAAATCTTTTTGGCGGAAGTAGAGAATCCCCAGGTAATTCCATACCCTGGCATCGATATCTTCCTTTTTTACGACTTCGTTTAAAATCTGAAAGGCCATTTCATCCTGAAAAATTTCGGTTAGAATAATACCGATTTTCGACATTATATCGGTATGATTGAAAATCGATTTGTCTTTTAAAATTTCTTTGCATATTTCGCCGGCCTGGCCGTATTGTCTATTCTCCGCCAGTAATCTGGCGACACTGACTTTTAAGGACACATTTAAAGGTTCCAATCCCAGGGCCTTTTCAAAATAGCGGAGGGCTTCTGCTTTGCGGTCTCGCCTCTCTTCTAGCCTGCCTCCTAAAATGTGGGCCGCCGTATGCTGGGGATCATGTTTAATAATTTCATCAATCAGCTTTTGGGCCTCCTCCAATTGGCCCTGGCTGAACAATTCGGAGGCTAAGTTGATCTTCAGGTGATGGTTGTCCGGGAATTGCCGTACCGCCTCCCGCCAGTTGGCGATGACCTGTTGCGACGCGCCTCTCTTCAGGTGGATGGTATCCCACAGGCCGAAATACTGCGGCAATATCATGTCGGGATTTTCCTCTCTCACTTTCTTTAAGAGGGTTTCGGATTTTTTTAGGTTTCCCGCGGCTATTTCCCGTTCAATCTCGTCCAGTTTGTTTTTGAAGAGGATCCCCTTCTTGGGATCGACGGCGGTCTGGCTTTTTGAAGAGAAGGTGGAGATGTAGCCCAGGGTCTCCAGGTGCTTGCGGTCGCTGTCGCTCAACTGCCGCTTCGAGTCTCTGCCGGTTTCAGAATAGGTGTTCACCAACTCCAGCAGCTTCCGGTCCAACCCCCTGGCCAGGCGGTTCTTTTTCCAGAATAGGTTATCTGTCTCCCCCGGGTCCTGCGACAGATCGTAGAGCTCGGCCTCCGGCAGAGAGATGTATTTGTACCGGCCAGCGATGATCCCGGTCAGGGGTGCCCAGCCAAACGCCTCTTTGCCGTGCATACTTTCGATATAAAGGGAACGTTCCTCTTTCCCTTCGGCGCCGGAGAGCAGGGGGGCCAAACTGGTTCCCTGAACCCCTTCGGGTATTTCCCGGCCGTACAGTTCCAGGACCGTGGGCATGATATCGATGAGATTGACGGGGCAGGGGATTTTTTGGCCCCGGGCAAACAACTCCGGGTTGAAGAAGATGAGGGGCACTTTGAGATTGGCCTGGTAACAGAACAGGGAGTGGCCAAACTCCCGGTGTTCGCCGAAGGCCTCGCCGTGGTCGCCCACCACCACCACCAGGGTGCGGGAGAGCCGGTTCCGGGCTTTCAGGTCGTCGATGATCTTGCCCACATAGAGGTCGGTAAAGGCCACTTCGCCGTCATAAAGACCGATCAGGTCGTCGGGGAATTTACTCCGGTATTGGGGGGGCGGTTCATAGGGGGTGTGAGGGTCGTAAAAATGGACCCAGGCACAGAATTTTTAATTATCGGGAAGCTGCCGGAACCAGCGGTTAAATTTTTCATACACCCGGTCTGCCTTGATTTCGGATTCTAAATCGCTGACCATCTCGTCGATGTTCAGCGAATCGTCGTAAACATCGAATCCCTGGTTCAGGCCGAATTTCGCCAGGAGCACGAAGGCGCCGATGGCCGCAAAGGTGCGGTATCCCCGAGCCTTCATCTGCTCGGCTAAAGTGACTTCCCCGGGGGGAAGAAAGAAAGTGCCGTTGTCCCGTACCCGGTGACCCAGGGGATAGCGGCCGGTGAAGAGGGAGCAGTGGGCCGGCAGGGTGACGGGGACCGGTGCATAACAGTTCTCAAACATGATCCCCTGCCGAGCCAACGAATCGAGATTGGGGGTTTGGGCCTTCCGGCAGCCGTAGGCGCCGATCCGGTCTGCCCGCATGGTATCGAGGGTGATGATCAGTAGATTGTAGTCCTTAATCTGGAGGATCTTTCCTTTAATACCGGTCAGCAAAAGAACGATGACGGCGACCAGGACGAGTATTACCCCCGCTGTGAGCAGGTAAATAGTTCTTCTTTTCATATCCGTACTATTCCTTTGGCGAGATACCAGAAAAATATGTTAGCACAGTTCTTGACAAAAAAAAAGCCCCTCCCCGCCAGGGGAAGGGGCTTAAAGTGCTTATCGTTTCTATTTCTGTATCTGTTTAGAAGTTGACCCGCACGCCGAACTGGAAAAGGCCGGCGTTGGTCCACATGGAGGGATCTCCACTGGAGAGGCTGCGCTTCAATTCGATCTGGTTGTTGCTGATGTTGTAGGCATCCACTACCAGGGTGGCGCTCACCTTGTCGCTCACCTTGATGGTCTTTTCCAGGCCCAGGTTCAACTGCCAGAAGACAGGCAGCCTGTCGTCTCCAACCTTTTCATCGGCGGGATAAAAGTACTCCGGGCCCTGGCTTAACCATGTACCTACCCTCATGGGCTGGGGATATCCTTCCCTGGCCTGGAAGAAGGCGGTCAGGTTGATATCCCAGGGAAGCTGATACATGCCGGAGAGTTTGACCATCCAGCGGGAGTTGACCCACAGATCCCTCAGTCCGGAACCGTAGGTGGATTCCGCCACTTCGCCGCCGTCAAAGAAGTTAAAACTGTTCATATTGACAAAATCCTCTTCGAACCAGTTCCACTTCCAATCCTGCCAGGTGAAGGAGACATTGGCCATCCAGCGGTTGGAGAGCTTCTTGAGCAATTGCAGGGTCACCCCATAGTAGCGCCAGTATGATTTTTCCATGTTGAAATAATGAAAGCCAACCGGCGTTACGATCTGTTCGTAAACCGGCACCGTGGTGCCGCCCACGTCAAAGGTATCGGTCTGCTCCCAGTTGGCATCGGTCTCCAGAGAGCCGTCGGGCATGATGCCTTTGTTCACATCGGTGGTTTCGCCGCGGGTATCGAATATCTGGGAGAGATTGTGCTTTTTCTTGTACATGCCGCTGATGGAGACCATCAGGTCATCGGAGAGTGCCTTCTCAAAGGCCAGGGTCAGCTCGTCTAAGTAAGGGGTGTTGTAATCATCGGCAAAATCGACCACATTCAGGCCGGTTACCGGGTCGGTTTGGATATAGGGATCATACCAGAACAGGTCGCCCACTTCGCTATACTGGGGAACCTCGTCGCCGTTGACATCGTTCCAGTCGGCTAAGGCATAGCGGTAGGGCACATAGATGTCGGCTAAGGTATTGCCGCTCTGGGACATGTAGCGGGCAGCCGACAGCTTGACCACGTTTTTACCGTCGCCGGTGATGTCGTAGGCCAGGGAGATCCTGGGGGAGAGCAGTTGCCAACTGGCGGGGGATTTGAATGATTCGACATTCAACTCGGTGACAATGCCGGGCCACATCTGTTCGCCGTGATGGGGCGAACCGGGCTCATGCCAGGTAAATCCGGGCTGTTGAAAAGGATTGACCTTGCCGGTCTCCTTGTCGAAACGCAGTCCGATAGAGGCGGTGAGCTTACCGAAGGTAACGGTATCCTGGAGGTAAGCGGAAATCCTGGTGTAATTCACATCCAGCACATAATCGGGGAAAATCTGCAGAAATTCCTGACCCGGAACGTCCCTGTATACATAGGTATAACGCATGTGGGGATACGAACTAACGGAGGTGGTATCGGAAGTGTAATAGTCGACGCCAAACTTGATCTCGTGATCGCCGCCTAAGGCGCCCTCCAGAAAGTAGTTGCCGTCTAAGGAGACGTTAATGGAGTTGCGGTTGGTCTTGTAATCTAAGTATGAACCTTCGGCCCGTGACCAGAAGTCGATATTCAAGGCCTCATTACCCACGAAGTATCCGTATTCGGGATCGTAAGCCGCACCTTTGGGGGTTAAATTAAAACCGCCGTCGGTATAGACGGCTTTTAAGTTCATCATCAACTCGCCGAATACGTGGGAAATACCGCCGTAAAACAGGTATCCCGGTCCTGACTGATCCCACAAAGAGCCGGTATCCTGCTGGGCCGGCCCCAGCCAGACCCTGCCCCACTTCTGCTTGTTGTCGTAGGACATGTGGAAATCACCGGAAGTCTTGCCCACCTCGAAGTTCACTTTGGCATAGCCGGACACCAGCCAGGTGGCATCGTCAAAGTCGATCTCCGTCCTTTTGTGGATATCCTGGATCGCCCAGGAACCGAACCACCACAGCTTGTCCTTGATGATGGGACCGCCGAGGCCGACGCCGTACTGGTAGAGTCGATAGATACCCGGAACCACCAGGCCGGCGGCTGCCATTGCCGGTGTGGGATCCTGTTTCAACTCCCAGGCCTGATCTTCCACATAGAGGTGGAAATCACCGGAGTATTGGTTGCCGGCTCTCTTGGTCACGAAGTTTAATTGGACACCGCCGGTCTGGGCGGTGATGTCGTTGGCGCCTACCGTGACCTGCAGCTCCTCGTAGGCGTTGATGTTCAAATAGGCGGGGGCTGAGCCGATGGCCGAAGGATCGGTAATGTTGGCGCCGTCCACGTTCCAGACGGTATCGTCGGTATCGCCGCCGCCAGCCATGAAGATGGACTGCTGGCCCGATTCTGCACCGCCGACATCACTCTTGTCCATGACGATTCCCGGCAGGGCGGATAACACCGTCCAGGGGTTCCGGGACGTGGGAATCGAGGCCACGAAGTCCTTGTCGACGTTGACGCCTACCTGGGTTTTCCGGATGTCGATGATGCCGGCCCGGCCGGTAACGGTAATCTCCTCCTTCAACTGGCTGGTTTCCATCAGCACATCGAAGGATACGGTTTTACCCAGTCCGACATCAATCCCTTTGCGGATAACCGTTTTGAATCCATCCATTTCGATGCGCAGCTCGTAGTTTCCCGGTGGAACCTGGATGAACCGGAAATTACCCTTTTCCGAAGACACGGTCGTTTTTGTACCGATCTTCTCTCCGGTCAGGGTAATCGTAACTCCGGGAAGGGGTGAGCCATCTGCCAGAACCACCGTTCCGTAGATGTCTCCACCTCTGGCTTGTGCAAATGATAGCCCAGAGAGCATTGCCACTGCCATCAAAATTGCAAATAGCTTTTTCATGTAACCTCCTTGTTTTTTTTTGTATTAGAGTTCCTTTTATACATATAGCAAAATAGTTGCCAAACCTAAGATCCTTTTATATTGGGGATTTCGAGATGAAACGGTGCGCATAATCCAATTTATTGCATTTTGACTTCATAGAAATGAAATTTTCACAAGACAGTTGTTTAATGTTTGGCTTCGTTGATCAGCCGTGCCAACCTTTCTCTCTCCCTGGGGGGCAGCCGCTGGTTGAATTTTTCCTGGCATAAAAGGAAGTATTTCAGGGCAGACTCTTTATCACCCGATTCAAGATAGGCGATGCCGATATTGAAGTAGGCATCGATGAAATCGGGCTTAATCTCGATGACCTTTTGCCAGTCGGCGATGGCGCCATCATTTTTTTTCTTAAATTTGTAGGCCGCCCCCCTGCCGTTGTAGGCGGCAAACAGCCGGGGGTCAATCTCCAGGGCCCGGTTGAAGTTCTGAATCGCCAGTTGGTAGGCGTTTTCGTCTTTTCTCTTTAAGTAGATCACCAGGTAGAGGGAACCGAGGTTATTGAAGACCGAGGCGTAATTGTAATCCAGCTCCAATGCTTTTTCGTAATATTGAAGGGCCGACCCGAAGTCGCCCTTTTTGTAGTAGGCTACCCCCAGGAAATTGAAATTCTCGGGATTGAAACGCTCTTTTTTAGTACAGATGTTTAATAACTCTATGGCTTCGTCCGGGCGGTTGGTTTCCGCAAGAGTAATTCCCAATTTGGACATCAGGTTGATATTGTCGGGATTTTTTTGTAGACCGGTCCTCAAGGTGGCGATGGCCTCTTCGGTTTGTCCCGACTCTTTGTATATGGTGGCCAGGTGCCGGTAGAGCAGCGTAAAGCCGGGGCTCTCTTTCATAATCTCCCTCAACCCGGCGATGGACTCCGGGATCTTCTTATCGTGATATTTCTTGATGGCTAAAAGCATCCGGTTTTGCAGGGGCAGCAGAATTTTCAGGTCGTCGGCTTCACCGAAGACTTTTTTGGCGGGAACGGAGCTGCCGGAGAGGTAACCGAGGCTCTTTAATTTGCTGCGCACCTCGGCATCGATCCTCTGGGACCGCTGCAGAGCGTTCTTTCCGGTCAGATCTCTCTTCAACCGGATCAGATCCCTTTTCAACTTCTTGACATCAACGTTATGGGCGATATTGTTGTTTTCGTTGAAGTCGTTTCCGATGTGGTACACCTCTTTAATCGGTAAATCGATAAACTTGATATCGCCGGCTATAAATCCCCGCAGGGGGGCCCAGCCTCGATTGAGATAGGGGGTGAGGGATTCAAAATAGATCGCCTTGTTTTTCCGGCCGCGGCCCTCGACGATGGGGATGAGGGACTCCCCCTGGATGTGGCCGGGGATTTCAAAATCGAGGATATCGCAGAGGGTGGGGAAGATGTCGGCATGGCACACATTTTCTTCGATCAGCCGGGTTTCGTTGCCGGGCACATAGATGATGAGGGGGATATGGATGGTATTGTTGTAGGCAAAGTAGGAGTGGGTCTCTTCGCCTTTTTCCCCCAGGGCCTCGCCGTGGTCGCCGGTGATCACGATGGCCGTACTCTCCATTAGATTACTCTTTTCCAGGAAATCGAAGAGGGTGCCCAGACAGGCATCCATGTAGGCGACCTCGCCGGAATAGGGGTCGCGGCTGTATTTTTTATCGTAGGGAGGGGGAGGGAAATAGGGCTGGTGGGGGTCGAAGAGATGAACCCAGGCAAACCATTTCTGCTTCTGCCGGGACAGCCAACGGATCGTCGGTTTGATCACCGCTTCGGCCGGTCTCTCGACAAAGAAGAACTCCAGCTCGTTGTGGGTGCCGTACTGGTCGTCGTACTCGTCAAATCCCTGGTCCAGGCCGAACCTTGAGTCTAAGGGAAAGGCCCCGATAAAGGCGCCGGTTCGATACCCCCGCTCCTTTAGGTACTCGGCAATAGTCAGAAAACCCTCTTCCAGCCTGAAGCCGGTATTATCGCCGATGCCGTGATAGAGGGGGGTGGTGCCGGTCAGGATATTGGTGTGGGCCGGTAGGGTGACGGGATTGTGGGAAAAGGCCCTTTTAAAGACAATGGATCGCCTCGCCAGCTTATCGATGTGGGGGGTACTGACATGGCGATCGGTATAAATGCTGACCCGATCGTATCTCAAAGTATCCAGGGTAATGAGCAGGACATTGAGATCTTTTTTTTTAATCTGTACCCGGAAATTTTTGCCCGGGGCGCCGGCAGCCGCCGTAAAAATGAAGAACAGGAGACTCAAGGCGGTGATAGTATACTGCTTTAGATACTTCATTTAACCTTTTACCCTCACTCGACCATTCACCTATCTCGATTACTCAAAAGCAGCCACGATAGCCCGGGCGGTCTCGAAATTGGTTGAATCGGGCGCCAATTCCATGAATTTTTTCAAAGTCGTCACCGCCTCGCCCTGTTTGCCTAGCGCCGTGTAGGTCATGCCCAACTGGAAGAAGGCATCGGCAAAATCACCCTTTATCTCAATGGCCTTCTGGAAATATTTTAAGGCCCCGTTGTAGTCACCCTTGTTGTAGGCAATGGCGCCGATGTTATACAGGGTGTCGGCATCGCCGATATTCTCCGTACCCAATTTGGCATACCACTCCATGGCCTTATCAAAATCATTGAGGTTGTTGTAGGCATTGCCGATGGACAGGATGAGATCCCGGTTGTCGGGGAATTTTTCTACCGAAATTTTGTAATACTCGATGGCTTTCTGGTAGTTCCCCTGGGCGGCGTAGATATTGCCGATATAGAGGTAGACAATATCGATACCCGGATTGTCCTTATATTTTTCTTTAATTTCGGTCAATGTGTTTAATGCTTTATCGTACTGTTTCTCGGCAATCAATACTTTGGCCCTGTCGATCTTCTCCACCACTTCGGCTGCCACCACCGGGCCTTCCAGTTTTTTGAGTTTCATTTCGATGGGCGGTTTTTTGCTGCCGGGGGTGGGGTCTACGAAAAAGCTTATTCTTTTGACTTCGTATCCCTCCTTTTCAAAATCAAGATACCAGTTGCCTTTCCGCACGTAGAGGACCCGCCATTTGCCGTTTTTATCGGTCTTAGGAAATGGCCGGTGGTAGGCCTCCTGGTCGGGGAAATAGAGTTTCACCGTCACCCCTTCGATAGGTACTCCCGTATCTTCATTCGTTACAATTCCATGCATCCTGCCTTTGCCCGAGGTTACACCGGAGTATAGAAGAAAAGTCAAGGCTGTCGTCATAATCAGTAAAATCACAATTTTTTTCATTGGGACCTCCTCTTCATCAGGAAAAAATCTTACCACACTTTTGATTCTAAATCAAAATGTACAATCATTCTTGAGTGTCCTCTATCCTGACGAAAGCTGTTCGGAACTGCGATAGGGCTTCTCAGACTGAAAATGATGAAGGATGAAGTGGTTTGTTTGAGCCTATATTTCCCATCAAAAAAATAAAAAAGCCCCGTTTGTGGCTATAATAGTGTATAATTAGTTTTCCC
>CBFDCR010000034.1:0-56232 GCA_965603365.1 uncultured bacterium
TGAAGCAAATTAGCAATTCAGGGTACAAAGAAAACTTTGATGGGAAATCTAGGAGTCTCTTTACCCTTGCCTTTTTATGACAAAATCGGTTATAATTTAACACCATCAAAGGCAGAACATGGAGGAAACATGAAGAACGTAAATTCCAAACGTATTGATTATAGTCGAAGGGGCTTTATTAAAAAGAGCGTTGCCGGATTGGCCGGGGCTGCCGCACTGCCGTCGGTGTTGGTATCGCAGGAAAAAAAGAGCACATTTGTTTACCGTACTCTGGGTAAAACCGGTATCAAGCTGCCTATTGTCAGTATGGGGGTGATGAATGCCGATAATCCCAACCTGGTACGGGCCGCCCTGGATGCCGGTATTGTGCACCTGGATACCGCCCATGTGTACCAGCGGGGCCGCAACGAAGAGATGGTCGGTCAGGTCATCAAAGGCCGGAAGCGGGATTCCTTTGTGCTGGGGACCAAGGTCGTGCCCGAGCACCGGGACCGGAAAACCGGGCTCTTCACGGGGGAGACCAAAGCCGGGCCCTTTATCGAGAACTTCGAGACCAGTCTCAAGCGGTTGCAGGTAAATTATGTGGATATCCTCTACATGCACAATGTGAGCCGCCGGGAAGCGGCCTTATTCGAACCCATCATGGCGGCCATGCAGCAGTTAAAAAAGCAGGGGAAGGCCCGTTTTATCGGTGTGACCACCCACCGAAACGAACCGGAAGTGATTCAGGCGGTGACCGACAGCAAAGTCTACGACGTGGTGCTGACCGCCTACAATTTCCGCCAACCCCACCGGGACGAAGTCAAAGCCGCCATTGCCCGGGCTGCCGGAGCCGGCATCGGCATCGTGGCCATGAAGACCCAGGCCGGGGTGTACTGGGACCGGGAACGACAGCACCCCATTAACATGAAGGCGGCTTTGAAGTGGGTGTTGCTGGATAAAAATGTGTCTACGGCGATTCCCGGTTTTACCGCCTTTGACCAGATAGATTTAGACCTGTCCGTAATGGAAGATTTAACCCTGACCCCCCAGGAAAAAACGGATTTGCAGCCCCGCGGAGAATCCACTCTGGCGGGGCTATACTGCCAGCAGTGTGGGAAATGTGTGGCCCAGTGCCGCCGACATTTCGATATCCCCACCCTGATGCGCAGTTACATGTACGCCTATGGTTACCGAAACCTGGAGGTCGCCCGGCAGACGTTAGACTCTCTGGAGCCTTCCCCCATCGACTGTCGGGATTGCCGTACCTGTGTGGTTCGCTGCACCATGGGTTTTGATGTGCGGCAGCGGGTACTGGATATTGCCCGTCTGAAAGATGTGCCGGAGGAGTTCCTGGCTTAGAACAAAGCTCAGAATTCTTCGCAGTAAATTAGGGAGTATCAATATGAGAAAAAGTGTTTTATTTATAATGATAATCATGGTAACAGTACCGATGTCGATCTTTTCGACTGTGGAGATGACCGGTATTTTTCCCGAAATGGAGGGTTGGGCCGCTAAGGGAAAAGCCGAAACCTATACTCCCGACAACCTGTACGAATACATTAACGGTGCAGCCGAGGTCTTCTTGAGTTACGACTTCCAGAAACTGGCGACCTTGACCTACGAGAATAAGCAAAAAAACTCTTTTACGGTCGATGTGTACCGGCACAGCAGCGGAAGCAACGGCTTCGGCATCTACAGCCAGGAACGGCCCGCCCAGGGTGAGTTTCTGACCATCGGCACCGAAGGATATTATGAGAATGGCGTTCTCAATTTTTTCAAGAATCTTTACTATGTCAAGATCAGCGGCTTTGATCTGGGGGAGAACGATCGGGCCGTTTTAACCGAAGTCGCCCGCATGATCGCCGGGAAACTGGAAGGCCAATCCGCATTTCCGCCGGTATTGCACTGTTTCCCCCCGAAGAGTAAGGTCGCCCATTCCGAGAGTTATACCGCCCAGAATTTTCTGGGTCACAGTTTTCTCCATTCCGCCTTTACCGCAGATTATACGGTTAATGAACAGAAAGTTCAGGTCTTCATCATGGAGACAGAGGATGAGACAGAGGCCGGCAATATTGTCAAGAATTACCGGGATTTTGTCGAAAAGAAGGGCATCGAGGTGACGGACAGTGACGGGGTGGTCAGGTTTTCCGACCCCTATTACCGCAGCAGCGGCCTCATGAACATGAAGCGGAGCGGCCGCTATGTGTGGGGGCTCTTTCATGCAGACCGGAAACTGGCGGATTCCCTTATCGAGGCAATCGGGCAGAATCTTAAGAAGAGTCAATTGATTAAATAAAAAGTTTCGCCAAAAAGGTGGCAATCAACCCCACCGTTGTTAGGAAGTCTATATGGTTATAAAAAAGATCATCCTGGTTGGTGTGGTATTGGGTTGGGTCGGCTGTGCCGCAGTAACCCCACCCCCTCAGGTTACGGCCTTAGCCGGGGGAATCCCCAAAAACTGTCTGGATAAGACCCATATTGTGTTGTTGGGTACGGGTACGCCCAATACCGATCCCCACAGGCACGGCCCGTCGCTGGCCATTGTGGTTAAAGGAAAGCCTTACATCGTCGACTGCGGTCCCGGGTTGGTGCGCCGGGCTGCCGCTGCCTATCGTGCCGGGGTAACCGCCTTGAGGGTGAAGGATCTGAAAACGGCGTTCATTACCCATCTCCATTCCGACCATACGGTCGGCTATCCCGATCTGATTTTTTCCCCCTGGGTAATGGGCAGGGACGAGCCGCTGAAGGTCTACGGCACGCCGGGTACGGTGGCCATGACCCGGCACTTGCTGGAAGCCTACCGGGAGGATATCCGGGTGAGGCTTAACGGGCTGGAACCGGCCACCGCCGAGGGGTACAAGGTGGAGGCCGTGGACTGCCGACCGGGGCTGATTTACGAAGATCAAAATGTCAAAGTCCGGGCTTTTGCCGCCCGTCACGGCGCCTGGAAACATGCCTTCGGTTTCTATTTTGTCACCCCCGAGGTAAAGATCTGTGTCTCCGGCGATACGACACCCTATCCGGAAATGGTGGACAATTACCGGGGCTGCGATATCTTGATTCACGAAGTCTATTGCCAGAAAGGATTTGAGGCCCGTCCTCCGAAGTGGCAGGCCTACCATGCCGCCAGTCACACCTCGGCGGTGGAGCTGGGCAAGATTGCCGCCCTGCTGCAGCCCCGGCTGCTGGTACTCGTCCACCAACTGTTGTGGAGCGGTACGGAAGAGCAACTGCTGGCAGAGATCCGCCAACATTTTGACGGCCCGATCCTCTACGGCCGCGACCTCACCTTCATCGGCCTCCCCCCCAACTTCTCCTCCGGCGATCGTGAAACGTCTAATTTCGTGATTTTATCATTACCGCAATAGACCGATTTCCGGATTCCTTAAAATATTAGCTATTATAAACTAATTTGATGCAGCCAATAATTCATCGAAGGTCGAGGAGAAGAAGTGTCAATTTATAAAGTAAGACCTTTGGGATCTGTTTGACGTACATTGTTTGGAAAAAAATTGTCCCGATTTGCCCATCGGGGCGAAATTTTTTAGTAGTTATATTACTTTTATAAATGTAGAGGCAAATTGGCTATCACCAAGGAGTAATATGATGCGTAAAATTGTTTTGTTTGTATTCATTTTAATTATCCTTCTTATTGGTTGGTAAAAAGGAGTCAATGGTGAGGGGCCGAAACGCATATTGGTTGATTTTAATCGGGATTTGTAGTTTTTGGGGAGCCGCACTCTGCTTAAATGCCGATCAGGAGGAAGTGGTTCTCAAATATGGGTTAAATGAAGGCGATGTGCTGACCTATCGGCAGGTTTTTGAAGAGCAGAGCCAGGTTGTAAAGGACAAAAAGGAGACGGTACACCTGCAAATGGAGTGGACGGTGAAGGCGGCGGTGGTGGCGGTCAACGGTCAAATCTACCACCTGGCGATCCAGACCAACCGTCAAGGGGCGGAAATAAAGAACCGAAAAGCCGCTGAAAGGGCGTTGGGTAAAGGGGTCGTCCACAACCTGGAAAAAACCTTAACCGCCGCACCTCCGGTATTGTCCTTTTATTTAGTGGTGGATGTCCATGGGAAAATTTTAAATAATGTGTATTTCCTCAACGAACTGACCTCCCCCTTCATTATGCTCATGGCCCGGCTGTTTCAACTGCCGGAGGAGCCGGTACGGCCCGGTAAATCCTATACCTGGCAGGATGAGTACGGGTTAAAGATCGCCTTCAAGGGTGAAAAGAAATTAAAAGGCAAGACTTGCCGCTGGTTAAAGGCCAACGGCCCGGGCAGTGTTGTGGGCAGCCTGTTGATAGATAAGGAAAGCCATATCCCCTTACAGATGGTTTTCTCCGGTCACTACAGTTTCTATCATCGGCAAAGCAGAGAGAAGCTCTCTCTACAGTTGGTGAAGCGAGAGAATCGTTCTCTATCCAGGATGATTGCAGACCCTCAATTGGCTCAGGCACTGTTAAGGGCTGCTGTGAATGGGGAGAATATTCGGATGCTGGCAGATACCGTCAGGGGTTTCTTGAAAGATCCGGACGAAACGGTTCGGAAGATGGCTGCGGCCTACTGCAGCCGGCGTGGGCTTCCGGTTGACTTTAATTGTGAGGAGTATCTGCGATCGGATAACGCCGTTGTCCGCTTTAATATCGCCAAAGCCTTGTTTAGATTTCAGAACCAGGTGGGCCCCATGGAAACATTGGCTGCCGATCCCAATCCCCATCTCCGCTGCCGGGCCCAAAACTTCTTAACCTACAGCTCACACCGGGTCGAAGAGGCGGATCGAAAGTTGCTGGAAGCGATGCAGACATATGTCTATGGCGGCGGCCCGGACATTTTAAGCGCCGACATCGACAAGGTCAGAGATTTAATGAAATTTGTCAAACCTGCCAATAACTGGAGCGGTGGCGCCCGGCGGTTCTTTGCCGAGGTGGAAGTGGGGGAAAAGAAAGTTCGCCAACCCTATTTTGTTCATTTGCCGGAAGATTACGACCCCCTGGAATCGTATCCGGTCATCATCTTCCTGGGCGGCGGAGGCGGCAGGGGGGATTTTACCTTCCTGTCGGTGTGCCGGATACTTAAACAGGCGGGGCTGTTGGATGGATATATATTGCTTGTCCCCCAGGCGCAGGGCAGATGGTGGGAGCGGGAGCGGGAGATCTTGTTCCGGCAAGTGTTTGGCCAGATGCTGCGGCGTTTCAGTATCGATACCGACCGGGTTTATCTGTCCGGTTCTTCCAACGGCGGCACCGGCACCTACTATTACAGCGTTCACGATCCCCAGCGGTTTCCGGCTGTTTTTTCCGTCATGGGTTTTCCCTTTGTCAAGAATGAGCCGCCGATCTCCCAGGATGATATGCAGATGCTCGATAATCTCAAGAATACCGCGGTGTTCCTGATTCACGGCGATCAGGATGAAGAGGTCGATGTGAAGGGTGATCGCTTCGCCTCCGGGTATCTGCGCCAAAAGGGGTATACGGTTAAGTACGAAGAGTTAAAGGGAAGGGGACACGATATTCGCCTCTCCGAAGTCGGCGCCCAATTGGATCAGTGGTTCATTGGGCATTCCAGGGTGCCAGATCCTCCTATTGTAACCTTTAGAATGAACAGTCCCCTGTACCGGCAGAGTTTCTGGCTGCGAATCGATCAAGAAAAGAAACTCCCTGCCGAAGTCTCCGGCCAAATCAAGGGGAATTCCGTCCATATCGAGGCGTCGAATATCCAGTTGTTAACGGTTTTCCTGAATCGGCATCTGGTGGATCTTTCTCGGAAGGTGACCATCAGGCTCAACGGCAAAAAGGTGTATGATGAGATCCCCCAGCCTGATGTACGGACTTTGCTCCAGACGGCCCGCCAAAACCTCGACCCCCGCCTGGCATACAGTGTCTCCCTCCCCTTTAGTATACAATAAAAATAGATTGGTTCGTAGGGGACGCAAAATCTTGCGCCCCCTGCCAACCTGCCCTCTTTCCCTCCATTACCTTTGCATTTACCATTGACTTGCGGGACAATTATGCATTTTACATTATGCAAAATGCATAATTCGGAACCGTACAGCGGGGTATCACCAGCCTACTGCACAAGATGCCGCTGTTGGGAACGATTTGCGCTTCTATTATGTTGATATTTTTACTTTTTTAGGACATTATATTTTAATATGCGGCTTAAGGAGGTGTGTGATGAAGGCAGGATTGCTCTTGACCGGGGATGGGGCGTTGATCTATTTGACCTCCCACAGGTCTTTTGTGGATGAGGATCTCATAAAAAAATTTGAGGCCAAAGGTATTACCAAGTTTATTGCCTACGAAATTCCGGCCGAAGAGGCCCGGAAACGATACGGTAAACATTTTGACATCGTGGTTCAAGATTTAAAGGAATCCAATGATCTGAGGATACTGGATTATACCGGCTGCCGGGCCTTTAAAATGTTCTCCTTCAAAGAGTTGGGCGAGCCCTACATGTATGAGAAGGAGGAATAGATCGCAAGTGGGCGGGGGTGGGGACGATGTAGGTGTTGTTGCCTGTTGACACTCCTGGTCCAGTTGATGGTGACGGCGGTTCCCTTGTACCAGATAGTGCTTTTTTTAGGGTATCTTTCTATCCCTTTAGCCGCTTTAGTGGTATAAAGGGTATGAAAGGTGATGGCATGAGGATAAATAACGTAGATGCAGCAGAATTTTTAAGGCTCTTGCTTCCCGTTAAGAGGCACCTGTACAATTTTATCCAGAAATCTTTGAGTTTCGCCGCCGATGCCGACGACGTTTACCAGGAGACCCTGCTTAAAGCCTTTAAATATTTTGGCTCATTTGATCGGAACCGGAGCTTCAAGACCTGGATCTTCACCACCGCTCACAATCTACTGAGAGATCATTTCAGGAAGACGAAGCTCTTGCCCTCACTGCTGGAGTTGGGGGAGACAGCGGACTGTTCGCTGGCAAACCCGGCAGACCCCGAGGGGGTAACGGCAGACATTTACCGCCTGGCCCGGAAGTTAAAACCACGCCAGCGGACGGTATTTTTTCTCTACTATTACAATGAATTCCAACTGTCGGAAATAACAAAAATAACCGGTTTAAGCAAAGCCAACATCAAATTTATGTTGCATCAGGCCCGTAGGGCCATCCAAAAAATTCTGGAGGTGAGGGAATGAAGACAACAGCCCTGGATCGAGAGATTAAAAAGAGGGTGCAGGCCCTGGAGAGTGACATCCCGCCACGGTTGGAGCGGCAATTTTTGGAGAGCCTGCAGCGGAGCACACCGCTGCCCGCCAGGCCAAAGCCGAGGCTTCGGCTCCTTTACGGGGCCGCGGCGGCCGCGGCTGCCTGTGCGGCCGTGGTTTTTATCTGTCTATTTTTCTTTGGGCAGCGCACCGATACGCCATCAGAACCCACGCAGGTTGTGGTTCTTGCGCCCCGAGTCGAAGGGCAGGCGGCGGAGGCGTACATCTTCAGGGAGAAAGCCCCGGATATGACCATCATCTGGGTAGAAAAAAGAGAGACAGGAGGAGCATCATGAAAAACATGGTAAAATTGTTGATGTTAACGATATGTCTGGTTTTCGGCGGTACTTTTGCTTCCCTTACCGCCTCGGAAGAAGATATTCTTGTATCTTTGCGGTTTTACCGGGGAGTAAGAGAGGCGGTAGAAGCGCCCGAAAATTTTGTCAGCGCCCACTATTTAAAAAAGAACGAAAACGAACCGGCCTTTTCCGATGAAGCGATATTGCAGGAAATGAAGACATTAAAGCGGGTCTTTAACCTGACCAATGTGCGGCTGAAATCCGCTGCCTACATGGCCCTGGGAACCGATCCGGAGGCGCAGCAGGCCGAGGTGAATTTAGCCAACGGTCGCGAAGTCAAGGGACGGTTGACTTTGATAGACAGGAAGAAGGGCCTCATCAGGGTCGAAGTTTTAGATGGAAGCCGCCAGGGGCCAGCGCTGCTGGATACGGAGGCGGTCATGCCAAAAGGACAGAAAGCGGTGCTGGGTTTTGAAGACTCGGCCGGAAAGATCTACTTCCTCTCATTTCAGTGGGAGATGAAGATCCCACAGCGTAACCGCCTGACATACCGGGTAGAACCGGAATATCCGACGAAGGCCCTGGAAGAAAGGCTTCAGGGTACGGTGGTGCTGAAGGCTGAGACGGATCGACAGGGAAATGTGGTCCATGTTATGGTGGTGGAGGATCATCCTGTCTTTACCCAGTCGGCGAAGGCTGCCTTAATGCAGTGGAAGTATGAACCGTATGTGATTGACGGGCAAGCCACGCCGGTTGCATTTACCGTGGCCTTTGATTTTCAACTCCGGCAGGGGTCCGTTGATAAGGGATCGGGCCGGTTAAAGCCCCGGCTTCTCCACCGGGTGAATCCGGCGTATCCCAATACGGCGCTGAAGGCCATGTTGAAGGGCACAGTAGTGGTGGAAGTAGAGATTGGCCCTGACGGCAGCGTCATCGACGCCAGGGTCCTCCGGGGGCATCCCTTGCTGAATGGCCCCGCCCTCAGAGCGGTGCGGCAGTGGAAATACGAGCCTAGCGAAGCCTTAGCCGATGGTAAAACCGTTAAAGTAACCGAGACCATCCGGTTCGAGTTGAAGTATTAAAGTAGTAACGAGTGAAGATGAAGACCGTTATCCATTCGCTTCTCCTGCTGGGGCTCCTGCTGCACCAGGGTTTTGCCCACCCGGACGATCAATCGCTGTGCCGGGCCGTTGAAGCGGGCTCCCTTTTCAGGGTGGAATCTTACCTGAAACGAACGCCCCAATTGATCGAGGTGCGGAATGATTTTGGCTGGAGCCTGCTTCACCTGGCGGCTGTTAGGGGCCACGTTCAGATTGCCGCCTTGCTGATCGACAGGGGGATAGATGTCAATGTCGAAGGGTTGCGGGGGACGACGCCGCTGCATTTTGCGGTGGTGGGCCCTTCATTGGAAATGGTCAGGCTGTTGATCGAGCATGGGGCGGATGTCAATGCCCGGGACAGGCGGGGCATCTCTCCCCTCTATGCTGCCGCCGGCGGCAGCTCCGAAGGGGTAGTGGAACTCTTGCTGTCGAAGGGGGCAGAGGTGAATATCCGCACCGTTCACGGCGCCACCCCGCTTCATGCGGTGGTGTCGGCCGAAATTGCCGGGCGCCTGCTGGCTGCCGGTGCCCGGGTCAATGCCGTGAACGATCATGGCTTTTCACCACTCCACAGCGCCGCCCGCTATGGGCATCGGCCGGTGGCGGAACTGCTGCTGCACCATGGGGCGGTACTGGATGCCCGCACCATATACGGCTGGACGCCGCTGCTGGAGGCGGCGTACGGCGGCCATCGGCCAGTGGTGGAATTCTTGATTGCCCGGGGTGCAGACGTGAATGCCCGCACCCGGGGCGGCAGCACCCCCCTAAAAGTGGCCCGCTTAACAGGCCAAAACGACATCGCCCGTCTCCTGCGCCGACACGACGCCCAAGAGTAGGCATATTGTATTGTTTAGACTCCGGTATTTTTAAAAGCCAATTCTTGAATAATTGGCCTGGTGTCATCAACCATCATTTGTCGATATTCTCCTTTTGAGTGTCCTTGAGCTTCTTGCGTTGTTTGAAGGCATCGATGAGGGGTTTAAAAATGATCCTCAGTTTATCCATTTCAGCTAGCATGGAGCGTTTGATCTCCGAAATTTCCATGAGTCCAATCATCTCCCTGACCTCCTCGTCTTTCAGGATATGATTGAGGACTGCGATGTTCTCGGGAGTCGAAGTACCTTTCCCGCCTTCGAGGAAGGGGCTGCCGATGCCGTTCATTAACCAATTGGCGTCCACATTGTACAATTGCACAAATTTCTGGATCAGCTGGGCATCGGGAATTCTGTCACCGGTCTCATACCGGGAGAGCGTCTGCTCGGTGATGGATAGGGCCGAGGCGACTTCTACCTGGGTGAGGCGGAAATGCTTGCGAACCGTTTTCATTCTATTTCCGATTGTCATCTTTCATTGAGCATAATATACCCAATATTTCAAAAAAGTGCAATAGCAATCCCCAAAAAATCACATCGCCTTTGCCGAAAAGTCCCGAAGTCGCGACTTTTGTACCCCCCTATCGATCTTTCAGGTTGAATCATAACCCGTCAAACTTCCTGAATTGAAAAAAAACGGGACAGGCGCAGAAGAGAAGGGGAAAATGGGGGGATATCTTGACAGGAGGGGTGGCGTGTGGGTAAAATATTGCTTTTAAAGAGTGAAGAAGGTGAATGTGAAAAAATTGATGATGAGAAGAAGAAAGAGGTGCCGGTATGGCGCGGCTTTGACAGTATTATTGGGACTCCTCGCTATAGCCAATTGGTTTTGTAGTACGAATGGCGATGTGGGTGTTGATCCCGGCTGGCGGGATGAACTGCGGCGGTTTCGGCAGGAAAAGGACCGGGAGTTTAAGACCTCTCCCACCTCCCCCATGGCCGGGGTGAGGCGGCTGACTGTTGCGGCGGGCAGCAGGGTGTTCCTGAAGGAGATCGACGGTGATGTCACCCTGTCGAACACCCGGGAGCCGGAGGTAAAGTTCTCCCTGATAGGAGAGGAAGGGAAGTGGCGCTGGGAAAGCCCGGGCCCGGGGATTACCTGTAAGGCTGGGGGTAAGACCGTGCCCGACGGTTCTGCCCTGCCCGGTGGGGCGGAATTCCGGCTGGAGCGACTGACTCTGACTGCCTATCCGGGCAAAGAAAAATTGACATTGATTGTCTTTAACCCGCAGCGGCCAAACATCGAACAGTTTTCAAAACTCCTGTATTTCCCCCCCGATCCGGAATTTGTTATCGGCGCCTCGTTTGAAAAGCTTTCCCAATTGACCCCGGTCACCATGCTGACCAGCCAGAACCTGGAAAAGACCTTTTATCGATATGGCAGGATAAAGTTCAGGCTGGAAGGCCAGGATTTGCAGTTAACGGCCTTCACTTTCAGTCCGAAACCGGGAACCGATGTGGGCAGCCTGTTTATCCCCTTCAGCGACCGCACCAACGGCAAGGAAACTTACGGCGCCGGCCGGTTCCTGGAGATACCGGTACCGAAGGCAAAGCCCTTTCAACTGGACTTTAATTACTGCTATAACCCCCTGTGCAATTATTCACCGGCCTACAACTGCCCTATCCCGCCGGTGGAAAACAACCTGCCGGTATCCATCCGGGCCGGGGAGAAGACCTATCCCCACCATTGACGGACTATAAATATCCTAAGGATTTAAAGGCCTCCTGCAGCTTTTGGTCCATGATGACGTTTTTACCGCGGTTTTTGAGGTGATCATTGGCCCGTTGGACGATTTGATCAAAGAGATCCCCGAAAGACTTGATTCGTTTCAACTGCCGGAGGTAGAGGCTGATTGTCTCTGCCGGGTCGTTGACCAGATCGTAGAATTCATATTTTTGATAGGCTGGCGGCGGGGGATTGAAGAAGGTAAAGGTTTTCTCGGTGAAAGGTAAGTTATAGATTATTTTTTCGTGCTTCTCGATCACGGAAATTTTGAAGGGCATGGCCGGTAAATAGTAACCGCTGGTGAGGCTGGAGAGCAGTGCCCTCCGGGGTGTCTCTCCCTTGATTAATGGGATCAAATCCAGGCCGTCGATTCTGGCGGCGTCAAAATCGACGTCGTAATAGTTCAGGATGGTGGGCATGATATCGATCAGTCCCACTGCCTGCCTTACCCTACCTCCCTTAAACTTTTCCCGGGGGAACTTGATGATGAGGGGCACCCGGATCAATTCATTGTACAGGGAGTGGCCGTGTTCCCAGCCCTGGTGGTCATAAAACTCTTCGCCGTGGTCGGAGAAGAGAATGATCATGGATTGGTGAAAGATGTTTTGCTTCTTTAGAAAATCGATGAACTGGCCGAACCCCTCGTCAAAGGCAGCGATTTCGGCATCGTAGAGGTCGATATAGGCCTTCTTCATCGCCGGACCCAGGTTCTCGTACTTGTTCCGGTGGGCCGATTGGATGATGGGGGCGGCCAGGCTCATGTATTGGGGTTTTTTATTGAAACGGTACAGGTACTTTGGCAGGGGATTGTAGGGGCCGTGGGTCTGGTAGGTATGCAAAAAATAAAACGTTCGTGGGCTGTCGTTTTGGCCGATATCCCGGCAGGCGGTGTCAACCAGTTTTCTGGTGGCCAGGGGGGATATTTGATCTGCGCCGCTGCTGTGGTAGCGGTCAAAGCCCCGGAAAAAGCCGAACCGGGAAGAGACATAGATGCCGCCGTTGAAGCTGCGGGTTATAAATTTCCCGGACAGCTCTTCCACCAAAAAGGGGACGCGCTCCGAAATCATGGTTCCCCTTTTGGCACCGTGGTGAAATTCGTATTGGCCGGAAAAAAGCGACATATGGGAGGGCAGTGTCCAGGGGGCCTGGGCATAGGCATGCTCGAAGACCACCGCCTCCCGGGCAAATTCGTCGATCCGGCGGGCGGTCTGCCGGGGATAGCCGTAGGTGGGCAGGTGGTCGGCCCTTAAGGTGTCGGCGCAAATCAGGAAGACATATTCTCTTTTTTTTGCCGGTTTGGCTGCATAAAAGACGGGGTCGCCTAAGATCACGGCGCCTCGACCCTTGAGGAAGATGTGGATCCGGTCACCGGCGGATAGTTTTACTTTCTTTTTGAAAGGGAATATTTTCTCTTTTTGAAAGGACTCATTCGCCAGCAGCGTTCGGTTCCGGTAGATATTGATTTTGACTTCGCCCTCCGGCTGAATTACCGTATCAAAGGAAAAAATATACGTCCCCTTCAACCGGGGTTCTAAACGGACGATTTCTTTGTCTCCCTTCAAGATGAATCCATTCCCTTTAAAGGTGGTGTTTCCTTGCTCGAAATAGTGGGCTCCCTTCAGCCGGTAGTGGTTGATTTGATAAGGTTTCCATAAATGCTCATGATCGGAAGTATCGGCCGGGATGGTCACTCTCTTAAAATCGATGGGGCCGGGACGCGAAGAGAAATAGAGAATCCCGGCGATGATAACGGAAAGCAGCAGCCAGGGAACGATTTTCTTCGCCATTTTTTGGTTTTAGAGCCAGCCCTCTTCTCGATACCAGGTAACAGCCTGTTTTATACCTTCCCCGAAGGGGGTCCGGAAAGCCGCCTTTAAGTCGGTTTTAATTTTATCGGAATCCAGGGGTTTGCCCCGCAAAAAAAAGGCCAGTTTGGCAGGATTGAGGGAGGCTTCACGGCCAAACAGGGTAAACAATTTTCCCAGACAAAAGGCGGGGGGATACACCAGGAACATCGGCACTTTCAGGGGGAAGATCTTTTTGCCCAATACGGCGGCGATGGTGTTGACCATCTCCTCCACGGTAGCCACTTCGCTGCCGGCGTTGTAGATTTCCCCCCTTTTGCCCTTCTCCGCCGTCAGCAGGGCGGTGCGCACCAGGTCGCCTATGTATATGGGGGAATGTTTGATCCGGCCGGAGCCGGCAATGAAGAAGAGGCCGGAGTGGATCTGTTTGATGAGCTTAAAGGTGCGGCGGTCTCCCTCACCGTAGACCCAACCGGGCCGGATGACGGAGATATCAAGCCGGTCGGCATAGCGGCGGGCGGCCTCTTCACCCGCCAGTTTACTGCGTTCGTAGACGTCGACGGGAAAACAGGGGTCGGCCTCTTTCAGGGGAATCCGGCCCGAGGTCTTGCCGTATACCCCGGCAGAGCTGAAGTGTACTACTTTTTTTATACCCGACCGGGCGGCCGCCTGCATCACGGTATCCGTCCCCTCCCGGTTGATGCGAAAGAAGGCGGCCTCCGAAATGACCCGGCTGCCCAACGCACTGGCCAGGTGAAACAGGATATCGGCACCCTTGAGGAATTTATCCACCCCTTTGCCATCGTTGATGGAACCGTGAAATGTTTCGATTCTTTCATGGTCTCTTATATCTTCGGCTAAGGGGCTGCGATGAACCAGCACCCGGACTTTGAATTCCCGGCTTACGAGATAACGCACCAGGTGACTGCCCACAAATCCGGCTGCCCCGGTCACGCCAACCAATTCTTTACCTGTTAATTTCATTTAAAAATCCTGGCTGATTTAAATATGAATTGAAAAAGATTATAGTCCATTTCCCCCTTTTTGTAAAATCTAAAACGTCAGGGCTCGATTAATCAAACCCCTACAGCACTTTACTAATGGGGGGGAATTGTGATAGAATTTTGTTTGTAAATTCGTAAAGATAGAGTGAAAGGAGGTTATTATGGCTGAAAATAAGACACTGGATATAATTAAAGGGGCGATTTTGTTGGAGCATCGGGGCAAGGCTTTGTATGAATCGGTGGCCCGGCAGAGCCGGGTGGAGGCGGTGAAAGATTTGTTTGAGATGCTGGTCAAAGAAGAGGCGTCTCACATCGATATTTTAAATAAACAGTTTGGCCGGGTGGCCAATGGCGAGCCCTTTGATGTGCAGGATCTGGAACAATCCCACCCGGAGGTGAAAGATAACGTCATGTCCGATGCTGTGACCAGGGCCATCTCCGGTGCCGGCTATGAGGCGGCGGTGATTGCCGCCGGCCTGGACTTTGAAAAAAAGGCAGTCGAATATTATTCCCAACAGGCGAATGCGGCCGGTTCCGATGAGGAGAAGCAGTTGTACCGCTGGCTGGCGGACTGGGAGATGGGTCACATGCAGATGTTTGCCCAACTGGATAAAAAATTGAGGGAACAGGTGTGGTACGATAACAGTTTTTGGCCATTCTAAACAAAAAAGAATGGAATATCGGGCGTTTTAAGGAGATAGCATGAAATTCAAGGTTTTTTTAATACCGGTGGGCATCCTGCTTTTGGTACTCACTGCGCTACTGCCGGTCTACGGCAGTGAGGCAGCGAAGCAGGCACTGGATAGCTGGCACATATTGGGGCCACTGCCGATCTCGGATACCGAGGTGAAGCTGTTGGCAGATGAGGCCGGATTATTAAAATTTAAACACATTTCCCTCTCGGGACTGCGGCCGGCGGCCGGAGAGGCGGTGACCTGGATGGGGACGCAAACGTTTCGCTGGCGGATTTTGACTGACTTAAAACTGGCTGCCCCTCCCTCCCACCGGATCGTCTATTTTGCCACTTTCCTGGAAACAGGGCGCTGGCTGCAGACCAGATTCTGCCTGGAGGACATGGAGGCGCCCTTTATCGTCTATCTGGACGGCAAAGCCCAGAAAACCGCCCAGGAAAGAGGGGAAAACGAAGGCGGCGGCCGCGGTTGGTGCTGCGATCTGGACCTGGCCAATGGCAAACATACGCTGGTGATCAAGGCCCTGCTCAAAAAGGGTAAGGGATTGCAGCTAAAACCCTTCCTGCAAAATAAAGAGACCTTTGCCGATGATAAGATTGAGGTGTCACTGGACCCCTCCCATCGATTGGAGGAGAGACACATTTTAAACCTGAAGCGGGTCACGGATATTGCCCTTTCCCCGGACGGTCTTAAGGCGGCGGTCTCTTTGAGGCAGACCAGGGCCGACAGCGGGAAGGATTCCGGTTGGCTGGAAATCCTGGATACGGGCAGTGGCGGCGTGATGTTTTCTTCTGAGAATTTATCCCGGATGGGGGGCTTTCGCTGGCTGAGTGATTCGAATCGGTTCTCCTATACCCGCAGCGACAAGGGTAAAACCACGGTTTTTCTTTTCAATTTAAAGACCCGGCAGCAGCGCTGTCTCGTCAAGGGTATCGAAAATTTCGATTCCTATTGGTGGGCTGCGGACGATTCATTTTTGATCTACTCTGTGTACAGCCGGCAGAAAAACAAAGAGGGCTACCGGCATTTCAAAGGGATTCCCGATCGCACCGATTGGTCGGGGTATAAATATTCCCTCTATATCTTCTATCCCGCCGGAGGTGTCAGCCACCGGATTTCGGGAGAAGAGGACAATTTCCGTTCCGTCGAGATCGCTCCCGACAGCCGGCGGATTTTATTGATCAAATCTCTGGAGGATTACAAAAACCGTCCTTACGACAAAAAAGTGATTCACCTCTTGAGTCTCGAAAACTTTTCCTCAAGACCCCTGCTGGCGGGGAACTGGATCGATGAAGTCCAGTGGTCGCCGGAGGGGAAACGTTTACTGGTGGTGGGCGGACCGTCGGCCTTCGACGGTATCGGCAGCCTATTGGCCGATGACGTCATCCCCAACGATTTTGACAAGCAGGCCTTCCTGTTTGATTTAAATACCGAAAAGGTCGAATCCATCACCAGAGGGTTCGATCCCTCAATCGAATCGGCCTTTTGGAGTCGGCAGGACAACAATATCTATTTTCGGGCCACCGATCGCTCCTTTGTCCGGCTGTATCGTTATTCGACCCGGAAAAAGAGTTTTTTACCGCTGGCCGCCGGGGTGGACTATGTCTCCCGGATCGATTTTGGCCGGCTCAAAAACACAGCGGTATTCTGGGGTTGTGGGGCAACCGATCCCTACAAGTTGTACCGATTGGATCTCTACTCCGGCCAGGCTGCCTTGCTGAAGGATTTCAACGAAGAGGAGTTTCGCCGCGTCCGGTTGGGCCGGTTAAAAGATTGGAATTTTAAGACAGAAGAGGGTAAAACGATCATGGGCCGGCTCTATTTCCCTCCCGATTTTGACCCCTCCAAAAAATATCCCTGTATCGTCTATTATTACGGCGGCACATCGCCGGTGGCCCGGGATTTCGGCGGCCGCTATCCCAAAAACTGGTACGCCGCCAACGGCTACATCGTCTATGTGCTCCAGCCCAGCGGGGCCGTGGGCTTCGGCCAGGAAAATTCCGCCCTGCATGTCAACGATTGGGGCAAAATCACCTCCGGGGAGATCATCGGCGGTGTCAAAGAACTGGTTAAAGCCCATCCCTACATCGATCCCCACCGGACCGGCGCCATGGGTGCCTCCTACGGCGGCTTCCTGACCCAGTACCTGGCCGCCCAGACCGACATCTTCGCCGCCTTTATCTCCCATGCCGGTATTACCGCCCTCTCCAGTTACTGGGGGGTGGGGGATTGGGGGTATACCTACAGCGGTATTGCCACGGCCGACAGTTTTCCCTGGAACCGGCAGGATATCTACGTGGCCCGCAGTCCGCTGTTCTTGGCTGACAAAATCAGCCGCCCATTGCTGCTGCTGCACGGCGCCGATGATAACAACGTACCGCCGGGAGAGAGTTTCCAGATGTATACGGCCTTAAAGCTGCTGGGCAAGGAAGTGGCCCTCGTTACCTTTGCCGGTCAGAAACATTTTATCCTGGAGTACAGGAAACGGCGGCGCTGGATGCACACCATCATCGCCTGGTTCGACCGCTGGCTCAAAGACCAGCCCCAACACTGGCACCACCTCTGCGGAGAGTAATCGACACTGCGACTGATGTTGATGAAATTGTAGGGGGTGGCATTAGTGCCATATCGTATGGCAATGATTTCTCCCCCCGTGACACCGATTCCGGCCTGCCTTATTCTTTTGACTGACAACAAATAGGTCTTCAAAACCTCAAATTTGGGGCGGTGCGTGACTACTTTACTACTGTGACGGCGCAGGCAGGGACATCGCCTTTGCCGTTGGGAATCGTTTGCCGGGGTTTGGGAACAATTTTTTAGGCATTGGCAATGACTTTTTAGGGCTTGCGAATCGTTTCGGAGGCGTTGGGAATGGTTTTTGAGCCCTTGTGAACGATTTCTTAACAGTTGGCAATCGCTCCCTATCCTCTGGGAACGGTTTCTTAGCCCCTGGCCATGATTTTTTAGCGCCGGGCAACAATTTTTTACACGGTTTTTTTGATAGTATATTTTGCCTGGCACCAAGAATCGAAATCTGCTCGAGATGACCTTTACAAATGGCAGATTACTATCGTCGATTCTTTTGCTTTTGTTGCTTATAATGACTATCAAAATTCTAACATTCAGAATCTATTACCTCCAGATTCTAAAAAATCTATCTACGACGCTTACCAAATATTGAGGGATGTTTATCATAAACTGAAACTGGCACGCGCTGCTCATGTGTTTTACGTGGGATATACGGGAAAGGGTGATGAAATAAGTAAAAAAAAAATTGAAGAATTAAAAGAATTCGTTTTTAGTATAAGCCCAGAACTGAACGAACTACTTGAGCGGATTAGACTAAATCAGTTAAAATAAGGAGATCGGGTTGATCGGTGACGATGGATTTAAATGTGTGAACTTGATAGGGAGTAGGCAATGGGAGTGGTGAAATCCTGAAATAATCTGTTAAGCTTCTATATAAACTTGACAAAGGAGGCAAAGTATTGCATATTATGAATTATGCTGGTTGAGGTGATTTAAAATGGAAGCAATTAGAGGCATATATGACGGCGAAAAATTTGTTCCTCTGGATAATTTTCAGCGGGGGGGAAAATATAAAGTCATTATCACTTTTTTGGAAAAGTTCGACGAGGACGAAGAGATAAGGGAATTCTCTGCCCGGGCAGACGCATTCTCCTTCTAGGAAGACAAAAGAGAAGACATTTACCAGGAAAATTATAAAAAGTGAACTTTTCAGGTTTGGAAAAAATCTATGACTATCTCTGAACTCTGGAATTAGAGTATGTTATATTTTGTTAATGCAAGGGGAAAAGGTCGTCCAGAAAAGATTGATTACCCAGGTAGATATTTCGCGGATATATGAAGATGTACTGGGTGATGTAATTTTTACTTTACGGGCTGCCCAAAAAACCGGGCGGTTTGCCGATGCGTTGAAACTTCTATCTCTATCAGCCGATATACTCCAGGGACGAGATGTGTTCAGTTCAAATCTGAAAGACCATCCGTCGATTGCCATTCGACACCACTATCTCGACCGGTTATTAGACTATCTAAAAATGAAAGGCGAAGATTATGAAGTGGCCACTTATTATATCTCGATTGCCAGGACGCTGGCGGAAGGCGGTCAGGTGCCGGAACTCGCTAAAGATCTCGACCGTCGCGGTTGTGCGATTATTCAGCAAGGTGCAAGATATGGGGGAGCCGGAAGGGGATTTACTATTGAAAGTTTTTGCGATAGGACTTTGTTTATTGCCCATCAGGAAGGCCTAAAAACCGCTCTTGAAAAACTACAAACAGCGACTCCGCAGGAGAACATCTATCCGGTCTACACAGAAGTGTTAAAACTATGGGTTAGTGCAAAACATAATAGTAAGAACACTATAAGCGAAATAAAAGATATTTTAAATCTGAACGATTTTCAGCGGGCTTATTCTTTATTGGGTGTGTTGGGCGGTGAAGACGGGCAGCTAACTAAAGAGGATCTGGAGAAACTCGCCAGTGAGGTCTTAAATTTTCTTCAAAACCAAATAATAGATGCCGGTAAGGAACAGACACAAAACGTACTCCCGGAAATCGTGGAAATGCTTTTGCGGCGAGGATTAAAAGATACGGCGAGGTATTTTTTACATTACTGGCAGCCCCAAAGGATCAGGGGCCTTCATAACTTTAAAAGCATACCAAATTTCTTGAAAAAAAAGGCTTTTGAAACCATTCTTGGTATTGCGGCCTTTAATCCTGAGAAATTTGAATTTATAGATTCAGACAGCCATGATCAACATGACCTTAAAATCATAAAGGCCATTATGAAGAAGCTGTTTCCAGCTTTAATTGTCCGGGCAAAAGTACTTACGGGTGAAGCATCAGAAGTGATTATTTCCGAAATTACTCAGTGTCTGGAATTGTGGTCAGAAGGAAAGGATCTCCGGTATCCTGATCCTGAATTAAAACTTAGCTATATCGATGCTGCCTGCAGCCTCCTGGAAGCGGTTACTTATCTGGAGACTTTTTACATAGATATAGTACGCAAAATATGTGATACTGCGAAGCAAATTATACCCGATCCCTATGAGAAAGGCTATCATCGATATGCCGACATATTATCACAAGACGAGAGATACCACCGTCAGGCGGAGATAATGATTCAATGCCGGCAAGAAGAGATAAGTGCTCCCAGTTATAAGGCCGGTGAAAGAGTGGAGGCACTGCTCTTTTTGTATCCCATCGCTGCCCGGTTTGATCAACAAATGACTGAAAGAATCTTCGGTGAGGCACGGATGGCAGCTCGCGAATGGGAGAGCAATGTAGAAGGCCTGGCCTTCGCCCTTTTAAAAACGGCATCCCGTGCACAAGAAGAATTCGACTTTCAGGATGAACACCTGGTTAAACTATCAAACGTATTTAAATGGTTAAAGCAAGTAGCTTTTGGTGACGCCGATATTCCTTTGCAGGGAGAAAGAGAGAGATGATATAATTACTCGATTTTCAAAATATATCCGAGTAAATGTAAGAAGAGAGGAGAGGGAGACGGAGGTTCAAAAATTGTGTGGTTGGGCCGTCCAAAATGGCTTTGAAAATCACCAGGAAATAAAAAATCTCCAATGTTTTGCCGACACTCTTCATCGATGGAGATCAAGCAAAAAGGATGAAAACAATTATCTTCATAGCGATTCTGTGCACCAAACCAATCCTTTGCTTGACACTTTTCGCGAAAATATGAAAAATATCCCTCAGGATGCGTTGTCATGCTTAACCGGGTCTTCAATAGATAAAATAAAAAAAATGACCAGAGTCGAAATCGAAGAGATTGTTGACGGTCTATTGGAAATCCTCCCCTCATCCAGAATTCCCGAATTAATCAAGTTCAATGATATTGACGAGTATGATCGAGGAACCCAAAGGGCTTATATCCTTACGCCTGGCGGAGATTTAACATGAATGATGAATTAATAGAAAAAGGGGAAAAGATCATTGAGGAACTTGGCGATGAGTGGTTGGGTGGACAGGGGATGTTGAATCAATGGATGTGCCACTATGTTGCTGAATTAATGGAAAAATCAAGGTCAAATAATGTAGAGGAATCGGAGGCTGCGGCGTAGAAATGCTCTCAGATAATTCTTAAGCTTTGGGACCAAAAAGTTAAAAACCAGATTATTGATATAAAAAGAAAAGTCAGAGATATTAATTTTATGATATTAGAAGAAAATGAAAATTTTTATCAGACCATTAGAGATGCAGTTGAAAATTCTGAAAAAATCAAGAGTGGTGAATTAAACATCGAGAACGGGATAAATCTCCTCTCTTTAAGTGAAGTGGGAAATTGGTTAATAGAGCTCCTATGGCTATCAGAAGTCATAATCAATCAGGATGCAGAAATCCTGGATGAAGCCGTTCGGATACTTGTAAAATCTGAAGAAGAAACCCAGAAAATTCGTAAAAAAGTGTCAAAAGTCTTTCCGGGGCTTGAAAATATCGATCTTCCTATTCGAGATGAGACGCAAGAACAAATAAAAGAAGCTTTACGTGCTATAGACAGGATTCGCCGAAAAATCATCTGGGAATAAATAGGTAAAAAAAGAGTCAAAAAGTACGTCATCTCACCGGCGACGATATCAAGTCATTGTACCTGCTGGGAGACAAATCTCTGGCCTTTGTGGAAGCAGCATTTAGATATGCCAATGAAAGGCGCAACCTGTTTCCCGGTTACCTGGAATTCGACGAATTCAAAAAAAATCTGAATTTGTATTCCCAGCTAAAACAGGTACAGGAATTCCTCAAGCCGTTGGCCGAAAAGGTGGTCGATACGACCAGGGCAGTCGGTTCCGAGGCTTTTTTGGCAGCCCGCACTTTTTACAAGGCGGTGCAGGATGCCTCGGCCAACAGCGTTGCGTGTTCCAGGCTGCGATGCCATTGCCCAGGATCTGGGCAGGCGGTTTGCCTATGCTCGGCGAGCGGAAAAGCCCGAAGAGGAAACCGAAGAATCATGAATCGGTGTGAACTGAAATGATAAAGGTACAACCCGGGGTGTCAGCGGTGACGTTCAGAGTCATAGAGCGGCGGCAAAAAGTGATGATCTTATAAGTTAAAATGATAAAACGGAGGATATACAAAGTGCCCCGTGGACAGGGATCAACAGCCCGTGGAGGGCATCTAATTGGTGAAAGTGCAGAAAACAGGGGGCTCTTTTCTGCAGCCGGTGAAAAGGCAAAATACAGTAATATCGATGCCAATGACCAGGCCAGGTCGCTGCGCAGGGCCATTGATCTACTTGACAAAGCCGAGGTAATCTCCTGTGTGTTTCATAGCAAGGCTTCGGGATTGCCGCTAAAAGCCGGTAAGAACGATAAAGTATTTAAGATGTTTTTCCTCGATGTCGGCTTAATGAATCGTATTTGCGGTATTCAAAATATACCCCTTCCCCAACTGGAAAAGAGAGAATTTATCAATGAAGGCAAAATGGCCGAACAATTTATCCATCAACATCTTCTTCGTATTGGCAGACCAAATGAAAAACCCCAATTGTTTTACTGGTTGAGGGAGGGGCAATCCGTCAATGCAGAGGTGGATTTTGTGATTCAATTGAATGGAAGGGTGGTGGCCGTTGAAGTCAAGGCCGGTAAAAGCGGCTCATTAAAATCTCTGCACCGGTTTATCTGGGGAAAAAAGGCAAAGCGGGCCGTACGCTTCGATCTCAATCCACCCTCTACGATGAGCTGCCACCATAAGGTAAACTACCGGAAGGAGGTGACGGACATTGCCTTTCAGATGCTTTCCCTGCCGCTTTATATGGTGGAGCAATTGCCCCGTCTATATCAAAAATGGTGATTGGCGGTAAATGTGGTACAATGGGGGGGAGATGATTGAGTTGAAGTCCTTTGCCAAGATTAACCTGGGGCTGGAAATCACCGGCAAGCGGGCCGATGGGTATCATGAACTGCGCACCATTTTTCAGACGATAGATTGGTTTGATACGGTCAGGATCAAGGAAAACCGATCCGGGAAACTGCAGTTGGGGGGCAGCCGTGGTTCGGTTGCCTGGGATGACACCAATACCGTCGCTAAAGCCTATCGATTAATTCGAGAGAACTATACAAGCGCTGCCGATCGGGGATTTGACATATTCATCGAAAAAAGGGTGCCGGCCGGATCGGGGCTGGGCGGCGGCAGCAGTAATGCGGCGGCGGTGCTTCTGTTTTTGAATGAGTACCTAAGATTACAAATATCCTTCGACGATCTCGTAAATATGGCCGGAACGGTCGGGGCGGATGTGCCCTTTTTCCTGGTGGGGGGGGGCGTGCTGGCGGAGGGGATCGGCGATAAAATGACCCGGCTCGACGATTTACCGGAGCGGTTACTGGGCATCGTGACCCCCGATATTGAGGTCT
This sequence comes from uncultured bacterium, assembly GCA_965603365.1. Lineage (GTDB taxonomy): Bacteria > Acidobacteriota > Aminicenantia > UBA2199 > UBA2199 > JAHELQ01. The sequence continues at coordinate 23,090 of CBFDCR010000034.1, forward strand.
CCACCCGCCATATTTTTTCCCGCTTTGGCTTGACATCTGCCTCATTTGACAGTAAAATAACTAAGTTTTTGGAGTCCCTTAAATTCGATATCCTGGAAAATGATCTGGAGTCCGTTACGTTTGGATTGTTTCCTGAGATTAAGGAGATAAAAAGAAAGATGCTGGATTGTGGATGTGAGTGTGCCTTGATGAGCGGCAGCGGCGGTGCCGTCTACTGTCTTTTCCAGGAAGAGAATATACGGGATCTCCAGGAGTTGTTTCCCCGGATGATGGTGACGAAGACGATCGGAAGAAAATATTATCGAAATAATATTGGGGCGTGGCCAAGCGGTAAGGCATCGGCCTTTGGAGCCGATATCGGAGGTTCGAATCCTCCCGCCCCAGCCAGGTGAAGGTATAAAATGAAAGGATGCAAATGTTTGGTGTTTTCAGGTTCTTCGAATTTGAAACTGGCCAATGCCATCGTCAAACATCTGGGCGTGAAACTGGGCCAATGTGTATTGGGCACCTTTTCGGATGGTGAAATCAAGTTTCAAAGTCAGGAAAATGTCCGGGGAGCGGACGTCTTTGTGATTCAGTCCCTCACCGAAGACATCAATTTTCACATCATGGAATTATTGTTAATGGCCGACGCCATTAAGAGGGCTTCGGCCAATAGAATTACTGCGGTCATACCCTATTATGCCTATGGCCGACAGGACCGGAAAGATCGGCCCAGGGTGCCGATTTCCGCCAGGCTGCTGGCCGACCTGCTGGAGACCGCCGGCTTTTCCCGGGTACTGACCATCGATCTACATGCCAACCAGATTCAGGGATTTTTCAACGTACCGGTGGATAATTTAATGGCCCTGCCGATATTTATCGACCATTTCAAGAAGATGAAGTTAAAAGACCTGGTGGTGGTTTCCCCCGATGCCGGCGGTGTCGAGAGGGCGCTGTTGTTTTCCGGACACATCAATGCCGGGCTGGCGGTGGCCAACAAGCGGCGGGAGGAGGCCAATGTGGCGGAATTGATTAATGTTATCGGCGATGTGGAAGACCGAAACGCCATCATTGTGGATGATATAGTCGACACCGCCGGAACCTTGAACCAGACGATTAAAGCACTCAAGAATAAGGGTGCCAAAAAAGTCTATGCGGTGTGTACCCACGGTATTTTGTCCGGTAAGGCCATTGAGAGGATCCTGGACGCACCGGTAGAGAAAATCTTTATTGCCGACACCGTACCGGTAAAAGAAGACAAACTAAATTGTGGCAAAATAGAGGTGCTGTCGGTGGCCAGATTGTTTGCCGATGCCATTGACAGTATCCACAAAGAGACATCGGTGTCAAAATTATTTTTGTAAAAGAGGTAATACATGGAAAACGTTGTAAATCTTAAAGCCGACTCCCGAATGGGGGTAGGGAAAAAGATCGCCCGAAATCTAAGAAGGGCGGGGAAGATCCCGGCCATCATTTATGGACTCGATAAAGAGGCGATCCCCATTTCCCTTTCTATTGATGATGTGAAAGATGTTTTAAAGATGGAGAAGGGACAAAACACCATTTTAAGGATCGAGAGGGATAATAAAATACACGTGGATGCTATGTTGAAGGAAATCCAGTATGATTATCTATCCGATAATATCATTCATGCCGATTTTATTCGTATCGATTTAAATAAGCCGATAGATGTATCGGTGCCCGTAGTGGCCAAAGGCGAATCCATCGGCGTAAAGATGGAAGACGGGATTTTCGATTTTATCACCAGACACATCGAAGTGAGATGTCTGCCCACCCTGATCCCCAAAGAAATTGAAATCGATGTCAGCGACTTACATTCGGGCCACTCCATTAAGGCCGAGGATCTTGAGGTGGGTGAAGGGGTCCAATTTATTTCGGATCCTAACATCGTGATCTGTGCGGTTAGCGCCAAGAGGGGTGCCGAAGAATTGGAGGAAGCTGAAGAGGAAGTGCCGGAAGAGGAGGCTGCTGCCGAAGAGAAACCTGAAGCAAGTAAGGCTGAAGATAAAAAAGAAGGTGAATAAATATCTTCTTGCTCCCTTTACAGAGGGGGCTGCCTAAACCATAAGGAGGTATAAGGTTATAATGAATAGAAAATATGAAATCGGGTTTATCGTAAACCCTGAAGCAACCGATGAAGAGGTCAAAAAAATCGCCGATACCATGGCAGGAATCATCGAGAAAGCCGATGGTACGGTGGAGAGCATTGACGAGTGGGGTAGAAAGAGGTTGGCCTATCCTATTCAAAAGCACGATGAAGGCATTTATACGTTTATTAACACCAGTGTAAAAGGCACAGCCTTCATAGAAATTGAGCGGAGATTGAAACAGAATGAAAAGGTATTGCGATTCATTGTGCTCCGGCTGGATGAAAGACTGAAGAAAAGCAACCGGTTAATCAAGAAATGGAAAAGAATGGAAAAATTCTCCAGAAAACATCAGGAGTCTTCCAGGAAGGATGAGGGTGAAAACTATGTAAGAGATAAGGAGAGGGCTGATGCAGAACAGCAAAAATAGTTCTGAAAATAAAGGTGGTAAAAAGTATTACTTTTCCCGGAAGAAGTATTGTTATTTTTGTAAGGATAAGATTAAGTTCGTCGATTATAAAAATTTCAGAATTCTGGAAAAGTATATTCTGGAAACAGGTAAAATTTTGCCGGCCAGGGTCACCGGCACCTGCGGTTATCATCAGAAACAGTTATCCAAGGCCATCAAAAGGGCCCGGCACATGGCGTTGATGAAATTCATTGAGCCCAAGAAGGATTAAGAGGTAAAAAATGAAGGTGATTTTGAATGTCGATATGGAAACGTTTGGTGAGATCGGCGATATCATAGATGTAAAGCCGGGATATGCCAGGAACTATCTTTTTCCCCGCGATCTTGCTTTAGAAATCACTAAGCATAATCTGGAGATAATTAAGGCGAGAAAGAAAAAAGTTCAGAAAAAGCTGGAACTGGAGAAACTGTCTGCCCAGGGGCAGAAGCCGAAACTGGAAGAGATCACGTTGATGTTTGAAAAGAAGGCCGGTGAAACGGGAGCTCTGTTTGGTTCGGTGACGGTGTCGGATATCGAAAAGAAGCTGGAAGAGCTGGGAGTGAAGATCGAGAGAAAGAAGTTTCACCTGGAGGAACCTATTAAGAGGCTGGGGAACCATATCTGTAAAATAAAATTATTTAAAGATGTGGAAGCGGAATTGAAAATAGTAGTCACAGCGGAAGGCGAAGATGAACAGGTAGGAAAGGGGGAAAAAGTAGAGAAAGAAGAGGCTAAGAAAGAAGAGGCTAAAGAAGAAGAGGCTAAAGAAGAAGAGGTAAAGAAAGAAGAGGTTAAGGAAGAGGAAAGTCAGAGCCAGGAACAGGAAAAAGAAACCGATTCGCCTGAACAGGAATGAGAACCGTCATTGGTATCGTTTTTGATGCAGCCCCATTCTGAATTTGACGGGCGGTAGGCGGCAAATTTATAAGGGCATTTTTAATGCAAGAGAGTGTGACGACCGATTTTAGCAAGGCATTACCCCACGACGAATTTGCCGAGAGGGCCATCCTGGGTGCCATGCTCATCGATAATAAATACGCCAACGAAGTCTTCAGTGAAATCACCTCCGGGGATTTCTATCGGGATGCCCATAAGAATATTGCCGCCGTCGTCGATTATCTGACAAATAGTGGGAGCACCGCCGATATCGTGACGGTGGCAGGACACCTGAAAAAGAAGAAAGAGTTAAAATTTGTGGGGGGCTATGAGTATATCAATTCCCTGATTGACGGTATTCCTGAAAATGTAAATATCGCAGAATACATTAAAATCGTTAAAGATCGAGCGGCACTGCGCAGGATTATTCTGACTTCAATGGGAGTCATCCGCAAGGGGGTGGAAGAGAAGGCCGAAACCGAAAGTATACTGAATGAACTTCAAGAGGATATTATTAAAATATCCGAAAGCAGGCAAAAAGAGGGTTTTCACTCCTGTAAAGAATTGGTGCCCCAGACCATGGGCCTGATCGAAAGTATTCAGAAACATGGAGACAGTGGGGGTTTGAAAACCGAGTTTTTAGAGCTGGATGCCATGACCGGCGGTTTCCAGAAGAGCGATTTGATCGTGATTGCCGCCAGGCCTTCGATGGGAAAAACCGCCCTGGCCTTGAATATCGCCGATAATATCGCCCTGGCCGGCAAGCGGGTGGGATTTTTTTCCATTGAGATGGCCAGGTATCAGATCATAATGAGGCTATTGGCATTAAAAACGGAGATCGGCTTAAATGCCCTGAGAAGTGGGAAACCCCACTTTTCTCCTAAAGAGTGGAGTAAGCTGGAATTGGCCTCGGGCGAGTTGGGAAAGGCGGAATTCTTTATTGACGATTCCGCTTCCTTATCCATAGTGGAGATGAAAACCCGGGCCAGAAGGTTAAAGAATGAGCGGGGTCTGGATATCGTCTTTGCCGATTATTTGCAGTTGATCAAAGTCTCAGGCGATGCGGTCAGGAGGAACGACAGCCGGGCCCAGGAGGTGGCGGTGGTCACCGCCTCTTTGAAGGAGATCGCCAAGGAGTTGGAGATTCCGGTGGTGGCCTTAGCCCAGTTAAACCGGGCGCCGGAGCACCGGGGTATCAAGAAGGAAGGGGGGCCGAAGTACCAGTTGTCGGATTTAAAAGAGAGCGGCGCCATCGAGCAGGATGCCGATGTGGTGATATTTCTGCATCGGGATGATCAGATCGATAAGGAAACCGAGCGTAAAGGCGTCGCCGACTTGATCGTGGCCAAGCAGCGGAATGGCCCCACCGGCAGGATCGAACTGGCATTTCAGGATAAGTATACGAAGTTTAAAAATCTGGGAAAAGATTATTACATGTAATGTAACGGATTTTTTGGTTCATGAAACCTTTTGGCCCGATTGGGCATCTATATAATATAACCGAATGGACGACTTAATTGCTGGTTTAAAAAAGAAAGAGGAAACTGCATTGAGAAAGGTGATGAGTCTCTATAAAAATAAAATTTACAACTATCTCCGGGTGCTGGTCAGCAACGATGAAATCGCCGAGGAGTTGACCCAGGATACCTTCGTAAAGGTCTATTTTAAGGCCCACACCTTGAGGACCAATAATTTGAAGGCCTGGATCTATACCATCGCCACCAATCTGGCCCGCAGCCAGTTCCGTAAAAACAAGATCAAGCATCTCCTTTCCTTAGCAGATGTCAATGAAGGGTATTTGTCGGTGAACCCCGGTTCCGAAGATAACCTGCTGCTGGAGCAGCTCATCGCCAAACTGCCGGAAAAGTACAAGGTGCCGCTGGTGATGAAGGAGATCGACAATTTTTCTTTTGAAGAAATTTCCGAACTCCTCGATAAGCCGGTGGGGACCGTGAAGACCCTGGTCTTCCGGGGTAAAAATCGGTTAAGGGCCCATTTAAATGGGTCGGGTAATCCTTTAAAAAACGAATTTAAGGGAGGTAAAAGTCAAAATGCAACGGGTAGAAGACTTATTAAAACAAGTTTCAATAGATAAAGAACTGGATGAAGGGTTTGAGACTGCCGTGTTTGGCAAAATCCGCCGGCGCAAGGTTCACCGCCGCCTGGCGATGGCCACCTCCGTCGTATTTGTCATCGTGGGCTTTCTGTTCAGTTTTTACCTGTTTATGCCCAGGGCGCCTCAACAGGCGCCGCTGACCGCCGACAGTCAGCTCAACGACTCTTCCCAAATCGTGGAGAAGGAGGAGGTGCCGGTCCTGGAGGATGTCTATTTCTCCTCCTACGACGACCGCACCCACTATGCAGTGGAACTGGTCTCCTACAACGAAGACGAGGGCGGCATCTAAACCCCTCTTTTGAATACCTCCAGGGTGGGGAATCTGCCCTTCTTCCGCTTGTCTGTCCCACCTGGTATTGACAGGTGTTCTAAATATTGATATAAATAAAACGATCAAACTTTAAATTGATCAAAAAAAGGAGACCTGATCATGTCCAAGAAATTAAACCTGGCTCACATTCACAAAAAAAATGGGGACATCCAGCCTGAGGATATGTCACAACTGAAAGGGGGAGATGGCTGCGTCTGCGTTATTGACGAGATACAGGGAGCCGATATGGCAGCAGTTCATGCAATGCCGGACCCGGACCCCTGTACATGCGGATCTATTTTTAGTGCCATCGGGCTATGGTGGTAAATAAAGATTGAGGGTGAGATTAATTATTTATCCACAGGATGATTCCTGGAGAGTAGGCAGGAGATTATAGAGATGAGATTTCGTTATATCCTTATTTGTGTGCTGCTTGTAGGTGTTGGCCTGTCCGTGTCTTTGGAGGGAAAAGGCGAAACGCGGCTGCGGGATATCTATGAATCCGGCAGGATAGAGTTTACAGTGAAAATGAAATTGGGCATCGACTCCTTTCCCGTCGATGTCAGAACAAAAACTCTAAGCTCTATTGCCGTGTCCCCTTCCGGTGCCATCTTTATCGGTGACGTTTTCAATAAAAATATAAGAAAGTTAAGTCCTGGGGGTAAATTTATAAAGGTATTCGGCAGACCGGGCAAAGGACCGGGCGACCTGGATTCAGCCGGTAAGATGACGGTTTCGGATCGATTTCTCATCGTTTCGGAGTTAAGAAACCGCCGCTTTTCCATATTCGACCTGGACGGCAGATTTATCAGGCACGTAAAATTAGATTTCAAGGCATTCCTGAAGGAATTCAGGCGCCTGGACAACGGGCAATTCCTGGTGGAATCCTGGACAATGAAGGCGGAAAAAAAAGAGTTATTCCAGGAATTTATCCTGGCCCTTTACTCCACCGACCTCAAATACATCGAGACCATCTGCCGGCAGAGGGTATACCGGAATAAAATGATATTGAAACCCTTCCGCACCAATATTCCCCACCCCTTTAACAATGATGTCTACTGGGACATTTTACCGCAGGATAGAGTCGTGATCGGTTATTCCCGGAACTATGAACTGGAGATTCGCGACCTCACCAACCGGGAGGTCAAACGGTTCTCCCACGACTATAAGCCTCAAAAGGTAACGGAACTGGATAAAAAAAAATATTTCGACAGCCTCATGTTCTTCCACAGCAGCGGCAAGGTTGAAAAAGGCGCCCATCCGGTGATCAAGGAACATACCGAGTTTCCGCAGTACAAGCCCGCCTTTGAGTATATCATGACCGACTGCCAGGGCAATATATTGGTCTTCCCCTATAAAAAAGACAGCGAGGACAGCCATAAATATTTTGATGCCTTTGATAAGGATGGCCGTTTTATCAACCGGGTAACGATTATATCGAATGAGACCATTCTTCCGCAAGGGCTGACTTCGGTTCCCCCCGATGTCTTTTGGTGCCTGATCAAAGACGAGGATGATGAACCGTTTGCCATTCAATTCGAGGTAAAATAGATTTTTCCCATACCTTAATTATCATGGAAGATAAGCAAACCCAGAAGACGGTGGTCAGATCCAGTGGCGGGAATTGCTATCTGCTCACCCGGCGGATTCCCCAGGTACTGCTGCTGCACCCGGTTTTGCATTTCATCATCGAATTGGAGGATAAGGGGGTAGACGCTGCAGAATGGATAGACGGATTGGAGGCCGGGAGCCTGGAAATTGCCGGGAATATTGAAACGTCGAAGGGCGAGCTTCGTTACTATTACAATTACTATCTCTTCCTGAAGGAAAACGGTTACTTTAAGGAGACCGCCAAAGTCAAGATGAAGGATCGCCGGTTCGATGCCGATACCGTAAAAAGACACCTTGCCAGCACCGAGCAAATCTCCTTTGAAGTGACCGATCGCTGCAATTTAAAATGTAGATACTGCGGCTATGGAGAGTTGTACTATGGGTATGACCGCCGATCCGGGAAAGATTTTAATATAGATACAGCCCAGAGATTCATCGATTATATGTTTGACCTGAAAGAGTCTCCCCTGAACCGAAGCGTACACAGGAAAATCGCCATCTCTTTCTACGGCGGCGAGCCGCTGTTAAATATGCCTTTTATCGAAAAGATAGTCAGGTATGTTAAAAATAAAAAATTATCCCACAACACACTCTTCTTTAGTATGACCACCAACGGTACATTGTTGAACCGCCACATGGATTTTCTGGCGAAAAATGGGTTTTCCCTGGGAATCAGCCTGGACGGCAATGAAGATCATAATAAATACCGGGTCTTTCCCGACGGAACCCCTGCCTACAACGTTGTCTGGGACAATATCAAGAGGCTGAAAGACAAATACCCCGACTATTTTCAACAATGGGTCAACTTCCAGGTTGTGTTACACGACCGGAATTCACGAAAGTCGGTACTGGCGTTTTTCCAGGATCACTTTGATAAAAAACCGTACATATCGTCCCTCAGTTTGGTCAATATTAATCCTAAAAAGAGAGAAGAATTTAATAAAATCCTCGCCGGTCCCTCATCAGGATGGGACTGTGAAACGATACAGGACTTTAGAAAAAGCAGCAAAAACTTGCTGGATCTGCCGGTTACAGGGGAGTTGTCAAGGTTCATCGGTGCCTACAGCGGATTTGCCTTCAGAAAGTATGATCAGTTGTTGTTTCCCTTTGACAGTCGTATTAATGTGGCCACCGGCACCTGTGCGCCTTTCCAGAAACGGGTATTTGTCACCGTAAACGGGAAAATCTTCCCCTGTGAAAGAATCAGTCAAGAATACTACCTGGGAACGGTGAACCGGGAGAAGGTAGACATCGATTTCAAGGAGGTAGCTGAGAAATACAACCGGCTCTATGACAAACTCAGCCCCATGTGCGATCGATGCTTCAATAGCCTCCATTGTACAAAGTGTATTTTTTCGTTAAACCTCAACGATGATGTTCCCCGCTGCAATGAGTTTCTTGATTATGAAACATTCATGAAAAAACAATCGAATTTACTCTCATTGATTGAAGAGACACCGCAATTTTACGAAACGATAATGAAGCATGGACGCATCAACTAAAAGATCCTATTGGCTCTATATTCATCCATATGTCTATATATCGGCAAAAAAGGATCATGCCATCCTGTACAACACCTTAAACGGGAAGCTGCTCGAGTACAAAGAAGAGCCGGAAATCTTAAGGCTCATCAACAGGTTGAAAACAGACCGTAATTTATACGTCGTTAAATTGTCGTCCCGACACATCACTCCCGGCATCGGTGATTTCATCAGGCAGATCCGGCAAGCTTATGTGGGGGACATTGTAGACACTGCCTTAAGCTCTACCCGCCCCGTACAGTTTAAACCTATCTTGAGTTTGCAGAGAATCCTCGAAGGCGCCACCTCCACGGAGAAACATAACAAGAGACTGGCAAAGGATGAAATTTTTGAATACCTCAATACCATTTCGATCTACCTCAACGATGCCTGCGACCGGGACTGTCGTTTGTGCAGCCGGGCTTATAAACAGTTTCTATTCTGCCATAAGAATAAAAAGGGTAAAAACGAAGTTCCCTTTGGGGAAATAAAAAAACTCCTTGAACAGACCGCCAGCAGCAATTTAGCCGTCCTAAACATACTGGGGGGAAATATACTTAAGTATTCAAGGTTAGGAGAATTGATAAAATTATTGAATAGTCTGTCGATCCGGAAAGAGTACTTCATTCACTACTTAAACATGACGGCCCAGCCGGATTTACGGGATTTTTTCACTCATCCCCACACTCGATTGAATGTACTGGTTCATTTCCCTGTCGAGCCGGAAATTTTTGCCGCTGCCGTTAAGGTTATTGATACACACAGGATGGAAAAAATGTTTCATCTTGTCATTCAGGAAGAGGCCGATATGGAGGCAGCGGAAGAGTTGATCTCAACATATCGATTGGAACACATCCGGTACAATCCCTATTTTAACGGTAAGAACATCGGATTTTTTGAACAACATGTTTTCTTGACCCGAGAATCCATCCAGGAAAGTCGTCCCTCTTTGAAGGAGATTCTCACCAGAACGAGTATCAATCCCATCTACTTTAAAAAAATTTATGTCCTGGGCAATGGCTCCATACATGCCAATATCAATGGCCCTAAAATCGGGGAATTGGGGCGGTCGTACATCTTTGATTTGTTGGACAGGGAGTTGAATCGAGGCCGATCATGGACAAAAATAAGGAAACATGTCGCCCCCTGCAAACACTGTGTGTTCCATGCTCTCTGTCCGCCAATATCAAACTATGAATATGTACTGGGACGCTACAATCTATGTCATGAGACAAATATGTAGGGTAGTCGGTGGAAGTAAGATGTCCGTAAATCAGGTGTCAGGCATCCCCTCTTTTGAATACCTCCAGGGTGGGGACTTTTGGTTCGGGGAAGAGGGATTTCTTGAAGGCCTTCAGGGAAAAGTGGAGGGGGGCGGATGTCGATTTTAGGTAGAAGTAAATGGGGAGACAGGTGCCGCCGATGCGTTGTTTTATATAGTAGGATGTCTGGCCTAAGTTTAACCGTTCATATTTACGGTCGATGGCCAGTTTGACGATACCGTAGATCAGGTTGAAGTATACATCATATTCATCCCGTCTCGAATAGTCGAGCCCCACCAGGAGAAATGTCATGGTTTTTCCCCGGCAGCATAAAAGGGCCGCCCCTAAAACATCGCCTCCCTGTTGAAAGGTCAGGATCTCAACCTGATCCTGCATTTTGGCAAACAGGTTTTCGAAAAAGGCCCGGTTTAAGACCTCCAATTGGACACCGGCCTTTTTCATTACTTCGCGGTAGAGCTTGAAAAATTGTTCCGCGGAACAGACATCGGCCTGGCCCAGGATCAGTCCGGGTCGAGGCGAAGCCGGCGGCGGGCAGTGCCGTATTTCGACTTTGTTTTCCGGGTCCCCCATTTTTTTTAGGCTCTGCCTGACTTGGCGGCGGTAATTGTGGCGCAGGGCAGCTAAGTAGGCGCCGAAGTCGGGCCACCGTATGGACAGCGATACGTAGGGGATACTGTGGGCCCGGAAGAAGCCCTGGCCGGTCAACAGGTCCATCTCCGGTAAATGATGCCGGCTGAATTCCTTCACACACATAAAATGTATTTTAAAATCGGTGCAGATCTGCTGCATCTCTTGCACAAGCCCTTTTAAAATGTCTTTCATATATGAGGGGGTGCCGATTACCAGGTTATGTTTGCCGATGGAGATGGGCAGGCCGCAAAAGAGGATTGTGAGCTTTAGAAAGTGGGGAAACCGCCGGCGTATCCGGCCCACAATCCTTTGACATGTGCGCCCCAGGAACAGGTCGAGGGAGACGGTGAATGCAGATAGGGCGGCGCTGCCGACAGGTTTATTATCGTTGTAAAAAAGCAGATACCAAAACCGACTCTCCGCCAGCCCGGCATCTTCGACGGCCTGAATAAAACGGTGACTGTGAAAGAAATCGCCTTTGGGGTTGATGGAATCCCAGAGGGATTCCTCTACATCGTGAATCGATTCAAATCGCCTAACCTGGAGTGAAGGCGGCATGTTTCTCTCCCTGTCCCGATGTTAAAATTTGGGGTGCAGGTGTGCCTGGCGCAGCGACGACATCACCCGGATTCCCCCCAGCAGCAGGCGTAGATATTTTTTCGACCAGATGGGCGGTACCGTCCGCAACTGCATGTGCCGGGCCCGGCGAACGTTCAAGATTTTCCGAATATAAATCCGCCGGATGAGCCGGTAGAACTCTTTTTGGGGCAGGCTGGTGGGCAGCACCGCATGTTGCATGTCCCATACCTCGAAGGCATCGCGGGCCACAGACAGTTTGTCCTCGTAGGCGGAGAATATCCTGGTTCCCGGCAGCGGCGTGAGCGGCTGGATGACCAGGTAATATAAACCTGTTCGTTCAATGTAATCCTCCAGTCGGGCAAAGTCCTCTCTTGACCAGGCGGGGTCCACGATAAACGAGCCGTACACATCGACCCTGTTTTTACGTAAGATCTCGATGGCCTCGGTATTTTGTTCTACGGTGGCCTTCTTTTCATAATTTTGAAGCTCATCGTCGTGTGGCGATTCCAGCCCGATGATGCAGGCCTTTAGACCGATGTCGGCCCAATCGCGCATGATGTGGGGATGCTCCACGATGAAATTTGAGTGGGCGTAGGCCAGGTAGTTCTTGTCGATTTTTCGCGCCGAGATTAAATCCCGCAGACGCCGCAGCCGGTCGACATCGACGAAAAAGGTATCGTCCACGAAATATACTTCTCTGGTCTCGATCTGTTCGAGCTCATCCACCACCGATTCCGCTTCCCGCATATAGAGTTTCCCGCCGGTCAGGGGCCAGCAAAAACAGAAGTTGCAGGTAAAGGGGCAGCCGAAAATCGTTTTCATCAAGGCCACCGGCTGATGAAAGAGATAGTAGTAGCGGTGCTTATGTTTTTCTACGAGGCTTCGCCGGGGCAGGGGTAAATGGGCTGTGTCCACCTCCAGGCTCCCCGGCGGCGTGCGGCGCAGCCTCTCCCCTTCGGGAAATGCCAGGCCGGGTATTGTCGCCAATGTCTTGCCCTGGTCGTACTGCTCGATGATTTGGCCGATCAGGTTTGTCCCCTCCCCCATGGCGATCACATCGATGTGCGGGTCGATAAAATCCTGTGGAACCAGGGTGGCATGCACGCCGCCGACAATGGTTAAAATCTCTGTATTAAACTTCTTGGCCTCCGTGCAGATGGCCTTGACTTTTTTTACCCCGGTGATGTAGGAACTGGTACCGACGATATCCGGCTTAAAAGAACGGATTTTGCCGGGCAGATCCCGTTCGAGGATCATGTCGTATATCTCAACTTCATGCCCCCGTACTCCGGCAGCCACGTACTCCAATTCCAGCGGCTCACACACCATAATATGTTTCAGCCCGATAGTGTATTTGGGGGGCGATGGTCTTACCAGTAATATTTTCATGTTCACCTCGAAAAGATGTGGTTTAGCGCAGCTTGATAGACTCGGAAACGCTTGATGGCCCGAAATCCTAACGCTTCCAGCAACTGCCGCATACGGTGGTTGGATTCCATCACCATGGAGAGTTCGCCTCTCCGGTAACCGCGGGCTAGGCCGGTCTCGTGCAGCCGGTGGATCAGCAGGGCTGCTGTGCCCAGATTCCTGTAGGCCGGTATGACGCCTAAGACCAGTACCCGGGCGCTGCGGATGCGGCGCCGCCGCATGAGGAATTTAAATAGGCCGAAGGGCAGCAGCTTGCCGTTTAAGTCTTTTAAAATTTCGTTTATATCCGGCAGGCAGAGGCAGAAGCCGACCGGTTTGCCGGCGGTTTCGGCAAAGAGAATCAGGTTGTCGTCCGAAAACAACTTAAAACTCTTAGCCATCTCTTCACTTTCCGGCCCAGAGATGGGCACAAAGCCCCAGACAGCCGGAAAACTCGAGTTGTAGATCTCCCTTATGGTGCGGACCTCTTCGTCCAGGCGTTTTCTATCGAGGGCGCGGATATGAACGTCGCCTCTATCCTGGCGGGAGAGTAGTCGGATCACCCTGTCCAGTTTATCCGGGTAGACGTGCTCAAAGTGCCATTCATAGCTCGACATGTCCATGGCCGTTGTAAGGCCGCAGGCCGGCATCAATTCTTGATAATAGGGGGGGCAGTAGTTTGTCATGATCATGGGTCGGTGACCAAAACCCTCGATCAAAAACCCCGACTCCTCGTTGGTGCTGAAATTTACGGGGCCCAGCACATGGGTACAACGGTTCCGCTGGAGCTCGTCGGCTATCCGCTTGATTAATATCCCGGCTGCTTTTACATCGTCGATGCATTCGAACAGGCCGAAGAAACCGGTATGGTCGTCATAGAGCCGGTTGTGCATCGGGTTGAGTATGGCCGCGCCCCGGGCCACCAATGTACGGTTCTCGTTCTCGACACCGAATAATTTTACGCTGCCGTATTTGAAAAAAGGATTCTTTTGGGGATTAAGCTTTTGCCGCATCTCAAGCTTCAAGGGCGGCACCCAGTTGGGGTCTCCCTTGTAAATTTCCCACGGCAGTTTAATGAATTTTCGCACTAGCGAAGGCGTTGTGATTTCAACCGTATGATAGTTCATTTTCATTTCCCAACCTCTAGCCTAACTCGTTTATCATAACATTCCCGGCGCGATCCGCCGGCGAATATACCGGCGGTAGTGAAGATTAACGAAGAGAATGACCAGCCGGGAGAAGAGGGAGAGCTTTATGGGGGCGCCGAACACCCGTTTAAAAATGGCGGGGATGGTAAACACCCGGTCGTAGAGCCTCCAGTAGCCCTGTTCCAACTCTGCCGGGCTCATCCGGGCCGGCCGAAATACCGCCTGGGAGGCATTGTAGCGTATATAATTCTTGTCTATGATGCGGCCTTCCCTATCGAAGCGGTCGTAAAGGGGGGTGCCGGGGACAGGGGTGAGGATGTAGAACTTGGGCAGGGTAATCCGGTTCCGAATGATGTAATCGGCGGTCCGTTTAAAGGTGGCCGGATCGTCGCCGTCGATTCCCAGCACCATCTCGGTGGCCACGTCGATGCCGGCCCGGCGAATGGTTTCAAGATATTGCTCATAGTCGCTTACCCGGGCAAAGGTCTTCTGAACAGCGTTTAGACTCTCCTGATTGACGGTCTCCAAGCCAAAAGAGAGGGTGGTACAACCACTCCGGACCGCGGCCTGCAGCATGTCGGCATGGGCGGCAATATAGATGGCGCATTGGCTCACCCACTGGACATCGAGCTTCTCGACCTCCTTGAAGAGCTTGACGGCATGATCCGGGTCGGCGGCGATATTGTCGTCTAAGATGAGGACTCTCTTGAATCCCAGTTGTTTAACGGCCCGGATATCCCGGATTACCTCTTCGATGGGCCGACGATAATACTTTCCCTGGTAATAGGCGGCCAGCGAACAGAATTCGCAGCGGTGGGGGCAGCCCCGCCCGGCCATTACCGGCAGCACCGGGCCGATCCGTTTTTTGGCGATTAGGTCGTAGCGGGGCACCGGCCAGTTCAGGCTGGCGCTCTGCCGGCCGTCATACATGCCTTGCAGCCGGTCCTGTTCAAAATCCCGCAGGATGCGTTCCCATACCCCTTCGGCATCGCCGAGACAGACGGCATCGGCGCCGTGGGCCAGTGTGTACTCGGGCATCAGCGTCGCCATCAGGCCGCCCACCACCACCTTTTTGCCCCGGGCCTTAAATTGCCTGGCCATGTCCAGCCCCCGCCACAGCCCCACCCCCATGGCCGAAATGGCAATCAGGTCGGCATCGCTGTCAAAGGGCACCTCTTCGATGGTTTCAAACACGATCTCCATCTCCCAATCGTCGGGGGTCAGGGCCGCCAACACCGCACCGGTAATACCGGGCAGCATGAGCAGCGGCTGTTTTACCGGCTGCCCGTCGTTGCGGATGAGGGTGGGCACGATCAGCAGCAGTTTATAGCGCCGGGCAGTTGAAACACGACCGGGATAGTAATGGGCCACGAACCGCCTGGTGAGAATACGCTTTTTATAGAACCAGAACCCGAAGGCTAAAGCAACTATCAGGCTGATGGGGATCGATATCCACATGAATAGAACCATGTCACCTTCCTTATTGTGCCCCGTACTGCCGGGGGGGCACGAAATGTTGTTTCCACACCCCATGGCGGATCAGTGTCTGCCGGAAGTGTTTGTAGGCGATCATCCAGTAGACGATCAACTCCCGGTGGTGCCGGTACTTGAGGATGAGGGAGAAAAATTGGCGGAACATCTGCCGCATGGTTTTGCCTCCCCTCATGTAGTACACCACCAGCCGGGTTAAGACGGGAAAGAGCCGGAGTTTTGACCGGCTGCGCCGGACGCGGGCTTTGGGGTAGAGGGGCAGGACTTCTTTGATGCGTTGAATAAAATCTTGTTCCCCATAGAGTCGATTCATTAACCAGAAGTAGCCGTTGCGAAGCTCCTCGACCCCCATCTGTTTGGGAATAATATTGGACTCAGACGAGTGGTTGCCCACAATCTCGCTGCCCAGGTAGCGGCCCTCCTGAAGAAGGCGCTTTTTTAGGGGCGTGCCGTCGGGGGCCAGCAGCATGCCGACAAAGCAGACGGGGATATGCGCTTTTTTGAGGAAATCGGCATGGAGTTGGAAGATGTCCCGGTTGTCGTGATCAAAGCCCACGATCATTCCGGCCGACACGTCGATGCCGCGGCGATGCAGCCCCTCGATATGCTGCAGCATATCGCCTTTGAGGTTTTGTAATTTACCGGTCTCAACCAGGCTGTCCCGGTTGGGCGACTCGATACCCACGAAGACATTCAATACCAGTGCCTCCGCCAGTAAGGGGACCAATTTTTGCTGCCGGGCAAAATCGATGGATATATTGGCCGAGAATGTCAGGGGTTCATCGTGAGCCCGGTTCCAATCCCGGAGGAGTTCGAGGATCTCCTTGACCCGGCGCCGGTCGGCGGTGAAGTTGTCGTCGGCCACGAAGATGTCACGGTAACCCAACCGGTGGAGTTGTTCCAGTTCGGCGGTGACCTGCCCACTGCTCTTGCAGCGCATGGACTGTCCCGCCAGCACGATCGAGCTGCAGTACTCACATCTAAACGGGCAGCCGCGGCTGATCTGGATGGTGCCCATTAAGTAACGGTCGCCAGGCAGCAAATCCAGGCGGGGGGTAGGGCTGAGGGCCATATCTAAAAAACAGTCTTCCCGGTAAATGGGGCGGTGGCGGCCCTGTAGATAGTCGCGGAGAAATTGGGGCCAGGTGCGCTCTGCCTCCCCCCGGAATATCACGTCGATCAAGGGGTGGGTGTCCGGCAGGGTCAGGGTGGCAACCACGCCGCCCATGACTACCAGTTTGCCCCTCTCTTTAAAGGCCCTGGCTATGTCAAAGGCCCGCTCCTTCTGGTTGTGGCAGGCCGTCAGCCCCACGATATCGCAGCCCAGGTCGAAATCCACCGCCTCTACATTTTCGTCGCAGAGAATCACCCGGAAGGACTCTTCATCCACCAGGGCGGCTAAGGTGGGCAGCGCCAGGTTGGGGCACATGGCCCGGCGGCCAAATAGATCCATACATTCCGAAAGGCCCGAGAATGTGATGCCGCTGGCCGGATGAATCAGATAGATGGTCTTTTTGTCCGGCATAACCGATCTCTCCTTCTATGGTGACTGGGGGGGCGCTATTTTATAATGGGAGGCGATGATTTTTTCATACCAGGCGGAGGGCAGTACTTTTTTTAGAAGGACCGCCAATCTCTGCTGCGGTTTGCCGACGACATAGCGGAGCTTCGGCGACCGTTTGCCTATAATCTCACCGATCTTCTCCGCCACCCGCTCTATGGTGGCGCCGTTATTTTCGTCATCCTCGATCACCCTTAGAGTCGTTTTAAACTGCTCTTCATAGGGGCCGGGGTGCCGGGATCTCTCCGCCCTGACCCTATGCCTGGTCAGGCCCGATTGAATGTCCCCCGGTTCCAGCAGCACAACCTTTATATTGAACTTTTTTAACTCGAATCTCAACGCTTCGCTTATACCCTCGACGGCAAATTTACTGGCACAGTAAAATGCCGTAAAGGGCACCGAAATTAAGCCGCCGATTGAACTGATATTTATGATCAAGCCGTGGTTTTGTCTCCTGAAAAATGGCAGCACCGCTCCGGTCACCCGAATGACGCCGAAAAAATTGGTTTCAAATTGAGCCCTGGCTTCCTCGACTGCGGTATCCTCAACCGCTCCCGACAGGGCTGCACCGGCATTGTTGATGAGAACATCGATTCTCTTTTCCCGGTCGATGACGTATTTTACCGCCCTATGAATAGAGGCATCATCGGTTACATCCATCTCTAACATTCCATATTCTTCTTCACACCGGGTGGGCTGCCGGCCGGTGCCGAAGACCTTAAATCCCCGCCGGGATAAATAGGCGGCACAGCTCTTGCCGATCCCGGAGGATGCCCCGGTTATTAAAACCACTCTGTCCGAATCCCTATTCATCTCGTCTTAATCCAACTTTTTCGGCGCCGAGCTCCACCGCGGCCAGCGTCTCATCCAGGTCCTCTTTCGTATGGCTGGACATGATGCTGAGGCGAATTCTCGATAGATGTCTGGGCACCGCCGGGTAGGGCACGGCATTGGCATAGACACACTGTTCGTGAAGGCTGCGAATCATATCTCTCAACTTTAGCTCATCGCCGATGATAATCGGTATGATGGCGCTCTGGCTGTTGCCTATATCAAGGTTCATCCGGGTGAGATGTGTTTTCATATAGGCAATATTTTCCCTTAATTTTTGCCCCAGCGTTGGCTCCGCTTTCAGTACCCCAATGGCGGCCAGGCTGGCGGCAATATCGGGGGGAGGCAGACTGGAGGAGAACATATTGGACCGTCCGTAGTAGCGGATGTAGTTTACGATCTCCCTGGTGGAGGCGACGAAGCCGCCGATGCTGCCCAGGCTCTTACTCATACAGCCGGTCACGATATCGACCTCTCCCTCCATGTCGAAATACTCGGCCGTTCCCCGCCCCGATCTGCCGATGACGCCTAAGGCGTGGGCATCGTCGATTACAACGGCCGCATTGTACATTTCCGCCAGCCTTTTGATGGCCGGCAGATTGGCGATGTCGCCGTCCATGCTGAATACGCCGTCGGTGACGATTATTTTTTTCTCAAATTGGCGGCAATTTTTCAGCACCCGCTCCAGTTTGTCGGCAGAATTGTGGCTGAAGATTTTAAAGGCCGCTTTAGAGAACACGTTGCCGTCCAGCAGGCTGGCATGGTTCATCCGGTCGTGAATGATGACATCGTTTTTCCGCCCCAACGACGCCAGGCAGGCGATATTGGCCACATACCCCGATGAAAACAGCACGGTATCTTCCTGGCCCAGTAAGTCGGCGATCTCCTTCTCCAATTCCCTGTGCAGGTCGTATGTCCCGCTGAAAAGTGGAACACTGCCGGAACCAAAACCATATTTTTGACCGGCCCGGATTCCCGCGTCTATCACCTTAGGATGGGTCGATAACCCCAGGTAATTATTGGAGGCCATCATGATCATCTCTTTTGGGGATTTTGTATAATAATCGTATATCGCCACCCGGTTTTTACAGGCACTCAGCAGGGGGCGTTCGTAATGGAAGCGTTTCTTCTGCCGGCCGTCTTCTAAGAAGTGAAAAAAGTCGGGTACCTCTGTCTCAAACACATTCCCATCGCCTTTCATGAAGTCGGCCAACGTAAACAGATCGGAATCTATTTTTTTATCACCCATGAATAGACTGCCGCCCCTCCCTTGAGCACAGGATTATCTGATCCATCCAGAAACAACACCTCCTTACAAACTTGTTTGCCTTTACACTGAAAAAAATATAGCCCTCATCTTCCGAAGGCTCATTTTAAATAAAATAACAACACTTGTCAATAGATCGATCAGCCTTTTCACCAAAGCCCATCCGCCACACCCATGGAGAGTGCCGGGGTACTTGAAAATATCGGCATTTTGCATTACAATGGGGGCTGGAATGGTAAGAGACAAAGATTTTTTTATGAGGCAGGCGTTGCAGCAGGCCGCGGCCGCGCAGGAAATCGGCGAAGTGCCGGTGGGAGCCGTGGTGGTGCACGACGACCGGGTGGTGGGCAGGGGCCACAATGCGGTGATTAAAAGCGCCGACCCCACCGCCCATGCCGAAATCGTGGCCCTGCGGCGGGCGGGCAAGCGGGCGAAGAACTATCGACTGCCGGATATGGAGGTCTATGTGACCTTAGAGCCCTGCCTGATGTGCTATGCCGCCATGGTGCAGGCCCGGGTCAAAAAACTCTACTTTGCCGCCGATGACGGGAAGACCGGGGTGTTTTCCACCGGGGCCTTCGACGGTATTCAACATATATTTAACCATCGAGTCGAGGCGGAGCCGGGAATCCTGAGAGAGGAATCTTCCCAACTGCTGACCGATTTTTTTAAAGTGCGGAGGGGTGCCGGAGCGGTTGAACGGGACGGTCTCGAAAATCGTTGACCTGGCAACGGGTCCGTGGGTTCGAATCCCACCTCCTCCGCCATTAAAATTTGAGGCCGATGGCCAGGCCGGCGTTGAGGCCTCCCAGTTTTACCGATTTTTCCCCGATGGTATCGCTGGCGGAGAGGAACCCGATGGCGACTCCGGCATAGATACTGCGGTTAAGATGATACAACAGGTCGCCGCCAACCTGGAAACCTAAGGCCGATTCTTTTATCTCATCGGTGGCCACCGTCTCTTTGTACTGGATGGGCACAATGCCTAGCCGGAGTTGGAATTTCAGGTTCTTCCATAGCTTTAGCTGGTAAGCCAGTTCTAACGATACGAAGCGCTGCTCGGCTTCGCTGTTTAACTCCAGGATGGGGATGGTACTTTTGGCGGTGGTGGAGCCGTATCCCAGCCACAGCAAGAAGTCTCGAAACACCCGGTAGCCGATGTGAAGGCCCACGAAGAACTTATTGTTACCATAGAGTTCCTTATAGTTCTGGTCGGCGGGGAAAGATTGATTGAAATTGAGCTGGAAAAAGAGCCGGGCTGACCTCAGAAGCCGGGGCCCGGCTTGAACCGGCTCAACCGGGGAAGAGGGTTGGGCCTCCGGTGGGGACGGCGTTTCACCGGCCAGGGGTTCGATGGACATGATACCGTCCCGGTGAAATTCGAGGTTTCCCATTTCATTGTGAATGACAATGAGGGACCCCTCCTGGGAGACGATCTTGCCGGTCCAGACCTGGCCGTTTTTCAGGACGATTTTCCACCCTTCGATATCTTTCATCTGGCCGCTGGCCTTCAGGATTTCAATTTTTAAGGGAGTGTGGACGGCCACCCCGGCTGCTTCCGCTTGATTCAGGTACTCAACGGCCAGCGGATAATTTTTTAACAGGTAGTGAAGATTGATGAGATTATTGTAAGCCTGGGCATGGAGCGGATTCTGGCGAATGGTCTCCAGATACTGGCGGTGGGCTTTTTCGTACTGTTCTGTCTTGAACAGGATATTGCCGTGGAGGTAGAGGTAATCGGCGTAGAGTTTCAGTTTTTCGTCTTGAATCCGGGCCGCCTCGATTTCATTTTGGGCCAGGGAGATTTCCAGGTTCTTCAGGAAGGAGAAATGAATTTCGGCTGACTGGATGGCCTGGAGGGCCACCATAAAATCCTGGCGCTGGTATTGAATCCGGGCCAGATAGTAATGGGCGTCGGCGTAACGGGGGAATACGGCGGTGCAGTGCTTGAATTGTGCTTCCGCTTCGTCTGTACTCTTTTGCCGGAACGATTCTTTTGCCTTTAAAAAAATTGCCCGAGCCTGCCGGTAGTTTTCCTTTAGCTGCGCCTCCGGATTGGACGCCTCCTGACCGATGCCCTGGTAAAGGTCGGCAGTGAAGATGAAGATAAAAATGAAGATCGCCGTCACCAGCGGTATCCGCCTATTTAAGTTCCCTTCGCTTCTGTTCACTTTCTTTCTCCTTATTGATGGTTAAAAGCCGATCATATGGTTTGTTCATTGGACATGCCGCAGATGATGTCCACCAGATTGACGGCGGCCACCTGGTAGGTATACTGCCTGTCCCGCCTCAGACGGTTCCTATCGGTATAGGTGACGAGGTTAAAATCGGCTCCTTGTGCTTCGCCGACCTCGTCGATGAGCAGATATGTCCCGTCGCCCTCTTTCCGGTAGATCAGGAGTTTCGAGACCGGTACCTCCTGGAGGTTTTCCACCGAAAAGGTGAGCACGCCGTAGTCGATGTCCGCCAGCCAACTGGATACCGTCTCCCGCCCGGCTGTAAGGGTGATTTGAGACTCGATGGTCCTGGCTTGGGCTTTGATACAGACATTGCTGTCGGGCCGGCGCAGGGTAAGGTCCTTCCACTGTATACCGCCGGCACTGACAAAACTTTCTCCCGCATTGGCCTGGGTCGATGTGATGTAACCGTTTACCGGGGCTTCGATGGGCACGGGGAAGGGGAAATCGGTATTGTCGAAGCGAATGGCCACGGAAAATCGTTGGCCCCGGTTCAGGAAAATCGGCGCATCCAGCCTGACCGTATAATAGCCGGGATAGATAAAACTGGCGGATTGGTGGGCCGCCAGTGTGCCGTCGATGGGGGAGTGGGGGGAGGTGTTTTTGTACAGGTAGATTTCGCATTTTACGTGGGCGTCGGTAATAAAGAAGGAGACCGCCTCGATGGGCTGGTCGTTGACGGTGGTAAAGATATTGGCGCCCCAGTAGATGGTGGCCGGACCGCTGCCGGTCCCCCCCACTGCCGAGGTGGCGCCGTAGGGGTCGTATTGATAAATGGTGCCGTAGTCGGTGACCTCTTCGGCGTTGTTAAAGCAGGCCTTAGGGGTGACGACGGTGTCGTAATAGGAAATATAGAAGTGGCCGCCGTCGGCCCAGCCTGCTCCCCAACTGTTTCTGGCGATAAAGGCACCGTTGCCCGGCGGGGGGGTTAAGAACCGGCTGGCAGGATAGTTGTCGTCCCAGCCGACTATGGCGACCCCGTGGTTGATGTCATCTTTCCAGCGATAATAGTGGCTGGCGTGGGTTTCGGAAAAGGAGTCCCCGTCGTAACGGATGCCGGCATACAGGGCGCCGTAATTCATAACGAACCACTTGGTGGTGTTGTTATCCAGGGGGCCGGTGCGCCGGGGCAGGAACATCACCTGCTGGACATGTTTGGAGGTGACCAATTGGTCGTTTGCCACCGAACCGCTGCCGTAAGGGGCCGCACTTTCATCCACCGGTCCTTCCCAGCGGGCCAGGTAGGCGGCGGTGATCTCGGCGTTTCCGCCTTCGGGCCGGTCGAAGCCGTGGTTGTTATACAGATGCCATTCGGAAAAATCCCTGGACTCGTCCGGCAGTAGACAGGATTCCAGCGAGCAGTAGGCGGCAAAACTCCAGCAGGCGGGATAGCCGTCCTGGTCCTGAACCGGCGGCAGCTTGCCCGGTTGATAGCGCAGGTCGTAATAGGCGGGATAGGTGGTAGTATTCACCGCATCATCCACTCTGCCTTCGACATGGGCCAGATCGAAAGGCGGCGGCACCCAGTTGCCGACCCGGCGGTCCTGTACAGTCGGCGGCCTGATCCCCTGCCGCTGCTTTTCCATATATTTAAGAAAAGCCGGATTCAGGGGCGCAACCCGTATCCCGAAGTCGTTGTCTGTACTCTGGCTGTGACCGGAGTAAATAAACCACATCGACCCCACCATCACTAGTATGATAAGTATTATTCTCCTCATCTGTTTCTCCTGATTATTCGCTTTGATTTTATGTTCACAAAATATTATACGCTTTTGCTGCCTTTTGGTTGACTATTTAATCGCCCGGTCCCTTAACTTTTGCCTTATTACCTATTGCCTCTCCTCTCAACTCCCCGTTATGGCTTTGATCTGTTTAATAATTTCCAGGTTTTTTTCGATGCCGATATCTATGACTTTTTGAAACGTGTCCCGGCGGACCGGTTTTTTCTCGCCCATGGCCTGGATGCCGACGATATTGCCCTGCTGGGAGGAGACGATGTTGATGTCGGCGTCCATAGCGGAATCTTCCTTATAGTTTAAGTCCACCAGAATCCCGTTGTCTTTGACGCCGATAGACACGGCGGAGATGATCTCAATCCCCGGCAGGTCCGGGATGAGGGTTTCGAATACCAGGTATCTCATCATCTTGATCAGCACCACCATGCCGCCGATGACGGCGGCGCACCGGGTGCTGCCGTCTGCCTGAATAACGTCGGTATCGATAACGATCGTCTTGCCGGCGATGGTTTTGGGGTTAAAGGTGCATCTCAGGGCGCGCCCGATGAGTCGTTGGATCTCGATGTGCCGTGATTGGGATTTCTGGCGCTCCCGCACCACCCTCTGGTTTCCCACCGACCCCGGCAGCATACCGTATTCGGCGGTCAGCCAGCCCTGGTTCGAGTCTTTGAGAAAGTACGGTACCTTCTCATCGAAGGTGGCCGTACATACAACTCTGGTATCACCCTGTTCAATCAGTACCGACGCGGGAACATTTTTGATATAGTCCGGTACGATATTCAAGGCTCTTAATTCAAGGTTTGATCTTCCGTCATTTCTCATGGCTGTCTTCTCCCTTCTGGGGGTTTTGTTTTCCAACGGTTGTGGAACCAGAACCACTGTTCCGGATGTTGGCGGATCTGATGTTCGATCATGGTGGTGCACTCCTGGGTCAATTTCTTCACGTCGTCTCCATGATTCCCGCCGCCGTTAAACTGGATTTCATCTAAAATATCCAGAACGATTTTTTTCTTTTCGTAGTGGAGAAAGGCGGGAACAATGGGAATTTTCTTTTTTAAATGCAGTTGAGACACAGAGGTCACCGCACTGACTTTTTGAGAAAAGAAATCTACAAATACACCCTCCCGAACCACCGTGTTTTGATCGATCAGCAGCAGGACGATATTGTTTTTTTTCAGTAAATTGAGTATGGTGCGCATGGAGCCTTTTTTATAGATGATGTCTGAACCCATATATTCCCTGAATTTGAGGATCACCCGCTCTACCAGAGGATTGTTCATCTCCCGGGCGATACTGGTGATTCTCCGCTGCAGGTGCCGACTGAGGATATAGGGGATGAGTTCCCAGTTGCCGAAGTGGCCTGAAAAAAGAATGATCCCTTTTTCTTTTTTCAAGGCGGATTCGAGAATGTCGATACGGTTGACGGTGATATCTTTCAGGATTTTTTGCGGTTTTTTCCTGGCGTAAAGATAGATATTTTCCAGGAAAATGGTGGCAAAATGGTTGTAAATGTTCCCTTTCAGCGCGGCCAACTCTTCGCCGTCGATACCGGGAAAGGCGATTTCGAGGTTTTTATCGATTATCCGGGAATGTTTTTTGCCGAATTTTCTGAATAGGGCGCAGAGTAGTTTTTTGTTTAAATTGAACAAGAACCGGGGGGATAGTTTTATAATGAAGATGAACGCAACAAACATGAAATATTCAAACCGATGTCTAAACAAAACCCTTCTTTTTTGCATCATTCAATATTTTATCCATTAAATCAAAATTGAATTTTATCCTATTTTTAACATAAATTAAAGGCATGTTTTCTAAATTGAGGTGTTTGAGTTTCACAAAATCTTTCTCCGTGCACACTAAAAAATCGGCCCGGTGTGTATTCCTGAGGTCTTCGAGGGTCGCTAATTCCTTTTGGGAATAAGAGAAGTGATCCGGGTAACCCTGAAAGGCCGCACAGTTAAACCGCTCCAGATCTTTCTTAAATCGCCGGTTGTCGGCCAGCGCCGAGAAACCGACGAGTCGGGAGCCGCCGATGTCGACGGCGGTGTTTGTCCGGTCACAGAAGCCCTCCAATTCAAAATGATAGACGCCGTTCCTTGCCGTTCCCCTTCTTTCGGTTTTTCTTAAATAGGAGAGAATGAAATCTTCCCTTTTCATCATCCATTTAAAGTTTCTCAGGTAGTAATAGGGATGTTCCGGGTTGAAGAGCATGACTTTAATGTCTCTGTAAATATCGGTGGATTGGAAGCCGTCGTCCAGCAGGATGATCTTGTTTTTCCTCTGGATGGCCGTTCTTATAGAGCGATTGCGGTCTTTACCGATCAAGATATCCTGATTTGAAAATCTGTTCTTCAACAGGGCGGCCTCATCACCGATGTCTCCGGGCCGGTGATGGCCCTGGACTAATATACCTCTATTTTCATATTTTGAGCGAAAACCCCGGCTGACAACGGCAAATTTGAGCCCCCTCTTTTCAAGGGTTTGTCCAATCTCCAATATAAGGGGGGTCTTGCCGGTGCCCCCAAAGGCCAGATTGTCGATAGAGATGATCAAGGCTTCCTTAAATCTTACTTTTCTGGGGGCTTTGATATTGAGGTAGAGCCAGGAGGCGATCTTGAAGGGGATGGAGACTGTATTCAGCAGCAGAATCAGGATATGGCTAAGCGTTGAATCTGGCCTAAGATACATTCCGTTGAACCCTTTCTCTTTGATACCGACCGGGTGGCCGCAGTTCTGATATCGTCAAAATTGATTTGATCGATATTTCGCAGAGTGTCGGCCAGTTCCCGATGCCCGGGGGTCACCCTGTATACGCCGTTTTTTACCAATTCACGCCCGATATCGGGGAAGTTATTGTAATGGGGGCCGCCGATGATGAATTTCCCCAGAGCAGCCGGTTCATATAGATTGTGACTGCCGATCTTTTTTTCAAAAGTACCGCCCATTAGCACCAGGTCTGAAATACTCAAAATATTGACCAGGTAACCGATCCGGTCAAAGATGAGTACCTCACGGTCAAGATCTACCTGTGATGTCTGGCTCCAGACCCGGTATTTAATATTATTATTTCGCAGTATTTTCTCAATTTCGGCGGTTCGGTCGATATGGCGGGGCACGATAATAAACGAAAAAGACCGTTCGAACTGCTGCCATATCGGTATGATCTTTTTCTCATCCGAGTAGTGGCTGCTGGCCAGAGTCAACACCCTTTTTTGGGGCGGTTGAGCCTTTAAGAAAGCAAAGACTTTCTCTTTTGGAGGAATGTCGGCCGTCGATTTCCAGGCTTCATCTGCCTTGATGTTGCCGCAGACACCGATCCGCTCTGCCGGTATGCCCATTTCTGCAAATTTTTTCTTGTAAATTTCCGCCTGTATAAGGAAGTAATCGATCCGGTAAAAGAATTTCTTAAAGAAAAACATATATCTTCGGTAATGTTTGAAGGCGCCGTCGGAGATTCTGCCGTTGATCAGCAAAATCGGGATTCCCCTCTTTTTCATCATCAACACCCAGTTGGGCCAGATCTCCAGTTCATTGAGTACCAGTATTTTGGGATTTATTTTTTGAATAAATTTATTTACCACAAAGGAAAAGTCAAAGGGGGCGTTAATGACCTCGATGTCTTTGTACTCTTTTTTGGCATAGGCATAGCCGGTGGGTGTGGTCACGGTGAGTACGATCTTGGCGCCGGCGCCGTTTTTCAGGCGGTAGATTAAATTCTTGATGCTTTTTACTTCGCCGACAGAGACGGCATGCAGCCAGATATGTTTTTGACCATTTTCTTCAAGATCCGGTAAAAAACGGTGCTTCAGGATGGTGCGGTACTCTTTTTTAAACAGCATTTTCCCCCAAAAGGGCACCGACAGCACAATCACAATAAAATACAATATATCGAATAACAACATCGCCCCATTATAACACAAAATCAAATGAATGGGGTAATCCTCTTTGCCTCGCCCCTATCGGTTGCAATCAGGAATGCTGCAAATCTTCGCTTATTTTGTTGGTGATGATTTGGGGGGGGTTCTGGTTCTGGGTAAGGTGCTGTTTGATCTCTTTAAAGCGGGCCACCATTTTTTGACGGATGTCCGCTGTTTTCAATATATCGAGTGCCTGAGCGGCGATTTTTGGGGCCTGACAGTTGTGCTGAATGAGTTCGGGGATGACCTCTTCTCCGGCCAGGATGTTGACAATGGAATAGAGGTTGATTTTGACAAAATTTTTCCCCAGCATATAGCTCAGTCGATTGAGCCGGTATACGGCAAAGAAGGGAACTCCCAGGATGGCGATTTCCAGATTCGAGGTGCCGCAGGTAGTGATGACCAGATCTGAGGCATTGATTAAATCGTAGCCTTTTCCCTGTTCTATCACCTGGATTGAAAGAGAACTTTTTTTTAAAAAACCGTCGATTAGCTCCCTCTCGATGCTGTCGGCCTTTAGCAGAAAGAGTTTGATCTCTAACTTCCGGTTTAAGAGTTCCATGGCCTTCAGCATTTCCGGCAGCAGGAATGCGATCTCCGAGGAACGACTGCCCGGCAGCAGGCTGATGAGGATGTCGGTATCATTAATCCCAAAACGCCTCCTGAAAGCTCCTTTAGACTCATTCACCTTGATCATGGGGATGAGGGGATGTCCCGTATAGGTAAAGGGGATCTTCTCTTTCTCAAAGATCTCGATCTCAAAGGGGAAGATGATGAAAATGTGGTCCACATATTTTTTTATCAGTTTGACCCTGGCATATCGCCAGGCCCAGACAGTGGGGCTGATGTAGTAATAAACCGGGATGCCCTGCCGTTTGAATTTTTTGGCCAACCTTAAATTGAAATCCGGATAGTCGACCAACAGTACGGCATCCGTTCCTCTTTCTAAGGCGGCCCTGAAGAGCAGCCGCATATATCTTTTGAGTTTAATGATGCTCGATACGACCTCGATGAGGCCGATTACGGCAAATTCCCGGTTGTGGAGGATGAGCTCAACGCCCCGCTGTTTGAATTTCCCCCCCCCTACCCCGAAGATATGAATACCCGGCTGGCGCCTCTTGAATTCATCCACCACCGCGGCGGCGTAATTTTCAGCGGAATTCTCGGCCGCCAGAACGAACAGATTAGTCTTTAGATCTCGACGATTCTGACGATCTCGGCGATTTTGACGATTCTCGATCACTGTCTTGACCGTAGGCATCCAGTGTCGGCATATCTTGATCCAGTTTCTGCCCCACATAAAAAGCCCATTCGCAGTATTTTTTTTTCTTGCGGTACTCCCGAAACCCCTCCTCACAGGAACCGGAGCAGACGCCGACGATACGGGCAGAGGGCATACCCAATTTTTGGGTGACATTACCTTCACCGATCATTTCTTCGGGAACCAGGAGAAGCGTTTTCTGACCCGGTTTCCCTGAGTCCAGGACGATGTTCCACTTGCCCGAGGCACTCATGGGATCGGGGAATCTCCTTCTCAAGAATTTTTTTTCAAACAGGATATCCAGGTTTTTGGGGGCCAGGTTGCTGTTTTTCTTTTGATAGAGTTCGATGGCAGTGACGTACTGGTTACCCCTGAAGATCAACTCCTCTTCCAGGTCCCGCTGGAATTCCGTTTCCCACAGACCCCGGGCTAAAAGAAGAAGGATGGCAAAGATGTGAACCGCAATAATGGCCACCAACAGTGCATATCCTTTGTTGTTTTTACCAATCTTCATATTTGCTGCCGTCAAGGGCGGTGCCCCTGGTCCTGGCTTTTACATCGACGATACTCTCGGCCATTTCCGGGTCATAGTCTTCAATATCCTCGGGCTCAAAATAGACTATCTCCCAATCCCTCTCCTTTAGAAAGGGGTCCATGGGAATTTCCCTGAGATATTTGTTGGCCACCAGGTCGTCTAAAGAGGTGGGATATTTCTTTTTGTCAAAATAAAATTTGTTGATAGAGTCCCTGACTTGAAAAAGATTCTCTTTTAGAACCGCTTCTCTGGCTCTGGTTACCGAGGTCCTGTAGTTGGGTATAATAATGGACACCAATATCCCGATCAAGGTCATGACAATCAAAATCTCTACCAGTGTAAAACCTTTTTTCATGTTTCTATTATAACAGAATTATCCGGCTGAGTAAACAAAATTTATGCGGTTTTGGCCTGTTGGGCATTGTAGGCGTCGATGGCCTTTAGCAAAATGTTTCCGGCTGCCTCCAGTTTTGGCGTCTCCAGGACATAGGCGATGCGTACTTCCTGAGTGCCCTTGCCGGGGGTAGAATAAAAACCGGCGCCCGGGGCCACCATCACCGTTTCGCCGTTCACTTCAAACTCTTCCAGCAGCCAGCGGGCAAAATTGTCGGAATTATCCACCGGCAGTTTGGCCATGATGTAGAAGGCCCCCTTGGGTTTAATCAGCACCATGTCCGGGTGAGAGGTCAGTATGTCCACCAGGATATCCCGCCTCTTTTGATACTCCTTGATGATCTCTTCAAAATAGCTCAAGGGCAGCCGGTAGGCATCGATGGCCCCGACCTGCTCTAAGGTGGGCGGGCAGAGCCGGGCCTGGGCAAACTTGAGGATAGATTGGCAGACCTCTCGGTTCCTGGAAATCACCGCCCCGATCCTGGCGCCGCAGGCGGAATATCGCTTGGAAATGGAATCAAGTACGATGACCCGGTCTTCCATATTTTCCAATTCCAGCAGGCTGAAGTGTTTCTCGTCGTCGTAGGTAAACTCTTTGTACACCTCATCGGCCAGCAAGAACAGGTCGTATCTTCTGGCGATTTCAGCCAGTTTTTCGATTTCCCGGCGGGTCAAAACGGTCCCGGTGGGGTTGTTGGGTGAGCAGACGAGAATGGCTCTGGTTCTTTCGCCGATTCTCCTTTCTATTTCTTTCGTTTCGGGTAGGTGATAGCCGGTTTCCGGCAGGGTGGTGACCGGTACGATCTTCAGGCCGGACATG
The DNA here is from genome assembly GCA_965603365.1 of uncultured bacterium. Lineage (GTDB taxonomy): Bacteria > Acidobacteriota > Aminicenantia > UBA2199 > UBA2199 > JAHELQ01. The sequence continues at coordinate 53,158 of CBFDCR010000034.1, forward strand.
GCGGCAAAGCCGTTATAGTTGGTATAAAAGGGCTCCGGAATGATGACCTCGTCGCCGTGGTCGGCGATACAATTAAAGGCAAAAGAGACCGCTTCACTGCCGCCGGTGGTAATAACAATATTTTCTTTTTCGATCTGGATTCCGTATCTGGCGAAATAGTCTGTCATGGCACTCTTCAATTCGTCCAGACCGTCGGAGGGGCCGTAGGAGAGGACCTTATCGGAAAAATCCCGGATTTTCTGGTAAAAAACCGGGGGGGTCGGTATATCGGGCTGCCCGATATTCAGGTGGTACACCTTGATCCCCCTCTTCTTGGTCCCGTTGGCAATGGCAGCCAATTTGCGGATCGGAGAAGCTTGAATATTTTTGGCTCTTTTTGAGATATCCATAGAATGCCTCCGCTTGCTTTTTTAGCAGTTTATTTAAGATAAATTATAATATCTGGGCTTCCGAAGGTCAAGAGAAAAGATCCCCCCAGCGGCATTTTCCTGTTTTTTAGTTTGAGTAAAGGGAATTGCAAACCGGTACTATCCGGTATATAATGTCCAGTTTACGACCAGGGATATTCAGATGAGAACTATCAACAACGATATGGGAAAATGGATTCTCGTGGGCCTGATTACCGTTGTGCTGCTGGCTGGAGTCGGGTTGAGGGCACTCTTCCTCACCGCCGACCCCCCCACCGATATTACCATCAGCGGCGGTATCGTGGGCGATGCCGGGCAGCACTCCTATGGAGCCCGCAATAAAATATTGTTCGAGCGTTGGAGCTTTGATGACTGGACACCCCACGTGGCTGCCCCGGTGGTCAACATCTTGATCAATTACCCGTTTTATAAATTATTCGGCATCAATCTATACTCCCACCGCCTCATCCCTGTCCTGTTCAGCTCCCTGGCGCTGCTCTTCTTTGCCTTTATGGTTTACCGCCTTAGCGGACCTCTCACCTGCCTGCTGGCCTCGACCTTTGTGGCCTTTAATTACCCTATCATTATCTACTCAAAGGCCGCCAACCGTTACTTCCCCATGATTTTTTTCTTCCTCATCGCCGTCTACTTTTTCACCAGGGGAGCCGGTAGCCGGAAAACGAGATTTTTCATCTTCAGCGCCTCGTGTTGGCTCCTGGCCTATCTCTCCCAGAACCATATACTCTACCTGCTCTCCCTCTTTCTGGTGCTGGGAATCTGGTGGCTAATCGGGAAGCGGATTCGCCTGCGCCATCTGGCCGCCTTCTGGGTCGGTGTAACGGCCTCCTTAACCGCCTGGTATCTGCTGTTGTATCTACCCCACAGTCATTTTTTCGATTTCTTCGTGGGGCACAACAAACTGGTACGCCGCATCGGCTCTCCGGGCCAATTGTTTCAAAACTTGCTGGACAATCCCTTCATGAATCAGATGAGAAGCGACCCGGTGGTGCTGCTGTTGGCTGCCGTCGCGGTCGTACTATACGTGTACTTTACCTTAAAACGTGAAAAAGATATCCCCCCGTTGGTGGAACTGGCGGCGTTCTGGCTCATGGTTGGCGCGGCCGCCCACTCCATCTGGGGCTACCGGCCCACCCGTTTCTACCTGATTCTCATATTTCCCGCCGCCATCCTGGCTGGCTGGCTGCTGTCTCACCTGGTGAAAAACCGATACAAAATAGAGTTAAACCTGGCGGGTATCCTGGCCCTCATATCCCTGCCCACCGCCCTGTTTTTCCTGGGGATCATCAAATACTGGCGGTTTTTGCGGTTTAAAATAGTGAACGATTACTGGTGGACGGCATCGGTCCCGCTGTTTTTACTGGTGTTATTGCTGATGTTGTTCCGGAAAAGACGGGGAAAACTGGTATATGCAGGGATCGCGGTAACCCTGACATTGTCGGTAGCATTGAATCTGCAATTTTTTCTCCGCTGGGCCGCTCAGCGGGAGTACGGGATCGTCAATACAGCCCGCGTATTCGGCAAAGTAATCCCCCCCTCCCGGGTGGCCGGCAACTGGGCCTCCCTGCTCTCCATCGGCACCCCCCACCAGACCCACCTGCTTTCCGGCGAGATGGGGGTTAACTGGCGAAGGAATTTTTTAAAAAAACACGGCATACAATACCTTTTGCTGACCAGGGGGCACTTCGGCAACGAACTGCGGGAATACCGCCGTTTTTTTAAAGAAGAGATGTCAAGTGCCGGGCTCATGGCCCTGTTTCGCATCTACAATACCGATGTCTACCTGTTTTCCCTGTTTCCGGGAGAAGAGTCGAAAAACCGCCTCGAGTGGGAAACCTTTCACCGGAATAGGGGGACCGTGGTCTACGACCCCGCGGCATCTCAGCAGATGGCGCTGGAGTTAAAACAAGAAGAGATCAAACACCCCATTCGCCTGGCCCCGTCCCTATTTGCCTCCTGGCCGGAAGGTGCTTACCGTTTAACGATCTCCGCTAAAGGGAGATTTAAGGGCAAAATCGTTTTCCGGCAGGAAAATGAAGTCATCAAACAGGCATTCATCAAATTTAACGGCAGTGGTTATGAAACCATCCGAATCGACCCAATGCCCCTGGGCAAAGAGGTGTTCATGACCCTCCACATCTCCAGGGCCGACACCGACATCTCCCTCGACTACCTCGAACTGGAATCATTCACCTCGGCCCGGCAGAAAAACTTTAGAAATGCTGGAAGAGGGCAATAAACCCTCACCGCAAACCTTTGACTTTTCCCATGCCGAAGCAAAGGAGAAATTTGAAAGTCTCGTGCAAAAAGAGATGGAAGATTCTGAGGACAGCAGGAATGTTGAAGAGGGCGTCCATAAATTTATCGAGTGGATTCATAACGGCAAAATGGAAATCAGGGCCTATCCATCACAGAACATCCACGCCAAACTCTATATCATGACGTTTAAGGAAGGCGACAGGGATAAAGGTCGTGTTATCACCGGCTCCAGCAATTTTACCCAGGCGGGGCTGGTTGACTCAAAATATAACGCCTTACCAGCTATACCTGGAGTTTCTCTATGAATATTTCAAAGATGAACCAGGCCAGGAAGACGAAGTGTTTGTTAAATACCTGCCGCCGGAATTTAAAAAACTCGAATACCAGGAGC
>CBFDCR010000035.1:0-54315 GCA_965603365.1 uncultured bacterium
CCGATATCACCCCTAGAGGGCACCGATCGCGACCCTTTTGGCCCCGATATTACCCCTAGAGGGCACCGATCGCGACCCTTTTTGCTCCGGTATCACCCCTAGAAGGCACCGATCGCGACCCTTTTGGCTCCGGTACCGACCCCAATGGATCTGACGTTAGACAAAATTCCTCTGATGTCAGACAAATTTTGTCCGATAATGGACACCATTTATCCGTCGATGAGTAAAAATCACTCGTCAATGCAGGGTAATGTTAATGTTTACCTTCTCGGGGTGCTGCTTTCCTCTACGATCTTGATCTCCTCGTCGGTTAACCCGTACAATTCATACACCAATTGATCGATCTGCCGATCCAGGATGTCGATCTGCTTCCTAAACACCTCCCTCTCCCTCTCCATCTTAGCCCCCTGAAACCTCCCCTGCAACCCCAACATCCCCTCCACCATCTCAACTAAATCATTATATTTTGATTTCTCTGAAAAATTATCAACATTAATTTTATATATTGGGAATTTGCGACAATCTTTGATTAAAATTTTTTGGAATCTCATTTTGAATTCATCTAAAAATATTTTTCTATGGTAATATGTTATTAGCTTACTATTAATTATTCCTAATAGATATTCTAGTTTTAAGTCTCCTTTAGAAATCAAATTAAAAGCATTCTGTGTATTGTATAATTCTTCCTCGGTTAATGTTGCCCAAATTCTTTTAGAAGACCAATCAATAATTTGTTTTACAAGAATTCTTTTGCTTGTAAAAAATTTTTGTTCACGTGGCGCTCCTAACCAAGCCCCATATCGTATCCATTGTTTACCATTCCATCTTACATAATAACGCTTAACATCATTGCCTGCCAATAATTTTTTATAAAATTCATCTTTTTTATGTGAAGAATGAAAAATTTTTTCTTTAATTTGTTTTTGAGTGTGCCCTTTATATTTGTCGTAAGGAGTAATTCCCAAAGAAAACCATGCAACTCTTTCGAGTGGTATAGTATTGTTTTCTATTTTTTCGAATAACTTTTTATCTCTACTATTCGTATTAATAGTCCAAGCAAACTCATTATTAAACTTCCATTCACATTGGTCAATTTTTGTGTGTAGAAAAGCATCAACTGTTTCTATTGCTTTAATCCTATCATAACCCTTATATCCAATAATTTCAGTTAATTTCTTGTTATTCTCATAATTACCAAGAACAATTATTACGGTGTCAACTTTAACTTCTCCAGCAGAAGAACCAAAGGATTCATTGGGTAATCTTACTATATTCACAATTTTGTAATTCTCCAAAATTAACTTCCGAATTTCTTTATATGATTCCTGAGATATTAAGGCTGTTGGAACAATCATTGCTATTCTGAATGATTCTTGATTAACAATATTAAACATTTTTTCAAAAAAAATTGAAAAAAGATTAATTCTTTTATTCGCTGTTTTATAAGTTTTAAAGAGAAAATCTACCTCATCAACAGGCATTCCTTTAATATCTACATACGGGGGGTTGCCGATGATGGCGTCGAAGCCGCCGTGGGAGAGGATGTGGGGGAACTCTTTGTTCCAGTCGAATACGTTGATGCGGCGCACCGTGTCCTCGTCCTGGAACAGACTCATTTGCCCCGTCTGGTAAAAATCCGAACCAATCAGCGAGTTGCCGCACTTGATATTGGCCGAAAGATCAGGCAGCAGCTTGATGTCCGAATACTTAAACAACATGCCCGTAGATTCCTGGCTCTCCCCTTCCATCAACTTGAGCAGCAAGGAGAGTTTGGTCACCTCCACCGCCTGGGAGTCGATGTCCACGCCGAAGATGTTGTTGAGCAGGATGCGGTGCTTCTCGGCAACGGTGAGGCGGTACTCCCTCTCTCCCAGTTGGTAGATGTTGTTGTCCCTCAAGGACTTTTTGATGTTCCTCTCTTTGGTGTAATAGTCCAGGTGATAATCCAGCAGCAGCCGGTAAGCCCCCAGCAAAAAGGAGCCGGAGCCGCAGGCAGGATCTAAAATCTTGATCTTCTCGATCTCCCCGGGGGTTTTGGGCGAACCACTGTCCGTGCCTATCAGTGTGCCCACGGTATTCTTGACGATGTAATCCACGATGTATTTGGGGGTGTAATACACGCCCCCCGCCTTCTTCACCTCCGGCTTGTCCTCCACCTTAGCCTGGTGACCGGCGGTCAGGCGGATGGTCTTGCCCAGGAATTGCTCGTAAATATTGCCCAGGATCTCCACGTCGAAAACCGAAAATTCGTAGGGGGAGTCGGGATAATAGATCGACTTGATGATCTCTTTCAACACCCGGTCGTCGATCTTGAGACGGGGGGTCAGTTGATCGGCCTTGAAGTCGAAGAGACCGGAGTTGTACTTCACGTCCGCCTGGAGGAACAGGCGGATGAGGCAGGGATAGAGATCGCCCTTGTGTGCGGTGATCTCCTGCAGCCGTGCGTAATCTTCCACCTGGCGGTCTTCGGCGATGCGCAGGAAGATGATGCGGTCGATGATCTTTTGTACCGCATAGTTCAACTCGTAGATGCTCAACGCCTTGTTGCGCAAGGCGATGTTGCGGGCCAGATTGTCCCGCCACACCTCGATGAGTTTTAAAAACTCCCTGTCCACCTCGGAGGTGCCTTTCTTGCGCCCGGTATCCTCGATGTAGCGGTCAAAACTGCCCTTTAAGATGCCCTCCCGGGAAAAGGTGTGGAAGATAAAATCAAATTCTTGCCGGTAATCGTGGTGGGTGCAGTAAAAGATCCGGGCCGTAGAGGCGGAATCGTTTTTATGGGGCTTGATGCGGGTATCGTACACGGCAAACTCCTCGAAATCGGTGAGGATGGAGAGGGGCAGTTTGGCGGTATAGGCATAGCGCCGCAGTTGGAAGGCCGGTTCCACGTCGTATTTGATGTCCACCGAGGGTTTCTTGGCCTCCACGAAAAACTTGCGCACCCCGCCGATGCGGAAGCAGTAGTCCGGGGCCTTGACCTTGCCCTTCACCTCCAGCCGGTCTTCCCGCACCACGTCCCGGTACTGTTCGGAATAGCCCTGTTCGTTGTACACATCCCAGCCCAAAAGCAGGAAGAATTTGTCGATAAAGTCTGCTCGTGTCTTGGCCTCGTCGTAGTGCCTGCCCTTGTACTGCTTGATGTTGAACTCAAAGAGATCGATCAGTTCTTTCAGCCTTGTTAAGTTATATTCGCTCATTTCAATGTCACCATGCTCTCCTGGAGAGTACCTTCCATCATAAAGAAACCCGCCCCATTTGTCAAGCATATGATAAAGCTCCCACACTTCTTCATCTCCATTTTGAATATTAAGCAACAGTGTGTCTCGAAACGCTGCAACTTTGAAATTCCCCGGAAAGGGGACGTTGACTTTTGGGGGTGGGTTATATTATGATAGGGCAAGAAGGAGATTAAATGATGAGACAAAGATGGCGGCAGGCAGTGGTGATGTTGGCAGTGACAGTGGTTTACTGTATGGTTCCGGCCCAACTGGGGGCCGTAGAGAAGGGGGAACCGGTGGTGATCGGGGAGATCATCCATATCCAATCGGACATTTTGGGCGAAGAACGGCCCCTCTGGGTATACGTACCCGGCAACTACAGCTCCTCCCGGGACAGCTACCCCGTCCTCTACCTGCTGGACGGCGGTTCCCACTTCCATCACGTGACCGGCCTGGTGGATTTTTTGTCCCGGCTCGCCCGTATACCCCCGCTGATCGTGGTGGCCGTGCCCAATACCGACCGCAACCGCGACTTCCTGCCCACCCGGGTGGACCAGTTTCCCCCCACGGCCGGCGCAGACAAGTTTTTGGCCTTCCTGAAAGACGAATTGCTCCCCTTCGTGGACAGACAGTATCGAACCGTGCCGTACCGCATCCTGGTCGGCCACTCCTACGGCGGCCTGTTTAGCATCTACTCGTTTCTAAACAGTCCGGAGCTCTTTAATGCCTATTTTGTCGTCAGTCCCAGCGTGTACTGGGACGACCGCCTGATGTTCAAGAAGGCCGAGGGGTTCTTTCAAAAAAACCGGCACCTGGAAAAATTCATCTTCCTGACCACCGCCGGTGAAGACAAGGAGGCGATACAGTCGGCCAGCCGGGATTTTGCCGGATTGCTTGACAAAATCGCACCCGAAGGCGTGGCCCGGCATTTCCGTTTTATGGCCGAAGAGGACCACAACTCCACGGTTCACCGCACCATCTATTTCGCCCTGGAATCCCTCTATCCGGACTGGCACATTCCCCGAAAGCAACTGACCGACATGCCGCTGCCGGAGATCCGGGAACATTTCCGGAAATTGTCCGGGAGGTACGGCTATCCGATCCAGGCGCCGGAGAGTACCGTGGATTTAAAGGGCTTCCTGCTGCATCGGGAGAATAAGATCGAAGAGGCCGTTGCCGTATTGAAGTCCAACGTGGAGCACTACCCGGAATCCGTCGGCGCCCACCTTAGGCTGGCCCGTATCTACGAGGCGACGGGAGAGCTCGATCTGGCCAAAAAGAGCCTGGAAACCGCCGTCAAACTGGCCGAAAAGAACCAATCCCCCTACCTCTCCTTTATCAAACAGCGCCTATCCACCCTACTGGAAAAGATAAAGTCAACCAAAACCAAAGACCGCTGAGACACCTCGCCTACCTGGGAAACCGGAACTAATACTATGTTGCCGGGGGGGCGCAGGCAGCCAGCAGCAGCGGCCGGAACAGGGGGTGGTGGTTCTGGTAAAAGTCCCGGTAGGGCAGATCCCCCTGTTGGAGACACCAGGTGGTGTGAAGGTACTCGAACTCATCATGATCGAAGAAGCGGAAGGCGGAATTGAGCACGATTAAGATCGACAGCACCGCCAGGAAGCCGGTCGGCCATTTGACGTATGGCCCCTCTCTCCGGTCGTGCCCACAGTCAAACGCCTCTACTCTTCACCCTTACCGGCCTTTTGGGCCATCCTGACGACTTCCTTTAACTGTACCCCCATCACGGCGGTGGCCGGAATACCCCAGACCAGGTTAAAGCCTTTTTTTAATAGGGCATCCAGGACGGCCGCCGCCACCGCCGCCTCGAAGGGCAGGCCGAACAGCACCAGCACCGCCGCCAGTATGCCTTCGTATATCCCCAGGCCGCCGGGTATGGGGGGGACACTCTTGCCCACGTTGGCCAGGCATACCCCCAACATCACCGCCGCCAGCGAAATCCGCCGGCCCAATGCGGTTACCACCGTCAGGCAGGTGAGGGCCTCGAAACACCAGATGACCAGGGACAACAAAACGGAACCCCCCAGCAACCTTCGATCCCTCACGATCTCATGGTAACCCACATAGGCATCGTCGATCTTAGAGACCGCGGTGCGCAGCCAGCGCGTTTTTTTGCCCTCTCCCCAGCGCCGCAGCAGACGGGACAGTTTCAGGCGGCGATCCAGGATGACCAGGCCAAAGACGACGACCAGCGCCGTCAGGCCGAGGGCAAACGAGACCGCTGCCCAGGGGGGGGCAGACTGTGACGATACCAGCGAGCGGCGCACCAGCCGGAACATGCCCGGCAGTGCCAGCAGGAGTACCGCCAGTAAATCCAGGATCCGGTTTTGCAGGGCGATGGCCGCGGCCCGGCCGAGCCGGATGCCCCGCATCTTCAGGTAACCGATGAAGGCCAGGTCCCCCAGTTTGGCCGGCAGCAGCACGTTCAGGGCAAAGCCGGAGACCTGCAGTTTGAAGAGGTCGCCTATTTTTAACTCTTTACCGGCCTGGCGGGTAAACAGCCGCAGCCGCCAGGTGCGGGCCGCCCAGGACAGGGCATAGAGCAGGATGGCGGCGCCGAGCCGGGAAAGGGAGACCCGGCTGACCAGTTGCCAGAATCGCTCGAAGCCGGAGTGGTAGATCAACAATACCAGTATGCCGATGCCCACTGTCAGGCCAACGGTGTGCATCCACCAGCCATATTTGTTTTCTTTCATTTCTTGTATTTTTAGCGTATAAAACTTTAAGCAAATTTATATCATTAATGCCCCACAATGGCAAATCTTTGTTGACATAATTGGCGAAACATAATATATTTTAGGAAGGAGAAACAATGGAGACTTTCGGAATTTGAAGCGGGCACCATTAAGCAGAGTGTTTACACCCTGGGCCCTGACGCCGACGTCTACCTGTTTGGCTCAAGAGTGGATGATTACAAGCGGGGGGGCGATATCGATCTGCTCATCATTTCCGAAAAATTAAGGCCCATCGATAAAATCAGGATAAAGGCGATGATTTTTAAAGAACTGGAAGAGCAGAAAATAGATATAACGATCTCCAGGGATATAGAGCGACCCTTTGTGAAACTGGCATTGGCCCAAGGAGTCCCCCTATGACCCACGATTTACAGGAAGAACTAAATCGGCTTCTGTCGGTTAATCGATTTCCTCAGCCAACAAATTTTGACATATTACTGGATAAATGCGATTTGGGTATTGAATAAAAATAATATTTCTTTTATAATAGCCCCGTGATAAAAAACGACTTTTATATCACTAAGGAGGATGCGCAATGAAAAAACGGTCGATGATTACGATAGGATTGGCGGCTGCATTTATCTTAGCGGCCATGGCAGTGTTAGTATACGGGGGCAAGCCGAAGGGCGAAATGCTGGAGTATGAAGTCATATCCATCGAAGCCAAAGGCTGGGTGGTCACCGCCAGGGAGACCGCTACCGGGAACGTGGTCAAATTTCGCCTACCCCCGGCGGTCTTCAAAGGTAAGACCTTTGATTTTAATATGCAGACATTGCAGCCGGGTCAGCGTTTTTCGGTCCGGGGACCCCGGAATACCCAATTGGACCAACTCATCGTGAAGCAGCCCTTGAAGTCTATGGCCGCCGGCCCGTCACCGGAAGGGGGCAAGCCGGGCATGGCGGAAACGCCGATGATTACACCACCGGGCGAGCCCCCCATGCCCTGGGAGATCCTGCATGTGGACCCCCGGAAGTGGATCGTCACCGCCAGGAACCGCCTGACCCACCAGACCGTCAAGTTCCAGGTTCACCCCGAAACCTTTAACGGCTTCCGTTTCCGGGCCAACCTGCGGGGCATCAACCAGGGCCAGGGTTTCTCCATTGTGACGCCCAATGACCTGCCCATGAAGGACTCCTGCACTCTTTTGAAGATTATGAAGTAAATCCCGCTTCCGGTATGAAGCTCCTCCTGCGCCACCGGCGCCTGGTGGTCATTATCCATTTTGTTTTGGCCTTAGCCATGCTGCCGGGGATGCTGCAGCTTAAAAACGACAACTCCCCGGAGGTCTTCTTTGCCCGGGATGCAGGGGCGCTGCAGCATTACGAACGTTTCCGCCGGGAATTCGGCGGCGGCCCGGCAGTGCGGGTAACCCTGACTGGCAGCCGCACCTTGTGGACGAAGCCGGGGCTGGCCTGGCTGGGCAAACTGGAGGAGCAGGCGGCCTCGCTCCCCGGGGTGGAGACGGCGGTGGGCGTGGCGACCCTTCATCAATGGCTCCTGTTGGAATGGCCGCCCCCCGACCCGGCGGCCTTCCGTGGCGAGCTGCTGGAGAAAGGCCCAACCAGCCTGGACCTTAACTCTGGATTTATCAGCCCCGATGGGGAGACGGTCACCCTGCTGATCGTATTGGCCGACATGCCGCCGTCGGCCCAGCGGGAGCTGCTGCGCCGCCTGGACGGGGTCCTGGCCCGGGCGCCCAGGGGAATTCAAGCCCAAATTTTCGGGCTGCCTATCCTGCAGCGGGCAATCGACCGCTCCCTGGGCGATATCGTCGTGCACATCTTACCCCTGTTGATTTTACTGGCGATTGTCTTTTTGACCCTCATCTTCCGCCGCCTGCGGGACGTGGCCGTGACCCTGCTCTTTGTGGCGGTATGCCAGACGATCCTCTTCGGCCTTATGGGTTACATGGGTGTGCGCCTCAATATGGTGACCATCATCCTGGCGCTCCTTATCTTCGTCATCTGCCTGGCCACCGTGGTGCACCTCCTGATACGCTTCCGGGACCTGGAACAGCGGGGCATGAAGGCGCCCCTGGCCGTGTTGACGACCTACCGCGGCAAGGGGCGGCCGGTGCTGTGGACCGGCATTACCACCCTGGTGGCCTTCGGTTCCCTGATCACCGGGAATACACCGCCGGTGCGTTCGCTGGGGGCATGGTCTGCCGTGGGAATCGCACTCATGACCGTCCTGGTCTTTACGCTGTATCCCGCCATGCTAACGGTTTTCCAGCCGGGTGGGGGTCCGGGAAAGGTGCGCCCCTTCGAGGTCTGGACACGGCGGTGGGGCCGGGCACTGGCCTGTTGGGCGGTGCGCCGTCGTACCCGGGTCCTGGCGGGCAGCGCCGCCTTGATCGTCATCGCCCTGCTGGGGGTGACCCGGCTCCGGGTAGAGGAAGGCCTGACAAGGTACTTCTCGACCCACCACCCGGTCCGTGCCGGATTGGAGCGGTTGGAACGGCACGGGATAGGGGTCAGTGCCGCAGAGCTGATCCTCTCCTACAGGGAAAAGAAGAACAACACAGAGAACGAGGAAGAAGCCGGATTTCAGAACCCTCCGGCCCAGCAGCGATTGGCCCGGCTTTCCGGCCGACTGCGCCGCGAACCGCTGGTCTACGGGGCCGTCGGCTCAGGAGACCTGGTGGAGAGCGCAATCCGATCCATCCTGGTGGAGGGGGAGGTGACCGACAGCATCCGCTGGCTGGCCCTGGGGATGATGCAGACAGTCCCGGAGAGCCGCAAACTGCTCCACGCCCTGGTAACCCCCGACGGAATGAGTGCGCGGCTGACCCTGCTTTTGCCGATGCTCAACTTCAACCAGATGCAACGGCTGTTTGAGCGGGTCACGGCCGAGGCGGCGGCAACCTTTCCGGACGCCGAGATCTGGATTACCGGCCAGTATCCCCTGATCCTGCTGGCCCAGCAGACCCTGCTGCAGGGTTTGACCGTCTCGCTGTCGCTGACCCTGCTGTGCGTAATCCTCGTCTTCGGCCTGCTGCTTCGCCGCGGCCGCCTCACCTGGCGCGTCATGTTGCCCAACCTGTGGCCCATCATGCTGGTGCTGGGAGGGATGGGCTGGCTGCAGCTTAGACTGGACAGCGTCTCGGTGATGACGGCCTCCATTGTCCTGGGCCTGGCGGTAGACGATACCTTTCATACCCTGGGCCACTTCCGCCGACTGGCGCCGCGCCGCGGTGCGGCGGCGGCGATCGAGGCCACCCTGGAGCGGACGGCCCCGGCCCACATCCTGACCACGGTCATCCTGGCCGCCGGTTTTTTGGCCTGTGCTTTCAGCGACTTCCTGCCGGTCTCCCGCCTGGGAACATTTGGGGCAGTGGCCATCATCTTCGCCCTAACAGGCGACCTCCTCCTCATCCCCGCCCTTCTCTCCAAAACCTCCTCTATCAAAAAAGCTGAATAATCCGAGTCGAATTGATAAAGGTGCAGCCCGGAGTGTCAGCGGTGACGTCCGGAGTCATAGATCTGCGGCAAAAAGTGATGATCTTATAAGATAAAAGTGATAAAACGGAGGGGATAAAAGTTTATGCGCACCGCCCCATGTATTTTTTTTAAGCCGTTGGGCTTCTACTTAATATTTTTAGCTATCGGTCTGGGAATCGTTGACCTCAATCCATCGATATGCTCAAACAGAGAATTATCAATATGATTCCACATTGGATCTAAAACAAAATCTATGCCTTCCCTTCTTGCAACTTTGGCAGCCGGTACAAAATCGCTGTCCCCTGAGATTAATATTATTTTATCAACCAATCTCTTATATGACAGGGCGGCAATGTCAAGCCCAATCCGCATATCAACACCCTTCTGGCTTAAATCGTAATAAACATCATCTTCCTGAAGGTCGGCGACGGTAATTTTTTTATGCAAAAGCTCTTTTGTCTTTTCCTTCCTTAACACCCACGCGGCATGGTCCTTAACGACTCCCAACCTTAAGGCTACTTTTCTCTGTTTCTTCAGTTCCTCGAAAAAAGCAAGCCGAAATTTGGCAATTATAGATTTGGAGAAATCCACAACCTTCCCGGTTATTGGATTATGCTCCCTTTTTGAAAAGGGAAAGCAATCATAGTAAAAAATACGATAGAGGTGGTACTCCTCATTTTTAGATTTGAGGTGGTCCCTTGTTATTTTCTGAAAATCCTTCGCCGTCTGAACTGGATCATAGGGATCAAAATCGGATTTGTGTTTACTTAGACTTCTATATCGTTTTAAGAAAAAAGTTCCATCAACGAGAATCGCAACTTTTATTTCCATTAGAGATATATTTAAAAGCCCCCGGCCTCGGCGCTTCCCTATAAATGCTAAAGCGCGTACTACCAGGGGCACTATTATCTTATCTTCAAAACCCAATTTACCAGTTTTTAATTAAAATGTCAATTTTATCGACAAAATTTTATTAAATTAATCACAAGAGGGCATGACGCCAGGGCCGGGAGGGACGGTGCCTTGAATCGTGGAATGGATTTTTGTCTGGCACGTTTGCAGCCTCCAAAACCTCCTCTACAACTTGAGGTTGTGGATGAGTTTGAGGACGTGGTCGGGCATGCCGCCCAGGCCCTTCATGTGGTCTTTCAGGAATGAGTTTTCCATGATGGCCCGCATGCCCCGGATGAGACAGGAACGCTTGAGGTCGTTGCCCTTCATGGCCGCCCACTGGGGCAGCTTTTTCATGTAGTACTTTTTGTAACATTGGAGGACTTCCCGGAAGAGCGCGTCCCGGGTCATGGCCCTGGGCCTTATGACCGGCTCCACCAGGTTGTACCTGGAATAGTCGGTGATCTCTATGTAGGGTTTGAGGCTCTCATACATGTCGGCGTAGGGCCAGGGGGCTAAGAACAGGAAGTGCATGAAGTCGGCGTTGTACTCATGGGCCAGGTTGAGGGTCTCGCGGATGGTTTCAGGGGTTTCGTCGGGGGTGCCCAGGATGAGGGAGCTCTCCACGATCATCCCGGTTTCCCGGATTAGCCGCAGGGCCTCTTTGGAGTCTTTAAAACTGGTCTCCTTCTTGAACGCCTCCAGCCGTTGGTCGTTGGTGGCCTCGACACCGATGTAGATAAAGAGGATACCGGCCTGGCGGTAGCGGTCCAGGATATGGCGGTCCCGCAGGATATCCTGGGCGCAGGTCTCCATCAGGATGTGGATGCCCAACTGCTTCTCGATCAGGAGATCGAGGATCTGTTCCCACCGCTCAGGGGAGTAGGTGGGGTACTCATCGGCGATGAAGAAGACGTTGATGCCATAGGTAGTGGCCAGGTGCTCGATCTCGGCGACAAATGTTTTGGGGTCCCGTTGACGGTAGGATCCCTGCCAGAATTTATGCTGGGAGCAGAAAGCACAGGTGTGGGTGCAGCCGCGGGAGGAGCTGACAATGGCCACCCTGGAGTGATCGATAAAATAGAGGGGGTAGTCGGACCAGTCCACCAGGTGCCAGGCCGGCCGCAGGCTGTCGAGATCGGGGACGAAGCTGCGCGGGTCGCTGCGCAGTACGGTGCCGTCCCGGTTAAAGGCGATGCCCGGAACGGCTAAAGGGTCGCCGCCCCGGCTGTGGGCTTCCAGCAGTTCCCTGGTGGTGACCTCCCCCTCTCCCAGCACGCAGTAGTCCACCGTCTCGCTGTATGCCGACAGGAGCTCAGGGTAACAGAAGGTGGGATGCACCCCGCCCAGTAAAGTGGTGATCTGGGGGCACTCTTCCCGGGCGATCTTTAATACCTCGAGGGCGTCGTTGATGGTGGCGGTGATGGCGGTAACGCCGACGAAATCGGGGGCGGAAGTGCGGAGGCGAGACCGGATATGGTCAAAATCGTGAAACTTCGACATGGCATCGTAGATTTCCACCTGGAAGCCGGACTTCTCCAGTTCTCCGGCGATATACATGAAGCCCAGGTTGGGCCAGCGGCCCGCCGACTCCACTACCCCGCAGTGGTAGGGCGGTGTAACCAGCAATACTTTATTTTTTCGATTCATCTGACACTTTTCTGACGATTTTCCTGGCCCTGAGATAGCAACTGAAACCTACCACCAATACAGCGGCGAGAATAATGTGCTTGACAACCAGCAGGGTTATTTGCCCTTTGCCGGCGGCGGCATTCCACTCGTATGTTTTGTAAGCCAGGGCCCGCAGCAGGCCAAAGACAATTATACCAGTTAAAGAGAGCCGCATCAACAGCATATCGATCTTCAGCACGGCGGCGATGATTTGACCCGCCTCAGCCGAGGGGAAATCTTTACGCAAGATGACCCACAAGATCAGGGTGCCGAAGATCCAGCCGGCGGCACTGAAGTCGTGCAAAAAATTGTTCAACAACACTAAAATAGCCATCTGGACGATGCCTCCTTTTCTTGTTTTTCCTTCGTGTCCTTGTCGTTCTTAGCGGCTCTTTACGGCCCCGGATGGGGAGACGGCCCAAACCACCTGACCCCCCAGAAGGAGATGGCCAGCACCGCTAAACCCAACACCGTCAGCCAGGCGGTGCGCTTCATCTTCCAGCCCAGGAAGGAGCGGGCATGGAGGAGGAAGGCGTAATAGAGGAAGGCGATTAACGACCAGGTCTCCAGGGGGTCCCAGCTCCAGTAGTGGCCCCAGAGCTTCTTGGCCCAGATGGCGCCGGAAACCACCATCACCGCCTGGTTGATAAAACCTAAGATGATGAAACGGTAGCCTAAGAGATCCAGGGTTTCGGGCTGCTTCCTTTTTAACAGCAGGAGTACGGCGGCGCCGGTGGCGACTGCATAGCAGCCGAAGGCCAGCCAGGCAAAGATCACGTGCACCACCAGCCAGGGGCTCTGGAAGGCGGGGCCCATGGGGGAGATGTCGGTGCCGGACAGATAACCGTGGCCCATGACCAGGAACACCACCGGCATGACCACCAGGCCGATGGATCTCTCCGCCTTGCCCCACTTCTGAAAACCCAGGAAGATCAACAGGGTGAACCAGGTGCCGATGAGGTTGAGTTCGTAGGTGTCGGTGACCGGCGGGTGACCGGCGGAGATCCAGCGCACAATCCCGGCTGCGGTATGGCCGATCAATCCCGCCCACAGCAGCCAGAAGGCGGTGCGAATACTCCCCTCCTTCTTGCTGACAAAGCCGAAGAGGTGAAGGGCAAAGGCCCCCACATAGAGAAAAACGGTGACCCAGAAAAGTATGGCTTCAATCTGTGTCATGTTGACCTCCTGTTGGTGAATCGCTGCCGAGCTCCCGGCTGGAGCGGAACCAGCGGGCCAGCTCCGGGACGTATCGCAAGACAATGGCTGCCACCCCCAGCCACAGGGCGACCCAGGCGACCGGGTAACCGGGGTCCTGCACCACCCGGAAGGAGGACCAGCGCCGCAGCCCGGCAAAGGTGACGGTGTAGTCTTCCACCGAGATGGTGTCTCCCTGAAGGATATGGCCAACCGGCTGCACCCAGCCGTTCTCATTCTCCATCTCCACCAGCAGCAGGGGATTATCCGGCTCCTCGCCGCTCTTTTCGACCTGGCCGTCCACCATGATATAGGCGGGGTAGAGGGTGACGATGACCCGCTGCTTGAACAGGGGCAGGGGCAGGAAATCGCGGTACTGCCGCCCTCGATCTGTGGGAAAGGTCTTCAGGGCCACAAACGAGTCGACGAGAACCCGGCCCCTCTGCCGGTGCCGGATCACCAGGCGGGGGGAGAAGCCGGTCTGATCCTGGGTGAAGGAGAAACCCCGGTAGTCGAGGGGCCGGTTGACTCTAACGACGGCCTGCTCACGCTCGCTGCCGTTAGGCAAGATTCCCAGCCTGGAGGTAACCTCGACGGGGAACCATTTTTGTTCGTATGTGATCTCCACCTTTTCGAGGCGGAGGGCAAAGCCTTTATGCTGCTCCCGGCGCAGCGGCCCTTCCTGCAGCCGGGTGTAACTGCCATGGGTCTCCCGGAAGCCCTGGCCCTCGGTGAGGACGATATAGCCGTCCAGCCGGGCGGCGGCGCTCAAGAAGCCGCCGGCCATGAGCCCGACGAGGCTGAGGTGGAGCACGATAAAAGCCAGATTTCGTACTGCCGTTGGACCTTTCAGGGCACAGAGCCCCCCTTCCTTAACAATATGCACCACCGTGCAAGCCAGGGTATTGATTGCCAGCAGTACAATGGTGACCAGGAAGGGGATCGAGTGGAACACCCGGAACAGGCCCAGCGGCCCCAGCAGGCTGGTGACCAGGGGATGGTCCTCCTGCCAGCGGGCGATAGTATCGCTGGCAAACAGGCTCTCCTGGGGCAGCAGCACCCCGGCTAAGGAGAACACAATCAGCAGGATAACCAGCACCAATGCCAGCTTAGAGGAGCCGAGGGCCTTAAGGATTGCCATCTGAATATTCGACCCGGGAAACCCGGATTTGTCTTACCTGGTATACTTTTGCCCGTTCTTCGATGATGAACCGAAGTGGCTGCAATCACCGCCGCTGCACCAGCCTTCAGGATCTCCTTTGCTGTTTAAGCCGCTGTCCCAGCCGTTGATCCAGCCGCCCAGCATGAAGTGCTCTGTGGTGGTTCCGCTGGAGAAAGTACCGGAAGGCCAGGTGAAGCTCCCGCCGTGGATGTTGCCGCGGGCCGTTCCATTATCCGGTATTCTGCCGAGGTTGACAATACCGGCGTGGCAGCCCAGGCAGCCCAGCTCATTTTGTCCTGATGAACCGTGCTGTTGTTGGGATGCCCCATGGAGCTCGAATATACTGCCGACAGCCCCTGAATCGGAGGCGCTCACGTAGACGCTGGCTTTGTGGCACAGGGTACAGAAGGTATCTACCGTGGAACCCATTCCAGCCGGGAGATTGGTCTTGTTCGTGGTGGCCTCCATGGTGTCGAGGTCGATACTGGTACGCAGCATGCGTTGGTTGCTGCTGCCGTGGCCGCTGGTGCCGTGGCAGTCGAAGCAGGAGATGACGTCGTGGCTGGCGTCCTGGTTCCAGGGGGGGTCCATAGTGATATTGCTGCCGTTGCTGCTGCTGGGGACACAGTAGGGGTTGCTGCCGGGGCCGCGGACGGCGTGGTGGTAGCTGTTGCCGGTATCAAACTGGGCAAAGGTATCGGGCACATTGCGGCTGGCGGAAGAGAAGGGCTGCAAGGCGTTGCCGCTGAAGTTGGTGGCGGTAGCGCCGTCGGCATCGTGGCATTTCAGACAGAAGTTGTCCTGCACGTCGGTCACCCAGGATTCCAGGGTCTCGCTTGAGGTGTTGCGGGAGAACTGGGCAAAAGAGATGAGGGTGGCATCGGTGCCGTCGTCGGGGTCCCGCAGATCCACCTGGTTGTTCATGTGGTAGCCGCTGTCCACCGCCTCGTAGTGGCAGACACCGCAGTCGTCGTCGGTGACCGTACCGCCGGCTACGTGGTGGCTAATGAGTGAAAACTCGCCGGTCATGGCCCGCCGGGTGGGGCCGCCGTCGCCCTTGTCCTGGGCACTGCCGTGGCAGGCGGTGCAGCCGCCGCCGCTGGCGTGGAAATAGTTGTCGTGGGGGTGGCAAACCGTGCAGTCCTGGCCGGTATAGTGGGCGTGGTTACCGCCGCTGTTGTTGCGGTGGTTGGCGGCCAGGGTATGGCAGGTTTCGCATATACCGTCGTAATAGCTGTTGCCGTCTTCATCATTGTCGGCAAAGGAGTGCAGCGAGGGGCCGCCGGCGTCGCTGCCGTAGCTCTGGAATACCGCCTCCCGGACCCCACTGTTGGGGGTGTCGATCCGGCCAAAGCCGGAACTATCCTGTTTCTTGCCCACCATCTTGAGGTTGGTGCCTGCCAGCCAGTTGGGCTGGTTGTCGTGGGGGTCGTGGCAGCGGACGCAGGTCATGGTAAAGGCGGGGTAAGCACTGCCCTCTTTGTTTTTGTGGACTTCCGCCTTCAGGGTGGAAGTCCCGGCAGGCCCGTGACAGGAGAGGCAGAGATTCTCCACCGATACGTCATCGGTGAGACTCTGACCCGGGGCATCGTGCAACTGGTGACAGAAGGAGCAGTCGTGGTTGGGATTCAGGGCACCGGTGGCTTTGGGCCAGAAGATCATCATTAAAGCAAAAGTGCCCAGAACGATAACGGGGATGAGTAATTTTTTCTTCATAGCTGCCCTCCTTGCCTGAAGATTTCGATCCGGGCGGACCGGTTGTTGGTGACAAAGATATCTTTGCTGCCGTCGTCCATCACGATGTCTAAGGGCAGCAGCATTTTGCCGGGTTCGGAACCGAAGCCCCCCAGGGTTTCCATGAGGCTGCCGCTGGCGATGTCGAATACCAGGACTTCACAGGAGTAGCAGTCCACCAGGAAGATGTGGCCGTTACCGTCCACGGCCAGGCCCTGGGGCCGGGAAAATTTGGGCTTGGAGAACCAGCCCGATCCTTTGCCCGACAGGGTGCCTACCAGTTCACCGCTGTAATTGAAGATCTGCACCCGGGCGTAGATTCCCTCCCGGGAATCGCCGTAGTCGCTGACCAATACTTCCTTTTTTTCCCGGTCTAAGGTGATACCGGTGGGGTGGGTGAGCACGTCGGGATTGGGGGCGGAGTCGGGGAAGCTGTTGACCAACTGACCTTTGAAGGAAAACACCTTGACCGATTTTTCGAGGCCGTCCACCACAAAAATGCGCCCTTGCCGGGGATCGATGGCCATATCGGTGGGATGCTGGACCGGGCCCATCGTACCGCCCAGTTTGAAATTGCTCCTTCCGGCCCGGTTGTACACTTCGATGCAGCCTTTGGTCTCGTTGCCTACGTACACACGCCCCCTGGCATAGGCCACAGCCAGGGGCCTTCCCTTTACCGCAAACCAGCGGATAACCTTGTTGGTACGGCTGTCCACCGTCAGGATCATGTTGGCACGGTAGTCGGACACCAGCAGGTTACCCTCGGGGGTAAAGGCCAGCCGGATGGGGGAGTAAATCCCGTGGGTCTTGCCTTTTGGGTCTTCTTTTCCCTGGGCGGAAAAGGTGGGAACCGTTAAGGTGACCGACAGGATACCGATGATTAGAAATGTAAAAAGCAGGGGTAATTTGGCACCTTGTCTCATAACACTTCTCCTATATTGAAAGTCGACTTTATTTTCTGTCATCGCCATTAATAATAATATGTTAAAACTATACTATTTTCAACCTTTAAATCACGATTTATCAACCCTGCTCATCGTTCCCTTGACTTTTTTTAATCGGTCTATGTTAAATCCTTCAAATACAATGGCCACGGCAACCCTGGTCAGCAGGGTAAAAACCAGGAAACCGAAAGAGAAAATGGCCACCGAGGTGCGGATTTCCGTCAGTGAGGGTCTATAGACATAGATCTGGCCCAGGGTGTCGGGGGTGAATCCCGGGATGATGAGGGCGATTCCCTTTTCGATATAGACGCCGAAATAGATTAAGATGGCGCCGATGTTCAGGGTGATAATATTCTTCCTGGTGGTGGGTATCAAAAACAGCAGGAAGGCGATGAAACTGATGATGAACGATAACCAGCCGTAGGCCACGATGTCCCGGTTCTCACCGACTCCTTTAAACAAGTATTTCAGATGGACAATGTGTTCGGTATTGGAATAGACCTCCTTGAAGATCTCACTGAAGAAAAAGAAGAGATTGATGAACATGGCGTACGCCATCAACTCGGCTATCTTCCAGATGGCTTCGTCTTTAATTTCGAACGTCGTCGTCTTCTTTAGAATCTGGAAGAGTATGAGAAGTACGGCGGGGCCGGAACAAAATGCCGAGGCCAGGAATTTGGGCGCCAGCAGGGCGGTATTCCAGTATGGCCGGGCGGCCAGTCCGTTGTATAGAAATGCGGTTACCGTATGGATGCAGATGGCCATGGGTATTGAAAAGAGAACCAATGGCGTCAGGATGGATTTATTGTAATCTTTCTTAATAAAGTGCTTATAGAGCAGGTACAGGACGATGACAATATTAAGTATGAAGTAGAGGTTCAGTACCACGAAGTCCCAGGCCAGCAGGGAGGAGGGTAAATTGAGCTTGCCGACAAAGGGCAGCATATGCCAGAGCCGCAGGGGCCCGCCGATATCGACAAATACAAAAAGCATACTCATGATAAGGGCACTGATGGCCAGCAGTTCACCGAATATCACCACCTCTTTAATGGGTTTCCAGTTGTAGATATAGGCCGGGATCACCAGCATAATCGCCGCCGCCGCCACGCCCACCAGGAATGTGAAGTTGCCTATATAAAAAGCCCATGATACCGAATCCCGCATGTTGGTGACCACCAGGCCTTCCTTGAGCTGGCCCAGGTAGCCGAGGCCGCCCCAGATCATCAGGGCGAGGAGAAAGGTCAACCAGAGATAGTACCATTTGTTGCCCCGGGTAACGATCTTTAAACTTTCTTTAAAAAAACGGATAAAATTCAACCGGGCACCTCTTTCATTTTTTATGTCCCAAAGAAATAGTAAAATCGAGGCTGGGTATTCAACTCCTCTTTTAAGACGAGGACACGCTTGTTTTTCAGGATATACCTGATCTCGCTGTCGGGGTCCAGGAGGTTGCCGAATTTCCTGGCCCCCACCGGGCATACTTCCACACATGCCGGGTATCGCCCCTCCCTCACCCGCTGGATACAGAAGGTGCACTTTCCCACCACCCCTTTGCCCTGGGGGCGGTTCCCCAGGTAATGGGTGTGGGGATTAACCTCCTGGGCCGGTATTTGGGGAGTTCCCCAGTTAAAATGCCGCGCCCCATAGGGACAGGCGGCCATGCAGCAGCGGCAGCCGATGCACCAGTCGTAATCCACCACCACGATCCCGTCCGCTTCCTGCCAGGTTGCCTGGACCGGGCAGACCTTTACGCAGGGTGGGTTCTGGCACTGCTGACAGGCTACCGGTAAATAAAAGTGTCCCTCATTGGGAACTTCTTCATGGTTGTAATATAGGTTTGAATGCAGGAAATCGATACCCTTCTCTTTTTCCATTTCCAGTACCTGGATCCAGTGTATCTGGGGCTGCCGGGAGAGGTTGTTTTCCGCCACGCAGGCGTACACACACCTTCGACAGCCGATGCACCTCGAGATATCCAGGGCATAGGCAAACTCGGTGCCGTCTAAGGGTTCTTGGCTGGAAACGGTAAATTTCTTGCCGTATCTCTTCGAATATTCGGCTTCCAGGCGCTTAATGGTTCTATCAATTTTAGCCTTTGACAGGGTCTTGAATTGTTTCTGAAAAAATTTTTGCCCGGCCAGCTTTAAATCGCCAGCCTGGAGTACCAAAAAGGTAGAAGTGGCGGCAGCCGCCTTAAAAAATTTTCTCCGGCTTATCTTTTGGGAAAATAAGTTTTTGTTCCTTTTTTTCATTTGATCTTTCCCGGCCTTATGGGCGGCGGCTCCGGCTTCAGTTTTTTAAACCTGGGGGAATGGGGATTATGGCAGTGGGCACACAGGAGATATTTTTTCTGCCCGTTCCAGTAACCGGTCCGCCGGCCGTGGACACCTGCCCGCCAGTCCCGGAGCTTTGGCCCGTGACATTGACCGCACAATTTGTATGATTCCTTAAAATCCACCAATTTCCCGCTGGCCAGGTGCAGCCTATCGCGATCCCGGGCATCGTGACAATCCAGGCACCACCTGTTCTTCTCATCGTGCTTGAGCACGATGTCTTCATGAAATTCCAGTTCCCGGCGCTCCGGGTTGGTTTCCATCTCTTTATGGCATTCGGAACAGGGGAATATACCTTCACTAAAGGGGGGGGGCGGCACCTGGATATCCTCTGCTTGTTTCATGCCGGCAGCCTGATTGGCGGGGAAAAGGGGGGACACAGTGGTGACAATAAGCAGGGTAAAAACGAACGCCAGGAGGTGGCTTTTAACGATATTGCCTATATTCGGGGCGGCCTTGATACCATGGACTCTGTTAAGAGTTGTCTGCATCTTTTCACCCGTTCAGTACTTCCCGGATTAACTTTTCATACAGCTCAGGGTTGTGGATACCCCGGCTGCCGTCCTTCTCCAGCAGCCTCAACACGTCAAAGGCATTGTCTCCTCTTCCCAGGTTCTCCTTTTTTACCCTGTCTCTTAATTTTTCTATTAACCCCAGGCTGGTGCGTTCCCACTCTTCATAGAATTCTTCATACGCCGCTTCGTGACAGTTCGAGCAGCCCTTTTTATCCGGGCGATATATATTCTGGCGGTCGTCCTGATGGCAGTCTAAACATGACACATCCTCTGCCATGGGATTGGGAATCTCGAAGGTGGAAAATTCCAGCCGGCTGAAGTAGATGGAATATTGAATTTGATGGCAGCCTTTGCAATCAGATTGCTTATCTTGATGATGGCAGTTCATACAATCCTGCTTTTTGATGATGAGTTGTCCATGCTTTTGAACGTTTGAGTGACATCGGCCGCAAGAGAGACCTCTTTTGACCAGATGCTTATAATGGGGAAAGGTCCAGCCAAAGATCTTTTTTTCAGTCCGTTCCACACCGGCATGGCAGTTGGAGCACTCACCGGGGACCAGGTTATTGGCCCGCTCAAAATAGGGTAGTTTCGCGGAAGTATCTACCAGTTCGAGGCCTTGCCGGGCCAGCAGGTATGCCTTTTCCAGGAGCTGATTGGCAAAGGCGATATTGTGGATGGCGTTGCCGAACTTCACCAGTTGATAGTTATAGAGGGCATCTTCCACCTTTTGCCGGGCCGTATTGTAATTTTTGTTGCTTTTCTGGCGGTCTATGGCTCTCTGTACAAACTCAATTACCCGGGAGAGTTGGTCCAACTTTTTATCGGTTTGCTGTTTCCAATTTTTGATAATCCTGTCGTATCCTTTACCGTGACACGGCTCACAGGATTCTGCGCTGGCCAGGAAGGTGACTCCCTTCTCTTTGAAGTTTTCCACCGGATGGTGATAGATATGGCAGCCCTGGCAGTTCAGGCCGGACTCAAACATGGTGCTGGGGTGTCGAGGCAGCCCTCGTCCCCCTGTACCTGAGAAGAGTTTGAGCTGCGCCTGGTGAAAATCGGGGTGGCAGGCGCGGCAGTCGGGCTTGACCAGTTCGCTGCGGGATACCGATTTGTGTTGAATATCGGTGTGACACTGCTGGCATTCGATCTTGTGATCGGTGATGTGATTTTTGTGCATGAATTCGGTGTCGTCGTAGAGGCTGAGCTTTTCAAGCTCTGCGTGGCAATAGTCGCAGCGATTTTTAGGCACCGCGCCGTCTCCCACTATCATCTGGCCATGGCATTTCTGACATTCGATGTCCTTCTCCACCACCATGGTATGGTCGTACTGGATCGCCGCGCCCTGGCGGCTCCCTTCGACATGGGGCTGGTGACATTTGGAGCAGTCGTTGAGGGGACTCTTCGCCCCCCCCTCCTTGAAATGGCACAGGAAACAGGTGCTTTCGGTCACCGAGATGTGGCTGCCCTGGACAATTTGCGAATGGCAACTGGTGCAGCGCAGCTTCTTACCCCGCCGCAGGCCTTTGAGGTGGGGGGCGTGGTCGAATATGATACCCTCTTTGAACGTGGCTTTCCCCGTTAGTTTCCGGGTCTCATGGCAGCCGCCGCGCATGCAACTAACATCGGAGATCTCGGCCCGGGGCTTGGACTTTTTGTAGACGCCGGTAAAGTAATTGACCAGCATGGACAGGGCGGTGAACTTTCCCTTGATGCTGCTGCCCAATCCCGGGGGAAAGTGGCAGTCGGTGCAGGTGATATGCCGGTGAGAGGAATTCTGCCAGCTCTCGTAGTAGGGCTTCATATAATGGCAGGTGGAACAAAATTTAGGCCTCGAGGTGACCTCCATGCTGACGGCCAGGATTCCCACTAAAATGATGATGGTGACGATGACGGCAATAATAAATCCCTTCCAGCCGGAACCCCAGATCAAACGGTGCAGGGAGATAAAATTTCGTTTAAATAAGCGCACTACCGACCAGAGCTTCCGGAAGAATTTCTTAATCTTTTTCATAATATAGTATTATCACACCATTTTAATATTAGCAACTCCTTTGCCAATTGTGGTTGCCCTTAATCTGGAAATGGTCTGTCGATGATTGACAGAGAAATCGCGGTTTTAGAGAGACTACCGCCCGCCCATCCGTTCAGTTTGAGCCGTTCCATATTGAACGACCGAGCCAAACCGCACAACCAGCAACGAGAGACGGGCAACGGCCTGGTGTGGGGACAACCCGGTGCATCTATTATAATCAAACCGTAATTATTTTATCTAAACTTTTTTGGTTTATTTTGTTTTTTGTCATCAACGGGTATAACCTGCGGGAAATTTCAACCTGGTTTTTTGTCAAACAGTCGGTATTTAATGGGCAGTCCGGGCAGTCCGGGCATTTGGGAAATTTCGTGAATTTAAAGACATCTTTTGGATCGGCTAAATCGTTAATTACTTCTTGTATCAAATCTTCCCGCTCTAAATTTAAGTCTTCTTTAATTTTTTGAATGATATTTCCTCTGGGGTATCCGTCTGACTTAAGTTCAAGATATTTCTCAACGATTTTATAATATTCGTTCTCCTGCTTGCGATTCTTCAAAAACTGCTTGAAGCAATCATGCGACTTCTTAATTTTTCCCAGTCTATACCAGATGAGGGTCAGGATAAAGGCAAGGTTAACTTGATTCCAGGGGGAGTCGTCCTTTAATTTGACATTAAATAGTTCAGTAAACACGGCTGTCCCATCAAATTTCTCCAGGGTCTTTGCTATTTGTAAATATTCTTTAGCGGCGCGATTCTGGAAATCGAAAATCATCGGCTCTATTTTATCTAATTCGACAATATTAAAGGTACCTTTGACGCTGAAGATGGGGGCATTTTTTCTTCCCAGCGCCGATATCCCCGGAATATAAATAAAAACCGAGGGGAAACCCATAAACGAGACATCTCTGACATACACATCATGGCCGTTTTTATGGAAGTTTTCGATTATGGCGTTTATCTCTTGTTGGTAAGATCCTCGGGTGGTGAAGGTTCCTGGATCGAAGCCGTAATCCGGTTTACTGCTAAAGAGGCTTTTGGGAAACACGCCGCTGCCGTCTTTGGTAAAATCGCCAAAGACGGTATATCTCTCGTACAATGCTTCCTCATCATTTTTCTTAAAATATTCAGCCTGTTCGGTTGGTATCTCCAGGAGTTTCTTGTCAAAATTTTCTTGATCTTCCGTTCCCTGATATATTTCGGTGAGACAGCGGCTGAGAGCCACCTGAAATGAAGTATCACAGCCAACGTTTAGCTTGTATTTACGCGACCGTACATTTTCGATGATCATTCCCAATGAGGGAACACCCCTGCCGGCGGAAAAATCTTTTACCGTAACCTTGTAGTCTCCTTTTTTTTCGATATTTTCGATGATCCGATATTCCTCTTTAAACTGCTGCAAAAAATCGGTCGGAACTATGGGCGGTGTCAACTGGTCGTAGAATATTTCGGCGGCTCCCCATCTCTCCATCAGTTCACACAGGGCCTGGAAAATGGCTTCGGCCCGGGTATTGCCGGCGGCCATCCCATTGGAACCCACTGCTAAAGATAATAAATTGACGGGAAGATATACTTCTTTATCGTTGCGGATGTCAAAAAAGGGCACCGCCACGACCCCCGGAATGCGGTTCACCTTTAATCTCTCAAAATAGGAGACAATAAAATTCCCTTTACTCCTGCCGGTATAACGAATCATGTCACCGAGGATCTCTTCATCCAGCTTAGAAAACTCTTCCTCGTTCAAATATCTCTCCTCGGGGCTGTAATAGAAACCGAATTCATTCTTTATTTGGCTGATTATCGTCCTGGAAAAAATGGCATACAGCCCATTTTGCATTCTTTCTAAGAATTCGGCATAGGCACTGGCCAGGGAATATTCATGATTTCTTCCTTTGCCATTCGTGCCAAATTTCCCCTTATCCTCACTCAATTCGATCCTGACCGAATATATCTGGGGGTAGGGATTGCCTGTGAAGGTTTCTTGAGGCATTAGATCCAGTTTTTTTAATATGTTTTGTATGTTTTCGATCGTGTCTTTAGCTGAGCACTCTTTATAGGGCCTATTCAGATTTTTGAACATTTATCTCCTCGTTTCTCTTAAAATTTTTTTTATACAACTCCTTTCAACAGAGCGGCGACTCTTTTTTTGCAGCGAGATACGCTGTAGAAGCATTCTTATTTATCTGATCTGAATATCCCATTATATCACATTCGCCCAAAAATGACACTTCAAAAATTTAAGATTAGATGGATACGGGGTAAAAACGTATCCATCCAACCTTAATTACCCGTTAATTAGAGGACCGGACGTCCGGCTTCCCCGGAACCATTCATGGGGATAGGAATGGCAGCCCAGGCCTTCAGTTGGTCGAGGGGGGGGAATTTCCCATCATTTTTGTGGGAATTGTTGAACTTTTCTGGTAGGAATTTCATCTTAACCTCCTTCATTGATGATAGATTGTATCTTCGTGTCTTCGTGACTTCTGTATAAGCATTCTTATTTATCTGATCCGAATATCTCATTATATCACATTCGCCCAAAAATGACACTACAAAAATTTAAGATTAGATGGATACGGGGTGAAAACGTATCCATCCAACCTTAATTACCGTTAATTAGAGGACCGGACGTCCGGCTTCTCCGTTACCATTCACGAAGATAAGATCGGCAGCCCAGGCCCTTAATTGGTCGAGGGGGGGGTATTTCCCATCATTTTTGTGGGAATTGTTAAACTTTTCTGGTAGGAATTTCATCTTAACCTCCTTCATTTGTTGAGATCTGTATCCGACTGACAGACATTATTCTCAATACCATATGTCATATACGGCACCAATTTTATAAAAGTTTTTTCGTTCAAATAAAGAATCTACCTTTTGATATTTTCGTTTCAGGCCGAAAAGAAGGCGACGGCGGGCTTAGGGGAACCGGAGCCGGAGGACAAAGGCTTCCCACTTCCTTTTGAATGCCTTCATGTCTTTCTCGCCTAAAACCCGCTTCAGGGTCTCGTAGCCGCCGGGGTCCTGCCGGCAACGGGCTCGGAATTGGTGGTAAAATTTAACCAATAGCTCCTTTTCCTGGAGGTAGTAGCACAAATAGCGGGCCTGGGCATAGTTGGTGCCGGGGTCCTCATTGTAAAAAGCATAGGTCGTCGTATGGGTCAGCCAATAGAAGGAGGGTACCGCATCCGCCCGGATGGCCTCCTGAAGACCCGCCAGCCGCCAGTTGGTCAGGCCAATGATTCGGCCGTCCCGACTGGTGGATTGTTCGTAGAGTGAACCCAGGCCCTCGTTGAACCAGGCAGGGCATTGGCGAAAGTTCGCCTCCATAAAAGGGTGGACGATTTCATGCACCAGTGTGCCGCCTCCGGTAGCGATGTTCATGATCAGGGCGTTGTGCCGGTCGGAATAGTAACCAAATGGAGTGGATGGATTGTCCCCAAAGATCTCCCGGGTATGTTTCTGGTAACTCTGTCGGTCTTTAAAGAGCCATATGCCGATGATTTTGTTGGGATCCTTTTTAAAATAAAGGGCCTTGAGTTTGTCCACCGCCCACTTGACCGTTCCCAGCGCCCGGCGTTTAACCACAGCCGGGTCTTCGTCGCCGATGACGACAAAGGGCTTCTGTACCACGATGTTAAAGCCCTGCCCGGGGACCATTTTTTCAAGCCAGCGGATGTGATCGGCATAATCGGCGTCCGTAAACTCGGCCATGGAAAAACCTGAGAAAAAAAGCAGGATAATAATCACTAAGAACCATATAAATCTTTTCACCTTCATTGCCTTCTCACTCAAGTCTGAAAGGGAAGTTGATGTGAATCATATAGGTATTTTAATTTAAACAATATGTTATTGCAATCATTTTATGATCGATAAAGGAAGAAGAAAAGGAGAAGTAATGGGGCAAAAATACCCCGGCGATGCCGGAAATACCCCGTCGTTGCGATAAAAATGGAGTGGAAGCACGCCCTTTGTTTTATGAGAACAGGCTTCCCCCCTTCCACCCTGTTTCGAAAACCCCCACTATAAGCCGAAAACCAGGATCACTCAACCCTTTCGGTGTTTTCTTTCAATTACTATATCTTACTAAAAGCCAGTAAAATTTACTAAATTCTGACATGTTTTAGTCACAATTTGGTCACAGTGGTTTGGCCATTTTCCGTCAGCACTTTTTCTTTGTATATTTAAGCTGCCTAACGCTGAGTTCAGCCGCGTGCGAGCCATGCCCTTGCGGCTTGAACCATCGAACAACTCTCCATCTTCCATTAACGGTCGAACAATCGTACGGGTAGCACGTCGGCTGCAACGATTTGTTCGGCACCTCATGATTCCACAAAACTGATTTTGCGGAAGTTGATCTCCGCCAACTCCTTCGGGACTGGGGGGATTGGTTCATGACAGTAGACTGGGCGAATGAATCTTCCGCCCTTTATTTCGCGAGCGCGAAGTGCGTGTTTCCACTCGATAGCGACATATTCAGATTGCCGGGCATGGTCGGACCAAAACAATTGAAAGAGGTCACTGCCGTCAATCCGCTGGAAGAGGGCAGACGGCCACGAAGCACCGGAGCGTAAATCATCCAGATCGATAAACATGTAAAGGCCAAGCGCTACGGCAGGTGTCGCGTGTTCGCCACGAACATTCGAATTCACTTCAATTGCCAATCGCATCGATGCAACCGGTAAATAGTCCGCGAATACATCCAATTACAGAAACACACTAAACAGGTCAATGACCATCCGCATAAATGGATGCCCTGGAACTACCAAATCACCATGACCCAGGAAAATCTCACCTAAAAACAAAAAAATAATAAAAATTAAAAAAAATCCCCCACTCTCTCACACGCTTACCGAAAGGACACCTTAAACCATTATTGGCACAATGAAGACGAAGCCTTTTATAATATTGTTAGAGGCCTAAAGGAAGTTGTTAAAAAACCAATAGAATTGCATAAAGATATAAACAAATCGACTGAATATAGCCCCAAGAATTACAGTGCTTTGTCTTCAAGTAAAAAAACTTATAGCTTTAATTCAATAGTTAGAAGAGCGTCTTTAATTATAACTAAACCAAAAAAAGAGTGGGGGGAAATAAAAAATGAAAAGACTTCAGCAAGGGATATTTTTTTTAAGTACGCAGCTTTTTTACAAGCAATTCCGGCTATATCCGGATTCATCGGTTTCTGCGTGATCGGTGTGTCCTTTGGCTTTGGCACCTTCCGGATTCCGGTGGGCAAGGGGTTGATCTGGGCCATTCTTCAATATGTTCTATCTTTAGGCTCTGATCGGCGGCTTCTAATACCACCATTAAAGTTAAATAGAAATTATTAAATTTTAGGGGGCGATCGAAGTGGTCGCTCTCCATTTCTCCACTAAATAGAAGAGTTGCTATATCTTCTATATCTTCTATATTAAGTCCTAAAGTATTGAAAAGTAACGGGTTTTGGGGTAAACTACAAGGAGGGTATGAAAAGAACTGCAGCGACATTAGTACTTCTATTTTTTTTAGCCGTCACCCTCCCTGGTAAGGGTACGGTAGAACTCAACAACATCCGTTATTTCTCTTATCCCGATTACACCCGGGTGGTGCTGGATCTTTCCTCGGAATTGCCGATAAAAGAGAAAACTCTGCCCGGTAAAGATGTCGAAAGGCTCTATTTCGACTTGAAACAATGCACCTTTTCCCCCTCTTTTCCCCTGGATAGACGAAAGGAAATCAAGATAGAAGCCGGAAATCTAAAGAGAATCCGCCTGGGACATAGTCAGCATCATACCCTGCGGGTGGTTTTTGATTTCGATCACATCGGCAAGTACAATCGATTCTATTTAACTTCCCCCTTCAGGATCGTTTTCGACATCTTTCAGGAAAACAACCATAATGGCAAAAGCGCAGCCCCGCCGGTTCTGGATCCCGCTACCCCTCCCGATAAAATCAACGGCACCTATACGCTGCCCCGGCAACTGGGCCTGGGGGTACATAAGATCATCATCGACCCCGGCCATGGCGGGATGGACCCGGGAACCTGTAACAAGGGGCTGAAACTCTATGAGAAAGATATCGTCCTGGATATTGCCAAACGGTTAAAAGATATGTTTATAAAAAATTCCAAATACGATATTCTTCTCACCCGGGATACGGATGTCTATATCTCGCTGGAAGAGCGAACCGCTATTGCCAATTCCCAGAAGGGCGATATCTTTCTTTCCATTCATTTAAACTCTTCCCCCCGAAACAAAACCAGAGGTGTTGAAACATACTTCTTGAGTATGACCACCGATCCCCGGGCCATACAGGTGGCGGCCCAGGAGAATGCGGTCAGCACCAAATCCATTGCCGAAATGAAATCCATTATTGAGCAGATTCTCAAGAATGCTAAAAAGTCAGAATCAAAAATTTTATCAAATTTTGTTCAGAACAATCTCGTCAAAAGCTTGCAGACGAAATATAGCCGGATCGAGAGTCTGGGTGTTAAGAAAGCGCCTTTTTATGTGCTGGCCGGCTCCAGAATGCCGTCGGCGCTGGTGGAGGTATCCTTTCTAAGCCATTATCAGGAGGCATTGCGGTTAAAGAGCAGCCGATACAGGGATCTGATTGCCAGGGGGCTGTATGACGGTATCATATCCTATATCAAGAGTTTGGGAAAAAAATGAAACTTTACAAAATCAATTGTCGTCTATATATGATATCCTGTTTCCTTATTATCGGTACGGGGTTACGGGACACAAATCTAAAAAAACAACAAAGTTAAGGAGAATAAAATGAAGAAAATAGGTTTAATCGCAGGTTTAAGTTTTTTGGCGGGGACATTGTTCTTCGCCTTGACCTTCGGTTACCTGCAAAAGTCAGATAACAATACGCAGGTTTTAAGCCCCCAGGTGGCAGCCGCGGAGTCCATTAAGGGGCCGATGCAAGATTTCGTCTCCCTGGTCAAGAAAGTCAAGCCGGCGGTGGTCAAGGTGGTCTCCGAATCCATCGTGGAGCGGGGTCAATCTCCCTTTGGCGATGATCTGTTCGAGCGTTTTTTCAATCTTCCGCAGCGGAGAAGGCGAGAGCGGGTGGAAGGCGTTGGCTCCGGTTTCTTTATCTCTGCGGACGGCTATCTTATAACCAACAATCATGTGGTCAAAGATGCGGTCAAGATTAAAATCCTGACCTACGATAACCAGAACTTTACCGCTAAGAAGGTCGGCACCGATCCCAAAACCGACCTGGCTCTGCTCAAAGTCAAGGGCAATAATCTGCCCTACGTCGAACTGGGAGATTCCAATAAAGCGGAAGTGGGTGAGTGGGTGCTGGCTATCGGCAACCCCCTCAACCAGGATCTCTCCGTGACGAGCGGCATTATATCTGCCAAGGGAAGGCAGTTGGGCATTGCAGAATACGAGGACTTTCTGCAGACCGACGCCGCTATCAACCGGGGAAATTCCGGCGGCCCCCTCATCAACATGGAGGGCAAGGTCATCGGCATCAATTCTGTCATCATATCACCCGTGGGCGGTAATGTGGGCATTGGCTTTGCCATACCTTCGGATATGGCCAAAAAGGTCGTAACAGATCTAAAGGCCAAAGGTAGAGTGGTGCGCGGCTGGTTAGGGGTGAGCATTCAAGATTTGACGAAAGTGGAGGCCAAACAATTCGATCTGCCGGTGGCGGGCGTTATTATTATCACTGTCGAAGACAATTCCCCGGCAGAGAAGGCCGGCCTGAAGCGGTACGACCTGATTGTCGAAGTAAACGGCGAAAGAGTAAAGACCGGTGCGGATCTTAAGACCATGATAGCGGAATCCAGCCCCGGGGATACAGTTGAACTGTCCATTTACCGGGAAACCGAAAAGAAAAAAATAAAAGTCACCGTGGGTGAGGCCCCGGATACCATCCGATTCAGGGCAGCCGGAGAAGAGAGCAGGACCATGGATCTGGGCATGATTCTGATTAAAAATAACCGTTCGCTGGCCCGGGAATATGAATTGGAAACGTCTGAGGGTCTGCTGGTCAGGAGTGTCAAAGAAGACAGCGCGGCGGCCAAAAATGGAGTCAGAGAAGGCGATGTGATCGTAGCGGTCAACCGAACGGAGATGAATAGTGTTGAAGACTTCAGGAGAGTTATTTCTAAGAAGGAACCGGGAGCAGTTATATTCTTGTATATCAATCGATCGGGCAGCGAATATTTAATGAGATTTAAACTTCCAGAATGATTTTTTATAAAACCGTTTCAACAGGAAATGATTTTTTGCATGTGGACCTGGGGCAGTCGGATCTACTGTGTTTGAAGAGCCTCAATAAAGGGGACCTGGCAAAAAAACTGTGCCAGCGGAAAACAGGCCCCGGAGCCGACGGTGTTATTTATTTCAAAATCCGGAAACAGTCGGCGGACTTTGATATATATAACCGGGATGGCAGCAGGGCAGAACTTTCCGGTAACGGTATGGCCGGCTGTGCCGCCCTGCTGTTATATTTAAATAAATTTCAGGAAAGAGTGATTCTCCACACCAGGGTGGGGGAACGGAGTATCTCATTGATCAATCGAGACAATAATCGATTGGGCTTAAAAGTAGAAATCGGAGCAGCCGATTTCCAGAATCGCCAATTTTTCCCTTTCTTGAAGCAGGGTATACTGAAATACGAACATAAGGGCGTCACCTTTTACCCGGTTTCGGTGGGGAATCCTCATGCGGTGATACTTTTTAAAGAGCCAGCCGGCGAAGATAAACTGATCTCTCTGGCAAAGCTGCTCTCCGGGGCCAATATTTTCCCCCAACAGGTCAACGTCGAATTTGTGGATTATAACGATCCTCTGGATTGCCGGGTATTTTTTTATGAGAGGGGCGTCGGCCCAACCCTCTCTTCCTCCACCGGCAGTGCTGCCGTCTTTGCCGTCCTGCAAAAATTAAATCTGGTTCAGGACAGATTGTGGATTCAGACTCAAGAGGGGATCATTAGAATTTTAGGTAAAGAGAAAATTTATGTTGAAAATTCCGCCAAAATAGTTTATAAAGGAGTGTTCTTCTATTCTTGAATTCTTATAAGCTAAGAGAAATGAAAATGTTAAAATTTTTTCTGTGTACTTTTTGGTTATTGTTCAGCGGACAAATTCTGGGCGATATTTTGTATACCATCGATGGGAAGATCTTTGAAGGCAAAATGGTGGCCTTTAAATACGACACCGTTTACTTCAATGTCTATCGATTTGGTAAGTTTTACCACAGCAATCGGTTTCCCCTATATAAGATCTGGAAAATCGAATTTAACGATCCCAAAAAAGACAACTTACCCGCCCGGGAGGAAATGGAACGTAAATATAGAGAATTAAGACGGGGAAAGAGGCTCAAAAAGGTCGTCCTAACGGCAAACCAGAAATGGATAAATACCGGAATTAAGGTCAAGATCGGCAGCGAGATATTTTTTTCTGCGTCCGGTTCCATCTATATTGACGAAAATGTCAAGGTCCTTCAGGTGGGAGAATTGGATTTAAAGTGGGACCGGCGCAAGCCGATGCCCAATCAGCCCACCGGCGCCTTAATTGCCAAAGTCGGTGACAGAGGAATCCCCTTTTATGTAGGAGACGACAAAGCCCCGTTTCCCCTCAGTCAGGAGGGCAATCTATATGTCGGCATCAACGATTATAAAGTTGATGACAATAAAGGTGAATTTATCGTCTCCGTTTATTATTAATCGGAAAAAACGATATAGGGCTTGAAGCATTTCTTCTCTTCGTCCCTTCGGGCAATAGCCAATAGTCGCCCCTGTTCATCAAATAACCTGTAATTTGCCGCCACTTCATGGGAAAAGATCTTGACGATATGCCGAATCATCAGCGGCATTCCATTGAGAATCCCCTGGCCGGCGGTCTCGTTGACAATCACCTTGGGGAATTCGGGCAGCAGCGATTCGATGGGGATTACCATGTTTAAAATATCTGATTCATCGGGGTTTCCTGCCAGTTCCTTTATCTCAACGGCATCCTTCAGGCTAAATTCTCCGATCCCCTCACGTCGTAACTCCGCCAGATAGGCACCACTTCCCACCTTTAAACCCAGATCATGGGCCAGTGAGCGAATATAGGTGCCTGCCGAAGTGACAGCTTCAAACCGCAACGCATCTTTGCCTTCTATTTTCCCTTTTAATGAGAAAACCTGCACTTTGACGGGCTTTAAATCGAACTTTTTTTTCTTCCTGGCATATTTATAAAGGGGTTTCCCCTTAAACTTTTTTGCCGAAAACATGGGAGGTGTCTGCAATATCTCGCCCCTAAATTCAGAAAGCAGCGATTCGATATCCAGTTGTCTTAGATCCACCTCTTTCTTTTCCGACAGGGGTTCTCCTTCCGAATCATAGGTAGAGGTGGCAATCCCAAACATAATTTTCCCGGTATAGAGCTTTTTTTTCTTCATGAAAAAATTTGATAGCCGGGTGGCCTTGCCGATTCCCACCAGGAGTACGCCTTCTGCCCTTGGATCCAGTGTGCCGAAATGTCCAACCTTTTGGCCGGGAAAAATCTGTCGGACCTTTTCTACCACCGAATGGGAAGTCAGATTCAAGGGTTTATTAAAAACGATCAGTCCATGGATCATAACAACTGCTGCTTGATGATATCTATAATATCCTTTTTTGCCCTGCCAAATTTTCCCTTATAAAAAAAGCCGGCCGCATGATCATGACCGCCGCCATTGAATTGCAGGGCCACCTTTTGAGAGTTGAAGTTTCCCTTTGAACGCATCGAAACCCGATAGTGATCTTTGCCGATCTCTTTAAAAAAAAGTGTGACTACCACACCGGAAATCGAACGGGCAATGGAGATGATATCTTCGGTCTCAATGTCTTTTAAATCCAGGGTTTTCAAGAAGCATTGTTCAAACCGGATAATGCATATCTTCTGGTCCAGTGCCATTTCGAGGGTAGACAATACTTTCTGTACCATCTGGATCTTTTCTAAGTGATTGGAATTGAAGAGTAAATTGCTGACTTCTGCCGGCGTAAAACCGCCTTTTTGGATCAGCTCCGCACAGATGGCCAGGGATTTGGCGGTGGTATTGGAATATTTAAAGGAGCCGGTATCAGAAACAATGGCCGCGTACAGATTAAAACCGATGTCTCGGGTAAACTCAATGTTTAAATCCAAGCCCAAATCATAAATCATCTCTCCCACTGCCGCCGCCTCGGGCTTGACCCAATTTAAATTGGCCTTATTGGAACTGGTGGCATGGTGATCAATATTGATCGTTACATATCGATCAATATGTTTCTGGCCGGTTCTAATTTCGCTGGCCCCTTCGATCAGAAAATAGAGGTCAAAAGACTCAGGGAAAACCTGCCGAAAGGTGATCACGCTGTAATGGGGCAGCATCGTCAGGGGGTATGGGGCTGGGTCTGTATTGTAGTAACAGATTTCCTTTCCCAATTGTTTTAACATCAAATACAGGGCCAACCCGCTGCCGATACAATCGGCATCCGGCCTGACATGGGAGCTAATGGCAATTTTTTTTGCGGATTGAACCAAATCGACAATCTTCTCCTTCATCCTCTTTGTCCACCTGCATCAACCTTTATGTTTTCAGATCCACCGGACACATCTTCCTCAAAGATTAACTCTGGAACATATTTGAGTACCATTTTTTTAGCCAACATTCTTTTCATGAATCCCCTGGCTTTTGTTAGTTGTACTGAAGGATTCGTTACCATGACCGGGGGAGAAGAAAAAAACACTCGGGCCTGTTTTAGATCGGGACTCACATCCACCCGCGTAATAGAAATAAACTTTAATTCCGGGTTGTGGACTTCATTGATTAAAATATCGCCCAGGCAGTGTTTCAATGTGCTGGAAAACCTTTCGACCCGGTGTGACATTTCAAACATACTCTTTATGAATTTCGAGGGACCGGACAGGGTAATGTGAAAAGATAAATTTTTCGATCTGGTCGAACGCTTGATCGACAATATGACGTGAATTCGAAACCGTTACCGCGGCAATCTGGATCTTTTGCCATAAATCCTGATAATCACTCTCAATGATAGATATATTGAATTTATGACGCAGTCTCTCCTTTATGCTGGAAACCACATGCCGTTTATCTTTTAAACTGCTTGAGTTTTCATATAATAAATCCAGCACCATCACCCCGATAATCATTGCACCAGTGTCCGCTCATAGACTTCTAACGTATCCCCCACTTCAATGGCGTTAAAATTCTTTATTTTGATACCGCATTCCGTGCCTGCTCTGACTTCGCTAACCTCATCCTTCACTCTTTTCAGGGATTCTAATTTACCTTCAAATACAAAGTCTTTGCCCCTGAGGACTTTTACCTTCGATTTGTTGGTCACCTTGCCATCCTTGACCAGACATCCGGCCACAATGCCCACTTTCGAGATCTTAAACTTCTGGAGAACTTCGACGATACCGATTCGATTCTCTACATATTCGGGTTCCATTTCACCCTTTATCGCCTTTTCAATATCTTCTATCAAGTGGTAAATCACATTGTACAATTTGATTTCTATTCGTTCTCTTTTAGCCAGGGCCAGTATTTTCTGGGATGCTTTGACATTGAAGCCGATAATAATCGCACCTGCCGTCGAGGCGAGAAGAATATCGCTCTCCGTTATATTGCCGATTCCTTTATGTACAGTATCTATTTTCAGATTTCCGCTGTCCTGCTTGAGTAAAATCTTTTCCAGCACCTCGCCGGAGCCAAAATTATCGGTCTTAACAATGAGGGGGAAAGTTTTAACCTGGTTCGCTTCAATTTTCTTGAAAAGGTTCTGTAAACTAAGCTTCTTTTCCTGCATCACCTCTTCTTCTCTGGCCTCTTTTCCCTTGATTTTTCTCATCCCAATGACCTTTCGGGCTTTTTCAATATCGTCCACAATTTGAAATATATCTCCTGCATGAGGTACCTCTTCAAATCCCATGATTTCGACTGGCACCGGTGCCCGGGCCTCGGTTAGCGTATTTTCCTGATCATCAAAGATGGATTTGATTTTCCCCACCGCATTTCCGCAGATAAAGAAATCGCCGCGTCTGACGATGCCGCTTAAAACCAATACTGTGGCGACGGCACCGAGTTGGGGGTCGAGTCGAGATTCTATAATCGTTCCCCGGCCGGGAATATCCCGATACGTTTTTAATTCTTGCAGTTCGGCTACCAGGATGATCATCTCCAGCAAGGCATCCAGATTTTGATTCAATTTTGCCGAAATTTCGACGGAGACCACATCGCCGCCCCAATCTTCGACCAGGAGATTCTGCTGGCTCAATTCTTGCCTAACTTTGTTCGGATCGGCCCCATCCAGGTCAATCTTGTTGATGGCCACAATAATGGGCACTTCGGCGGCACGGGCATGATTAATAGCTTCGGTGGTCTGGGGCTGTACACCGTCGTTGGCGGCCACCACCAGTACGACCAGGTCCGTAACCTTTGCTCCTCTGGCTCGTAAGGTGGTAAATGCCTCATGCCCGGGGGTATCGATGAAGATGATATCGTTTCCCTTTATATTCAATTTGTAAGCACCGATAGATTGGGTAATTCCGCCGGCTTCCTTTTCGGCGACTCTGGTTTTTCGTAACGAATCCAGCAGGGTTGTCTTGCCGTGATCGACATGCCCCATGACCGTCACTACCGGAGCTCTGGGAACTTGCTCTGTCTTATTTTGTTTAATGGAATTCAAAAAAATGTAATCCTCATAGGAAACCACGTCCAGCTTTACATCAAGTTTATGGCATACTTCTATCACGTCTTCTAAATCCATGATTTGATTGGTCATGTACTCTTTTTTTAGCTCCCTTAATGTCTCTACTACTTTTTTCAGCTTTATGTTAAACTTTTTAGATAATTCTTTTACGGTTATGAAATCAAAGCTCTGGATGCTCTTTGGCAACTCCGGAGGCTCCTCTTTTCTCTTTTCTTTAACAACGCGGACTCTTGGGGGAGCTGCAACCTCCTTTTTTTTGAAAACCTCTTTGAACCCTTTTTTCTTTATGTGTTTATGTTTATATTTTTCTTTTTTCTTCTCTATCTTTTTAACCTCTTTTTCCGGCTCCCCTTTTTTACCTCGGTAGGGACCTTTGCCATCGTCTGTAAATCGTTTCGCTATCTTCTCTTTCTCTTTCCTCTCTTCTTCCCGGTCTACCTTTTGACTCTCCAGGGGATCTTTTTTCTTTTTTGTTCTATCTGTTTCTTTTTCGGTGGATTTCTCTTGCGCAATTATCTCCACTACGACAGGTTTCGGGACCGGCGGTGCCGCCTCTTTCTTTTTTTCGACCTCAGCCTTTTCTTCTTCTTTGGTTTTTAATTCCGGCTCGGGCTTTTTCTCTTCCACTTCCTGGGCTTTTTTCTTTATTTTCTTTTCCGCTTCGATTCCTTCATACGCTCCGATAATCTCGGTAAACTTTTCAGTACTTTGGGAAAACTCCCGCAGCCTTTCCAATTGCTCCATTGAAATCACCGAGGAATGAGACTTTACCGGCAGCCCTATTTTTTCCAGAAAAAACATCGCCAGTTTGTTGGAGATCTTGAACTTTTTGGTCGCTTCATGGAGTTTGATACTCTGCATTCACATTCCTCCCTACAGTTTCTTCTGGGTTACCTTGCTTCGGTTTTCCATTCTGTTGGTCAACTGGATGTTCCATTTGGTCAATTTTGAAGCCAACTTGATATTAATTCCCTTTTTCCCGATGGCAGATGAAAGTGAAGCATCGGACACCGTAGCTTCCGCTTTACTGTTGTCGCGGTCCACAACTTTAACTTTTACCACTTCGGCCGGAGTTAGCGCAGAGGCAATAAACCTTTCCGGAGAGTTACTCCAGGCAATCACGTC
Source organism: uncultured bacterium (assembly GCA_965603365.1). Classification (GTDB taxonomy): domain Bacteria; phylum Acidobacteriota; class Aminicenantia; order UBA2199; family UBA2199; genus JAHELQ01. The sequence continues at coordinate 36,708 of CBFDCR010000035.1, forward strand.
GATTCTTTCGCCTCTCAGTTCTTTGGTGATCGACAATACCCTGTTACCGTTCATGCCAACGATGGCTCCTACCGGATCGACTGTTTTATCTATGGAGTATACGGCGACTTTAGATTTTATCCCAGGTTCTCTTGAAATTCCAAAAATTTTAACGATTTCTTCGGCTACTTCTGGAACCTCTTTTTTGATGAGTTCCAACACGAAATCGTTCATATATCTTGATCCCAAAATCAAAGGCCCTTTACCTTCCGGGAACACTCTTTTGATGTAAAATTTGATGATATCACCCCTTCTAAATATATCCTTGGCTGACAGTTCTTTTGGAGGCAGGATGGCTTCCCCGATATCGAGCCCTACGATGACATTGTTTTTTTCGATCCGTCTGACCTCTCCGGAAATTAACGTACCCATTAGAGGCAGGTATTTGTCATATATCTTTTGCTGTTCCGCCTTCAACACTTTATGCATGATGATATTTTTAGCAGTTTGGGCCGCCACCCGTCCCAGGGTTTCCCCGGGCAAAAATATTTTAATCTCATCTCCCTCCCTTACTTTAGAATTGTATTTTAGCGCCTCTTTCCAGGATATTTCTGTGGAGGGGTCCTGAACCTTTTTCACTACCAATTTGGTAATATAAACCTGAATATTTCCTTTATCCTTGTCGATTTCTACCTGGACGTCGGCTTCAGGTTCGCTGTCGAAATATCTTTTTGAAACGGTGAGAAGTGCCTCCTTAATGGCAGAATAGAAAATGTCCGGAGATATGCCACGCTCTTTGCTCAATTGCATAATACTTTTCAACAATTCTTCTGCCATTAAACATCCTCATTTTCTTGGACATCTCGAACAGTGTATTATATGAGATTTTAAAAGAAAAAGCAAATTAAGAATTTGAAAACTAAAAAAATTCCAATTTGAAAAACAGTTTTAATTCCCTGTGAGTCGTTGACGGACTTGATCCCGGAGGGCCCGGACAAACCATTGCCAGAGGTTCCGATGGAATTTCATGGAAGGGGAATGATCCATTAAAAAACGGCGTAAATTCCATGTTTGGGATTCGCCGGGCCCTCTTTTGAAAAAACGCCCTTTGCGAAATAGGCCTTCGTATTCGGGATGAAACTGCACCCCCAGTACATTTTTAAACTTTTTGTGCTCCACCGCCTCCACCACTCTTTCATCCATGGAGGTGGCGGCTACGACCAATCCACTGCCCAGCTTTTCCACCCCCTGGTGGTGGGAAGTCAATATATAGGGATAATCCGATGTTTTCATATTCATTCTTTTAACGAATATGCTGTTCCCCTTCAATCGAATCCGGTGAAAGGCAGGGCTAAGGTCTTCTTCTAGAACATGTAATTTCTTCCTATAGATAGAACTGTGAATTTTCTCCGGATCGAGCCTCAACACCTGTTCAATGGTTTGACAGTCGTAAATTTCACCGGGGATATCTTGAACCAACGTCCCGCCGGCCGCCACATTTAATGTCTGGGCCCCCAGACAAATGGCCAGAATTGGAAATTCAGGCCGGGAAATCAAAAAAGGATTGAATGTCGGATTCTGTTTCCCCCCCACCAGATGAAATAAAAACGAGGCCTCATACATCGAGCGTATCGGGGTGGTGGCTTCGGTTAACAGATGGCTCTCTTCTCCATAAATAGCCGGAGGGATGTCCATGCCGCCGGTAAAAATGATCCCCAGACTGACGGTAAAAATTCTTTTAAACTGCGCCGTCCATTTATTCTCCCGGAATAAATTCTCTATCGGCACCTCTCCCTCGATCTTCTTAAACTGTACCCAGGCTAATTTGTTTTCTTCCACATAATCAAAGGCGGGTTGATAATCGCTCAGTTCATCCTCATGAAAAATACAGAGCAGTCGAATCCGTTCCAGCGGGATCATATCTTTTTCATACAATTGCTCGATGTTCTTGATCTGACCCACCAGGGGTCGGCACATGGCAACGACGACTTCAGCCGGCTGCTCTCCTGAGCCGGCCGCCAAAGGGAGTGACACCAGCACCCAAATAATCAAGAATACCCATCTGAAATATTTCATATTGCCTCCGTCAGTTCCCTTATTTTACAATAGTCCTCCTAAAACTGCAAAAAATTTTTGCCTGGCCCCAATCCACTCTCAAAAAACTAATGACACGAAATCTTCAAAATTAGAATTGCTGAAATTTTGGGGGGCATGTTGACATTCAGGGCCGATTTATTGATAATATACGTTGAAATAAAATTGTAGGCTAAAATAAATTTAAAATGGAGTCAATATGGAGCAAGTAGAGATCGGCATTATTGGTGGAAGTGGTTTTTATCGTATGAAAAATGTCAAAAACAGTCATTACGTCCAACAGGACACACCGTTCGGGCGCCCCTCAGACCAGCTTATGATCGGTGAACTGAACGGTAGAACCGTCGCTTTTCTGTCTCGACACGGTCTGGGACATCGCCTCAACCCCTCGGAGGTCAACTATCGGGCCAACCTCTTTGCCATGAAGATGTTGGGGGTGGAGAAACTCATCTCCGTGACAGCGGTGGGATCTTTAAAGGAGGAGCTTGAGCCCATACATCTGGTGATCCCGGATCAATATTTCGACAACACCTTTAAAAGAGAAAAAACATTTTTTGAAGAGGGAATCGTGGCCCATGTGTCCATGGCGGAGCCCACCTGCTCCTACCTTTCGAAAGCAGCGGCAAAGGGGGCAAAAGAAATCGGGATTACCGTACACTTAGGGGGAGTATACTTTAACATGGAGGGCCCCCAGTTTTCCTCTAAGGCAGAATCAAATTTTTACCGTAATCAGGGATTCTCTATCATCGGCATGACCCAGGCGGTGGAAGCAAAACTGGCCCGAGAACTGGAAATGTGTTTTCTGCCCTTAGCCTTTGTCACCGATTACGATTGCTGGCATGAAGAAGAAGGCCCGGTGAATGTGGAAATGGTAATTGAATACTTAAACAAGAATGTCACAAACGCCGTCAAGTTAATCGAGTCCTTAACCCTCTCTGTAGAGCGGGAAAGAACCCACTGCGATTGTGCAGATTCTCTAAAATATGCATTGATCACCAGTCCCGGCCTCTATCCGGAAAAGACCTTGAAAAAACTGGAACCCATTATTAAAAAATACCTGAAGAAAAGAGGTTAGGAGATTGTAATGGCAAACCTTATATTGGTGATTAATACCGGTAATACTTCCACAAAAGTTGGGCTTTACAATAGCCAAAAGCCGGCTTTTGTCGAAGAGATCCGACATTCAGACAAATCTCTTGCCAAATTTAAAGATATTAATGCCCAAAAAGATTTCCGGGAGAACATCGTCGTTGAATTTTTAAAGGAGAAAAGGGTTGAAGGCCACCAGTTGGCCGCCGTTGCCGCCAGAGGGGGACTGTTGGAACCTCTGGAAAGCGGTACCTACCGGGTAAACCAGAAAATGATCGATGATTTAATTGAGGCCAGGAGGGGGCTCCATGCGTCACACCTTTCCGCCCAGATCGGTCTTTCCATTGCCCAACGGGCCGGGATTTCTTGTTTTGTGGTGGACCCGATCTCGGTGGATGAGTTGGAGCCTATTGCCAGATACTCCGGACATAAATTATTTGAACGGAATATGCTCTCCCATGCCTTGAATATGAAGGCGGTGGCCAAACGTTATGCCCGGGAAAACCACCTGGACTATCGTGAAATCACCTTAATTGTGATTCACCTGGGAACCGGGATTTCCGTTTCCGTACATAAAAACGGTAGAATGGTGGACGCCGTCAATCCCACCGAAGAGGGCGCCTTTTCTTTGGATCGCAGCGGCGGATTACCGGTATTACAGGTGGTTGGGTACGTCAGGGATGAGAAAATTTCCTACAAAGAGTTTAGAAATCTGGTCTGGAATAACGGGGGACTTTATTCATACTTAAACACCCGGGACTTTATGAAAGTAGAAGAATTATATAAGAAAGGAGACCCCGAAACCATCGCGGTGGTAGAGGCCATGGCTTACCAGGTGGCCAAGGAGGTGGGCGCCCTGGCTACGGTCGTCTCCGGTAAGGTGGATACCATTGTAATGAGCGGCGGGATGGCCCGGGCCGATTTCTTTGTCAAAATCATCGGGCAGAGGATCCGCTTCATCGCCCCCATCCAGGTATATCCCGGCGAAGATGAGATGGAAGCCTTAGCAGAAGGGGTCTATCGGGTGCTTGAAGGCGAAGAAGAAGCCAGGGAATACTAAAAAGCGAAAATGGAAGAACATGAGTCGTTGAAGCAAAAAGGCCTGGACATCGAGGGGGAAATTCATAAACTGGACAGCCGCATCGAAAATCTGAAGACCCAATACATTCTGTTCTTTTCCGGTGAACTTCAAACGCCTCCGGAAAAGGAGAGGGAGGCAATAGAAAAGGCCATCCGGAAACTACTGTATTCGGATCAAAAAAAGGCCAGGATCAATCTCTTGATCCAGAACATTGCCTCGAAATTTACCCTCTACAACAATATGTGGCTCAAGAGACTCCATGAAGTCGAAACCGGCATGGTGGTGATCAAGAAAAAACCCCAGGTATATATGGATAAGCCCCGAGCACCCCAGAAAGTCGAACACAATATCAACGTCAGCCTGAACCATGAGGAATCTTTCGATCAATTTTATGAGAAATACAAAACGGTGATACCCGGAGGAGAGAAAAACGTCTCCTCAAAAAATCAATTGGTCAACTCTTTGAAGGCCAAATTGATCTCCTCCAACCTCATCGATGCCCAGGTCAACCTCACTGTGGAACAGGGTAAACTTAAAATTAAGATAAAAAAATGAACCTTGCCGGCGATTAATGTGTAGAAAAATTGACTAATTTTAAATAGTCGGTTAAAATGGTATGGTGAGAAGGTTCTTAATCAGCACTTCAATTCTAATATGCCTGATGGCCCCCCTACAGGCCAAACTGGAAGTTAATACGCTCAAATTAACAAACGGATTGCAAATCATCCTCTCTCCTATCGAAGATATTTCGGCCACCGCCGTCCTATTCTATCACAGAAACGGAACCAGAGACGATCCCCCCGAAATCAGAGGGGCTTCCTATCTATATCAACATTTGATGCGGCTGGGAACCCAAAATCTGGAGCCCTATGACCGGCTCATGCTGGTGAAGAAAAATGGAGGTGTGGTGGTTGAAAGGGTCAATTACGACCGCTCATTGTTCTACCAGATTATCCCCAATGACTTGATTAACAATGCCCTGTGGCTGGAAAGCGAGCGAATCCTGTCACTTAAATTGGACGATCGCGCCATCAACCTTCAAAAGGACAAAATCTCTAAAAGGATCCTCCGACTGATGAAGGGCAGCCCGCACTACCGGGCCGTGGAATGGGCCAAGTCAAAGATCTTCGAAGGTACTGCTTATCAAATCCCGGTGTACGGAGATCCGGAGAAAATCACAAATTTCGATAACCGCCAGATCAAAAAAATATACGGCCGTTTTAGAAACCTGTCTGATGCCATTCTGGTTATTGTGGGAAAGTATGACCTGATTGAATTAACCCAATTCATCGACAAACATTTCCCCCCCTCCTTACCAAAGGGTGAATCCAAAAACAGAAAATACAGGACCATAAGCCCCAGGACCCAGGTGGCTTTTAAAAACTGGCTCATCGAGGATTTACCGCAGCATTTTTTTCTGTACGGCTATCGGGCTCCCTCTAAATTAAGTGACGACTACTTCACTTTTGAGTTTCTTCGCTATTACCTGGTGGATGAGCGCATATCTATATTAGAGAAGGTCCTGAAGCGAATGAACAATCTGGATGTCGAGATCAGTTACGAATATACCGACCACATCGAAGCCAATGCCCTGGTTATCAAAGTCTCGTCTCCCGATCGGGTCGCTCTGGAGAAGGCAAAATATATCCTGAACCGGCAAATTCAAACACTCATGAACCTCCGACAACCGGCCACAGAGATTAGAGTGGTGAAATCCCTCATGGAAATCGATTTTGCTAAAAACGTTGCTCAATTGGAGAGCAGAAGCATCATGCTGGCCGAAACCCTTCATTTGTCTGGAACCCCTGATCTGGAAGAGACCCATTTGAAAAAAATCAGAAAAATAACTGCCACCGACATTATCCGGGTCAGTAAAAAATATCTAAACCGGAATAACCTGGTCAATCTAAATGTTTACCGAAAATAATATATTTATAAGACGATCTCTGGCAGCCCTTCTAATATTGTTATGTCTTCCCTTATTTATCGGGGCCAAGAAAAATCTTTTTGAGTTCACCAGTTCCAAAGGTTTAAAGATAAAAATTTTAAAAGATGACAACCTGTTGTTTTCCCATGGGGAACTGATCATTTTTTATAGGGACAAAACCGTCAACCCTGCGGTGCCGGTTTTGATACTGGAAAACATGTTTAACCGGGATATGAACAAGACCGATACGGATCTTCTGGGCATCTTAAGGAGACTGGGTAATGACTACGAGATCGTCAACCGGGGAGATTATTTAAAATTAAAAATCAATTTTCTTTCCGATAAAATACACCTGTTTGCCCAATTATTGAAGGAAATTTACAATTATAAATCCTTCACATTGGATAAATTCAAAGACAGCGTCGACAACTACTGGAATTACTCCCTGAAAAGTAGGGAGTGGCAGCAGAAAGTCGCCTTTCAGATTGCCTATCGCGAGCTGTTCCCCCAACACCTGCTGGGGAATACCTTAGTATCGTCAGACCCCCTGAAGGACGTCAAATTTGCCCAGATTCTGGTCTTTTACAACGACATCTATACCCCGGAAAATTCTTTGTTGTTTGTCAAAGGAGATGTTGACCCTTTTCTCCTATTCGGTAATATCCAGAAAACATTTAGAACTTACAAGAAGAGAACCAGAGAATCTTTCCAGGAAGAGCCGCTGACAGTTGCCGGTCGGCAAAAGGTTATTATCTTTGATACCGATACCCCGGAACCACCCAAAATTTATTGGTTCGAATCCATACCGCCGCTGAACGGGGAGGCCCATTTGCGGTATCGCATCATCAATAATATCCTCTTTGGTTTCCCCACCGGGATATTGTTTCGAACCGCCGGCTACTTCGGCATGCGTAATATCAGGATCGAGACCGAGCTCATTCACCACCGGGATGTCTCCATTATTTGCAATACCGTCAGCCGGTTGAGTTATCAGAATATCGAAAAATTCATCCTATTGGCAGAGAGTGAGAAGAAAAAACTCAGGATAAAGACAATAGACCGAAAAGAATATTTAAATGCCCGGAATTATTTCTATGGGAAATTCAAGGTGGAAACCGATCAATTCGATTACGACCTCCGGCAAGAAATCCAGGAAACCATACTGGCCGCCAATAACGGCAACTCCAAACCTTCAGCCCACAACATCCGAGAGATGCTCACCCGAATATCCCTCAATAGTCTAAACCAGATGATCGTCAACCCGAAAGCCGGGCAAGATGAAGGGAGAAATCTCCGGGGCAGCATCATCATCATTGCCGGAAACGAGAAATCACTTCGCCGGCACCTCAACATCCTCAAACCTGTCAATGCCAAAATAAAAATAAAGTAGCCTTAGATTCAATCGCCATATCGTTTGACTAAAAGGGGAAAACCCAATATAATTTGAAGATGGATAAATGGGTGTATATTGAAGATATCGGTAACTACGCCGGAGAAGAGGTGTTAATCAAAGGCTGGGTCTACAACAAAAGGGACAGCGGCCGGATCAAATTCATCCTGGTACGGGACGGCAGCGGCATCATCCAGTCCACTATATGGTCCAAAGATCCCGACTATCCTCTTTTTAAGGTATTCAACCAGTTGACCCAGGAATCGAGCCTGAAGGTGTGGGGAAGAGTCAAGGAAGACAAACGGGCACCCGGTGGTCACGAATTGGAAATCCGCCACATCGAGATTGTACAGGTCGCCGCCGAATTCCCCATCAGTAAAAAGGAGCACGGCACCGGCTTTTTAATGGAAAACCGGCACCTCTGGCTCCGCTCTAGCAAGCAAAATGCCGTATTGAGGGTCAGGGCCACCATCATCAAGGCCATCCGGGATTTCATGGACCGGCAGGGTTTCATTTTAACAGATCCGCCCATCTTAACAGCCAATGCCGCCGAGGGCACCACCACCCTGTTTGAAACCAGCTATTTCGATGAAAAGGCCTACCTCTCCCAGAGCGGCCAATTGTATGCCGAGGCAACGGCCATGGCATTGGGCAGGGTCTATACCTTCGGCCCCACCTTCCGGGCCGAAAAATCCAAGACCCGCCGCCACCTGATTGAGTTCTGGATGATGGAACCGGAATGGGCCTATGCCGAGTTGGGCGATGTGATCGAATTGGCCCAGAACCTTATCGTCTATGTGGTGGAACGGGTACTGGAAACCAGGCCGGAAGAATTGAAAATCCTCGAAAGGGACACTCAGCCTTTGGAGAAAATCAAAAGCCCCTTTCCCCGCATCACCTACGACCAGGCCTTCGACATCCTCAAAAAATCGGGCCAATCCGATACCCCCTATGGTGAGGATCTGGGGGGAGGCGATGAAACCATTATCTCCGAACAATTCGACCGGCCCGTATCCATCACCCACTACCCCACCAACATCAAAGCCTTCTATATGCAGCCGGCCCCGGACGATCCCGACAAGGCCTTATGTGTCGATATGATTGCCCCGGAAGGGTACGGGGAGCTCGTAGGGGGCAGCCAGAGAATCCATGACCCCGCCCTTCTGGAACAAAGAATCGAGGCGCACGGATTGTCAAAAGAGGTCTTTAAATGGTATATTGACCTCCGGCGATACGGCACGGTACCCCATTCGGGTTTCGGCCTGGGATTGGAACGGACAGTGGCCTGGATTTGCAAACTCCCCCACATCCGGGAAACCATTCCCTTCCCCCGCATGTTGTACAACCTCTACCCCTAACCGGCTTATAGAAACTTTTCTAACTCATCCCCCGGCCCCTTCTCTTAAAAGAGAAGGGGAGTTACATGTTCAACAGACCGAATATTCCCTTCGGCCTCATTTAAGTGCTTGACGTATCGTTTTAAACTGATAAAATATGTCTTAAAAGAATTCGCTAATTTTCGGAAGAATCGGTAAAGTTGAATGTAGAAAAATTATTTTGGATGAGGTGAATGATGACGAAACTGAAGTCAGAACAACTCATGGAAATGGAGTACAAATATGGCGCTCACAACTACCATCCTTTAGAGGTGGTGATCTCTAAGGCGGAGGGCGTTTGGGTCTGGGACCCGGAAGGCCGGAAATATATGGACTGCCTGTCCGCCTATTCGGCCGTTAACCAGGGGCACCGGCACCCCAAAATCGTCAAGGCCCTCAAAGACCAGGCCGATATCCTTACCCTGACTTCCCGGGCATTTTTTAACGACAAATGGCCCGTATTTGCCAAAAAAATGGCCGAACTGACCGGCAAAGACATGGTGCTGCCCATGAATACCGGCGCCGAAGCCGTGGAAACGGCCATCAAGACTATGCGCAAGTGGGGATACCTGGTCAAAGGGGTGAAGAAAGACAGGGCTGAAATCGTTGTTTTTTGCGAAAACTTTCACGGCCGCACCACCACCATCGTCTCGTTTTCTACCGACCCCATCGCCCACGACCACTACGGCCCCTATACCCCGGGATTTAAAATAGTCCCCTACAACGACCTCAAGGCCGCCCGCAAGGCGATTTCCAGTAACACCGTGGGCATCCTGGTGGAACCCATCCAGGGGGAAGCCGGAGTGGTGCTACCGGATGATGGCTATTTAAAAGGTCTTTGGGATATCGCCAGAGAGAATGACGTCTTGCTGGCGGTGGATGAGATCCAGACCGGTCTCGGCAGAACCGGCAAATTGTTTTGCTACATGCATGAAGATATAGATCCCGATATCATCATCATGGGTAAGGCCCTGGGCGGGGGGGTGTTTCCGGTCAGCGCCATCGCCGCCAATAAGGACATATTGGGGGTGTTTGAGCCCGGCAGCCATGGTTCCACCTTCGGCGGTAATCCGTTGGGCTGCGCCGTGGCCGTAGCTGCCATCGATGTGATTGTCAGGGAAAAATTGTCGGAAAAGGCAGAGGAACTTGGCGCCTACTTCAGAGAGCAACTAAGAGCCATGAATTCGGACAAGATCGAATTGATCCGGGGAAAAGGGCTGCTCAACGCCGTGGTGTTGAAAAAAGAGACCGGTAAGGCCAGGATTTACACTACCACCCTCAAGGAAAAAGGTGTACTGGCCAAAGAGACCCACGATTGGATCATCCGCTTTGCCCCGCCGCTGGTCATCAAGAAGAAGGAACTGGATTGGTCGTTAAAGAGAATTCGTGAAGTCTTCTGTTAGCCCGGTATACCATCATGTTGATTTTTAGAACCGAAGGTTCCCCCCAGGTCGGCTGGCACCGCCTGGACCGCAGCCTTTACCTGGCGACCCTGTTGAAGCCAGAGGTTGACATCCTCTTTTGTGTCAACAAAGATAAGCCATCTATTGAACGTCTGCAAAAAAGGAAGTTTGACTTCTGCCTGACAACGGCTCTCTCCGGTCTCAAAAAGAAGGATATTAAGGCCGTTTTATTTGATCTTGGCCATTTCGCTCCCGAAGACGGCGAGTTATTGGCATGGGCCCGGCAAAGGGACATCAAAACCCTTCAGCTCAGCCAACCTGAAGGCCCCAATCAGGCGGCTCTCTTCGTTATCGATGCGTTGGTCGATCCCGCTTATGCCGTCCTCCATCATAAGTTCAGACATTTCAACAGAATCCGGCGAAAGTACCGGAAAAAAATCAAAAATGTCTTCCTCAACCTGGGAGATACCGTGGATTACAGAAATTTACGGGGGGTGGTGGACCGGCTCAGTCGGTTTCGATTGAACCTGAAGGTGGCACCCGGTTTCTTAATCAAAAAGGCCAACAAGAAGGCCCTGAAGAGGATATATCCAGCCGTCAGTTTCGTGGGGCAATGCGAGAGTCTTGCCAGGGCTTACTTTGAAGCGGATGTGGCGGTGATCGCCTCCGAAGACGCCCTCTATGAAGCCGCAGCCGTGGGCACCCCGGCCCTCTACCTCTGCTATGACCGGATGACCGAAGCGGTGGCCGACAGTTTTGAAGAAAGGGGGGCGGGCTTAAAAATAACGAATCTCCGGGAAGTCCTGAAGGCCGGTATCATAGAAAAGCTCGATCGTCTGACCCTTGAGACGAGAATCCGGATGGGAGCTGCCGGCAAAAATTTAGTAGATGCCAGAGGTGTCTATCGAATCATTGACTTTTTGAAAAAAAACGTTATCATTTAATATATTACATTAGGGAAATGATGCATAAAATAGGCTTGACTGGCGGAATCTGTACCGGTAAGACATTCGTCCTTAACCTCTTAGAAGAGTTTGGCTGCTACACCATCCGGGCGGATGATATTGCCAGGGAAATCATATTTTCTGCCGATTCACCGGTGCTGCAGAAAATCAAGGAGAAGTTCGGGGAAGACATTTATGATGAAAAGCAGGGAATCAAAAAGGATCCCTTCACCCGGATTTTATTTGAAGATGTGGAGAAGAGGAATTTTATTAACAAAATCGTTCATCCTCTGGTGACGACGGAGAGGGAAAAGAAGTTTAAAGACATTCAGGAAACCGACCTTTACGCCTTTTTTATATACGAATCTGCCCTGATGGTGGAGGCTGGTACTTATAAAGACTTTGAGAAAATTATCGTGGTCTACGCCAGCCAGGAAGAACAGATGAAACGCCTGGTGGAGCGCGATCGAATCAGCCGGGAAGAGGCGGAGAAAAAAATCAAGTCCCAGTTTCCCTTGAGTGAAAAATTGAAGGTGGCCCATTATACCATCGATACCACCGGATCATTTGAGCGCGCCAAAGCCAAGACTCAGGAGACCTTTTATTTAATGAAAAAAGATTTTAATATCGAATAATTTATGATAAAATTATTTCTTAAAAAGGAGCGACAGTGGATCGAGAAGCGTTGAAGCTTTTGGGCTTGAGAGAGAATGCCACCCTTACGGATATCCAGACTGCCTACCTGAAGAAAACGTGGCAACCAAAATTCCGCCAGGTGATCCTAACGGACGAAATGCTGAAGAGAGAATTTATAAAATACTATGAAGCCTATGTCACATTGGTGCAAGATTTCAGGAAAACGGATAAATCTGCCGATGTCAGTTATTATCCCCCCGATAAGGTGTTTCAGTTTTTATTCAACCAGGGGGTTTATTTCTTGCTTCGCCAGAATTCTATCAAGGCCGGAGAAAAGCTGGAGGCGGCTCATAAAACAGATAAAAAGGATCTGTTGGCCTTGATCTATCTGGGAGTCTTATTGCTCAAGAGGAAAAATTTTTATGCCGCCGAGAAGTATTTCAACGAGGCGATGAAAATCGATAAAGACAACGAAGATGTCTGGTTTTACCTGGCGGAAAACTATTTTCAGGCCGGAAATCTTAACAAGGCCCTATCGATGTTTCAGCGGGTCCAATCTATAAACCCTTCCCGGAACGAGGTGGCCTTTAGGCTCAAAGAAGTAAAGGAAAAACTGGGTATCAAAACCCCGGGCAAGGCCAAAAAATCCTTCCTCTCCAGGGTATTTAAAAAGTAAGAGTTTAATTCTATTTTTCCAGAATAATTTCGATCTTTTCTCTATTTTGGGGGATCTTGTCCAGGGCGTTTACCAACCCTTCGATTACCTGGGTGAATATCCTCTCGACAAAGGCGTTCATCGGTATCTCCCGGTCATTGATCCTCAGCGTCATTTTGCTCTCCATTGTACACCTCCATAAATTGGGCGATTCCCTCGATGTCGTCTTTATGAAAATAGGGAATTTGCTCCGTCATTCTGCGGTCGGCAACCACCGCCGCCAGTTGGTCCGGGGGAAACTTCAGGGAGCGATTTTCTCGGGAATCAAACACTTCGATTTTGGGAACATTTTCCAGATAAAAGCCTTCCAGCAGCACCACGTCGGCATCGCCAAAATCGGCTTTCAGTATTTTAACCGCTTCGCTGTCATCTTTCACTCTTCGGATGTGTAACATCTCTCGGCCCGCCACCATCCAGACCCGGTCGGCCCCGGCCTCTAAAAAAATGCTTGAATCTTTGGTCTCCGGCTGAAGGGTATATTCCCTGACCCCTTTGACGGCGACAACCTTTTTGTTTTTTGCTTTAAAATATTCGGTCAGCCGAGCGATCATCGTGGTCTTGCCGCTTTCAGACCAGCCGGCCACGGAGAATATGTTCATAACCATATACTACCTGGGTTTCTATTTTTCGTTTCCCTCTTCAAGCTTTTTCAGCATCTTTTTGCCGTTCTCGTTTTGGGGATTGATTTCCAGGGATTTCCGGTAATATTTGACGGCCAGTTGGTTGTTACCGTTTTTCATGTAGACCTCGGCCAGGCTGTCGTATGCATTCCATGATTCCGGATAGGCCTCCACATTCAACTTGAAGATTTCGACGGCCTCGGCGGTTTTCCCTTTTCCCAGCAGTTGATAGCCCAGGCTGTTGAAACTTTCTTCGCTGAAAAAACAATCATCCGACGGGTTCTGTTTCAGTTCACTATATTTTTTCAGCGCCTCCTCGATGCCCGAACTCTCGATGGTCTCTGCCACTATCAGTGCCGCCGCCACTCCTTTGGGGATGGAAAAACGCTGGTGGAAAACCATGGCCGTCACCTTACCGGCATCATCTGTGTCAAAGGAAATTTTATTTTTATCAAATTGGTCGATCCACTTTCCCGTTTTATCCGGGCCCTTCAGCCTGACGATTCCCTGCCTGGGATCGTTTACGGCCAGGTTATTGTCCTTAAACAGCACCGTTATCTCCATATTCTGTGCCGGTACGGGGTATGTGCCCAGGTAGGGGCGGTACTTTTGCGGAACCGTCTCGTCTACGGCCGGCTTTGCCTCATCCTCCGCCTTCCGGGGCAAGGGCGTTGTCTGGTTGATCGTCATGTGGGTCACCTTGCCGGACCCGTCTTGTTGAAACGAGACCTTGATCAGCTTTGTAATTTTAAATACCCACAGGCCCTCTTCATTGGGCTCGTTCAACTCAAAGACCATCTGGCCCGGTACATCGACGGCCAGGCTGCCGTTCTGAAACATCACCGTAAACATTGTATTTCTGAAGGGACCGAAATTGGCCGTGTACTTACCGATATACGGCTTGTATGTTTCGGGAATATCTTCGCCGGTTCCGGTTTTTTCCGGTTCAGCCGCCTTGTAATCCGGGTAGATTGTCTCCCCTTTGGCCTGACCGGAGAGAACGCCTGTTAAAAGAACCAGACAAAAGAGTAAAAGTGCATGAACCAAATAGTTTTTTGCCACTTTTTTCATCACAACCTCCATATTTTTATTTTCTTCATTTTTTTTCCCGTTTCTATTGTTCACCGACTCCTCATATCTTTATCACCTTTTTAGTACGAGTCCAGTCCCCCAAAAGTTTTAAGGAGATACTTTTTGCGCCTGTCTATTTTTAAAAAGAGAGAAAAAAAGAGAGGCTCATACCCGGCCAAAAATATTTAAAATTTGTGTTAGTGTTAGTGAAATGAAACGCTGTGGAAAGAACCGGTTTACTTTTGGGGAGAAAGTTGGTTGCGCTGCTTTTTATCTTTCAAACAAACATCTTGCGATATTGCTCAAAGACTACTTTCCAATCAAAATACCTTCCGGCTTTTTTTCTGCCTTTATTTCCCATTTCAATTCTCTTATCAAAATTCAGGATTAATTCTAAAAGCTTTTTAGAAGCAGAAATATAATCTTTCTCCGGGACTAAATATCCGGTATCATTATCATCCACGATCTCTGGAACGCCGCCAACCCTTGCAGATACAATCGGCAATCCCGAAGAAGAGGCTTCACATAGACATCTTCCCATTGTCTCTGTATGAATATATGAAGATCCACGTTCGTGTCTTTCCAGGTAAATCGGCAGATGGAGAAAAATGTCTGCTTTACTATAGTATTCAGGCATATCTTCTATTCGCTGCGCGCCGAGAATTGACAAACGATTTTCCAGTCCGCCTCCGGATAATCTTTCTATAGTGCTCCTTTCTGGCCCATCTCCCACAATCATATAATAAACATCAATGTCTTTTTTTTTAATTACTTCTTTTACGGCTTTTATAGAATACTCAAAGCCTTTAAATTTAACAAGTCTGGCTGTTGTAAGAATCGTTATCCGGGGACGCGCTGCGCTCTTTGAAGGGTAGAATGCACAGCAGTCGACCCCTCCGATTACTTTTACAATTTTATTCTCATTTACTCCGGCTGATTTTGTTCTTCCGGCGGAATATTCGCTATTTACGATGCAGTAGTCAACATATTGGGTTATTATTTTGACAATTCTAGATCTTGATTCTTCAAGACTTTTTCTATCATTGGTTTCATTAGCAATCCAGCCGGCAACAATATCGTTTCCCCCGGATCTTAAAATTAATTTTACCCCTGGATATTTTTTCTTAATAATTTCAAATGAGGGGAGCCAGGTTGGGCTATTCAAAAAAAACACAGTGTTTTCTATATCCCGAGTGTCCATAATCTTTTTGGCATCTTCTTTAAAATCACCCGTTAATGCCCTTTTGGTAAGATTCTTTATCTTTTTTGATACAGAGTTTGCCTCACCGGGATCATCCCGGTCTTCATAATTACGGACGGGGATTCCATCATGATCAAATTTCTTCACTAAAATAGATTTTATGGGGAACTCTTTATCGTCCGTAAACACTTTGATAAATTCATAGGCATGGGTTTCCATACCGCCAATACAGTTGAAAAACATAGGTGATATAAAGCAGATCTCTTTTTTTTTCAAAACTCCGCTCCAGGATATTTTTACCACAGCAGCAGAACAATTTCAACTTTACTTTTTTGGTTCCTTAAATATTTGTATATGGAAGCCTGGGAACTTCAGGAACAGTGCATTGAAGGGACGCTCGATCATACGGGTAACCGGCAAATTGACAAAAATTTTTTTATTGCTATAATCAATTAAAAAATGAGCAGCCTGAATGTATTGTATGAAGAGTTGGATTTCAAGAGCGGCAGCTTGTATCCCGTAATGGACGATCCATCTCTCTGCCGGAAGAGCATTGATTGGCTAGAGAAGGGAGAATGGTTTGCTGCCGCAAAGCGGGCTGGCGTCGAAAAGATTTTTTTTGTGGATAATAATCCGGTTGTGGTCTTCGCTGAATGCGGTGCCGGATTAGAAGACAAAATTAAAGCATTCAATCGGGCATGGTGTCTCGCCCGCCCCAGACTTTTATTCCTGGCATCCCCGGGTGAAATCACCGTTTATGACCTGGCACAAAAGCCGGTGGATGAAAACAAGGAAGAAGAGTGGGAAAAACTTGAAAGCCTGGATGCTCTCCATGAGTTCAGCAAAGTCTCACGAGAGTTACAAAAATATCATCGCGATCATGTGGAATCGGGACGTTTATTTGCAGATGAAAGATTTGGTGAACCGGGAAATCGGGCGGATCAGTCTCTGATAAGAGATTTAAAAACTGTTCGACGGGAGTTAATCCAGCACGGGCTTTCCGGCAAAGATATTCGCTTTGCTCACGCGCTGATAGGAAGATCTATATTCATTCGTTACCTTGAAGATCGCGGCATATTGACCGAAGAGTATTTTTTAAATGTTGCCCGTCAAAAAGCCGGTTGGACCGATCTGTTGCGTAACCCTGCCGATAGAAGAGGAATTGATTTCTCAGTTAACAAGACTTTTTATCCTCGCATACTTGTAAACAAAGGTTTCACCTATGCCTTGTTTAGGCGGCTGGCCCGTGATTTTAACGGAGATATGTTTCCTGACGTAGATGAGGAGGAAGAGGTTGTCAACCAGGAGCATCTTACGTTAATCCAGGATTTAATGTATGGGGACATCGGCATCCAGAAAAAACTCTTTTTCTATTCCTATCGGTTCGACATAGTTCCCCTGGATTTAATAAGTTCAATCTATGAAGAGTTCTATCATGTCTCTCCAGACGATAAGGATAAAAATAGTAACAAGCGCCGAGATGGTGTTTTTTACACACCTCCTGTTCTGGTTGAGTTTGTTCTTTCCCGAATCTTAACGCCATTTGTACTCGAGAAAAAGCCGCGGGTGTTGGACCCCGCTTGTGGCTCCGGTATTTTCCTGGTGGAAGCATTCCGACGCATTGTGCGTTATGAATGGCATAAGAATAAGCAGCCCCTTACGTTCGCGGCGATGAGGCGTATTATTAAAGAACAAATCACCGGGATTGAAGTCAACGAAGAGGCGGCAAGAATCACGGCATTCAGCCTCTATCTTTCTATGCTTCACTACCTTGACCCACCGGCCATTGACCGGCAGATTAAAATGGGAAATAGATTGCCCAATCTGCTGGCGACTGCCGGCCGGTCGGTAAATCATTTTCACTGTATCCTTCCTGGGAGTGCCTTTGACATACAATTAATTGAGTCAAATCCTCTCTGGAAAGAACGTTTTGGCAAGGGGGGCGCCGATGTCATTGTCGGTAATCCTCCCTGGGGGGCACCGGATAAAAAAGCCGATGCAGAGACAAAAGCACGGCATAAAAAACTGCTTGATTGGTGTGAATTAAACAACAAACCCATTGGAGATAATGAATTTTCCCAG